>JAYVPT010000032.1:0-139434 GCA_043757165.1 Ferruginibacter sp.
TACCGATGCGGCTGCAACCAGTGGCAATACCGTTAAATTAAATGGCGCTGCAAACCCCGTAACTTTTACCTATTCCACTTCACCCACCATTACCAACAATCAAACCGATATTGCAGGAACACAAACCATAACAGGTGTAGTGCCATTAACACTGATCAATTTTACGGGGAATTTAATCAATACCCAGGAAGTAAAGCTTAGATGGATGACCGCAGGAGAATTAAATACGAAAGCATTTGATGTTGAATGGAGTGATGACGGACAGCATTTTATCAGGATTACAACATTAACTGCTGCCGGCAGCAGCGCACAGAATCTGGATTACGGCTACATTCATACAATACCTGTTGAGGGAAATAATTACTACCGGCTTAAAATGATTGACAGAGATGGACGATTTACGTATTCGCCGGTGATCAAAATAAATATTGTATTTACGATAACAAAAATAACTGCCTTCCCAAATCCTGTTATTGATATTGTAAACCTCCAGGTACGTGCTTTGAAAAATGAAACCATCGTGTTTTTCCTGTACAGTACAGAGGGAAAGGTTATCGCATCAAAATCTTTTAGCGTAACAAAGGGAAACAACCTGTTAAGCTGGGATCTGCAGCAAGTTGCTGCAGGCAATTATTTCATTTTACCCGGCAACAAGTTTTTTGAAACAATAAAAATCATTAAAAATTGATAGTAATATCTCTGTTGTGAAAAAATATTTCTACAGCGGGCTAAGTGGATTATGGGAATGGCTCAATATAACTACCGTTTGTGTGGTAAATTAATTGTCTTTGTATTATTAACCTTATCTAAAACCTTTAATGATTTTCCATGAAAAAAAACATGCTGTGCATAATGATTTTCTGTGTCAGTTGGCAAAAAATAATTTGCCAAAACATACCGGGTGTACAAACCCCCTGCACCACTTCATCAGAAGGCATAGCCGGTAAATTTGTGATCGGCTACACAATTGGTGAAATGCCCCTTGTACAGAGTTGGCAAAGCAATGGTTTGCTGATAACGCAGGGCATAACCCAACCGCTTACTTTTATTGCCGACAGCAATTACGAATGCTTCAGCCATACAGAAATTAAGATCTATCCTAATCCCAACCCCGGTATATTTTCTTTACAACTCAGTATACTAAAAAAAGGAAAAGTAAAAACAATTCTGTTTGATGCTGCAGGCAAATTGCTGCAAACGGATGAATTTGATTACAGCAGCTTTACTACCAGGCAATATAATATCAGCAAATTTTCCAGCGGTGTGTTTTACCTGCAATTATTTTTCACAGCAACGGGTAGCACCAGCTCAAAAAAATGTGTATACACTATTCAAAAATTACAATAACCACATAAATATTTAAACAGGTGAAAAAACTAATCGCATTGTTACTGATTATTACCTCATTTTTAGAAAGTAAAGCACAGGTGCCCAATCAATTCAATTACCAGGCTGTTGCAAGAAGCGCATCGGGAGGAAGTATCGCAAATGCCAATATAAGACTTCGGATAACCATACTAGATGGGGCTGCTACAGGTACCAATGTATATTCCGAAATAAGGCAAGTTTCCACAAACCAGTTAGGATTATTTACTGTAGCCATTGGTGGGCCGGCAGCAATCAGTACTACAGGCAACTTTGCCACAATAAACTGGAGTACAGGTAAAAAATTTATTAAGGTAGAAGCAGATCCACTGGGTGGAAATAATTTCACGATACTGGGCAATACGGAAATGCTGAGTGTTCCTTATGCATTGTATGCAGTAAATGGGAAGATCGGAGCCACAGGGCCCGCAAATATTTTAACTATTGGTGCTGTAACCACGGGAGTACCGGGATCAGCTGCAACAGCTACTATAACAGGAACAACGCCCTCGCAGACACTAAATTTTAGTCTCCCCACTGGTGCTACCGGGCCACAGGGCCCAACCGGTGCAACAGGGCCGCAGGGCAATACCGGCCCACAAGGGCCAATAGGAACACAAGGTCTGCAAGGAGTTGCAGGACCACAAGGTGCAACCGGGCCGCAGGGTCCTGCCGGGCCACAAGGTGCAACAGGTGCAACTGGTTCGCAGGGACCGCCAGGTCCTCAAGGAGCAACCGGACCACAAGGCCCACAAGGCAACACAGGCCCCGCTGGTCCACAGGGAATACAGGGACTACCGGGCAGCAATACACTAATCATGACCACTGTAGAAATTGCAGGGGCCAATTGCGCTACAGGTGGTGTAAAACATGAATATGGTATAGATGCAAATGGCAACGGTATACTTGATCCGGGAGAAATAAATGCTACCCTAACCAAATATATTTGCAATGGTGCAGCAGGCGCCGCAGCCAATGCCTGGCAACTTACCGGCAACAGTGCTACTAATCCTTCTGTAAATTTCATCGGAACAACCGATGTGTCCCCGCTGGTATTTAAAATAAACAGTATTAAAGCAGGCATCATTGACTCTGCCAGTTTCAACTCTTCAATAGGATTCAGGACACTTGAGGCTGTTACCACCGGCAATCACAACCTGGCAATAGGATATAAAACTTTAATGAGCAACTCCACCGGTGTACAAAATACTGCTGTTGGGTCCAATGCGCTCCGCAACAACACCTTGGGGAATTATAATACTGCGGTTGGAATGCAATCTTTATGGCTGAATACTACCGGGAATTACAATACCGCGGTTGGGCAACTTGCACTATCGTCTAATACAACAGGGTTGTATAATATTGCTGTTGGCAATAGTGCTTTACAATTTAATACAACCGGTATAAGTAATGTTGCGTTGGGAAGCACTACACTTCCCTTTAATTCAACAGGGGCATATAATACCGCTTTGGGAGAAAGCGCCCTTTATTCAAATACAACAGCAAACAGCAGTACCGCCTTAGGTGCCAACGCATTATTTAAAAATACCACTGGTTACTGGAATACTGCTACCGGGGTAGATGCCCTATATGCAAATACCACGGGTTTTTATAACACTGCCAGCGGCGTGTATGCGCTTACGTCAAATACTATTGGAAACTACAATACCGCCAATGGGAATGAATCCCTCTATTTCAACACTTCGGGTAGTTATAATAGTGGCTTTGGTTACTATGCGTTGCACAGCAACACAACGGGTATTGAAAATACTGCGATAGGTGTACAGGCACTCAATGCTAACAGCACTGGTTTTTACAACACTGCAACCGGCGTAAATTCTTTATTGAGTAATACCAGCGGAGCTTACAATACTGTTAATGGCCATAGTGCTGGTTTTAATAATACAACAGGAAGTTATAATAGTGGTTTTGGATATTTTGCCCTTCACGGCAATACCACCGGCTATGAGAATACCGCGATAGGTGTACAGGCACTTAATGCTAATAGCACCGGTGTTTATAACACTGCTACCGGAGTAAATTCTTTATTGAACAACACTACCGGAAACTATAACACCGCAAATGGCCACGGGGCTCTTTTTTCAAGCACAACCGCTAACTACAACAGCGCTTTCGGGCTTAGTACACTTTATTCCAACACTACCGGTATTGAAAATACCGCGATAGGTGTGCAGGCACTTTTTTCCAACAGCACAGGCCCCTTTAATACCGCTTTGGGTGTAAACTCACTCTACAGCAATACGGCTGGTGCTTATAATACCGCACTCGGCAGAGATGCATTAAATAAAAACACCGCCGGTAGCGAAAATGCAGCCGTTGGGGTACAGGCACTTTTTTCTAACAGCATAGGAAATTATAATACCGCTTTTGGCGTAAACAGTCTTTATTCAAGTTCCAATTCCAATTATAATACGGCTTTGGGACACAAAGGTTTATTCAATACGACTGGTGCTTTTAATACCGGCACGGGCGCCGATGTATTACTAACCAATACCACCGGTGCCGCTAATACCGGCAACGGATACCAGTCGCTTTACCTTAACTCAACCGGTAATAACAACATCGGTGTGGGCCGGACCGCATTATATTCCAATACAACAGGTGATGCCAATATTGCAGTGGGTTTTGCAGCGGATGTAATTACCGGAAACCTGGTGAATGCAACAGCCATTGGCTTCAATGCCAAAGTTGATGCCTCTAATAAAGTAAGGATCGGAAGTACTACAGTCAATTCAATTGGCGGGCAGTTTGGGTGGACAACTTTTTCTGATGGCAGATTTAAAAAACAGGTACAGGAAGATATTAAAGGGCTGGAATTTATAAAATTATTAAGGCCGGTTAGCTATATCGTTGACCTCCCCTCACTGGATAATTATTATAGCACCAATAAAAATGACAGCGCTGAAACGGCTGCAATGAAGGAATGGAAGCAGCAAAGTTTTACAAGGGCTGCATCTCACCGTGAAACCGGTTTTATAGCACAGGAAGTTGAAACAGCAGCCGGTAATATAGGTTTTAGTTTTAGTGGCATTGACAAGCCCGCTACTGATAAAGCATTATATGGTTTGCGTTATGCAGACTTTGTTGTGCCCCTGGTGAAAGCAGTACAGGAACAGCAAGCCACTATTGAAAAGCAACAAAAGCAAATAGACCTATTGGAAAAAAGATTAGCAGCACTCGAAGCAAAACTTTAAACGGCCCCTCTGATTATAAATCTTTATCACTATTTATTTTAAACAAAAAAACATGAAACAGCTCCTTACAATTTTAATTACTGCAGCAATGCTGTCTTCCTGCAGCAACAGTGCGGATAACAAAACATTAAGCGATGCAAAAGAACTTGCAGGCGGAATCAAACAAATGCAACCGGACGGTATTGCAACAACAGCAGGTGGCTGGACCATGACTGCAAAATTCGATGGTAAAGACTGGTCCGCAAGTTCTATCATGCCACTTGAGGCAACGGGAAGAATTGTTGGCGACAACGATGGTGTAAGCATCAGCCTGCCATATGACAGGAGGGAAATGACATTGGGTTATAAAAACAAAATCAGCCACAACAACGCCGTAGATATTTTCACTAAAGGGGATGTAGCGCTCTGGGGTGGCTATGAAGGGGAAATGGAGATTACAAAAGTGGATGGAGATTGGGTGGAAGGCAAATTCTTCGTGACAGGTACTACTAGTGATGCTCCTGATAAAAAAATGGAAATCACCGACGGTTTTTTCCGCATCTCTCTTGCCGAAAAAAATAGCTTTCCCTTATCGAACTAAATTTTTAAACCTGGCGCCTGTTTTATAAAACCAATTTTCAACAATCAAAAACTTCAACAAATGAAAAAGAAATTTCCCTTTCTGCTACTGGTAATTTTTTTAGGATGCAACAATGCGGTTACCGAAAAAGAAGCCGCTTCAAAAAATAGTAACTCCACTCAAAACGAAAGCCCTGCCAATGCTTCTGCAAAAGAATCAGCCTACATAAAAATTTTTAAAGATGATAAACTGGTAGTGGAATATAAAACTATATTTCCGCAAGGAGGTATAACAACTTATAAGACAGGAGAAAAAGACCTTGTACTAAAGCTCAGCAATGATGACAACACGGTTAATTTAATTGTAACGCTTGAAAAAACAACATCCGGCAATTATTCCATTGGCAAACCTGGACTGGGGCAGGCAAGTATACTATTATCCACTGAAGGGAAAGGGGCACTGCCGTATCTGACAAATCCTAATGAGGGAACATTTAAAATTATGATTACAGGCGAAACCTGCAGTGGAAATTTTACAGCCTCCCAAAAAGAAACAGGTTCGGATAATATAAAAATAACCGGTGAGTTTACATCAATACCGTTAATGAAACAAACCTCAAAATATTAATGTCTCAACCATGAAATTATCAACATTTAAAAAACAACAACGATCTAAATAAATTAATTACTTCAATGGATAATTCTGTAACATCAATACAATAATTATGAAACAGGCATTTGTATTACTACTATCTTTTTTATTAGTAACTAAAGGCGGGGCGCAAATTTTAAAAAAAATAGGTAACCGTATAAAAGATGATGCGGCCTGGCGTTTATCAAACAAAATTGATAACGAAATCAGAAAAGGTGTGGACAGCATTTTTGAAATGCCCAAAAAAAATAAGGGCAAAAAAAAAGCAAACACCAGTAAGGCTTCCTCAGAGGAGATTGACAAAAACAATGCTGGTAGCGACCAACCGAAAAATATAAATAAAGCAGACAATAATACGATTGCTGCCTCTACTGAAAAAGAGATGAAACCCACTGATGGTTTTATAACCCTCACCTTATCTGCCAACACTATTTTTACCGGTGGAACCATTTCAATAAATGGCGAGAGTGTAAAATACAAAAATCTTAACCAGGTAGAAATAACGGTTAATGGACCCTCAGCCAATGATATAAAAAATATACCACTTGCTAATGATGGAAAATACAGGACTGCCTGGATCGCTGCTGACAAAGCAGGAGAATATACCGTAACTGTAAAAAGCAGTGACAAAAAAGCACAGCAATCTGCAAAACTAATTGTTTATACATTACCTGATTTGGGCAATTGGTGCGATAACAATATTGCAGAAGTAAACAAAGCCTTTGATAAGCTAAAGAGCAGTGCAGCCAAAGTAGCAGATGGCATCAGCTCCAAAAACAAAGCGGAACTGGAGAAAAAAGTGGCCGATGTAAAAGATAAAGTTGATAATGTGCTTAAATTATATAAAGACCTGAATAAAGCGGGAAAAGAAACAGCAGACCTGGCGAAATCAGGCAAGCGGCTTCCTCGTGGCCTTGCAGCAAATTTATCCAATCTTAATGACAACCTTGCCGACCAAACTCAGCAAATAAAAGCACTGGAAGAAATTGCAGCACACGAGCCACTGGATAACAGCATCTGCGAATACATTGTAATACTGAATGAAGCCTGTGCCGCATTTCAAACGGTTACTAATTTATGGTCACGTTCCATACTTACCATTGTTTTAAATATTACTACAGATAAAACATTACCTGCAGCAGTAGGAGGCATGAATGAAGCAGTGGGTGTTATTGAAGCGCCTTATGATTTTCCAGCAAAAGAAACGATAAAGATTTATGCCGCATCAAAAGTTGATGCAGAGGGACTCTCGTCAAAATTAGGAAAAGCTGGAATTGCCGCAGATCTGGCACAATTTGCACTGGATGTGCTATTGAAAACTTACTGTGGTGTTTTTAAAGGAAATTTTACGCATGATTATAATATTGAGTTTAGAAATAATGACGGAGAAAACTGGTGGACTTATGGTGCAAAAATGAAAGCCATCCTTTTTTTGCGTTATCCAAAAGATAAAAATACCGGAGGTATTATTAAAATGAAGGGCAACCTGGAAGGTAATGCAGTAAAATTCGATTTCTGGCAGGATATAGCAAAAGAAAATGATTTTCATGCTGTAAGCAAAGGAAAAATTGTAGTAGTTCCCATTAAAACATTTACGCCATTGTCAGTATCTGTTGCCACCAGCGAAAGGGATATTTTAGGTTTTGGCGCTATTGCAAGAGGGTTGGCTACACCTGCTTATTTTAATATTCCCGTTGATGCGGAGTATGATGTGGATGCAAAAAAAATAAAAATATTTGTGAATGACGCCATCATTGATTTTTCCAACCTGGTAGCCAACCAGTTTGTATTTCTTATGGTGGGCCAGGATTTGATTCCGTATCCAAAAAAAATGGACTTTCCTATACACAAAGCCAAAACAACCATCAACGGCATTTTTATTTCCTTTAAAGAATTTGATGTGGAAAAAGATTCAAAAGGCAACGAAAGTTTTAAGGGAAAGGGCAACCGGCATATAGGTGATAAAACTTCGATACGGGAAACCAATTTAAATTTTACGCTTTCAGTAAAAAAAGACAATTAATGTGCCGGTATAAAAATTAACCGGATAAAGTAGATTGACAAAAGGATACAATATAATTAAACATGATAACAGCGGCACAGCATTGTTGCGATGTCAAAATAAATTTGAATAGCTTTACTATATGCGTTACAGGGTTATTTTATTATTTTATTGTGTTCTCTTTTTTGGCAACAGCAAAATTTTTGCACAGCAAAAACCTGTTTATACTTTCCGGCATATCAACCAATCGGATGGATTATTACATGCAAGGATAATAGCTATAGTGCAGGACGGAAAGGGGTATATCTGGATACTGACCCCCAATGGACTGCAGCGCTATGATGGCAGCCGTTTTGTAAACTATCCTTATGATTTAAATAATCCCAACTGGCTGACAGATACAAGAGATGCTGATTTGTTTGCTGATAAAAAGAAAAATTATTTATGGATCACAAACCTGGAGATTCAGCAATTTGATCTGCAAAAAAATAAATTCACTTTGTATAATGAAGAAAAAATATTGAAGGATAACAATTTTAAATTTGAATCTTACACAGATGCTGCCGGTAACCCGTGGCTAGCCGGAGATTTTGGTATTTTTTATCATTTTATTGGTGCAAAAAAATTCACCGGGTTTAACTTCTCAGCACCTTTTCTTACTCCCGGCAAAAGCCATATATTTTTTACGGATAATCAAAATGGAAATACATGGTTTGTTGGCCCTTATGGGCTTTCTTTGTTTGATAAAGCAACTGCGAAAGTTTATTCACATGACGACAATCCAATAAATAATGAAGTGCTGAAGGTAGTGGATAAAAAAAGGCTGAATGGAGTTATGAAAGATAGTGAAAATAATATCTGGACAAGTACCATAGTTGATTCTTTTTACAAATATAACAGCATCACAAAAAAACTATCAGCCTATTCTTTAGCGGCCAATACCGGGCACAACTCTTACTCAGAAGGCACTGCAAAGGTGAGATGTTTTTTTGAAGACAACCACCATACCATCTGGATAGCAACAGATAATGCAGGGTTGTTGCAATACAACAGGGATAAGGATAATTTTACAAAAATCCTCAATGAGGAGAAAAGCGGACAGGGCTTACATTACAACTACAGCATCAACTGCATCTTCCAGGACGAAGAAGAAAATATCTGGCTGGGTACAGATAAAGGCATTAATATTTTTAATCCTTACCGCCAGCATTTTCAATCCATACATCATGAGGAAAATAATACTTCTTCTATTCCTAACAATGAAATATTGAATTTTATACAGGCAGGTAACGGGGATATTATAACCTGCACCTGGGGCGGAGGCATTACTGTTTATGATAACAAATGGAATTTTAAAAAGACCATTTCTTTTCCGGGCCCCTATGAATATAACCTGGTATGGAGCCTGGTACAAAATGATGATGGCAATATCTGGATAGGTTGCCAGCATGGCTTTATCCATATTTATAACCCAATAACCGGTTCCATAAAAACAATTCATCCGCCAGAAGTAAAAAACAATACTATCTGGGATATAACAAAAGATAAGAAAGGAAATATCTGGATGGGATTGAATAATGGGAAAATTGCGGAATGGAGTAAACAGGAAAATAAATTTTATGCTTACAACGATAGCTTAAAAGGAATTGCACAAGCCTATTCACCGGTTTTTAATATTTTTTTTGACAGTAAAGACCGATGCTGGGTAAGTACCGAGACAGGGTTTAAACAATTTGATACAGAGAAGAGAATGTTTTCAGCAGTGTATGTACAGGATAAAAATAACTTAAGTTCCATTTCTACAAATTTCTGTAGCGGCATTGAAGAGTATGATGACAGTACATTACTTATTGGCACCATATACGGAGGCCTTAATATTTTTAATCCCGGTAATAAAACCTTTACTCAGCTTTCCACAAAAAACGGGTTGCCTTCCAATACTATACATGCAATAAAAAAAGATGCCGAAGGCTATATATGGTTTACTACCGATTATGACCTATATAAATATAAACCGGCTGATAAAAAATTTATCCACCTTAATACTGAACCGGGCACCATTAATACTGAATTTAAATCAGTATTGTTTTATCAGTTGCAGGATGGAAAATGGATAACTGCCACCACTTCTGAAATCATTTGCTTTTATACAAAAAATAATTTTTACCCGGAAAAAACGAGCCCAAAAGTGGAAGTAACCGGGTTTAAAGTTTTTGATAACAGCCTTTCAATCGATTCGTTACTGGACACCGGCAAACCGGTACGGCTTTTTCATGACCAAAATTTTTTAACCATTGAATTTGCGTTACTTGATTTCTCCAACCTGCAACAAACTAATTATTATCACCGCCTGGATGGGGTAGATAAAGAATGGGTAAGTGTTGGTACAAAAAAATTTGCCAGCTATACCAATCTTGAACCGGGAGAATATACTTTTTCAGTGAAAGCCGATAATGGGAATAAGATAAGTGGGGAAACAATTTTTAAAATTATTATTACCCCACCCTTTTGGGGAACATGGTGGTTTAAAGCCCTGGTTTTATTGTTAACTGCAGGTATCATTTACTTTTTGGTAAAAAGAAGAATAGAACTTATCCGTCATGGGGCAGATCTGAAACAAAAAATTTCAGAAACGGAAATGATGGCGCTCCGCAGCCAGATGAATCCGCATTTTATATTTAACTGCATCAACAGTATTGATGCGTTGATACAAAGCAATGATAAATATTATGCAACAGTATACCTAAATAAATTTGCTAAACTGCTGAGAAATATATTAGACAGTAACAAACAAAATACAGTACCCTTCAGTAAAGATATAGACACTTTAAAACTCTATATTGAACTGGAAGAGTTACGGCATGAAAATAAATTTAAACCCGTTTTTAGTATCGATAATGAATTATTAAATAGTGATTATAAAGTTCCGCCCCTTATTATTCAGCCTTTTGTAGAAAATGCCATTTTACACGGGCTTAAAAATAAAGAAGGAAACGAGGGGATTCTTTCCCTTGAAATAAAAAAAGTGAATGATAAAATACAATACATTATTACTGATAATGGTATTGGAAGAGCAGCCGCAGGAAAAATTATGCAAAACAAAGAATCGCATTATGGAATGCAGATTAGTTATGACAGAATAAAACTTTTTAACAAAGAAGAAATGCCGTCTGTACAGATTAATGATTTATACAACAATGAAATTGCAGTTGGTACCGAAGTAACGGTTAATTTAAATATTTTTTAAAATGATAAGCGCTGTAATAATTGATGATGAAGCAAAAGGAAGGCTGGCCTTAAGGGAAAAACTTGCAGCCTACTGCCAGCAGGTACAAATACTTGCAGAAGCCACTAACGGCCAGGAAGCATTAATGCTGATACAGCACCATAAACCACAATTGATTTTTTTAGACATTGAAATGCCCCGTATGAACGGCTTTGAAATGCTTAACGAACTAACTGATAAAAACTTTCATATCATTTTTACCACTGCTTATGACCAGTATGCCATTAAAGCAATTAAGTATGCCGCTTTTGATTACTTACTAAAACCTATCGATATAGAAGAATTAAGAACAGCAGTATCAAAAGCAGATTCCCGTGAAAATAATCAAACGAAAAAACAGGTAGAATTACTTAGGCAAAACATGCAGCATCCCAAAAAACAATTGTTTAAACTGGCCATACCCACTTTAGATGGTTTATTTTTTTATGATATTAACGACATCATTTATCTGGAAGCCAACAGTAATTACACCAATATCTTCCTGACAGATAAAATAAAAATAACCGCTTCAAAAACTTTAAAGGAATTTGAAGAACTATTGCCGGAAGATATTTTTTTTCGTGTTCATCACTCCTATCTTATCAACCTTAATTTTATAAAACGCTATATTAAAGGTGATGGCGGGCAGATAGAATTAAAAAATGGTGTTTATGTAGATGTGTCCAGAAGAAAAAAAGATGAGTTTCTTAAAGCCATTGGCTATTAGTATTTTTGCAGCATGGAAAATTTTTTAACCGGGCTGTTTGCCCGGCAGCAATACGACAAAAATAACTTCTTCCTCATTGCCGGCCCCTGCGTGGTGGAAAGCGAAGAAATAATAATGGAAATTGCAGATAAGGTTTCAGGCATTTGTAAAAATTTAGGCATCCCCTACGTTTTTAAAGCTTCTTACCGTAAAGCCAACCGGACAAGTGCAGCTTCTTTTACAGGTATTGGCGATGAATCAGCTTTGGCGTTGGTAAAAAAAGTGGGAGAAAAATATGGCTTACCTACCACATCCGATATTCATGCACATGAAGAAGCGGCCATAGCAGCTAAATATATTGACATTTTACAAATCCCCGCCTTCCTCTGCCGCCAAACAGATCTATTAGAAGCTGCCGCAGCAACTGGCAAAATAGTAAATGTAAAGAAAGGCCAGTTTCTCAGCGGCCCTTCTATGAAATTTGCTGCTGAAAAAATTAAGAATGCCGGTAATGAAAAAATAATTTTAACGGAAAGAGGCAATACATTCGGCTACCAGGACCTGGTGGTTGATTACAGAAATATTCCCTTGATGAAAGAACACGGGGTACCCGTGGTAATGGATTGCACACATTCCTTACAACAACCCAATCAAACCAGTGGCATCACCGGTGGCAATCCCCAACTGATTGAAACCATTGCCAAAGCTGCTATAGCAACTGGTGCCGATGGATTATTTATTGAAACACACCCTAATCCGGCTTTAGCTAAAAGCGACGGAGCTAATATGCTTAAACTTGATCTGCTGGAGCCTTTACTTGAAAAACTGGTTCGCCTGCGGCAGGCTGTAGTATAAAAAAAGCCCTGAAAAATTCAGAGCCATTATTAATGTAGGATAAGCCAAAACAAAAAAATTTGTAACCTTTACAAATTTTTTAGCAAGATTTTAAAGCGGAACTAACTATTATGCACCAAAATTATACCAAGAACCCGATTTGATATATGTAAATCAGACACATCACTGACTGTAAAAGGCATAAAATCGGGGGTTAGCTTTTACATCTGGCTTGGCAGCACATTAAACTCTTTTTTATACGCTATGGTAAAATTGCTTAAATTTTTAAACCCAAGTGCCATACCTGTTTCCTTAACCGAATATTTTTTTGTACGCAGCAATTGCCTGGCTTTTAACATACGGTTTTTTTGATAATACTCGTAAAGGCCAAGTCCATACACCGTCTTAAAAAGATTTTTCAGCTTTGTTTCACTCATCATGGCAGTACGGGCAAGTAATGGTACTGTTGGCGGAGGTACAGAAAGGTTACTAACTAAAATAGATTCTACCTGCATCATTCTTTTTATTGCGGTATCATTAATAGTTACATTCTTATTTTGGGCCCCCATCCTGTTATACAAACTCCGGAAAAATTTTTCCAACAAAAGCATTACCCGGTTTTGTATGGTTACTTTTCGCATGGGCTGATCTTCTTTAATTTCAAAAATGTCTTCCATTAACTCCCGGTATTCAAAATTCAACACTTCAAAATTGAGTACCGCAGTTTTTAAAGAAAGGTATTTTTGAAAAACGTCATCAGTACTTTTTATGCCCACAATATTTTCCAGCCATGCTGCAGTAAAAAAAATATTTATGCAACGGTCTTCTGTACCGGCAGTGGCTGTATAAGAAAAATCAGAAAGCGAATTTGTTAAAAAAGCTCCGGAAAAAGTCAGGTTCTCATCTTTCAGTTTATTTCCATCAATTTGCAGGGTGAGTTTTTTAAGGTTTTTTATTTCATCAAAACGCAGGGTATAAGATTCATCAATGGCCGGCTGGCGGTGAAAACTTACATCCTCATAAGTAGTGCATTCATTAATTAAAACCTGAAGCCCATTTGCTAACTCAACTGCTTTAATGTAGCCGGTTCCCAAAGCCAGGGGCAGTATTATAGTATTATCAATAACAGGTACACCTGCAGCTTTAGCAAGGTCATGCAGATAATCAATGTGATTGCAATATTTATAAGAAAACTTAAACACTGTAAAGGTTTATAAACAATATAGCCCTGTTTTTATTGTGCAGACAAAATATTAACTGGCACTTTTTTATATTGCTTTTTATAAGCTAAAGTAAAGTTTGATACATTGTTATAGCCAATAGCTTCTGCCACCTGTTTTACATTATACTTACCGTCCAGTAATAATTCATTGGCTTTTTGGAGGCGCTGTTTCTGATAATAGGAATAAATACTGTCTCCATACATACTTTTAAAACTTTTTTTAAGTTTTGTACTGCTCATCGAAACCAGCCGGGAAAATTCATCGATGGTTGGCGGAAGTCTTCTAAAATCACTAACCAGCAATTGTTCTACGGTTATCAACCTTTTTATAACTTCACTCGAAAGGTCAAATTTCCCTTCCAACAGGTTCATCTTTCCATATAACCTTGTAAAAAAACGTTCTACAAGCAATGTAACCCTGTTCTGTAAAAATATATTTTGTAAAGGATCGTCTTTTTTTGCCGTCCACAATTCATCCATCAGTTTAAGATACTCTGCATCCAATTGTTCAATATCAAAACTCTCTGTTTTAAGTGTTAGATATTTTTGCAACACATCTACATCATCTGCAAAGCCCAGGTATTTTTTCAGCCATTCTTCACTAAAAAGGATTTTTATGGTTTTAATGAGAGTATCTGCAGATATTTCTTCTGTATTTGAAAAAGCATTGCTGGTAAGCCTTGCCACCGAATGGCGGGTTTTTGTTTTTTTAAGGGTTTCACCATTTACACTAAATGTGGCAGTATCATTTATAAAAACATCATCAAAATGCAAGATATAATAACGTTTATCTGAACAAGTTCTTTTTGCAAATAAGTGTTGTGTAAATGTTACCTCTGCCATTATTACCTGTAGTTCTTTGGCAATAGTCAGTACTTTGATAATGCCATTCCCTATCGGCGGTGTTATAATAATAAAATCTTCTCCATTATAAGAAATATTAAGTTCAGCAGCCATATGCTGCAATAACACTTTACTATCAGAATGATTGATTTCAAATGTAATCATATTACAGGTTTGTAATTAGATTATTTAATAATAGGGCTGATTTTTTTTAAAGATACCGGAGTGGATTACGCTTTGCATTAAAAATGTACCGCTTTATATTCATCCAGAATGCAACAAAAAAATAAACTATTACTGGAGAGCCCATTGTAAGAAAGGATATATAGATAAAATATTTACGGATGGTGGATGTGGCTATGCCCATTTTTTCTCCAATGGCAGTACATACCCCAAACACATGCCACTCAATAAAATATCTCAAACGGTTCATACATTAAATATAAGAACATTTTTTTCTATAAACAAGCACTTTAAATAGTGGTTGAGTTTCAGTAAATTTGCCAAACTTCAATTTGATAATGTGAAAATTTGATAAAGTGCAAATAAGAAATCCTCACATTTCACTGAAACGGCTTTTAATTTTCAAATTGAATTATTTTTAACCCGCCGGCCGGCTGGCAGGCCTTCAAATTCAGACTATGGCTTTCGACATTGAAATGATTAAACAGGTGTATGCAAACTTTGCAACACGTATTGAAGCAGCCCGGAAAGCAACGGGCAAACCATTAACGCTTACAGAAAAAATATTGTATGCTCATCTTACTGAAGGCAATGCCAGTAAGGCTTATGAAAGAGGTGCAGCTTATGTGGACTTTGCGCCGGACCGTGTAGCAATGCAGGATGCAACAGCACAAATGGCTTTATTGCAGTTTATGCAGAGTGGCAGAACGAAAGTAGCAGTTCCGTCAACAGTACATTGCGATCACCTGATTGAAGCAAAAGTAAACAGTAAAACAGATCTGGACAGAGCCGTGCATGAAAGTAGTGAAGTATATGACTTCCTGGCTTCTGTTAGTAATAAATATGGTATTGGTTTTTGGAAACCCGGTGCAGGTATCATTCACCAGGTGGTATTGGAAAACTATGCATTTCCCGGTGGTATGATGATTGGAACAGACAGCCACACTGTAAATGCCGGTGGTTTGGGCATGATTGCCATTGGTGTTGGTGGTGCAGATGCCTCCGATGTGATGGCAGGCTTACCATGGGAATTAAAAATGCCGAAACTGATTGGTGTAAAACTCACCGGTAAATTAAATGGCTGGACAGCACCAAAAGATGTTATATTAAAAGTGGCGGGTATCTTAACTGTAAAAGGTGGAACCGGTGCTGTGGTAGAATATTTTGGTGAAGGCGCTATCAGCATGAGCTGTACCGGTAAAGGCACTATTTGTAATATGGGTGCCGAAATTGGTGCCACCACTTCTACTTTTGGTTATGATGAAAGTATGAGCCGTTACTTAAAAGCCACCGGCAGAGGCGACATTGCTGCTGCTGCCGATGTTGTTGCTGAACACTTAACCGGTGACGCAGAAGTATATGCTAATCCTGAAAAATATTTTGACCAGGTAATTGAAATTGATTTAAATACATTGGAGCCACATTTGAATGGCCCATTCACTCCAGACCTGGCTACGCCTATTTCTCAAATGAAAGCTGCCGCTGCAGCCAATGGATGGCCCACAAAAATTGAAGTAGGCTTAATTGGCAGCTGTACCAATTCTTCTTACGAAGATATCAGCCGTGCCGTAAGTTTAGCTCAGCAGGTAAGTGATAAAGGTTTAAAATTACATTCAGAATTTACGATCACTCCGGGTAGCGAACAGGTTCGTTACACTATTGAGAGAGATGGATTTTTAGGTGTGTTTGATAAAATTGGCGCTACGGTTTTTGCCAACGCCTGCGGGCCATGTATAGGTATGTGGGCAAGAGTGGGTGCAGAGAAGGCAGAAAAAAATACAATCGTTCATTCTTTCAACAGAAACTTTGCAAAACGTGCCGATGGCAACCCCAACACTTTTGCATTTGTGGGCAGTCCTGAAATTGTTACTGCTATGGCCATTGCAGGTACTTTAGATTTTAATCCATTAACTGATACTTTAACCAACGATAAAGGCGAACAGGTAAAATTAGATCCCCCTACCGGTTATGAATTACCACCAACGGGTTTTGCAGTTGAAGATGCAGGTTATCAAAAACCTGCCGAAGATGGAACTGGTGTTGTGGTAAAAGTTTCGCCTGACAGTAAACGTTTACAATTGCTTGATCCATTTGCAGCATGGGAAGGTATTGATTTAAATGGTTTAAAATTATTGATAAAAGCAAAAGGAAAATGTACCACCGATCATATCAGTATGGCGGGGCCATGGTTAAAATTCCGTGGGCATTTAGATAATATCAGCAATAACATGTTGATTGGTGCCCTGAATTTCTTTAATGAAAAAACAGATTCAGTAAAGAATCAATTGACCGGCGAATATGGAACAGTACCAAATACGCAAAGGGCTTATAAAGCAGCAGGCGTTGGCACCATTGTGGTGGGTGATGAAAATTATGGAGAAGGTTCTTCAAGGGAACATGCAGCCATGGAACCACGTCACTTAGGTGTACGTGGAGTATTGGTAAAATCTTTTGCCCGTATCCACGAAACCAATTTAAAAAAGCAGGGCATGCTGGCATTAACTTTTGATAACAAAGCTGACTACGATAAAATTTTAGAAGACGATACTTTTGATATTGAAGGTTTGTTAGCTTTTGCACCCAATAAAAAATTGCAACTGGTATTGAACCATGCCGATGGCAGCAGTGAAACCATACAGGTAAACCACACTTACAACCAACAACAGATAGAATGGTTTAAAGCCGGTGGAGCATTGAACATCATAAGAAAAGAGTTTGCAGACAGGCAATAGACCTACCTGATCTTTTTATTAGAATCCCGTCTTGCCTTGGGCAAGACGGGATTCTAATTTTAATAATATTTTTTTGTTACTTTAATGTTTAAACATTAATTTTGTATTTCAATACTAAAAATTAATATTATGGCAACAACTAAATGGGCAATTGACCCAACACACAGCGAAATACATTTTAAAGTAAAGCACCTGATGATAACAACAGTTACAGGTAGTTTTAAAAACTTTACAGCGGCTGCCGAAACCGACAGCGAAGATTTTTCAAACGCAGCAATCAGCTTTAGTGCCGATACAACTTCTGTTGATACCGGAAGTGAACAGCGTGATGGCCATTTAAAAAGTGCAGACTTTTTTGATGCAGAAAAATTTCCTAAGCTTAGCTTCATATCTACCAGCTATACTAAAAAAGGAGATAATGAATTTGCTTTAACAGGTGATTTGACCATTAAAGATATTACCAAACCCGTAACATTAACTGTAGAATTTGGTGGCGTGGCAAAAGATCCTTGGGGAAATACAAAAGCAGGTTTTACTTTATCCGGTAAAATTAACCGCAAAGATTTCGGTCTTTCCTGGAATGCAGCTACAGAAGCCGGCGGTTTACTGGTAAGTGAAGATGTAAAACTTCTTGCCGAAATACAATTGGTGCGGCAAAACTAAAAAAATCTTCTTAAATTTTTAAAAACGGAATCTGAAAGGTTTCGTTTTTTTATGCCCTTGCCTCAATATCTTTTTGCAGATGGCAATCTTTATACTTTAATCCACTGCCGCAATAGCAAAGATCATTTCTGCCAATTTTTGCTTTCTCTTTTTGCAATACCACTTCCGGGCCTTGTTTAAAAATCTGTTGCAGCAACTTATACAGGTCCGGATGTTTTTGTTGTAACAAATCTGGCCGTTCAAAAAAATATTCTGAGACCACAGCAAAAAATTCTGCTTTGTTTGTAGTACCATAAGGATTGATATCAGATCTTTCTCTTAAAATCTCCTGCATTTTTTGAAAGGTCATATCCAGCCAGGGTAATGTATATTGTTTAGATAACAATAGCTTTGGTATACCATCTGTATCGCCATCTGCTTTATCTATCAGGTGCACAAATTCATGTATGGCAGTATTATTTTTATCAGTGTCATTTTTAAACCCTTGTTGCAATGCGTATTTTGATAACAACATTTTTCCTTCCATATAACCGGAACCAACCATTCCCATAATATTTCGCTCCTCTCCTTCCGTTTGAAAATTACTGTTAAAAGTATCTGCATACAATAATACTTCCTGTAAGTTGGTATACTTCCATTCCGGGAAAGCGAATACAGGAATTACCGCACTGGCAGCTACCAATATCCTGTCGAGATCATCAACTGTAGTATTAACGCCGGTTATTTTTACATCAGCTAAAAATTCAATAATCTCCTTTTCAAATTGTTGTTGCTTTGTTTTATCAAGTGCCCTGAAGAAAGAAATGCTATTGGAAAGTATTACCTCATTCACATGAATATCATACACCGCCGGAGCTTTATCACCTGCTGATTTTGGTTTTGCCAGGTAAATTCCAAAAAAGATCAGGATTGCTACCATTACAATTATCCACATCAGATAATATTTTATGCAGTGAAAGTAAAACTAATTAACTGTAACTACATTTGTAACGTAATAAAAAGCTATGATACAATACAATCCCAAAGACTGGCTTAGTTTTATTTTCCGGTTTCCTAAGTCGGATACTTTTGTAAAACTATGGCCCATGATACTGCTGATAGGTATTTACTCAGGTGCAATTGCTTTTTTTGAAATTGAATACTGGCAATGGAGTGAGAATAATAAAGTAAAAAATATTGTGGTAATGCACAGCCTGCTTGGCTTCGTAATTTCTTTGCTGCTGGTATTTAGAACAAATACCGCATACGACCGCTGGTGGGAAGGCCGCAAACAATGGGGGTCATTGGTAAACAACAGCCGCAACCTGGCGCTTAAAATGAATGCCCTTTTGCCAAAGAATGATATGCAAAGCAGGAGCTTTTTTAAAACACTTATCCCCCAATATGCAGTAGCATTAAAAAATCATTTACGCAGTGAGGCAACAAGATTAGAATTGGATGAAGCTTTACACCCGGAATTAACTGAGATCGATCATGACAAGCACCTGCCCAATCAGCTGGCTGCACTACTGTTTAAAAAAGTAAATACTTTATTTGAAGCAGGCAAAATAAAAGGCGAACAACTGATTATACTTAACAGCGAATTGCAATCCTTTACAGAAATTTGTGGTGCCTGCGAAAGAATAAAAAATACACCAATACCTTTTTCTTACAGCGCCTTTCTTAAAAAATTCATTTTCTTTTATGTAATGACCTTGCCCTTGGGATATGTATTTAATTTGGGTTACTTAGTAATTCCGGTAGTGGCATTTATTTTTTATGTGCTGGCAAGCCTTGAATTAGTAGCAGAAGAAATTGAAGACCCTTTTGGTACAGACAGCAACGACCTCCCAATGGATAAAATGTGCGACAATATTCAAAAGCACATCAACGAACTGTTGTAAATCTATTTTATATTTGCCCTTTATAAAAAAATATTATGGCTACAGTAAAAACAGCATTGGTTCAAATGAGTTGTTTAAAAGATAAACAACAGAACATTACCAAAGCCATCGGAAAAATAAAAGAAGCGGCAGCAGCGGGTGCACAAATTGTTTGCCTGCAGGAATTATTTACTTCCCTGTATTTCTGCGATGTGGAAGATTACGAAAATTTTAAACTGGCAGAAGCAGTTCCCGGCCCTGCAACAGATACACTATCGCAACTGGCAAAAGAATTAGGTGTAGTGATAATTGCTTCTTTATTTGAAAAAAGAACAGAAGGATTGTATCACAATACAACAGCTGTTTTAGATGCTGATGGTGCTTATTTAGGTAAGTATCGTAAAATGCATATTCCCGATGATCCTGCTTACTACGAAAAATTTTATTTTACTCCCGGGGATTTAGGGTACAAAGTTTTTAAAACAAAATTTGCCACTATTGGTGTGTTGATATGCTGGGATCAATGGTATCCGGAAGCTGCAAGAATTACTGCATTGATGGGTGCCGAAATTTTATTTTATCCTACAGCCATTGGTTGGGCTACATCACAGGATGAAGAAACCAATGCCGAACAATATAATGCCTGGCAAACCATGCAACGCAGCCATGCCATTGCCAACGGCGTGCATGTAGTAAGTGTAAACCGTGTGGGTTTTGAGCAGGATGGCGCTATGAAATTCTGGGGCGGTTCATTTGTTTCTAATCCTTTCGGCACAGTTTTATACAAAGCATCGCATGAAGCAGAAGAAATAAAAGTGATAGAACTTGATCTTAAAAAAACAGACCGTTACAGAACACATTGGCCTTTTTTACGTGACAGGAGGATTGATTCGTACCAACCCATTACTAAAAGATATATTGACGAAGAATAAAAGCCCCATCCCCTAAAGGGGTACATGAAGAAGATTAGTTTATTAGATGAAATAAAAAATAAACAAAGAGATTTTTATAAATGAAAATTGAAAAAAAAGTAGAACCGTTGAATAACTCCCCTTTAGGGGATGGGGGTACTCCCAAAAAACTTGGTTATTATTTTCCTGCTGAATTTGCACCACACGCCGCCACATGGTTAAGCTGGCCGCATAAAGAAGCATCTTGGCCCGGAAAAATTCATACCATATTTCCTTATTACAGCCAGTTTATAAAAGAGCTTACCAAAGGAGAAAAAGTCTGCATCAATGTAAATGATGAAGCGATGAAAAATTTCGCCATCGGCCATTTACAAAATGCGGAAGTTGATCTGTCTAAAGCAGAATTCTTTTTTCATCCTACAAATGATGCCTGGTGCCGTGACCATGGCCCGGCATTTTTAATTAATCCTGCTGCAACAGAAAATAAAAAAGTAATTGTTGACTGGGGCTATAATGCCTGGGGTAATAAATATCCGCCGTTCGACCTTGATGATAATATTCCTACGCTAATTGGCAAGCATTATAACATCCCGGTTTATTATCCTGACATAGTAATGGAAGGTGGCTCAGTAGAATTCAATGGTAAAGGAACCATCATGACATCAACCGCATGCTTATTAAACCCCAACCGCAATCCACATTTAAACCAGCAGCAGATAGAAAAATATTTGTGTGACTATTATGGTGCTGAACAAATATTATGGATAGATGAAGGTATTGTGGGTGATGATACCGACGGGCATATTGACGATACCGTTCGTTTTATAAATGAGGATACGGTTTTAACCGTAGTGGAAGAAAATAAAAATGATGAAAATTATAATTTGCTGCAACATAACTTAAAGCAACTGCAGCAAATGCGTTTGATAAATGGTAAGCAACTAAATATTGTGGAATTACCAATGCCCGATGAATTGGTTTATGATGACCAGCGCCTGCCTGTATCTTACGCTAATTTTTACATTGCCAATCATGCAGTAATTGTCCCCGTTTTTAATTGTGGCAAAGATGACAGAGCATTACAAATAATACAGACCTGTTTCCCTGATAGAAAAGTTGTAGGTATCGATTCTACAGAGATCATCTGGGGGCTGGGCAGTTTTCATTGTATGAGTCAGCAGGAACCATTGATATAATTTTATTTTCCAGCTGATTTTCCCCTTTATTGCTGCTTGTATCTTAATAAAACACTACTCCGTTTTTACTTACATAATTTTTCAGCTTGCTCAAAAAATAAAATATTTTTTAAGCAAGCAACCCGTTTTATAAAAATCCCGTTACAATAAAAGAAATCAGGATAATAAAAACTGGTATATACCGGTATTTTATTATTCTTAACCTGTTTACCAGCCCTTATTAAAACGGGCTATAACTAACTGTCTGTTTATGAGTACTTTTAAAAAAATAAAATATTTTTTTGCCTTTTTATTAAGTAGTTTATTTATTTTAAATGGATGCGGTGGTAAAGGGGGGGGTGTAACACCAACCCCACCAAACCCATGTGCCGGTAAAACAATCACAGTTACAGGCACTGTAACCAATACTGCTACAGGATCATCTACAGGTGCAATAAATGCAACAGCTGTCGGCAGTACAGGTTTTACTTATCAACTTAACAGCGGTACTTTCCAGGCAGCCGGAAATTTTACAGGTTTAGCTGCAGGCACTTATACAATAACTGCCAAGGACGCAGATGGTTGTACCGGATCTGCTGCTTTTACAGTAACAGATCCCTGCAGTATAAAAAATATAACTATAACTGCTACAATTGTAAATGCAGGTGTTAGTTTATCAAACGGTTCAATAACTGCAACCGCAAGTGGCAGCACAGGTTTTACTTATCAGCTTAACAGTGGCGCATTCCAGGCATCGGGTACGTTTACTGGTTTAGCAATTGGCACTTATACCATTACTGCAAAAGATGCAGATGGCTGTACAAAAAGCCAGAGCTTTTCTGTAATAGATATTTGTACAGCTAAAAACATAACCGTAACAGGCACTGTTGTAAATACAGCTACCGGTTTTTCAAACGGATCAATAACTGCAACCGCAAGTGGCAGTACTGGTTTTACTTATCAACTTAACAGTGGCGCATTCCAGGTATCGGGCACATTTACAGGTTTAGCCATTGGTAATTATAATATTACTGCAAAAGATGTTGATGGCTGTTTAAAAACGCAAAGCTTTACTGTTGCTGATATTTGCACAGCGAAAAATATAACCCTTACAGGCACAGTTACAAATGCCGGGCCATCAGCCGGAGCATTTAATGGATCAATAAATGCAACAGCAAGTGGCAGTACAGGTTTTACTTACCAGCTTAATAGCGGCAGCTTCCAGGCTACCGGCATATTTACATCATTGGCAGCGGGAAATTATACTGTTACTGCAAAAGATATTGATGGTTGTTTGAAAAGTCAAAGTTTTACAATAGTTATTGACCCCTGCATTGGAAAAACTTTAGGTATAAGTGCAATAACCACGCCTTCAGATAAATGTGCTAACACCGGCACCATCACTATTACTGCAACTGGCAGCACAGGTTTTACCTATCAACTTAATAGTGGTGCATTCCAGGCGTCAAATATTTTTACTGGCCTTGCAGTAAGTTCTTATAATATTGCTGCAAAAGATGTTGATGGCTGTATTAAAACAGGTACTACATCAATTACAGAAGCTCCTGCAGGCAGCACATTTACCGCAGTAAAAAATATTTTACAAAGTAATTGTGCTTTAAGTGGCTGCCACAGCGGCTCAAGCCCAACCGGTGGATTGAATTTTACATTGGATTGTACAATAGTTGGAAGCTGGGACAGGATCAAAGCAAGAGCTGTTGATGCGCCAACAACAATGCCGCCATCACCTAATCCACAATTATCTGCAGCAGACAAACAAAAAATATTAGATTGGATAAATGTAGGACATCAATACACTAATTAATTTTTATACCCCTGTTAAATAAAAGTGTTACCAGAGGCAACACCTTTATTTTGCATCAAACCATACTTTGGTCTTATCATTCCAATCGCCATTGTAGTTAATCGTAAGCTCATCCCCTTTTTCAATTACGCTTACCGTTTTTACAAAAATGGTGTCTTCTTCAAAATCCATAAAATATTCACAATTGCTTTTATAACTGTGGTTATACATCGGGATAAAGCCCAATGCCATGCAGCATTTATCTTTGTTCCTGCCCCATTCAAAAATATAATCGTGCAATAATGTTTTATCCAAATGGATTCTGTCGGCGTTATCCATTACAATTACCGGCGATATTTCAATTACAATACCTCCCGGTATTCTTTCCCGTGTAAAAACACCCCGGCCCATAGTGGCTGTTTTATCTAAAAATAAATAAGGTTTAAGCATAACATTGGGTTAAAATTAAATGGGCTAAATTGCAATATTGATTATACAACAAATTTAATAACAAAGTACCGATGTCTTTAGAGCTGGAAGAAATATCATTACAACAGAAATTTAATGAAGTAATTGCTTCGGAAGATAAGTTACTGATACAGGATTTTCTCAACCATCAAAACATAAGTGATGTTGCAGACCTGATATATGATAATGAAGATTATGAAAGCCAGATAATGGCCCATATCTCCATACATCGTGCCGCCAGCGTATTTAAAATACTGGAGCTGCCTACACAAAAAAGAATCATTCATCACCTCCCTGCATTTAAAACAGCCGAATTATTAAATGAACTCCCTCCCGATGACCGTACAGCTTTTTTAAGTGAATTACCCAGCAATGCAGTGAGAGAATTGGTAAAAACACTAAATCCTGAAGAAAGAAAAGTAACCCTTTCACTTTTAGGTTATCCTGAAAATAGCGTAGGCAGGCTGATGACACCAGATTATGTTTACGTTTATGAACAAGACAGTATAGAAGATGTTTTTAATACCATTCGCCGCTATGCCAAAAGCAGTGAAACCATTGATGTATTATATGTTTTAAATAATAAGGGTGAATTACTGGATGATATAAGAATTAAGGATTTTATAATGGCTTCCCCGGAGAAAAAAGTAAGCGACCTGATGGATGGAAGATTTATTTCACTTCATGCTGAAGATGACCAGGAAATTGCCAGTGAAGTTTTTAAAATGAATAACCGGGTGGCCTTGCCTGTAGTAAGTAAAAGCAATAAGCTGCTGGGCATAGTAACCATTGATGATATTTTATGGGTGGCAGAAGAAGAATATAGCGAGGATATGCAAAAAATCGGTGGTACCCAGGCATTGGATGAACCTTATCTGGAAATGCCTTTATTCAAACTGTTTAGAAAAAGAATTGGCTGGCTGGTAGTATTGTTTTTAGGAGAAATGCTTACCGCCACAGCCATGGGTTATTTTGAAGATGAGATACAAAAATTTGTGGTGCTGGCATTATTTATTCCGTTGATCATTTCTTCGGGTGGTAATACCGGTTCGCAGGCATCTACATTAATCATTCAGGCAATGGCAGTGGGAGAAATTACCGTAGCTAACTGGTGGCGGGTGATACGAAGAGAAATAATACAGGGTTTAATGTTAGGCAGTGCACTTGGGCTGATTGGTTTTACCAGGGTAATGGCATGGTCTAAAATTTTTCCTGCAATATATGGCGCATATGAAGTAAGGGTTGCATTAACAGTTGGCTTTTCTTTATTAGGCGTTGTGTTATGGGGCACTTTAAGCGGCTCCATGTTGCCGATAGTATTAAAAAAATGTGGTGCCGATCCTGCGGTATCTTCTGCACCTTTTGTGGCAACATTGGTTGATGTTACCGGGCTCATCATTTATTTTTCTGTAGCGTATTTGTTTTTACAGGGGATATTATTATAATTTCTGCATAGCTGGTGATACTGCCGATGCAGCTCCATACTTCATCGCTTTTATAGCAGCCTTCTTTCTTATATAAGTTATCAGGTACAGATTATCAAATTCTGTATCCGGTATATCGACGGGTGTAAAATTACTTATCCCAAACTTTTTAATGATCCTTAAGATGGTGTTACTGTGCCCGATGATGAGAATAGTTTTGCGGCCATCTGCTTTGGCAATTATTTTATTGAAGATGTCTTCTCCGGTGGTATCAGCTTTATAATGTACGGTATCTATCCCGAGCTGAATACGCAAACTGTCTCCGGTCATTTGAGTGCGTTTATATTGGGTAACATAAATGTGTTGTATGTTTTTATCTTTTAGTTTACGCATCAGGTCTCCAGCTCTTTTCTTTCCATTTTCTGTAAGAACCGGGTCGTTGCCACTTTCTTTTTCGGCATGGCGCACCAGGTATATTTTGGTTTTTGCAGTAATGCCCTGGGGTAACTGGGCTAATACTAAGTTTTGGCTGAACAGCAAGGCCAGTAAGTTTATAAAACTTCTCATAGTAAATAATTATTATCCAAATTAAGCCAATAAATCCTAATGGCAACAATAGCAGGCGGCTAAGCATCGTTAATGGTACAAATTTGTTATTTTGCACCCGATTTAAAACCCTATTCGCTGCAATGAAAGCTTAATGAAGTTATGCCGCTGAAGAGTGCGACGCCAATGAAGCCACATGACAGCAGAAATGTTGGGTACAAAAAACTAATAACATTCATCTCCCCGTCACCCCTTTAGGGGATGGGGGCAATCTTTTATTTATGTGTGGAATTGTAGGATATACCGGCCCACGTGAGGCATACCCAATTGTGATTACCGGATTAAAACGCCTGGAATACCGTGGCTACGACAGTACGGGTGTGGCATTGCTTAATGGCGGATTAAAAGTATATAAAAAGAAAGGCCGTGTAGCCGACCTTGAAGAAAGTATTATTGGTAAAGACCTGCATTCCCATATCGGCATTGGCCATACCCGTTGGGCAACACATGGCGAACCCAGCGACCGTAATGCACATCCCCATACTTCTAAAAGTGGTAAACTGGCAATGATACATAATGGTATTATTGAAAACTATGCACAGATAAAAAAAGAATTATCAAACAAAGGCTATTCTTTTACCAGCGATACCGATACAGAAGTATTATTGAATTTTATTGAAGACATAAAAAAGAATAATGAATGCAGTTTAGAAGAAGCTTTACGCATTGCATTAAAAAGAGTAACCGGAGCCTATTGCATTTTATTAATTGATGAAGATGACCCCGAAACTATTATTGCGGCAAGAAAAGGGAGCCCGTTGGTAATTGGCGTAGGTAAAGGCGAACATTTTTTAGGCAGTGATGCCACGCCGATGCTGGAATACACCAAAGAAGTGGTGTATGTAAACGATTATGAACTGGCGATTGTAAAACCTGGTGAATTAATTCTTAAAAATTTAGGTAATGAAAAGATAACTCCCTTTATTACCAAATTAGATATGGAACTGGCAGCCATTGAAAAAGGTGGATACGACCATTTTATGCTGAAGGAAATTTTTGAACAACCCTCCACCATTCAGGATTGCTTAAGGGGAAGATTGGATGCTGCTGCAGGAACAATTACCATGAGTGGTATTCAAAATAATATTGAGCAGTTAAAAAATGCCAACCGCATTATGATAATTGCCTGTGGCACCAGCTGGCATGCAGGCCTGGTAGCAGAATATGTTATTGAAGAATTGTGCCGCATACCGGTAGAAGTAGAATACGCAAGTGAATTCCGTTATCGCAATCCTATCGTTAACAAAGGAGATGTGATCATTGCCATTTCTCAAAGTGGCGAAACAGCAGATACATTAGTAGCATTGGAAAGAGCCAAAGAAAACGGCGCATTTATTTTTGGAGTGGTGAATGTTGTGGGTTCATCCATTGCACGTATTTCTCATGCAGGTGCTTACACACATGCCGGGCCCGAAATTGGTGTGGCATCAACCAAAACTTTTACCGGCCAGTTAGCTGTGTTAATGATGATGGCTTTAAAAATTGCTATTGAAAAAGGCAGCATAACTCAGGAACGTTACCAGGAATTATTAAATGAATTAAATGACGTGCCGGAAAAAGTGGAAGCCATTTTAAAAAATACAGATGAATTAAAAGTGATTGCAGAAAAATATAAAAATGCCGGCGACTTTTTATTTTTAGGAAGAGGCTATAATTTCCCTATTGCACTGGAAGGCGCTTTAAAATTAAAAGAGATATCTTATATACATGCTGAAGGTTATCCGGCAGCAGAAATGAAACATGGCCCTATTGCATTGGTAGATGAAAATCTGCCTGTATTATTTGTAGCTACCAAAGATAGCTACCACGAAAAGATAATCAGCAATATGCAGGAGATAAAGGCAAGAAAAGGAAAAGTGATTTCCATTATTACAGATGGCGATACCACCAGCCCCACACTTAGTGATGATACATTTTCTATTCCCCCGGCCAATGAATTAATTGCACCATTGTTAAGTGTTATTCCTTTGCAGCTGCTCTCCTATTATGTAGGTGTGTTAAAAGGAGTGGATGTTGATAAGCCGAGGAATTTAGCGAAGAGTGTGACAGTAGAATAAAGCCCCACCTATCCTCCCCGAAGGGGAGGGAAATAGAAAAGATTTTAGCGGAGATGATTATTAGTAAAATAACTATTCGTAAATTAACCTTTTAAAAAATTCGATCATAAAATAGTTTCATACAACAAATAAATTTTCAACTCAGGTTCCCCTTTAGGGGACAGGGGCTTTCAGGGGCATATGAACATCATCAAAAAACATCCGGTTGATAATCTTGGTTACAACTTTGTAGCCCCTCAATTTATTCCAAAAGGTAAAGACGAATATCATTTACGTAATAAGCAAAATCATAATGGCATTGCCTACCGGAAACTAACAGCACTTGAAATTGAAGTACTGGTTCGCAACCGCAATACTTCCGATGACTGGACTAATATCCTTGTGTCTCAATTGTTCAGTGCAGAACTGGTAAAGAACTGCAAGTTTTTTGGGTTGGTAAGAATTGGAAAACTTGAACCGCTGTACCTGGAGTTTCATAATTTAAGAATGGCTGTGGGTTTATATAACAGCACCATCATCAGTTGCGATTTTGGCAACAATGTTTGTATAGACAATGTAAATTATCTCAGCCATTATATTATTGGTAACGAAGTAATGATTGCCAATGTAAATGAACTGGCCACCACCGATAAAGCCAAATTTGGTAATGGTATTTTAAAAGAAGGGGAAAGTGAACAGGTAAGAGTATGGATAGAACTTTGTAACGAGAATGGAGGCAGAAGTGTGTTGCCTTTTAATAATATGCTGCCCGGCGATGCATATATGTGGAGTAAATACCGGGATGATGATGCATTGCTGAATAAGTTTAAAGAATTTACAGAAAACAGTTACGATAAGCAACATGGTCATTATGGAGAAATAGGCAACCGCACTGTAATAAAAAACTGTAAAATAATTAAAGATGTTTTAGTTGGTACTGATGCTTATTTTAAAGGCGCCAACAAATTAAAAAATCTTACTGTTAACAGTGATGAAAACCGTACCTCTCAAATTGGAGAAGGCTGTGAAATGGTAAACGGTATTGTTGGTTATGGCTGCCGTATTTTTTACGGCGCTAAAGCTGTACGTTTTATAATGGCATCACATTCGCAGTTAAAATACGGTGCAAGGTTGATCAATTCTTATTTAGGTAATAACTCCACCATCTCCTGTTGCGAAGTATTGAACTCATTAATTTTTCCTGCGCATGAACAACACCATAATAATTCTTTTTTATGTGCCTCAATGGTAATGGGGCAAAGCAATATAGCTGCCGGCGCCACTATTGGCAGTAACCACAACAGCCGTGCTGCAGATGGCGAGATTGTTGCCGGACGTGGCTTTTGGCCGGGGCTTTGTGTAAGCCTTAAACACAATTCAAAATTTGCATCATTCAGTATAATTGCAAAAGGCGGTTTTCCGTCGGAATTGAATATACCAATACCATTTAGTTTAATAAGCAATGATGTGGCCAATGATACCCTGCAGATAATGCCGGCTTACTGGTTTATGTATAACATGTATGCACTGGCACGTAACGAACGGAAATATATTGACCGGGACCGGAGAACAGAAAAAATACAACACATAGAATATGATTACCTGGCACCGGATACCATCAATGAAATATTTGACGGACTGAAAATATTACAAGCCTTAAAACCAGATGCCGAAGGTAAAGCCGAAATAAACGGATTGGAAAACACCGGCAGAAAAACCAACGTATTAAAAGTACCACAGTCTATCAGTATTTTTAAAGAGCTGGCACAGCATTATGGTGTAATGGAAATATTCCATAATGCACAAAAAAATAAATTTGCCGGTTTTGATACCTTAAAAAAATCACTCTCGGCAAAAATACAACGCAGCCAGTGGGTAAATGTTGGCGGGCAGTTGATACAAAAATCAGCGCTTGAAAATTTAAAGCGTAATATTAAAGCAGGCAAATTAAAAAGCTGGGACCAGGTGCATGATTTTTACAGGCAACAGGGTGCAGCTTATCAAACCGATAAATTACATCATGCTTATACTTCTTTATTAGAGATACTCAACATAACTCCCAAACAATTTACACCGGCATTGTTCAAACAATTATTGCAACAGGCTGTAGCTACAAAGGAATGGATGTGCAAAGGTATTTATGCTGCAAGGTCAAAAGATTACAGCAACCCCTTTCGTAAAATGGTGTACGAAACTAATGAAGAAATGAATAAAGTTATTGGCCGCCTGGAAGATAACAGCTTTATACAGGAGCAACTGGCAGAACTGGACAATATGAAAAAGCAGGTGAAAGCAATGGTACGTAAATTGAAATTAGCATAGCCCTCCTTATCTTTACCCTTCAAATTTTTAATGTGAAAAAACTGTTTTTGATCGTTCTTTTTTCAGGAGTAGTAATTGCTGCAAAAAGCCAAACCCTGGCGCAAATAAAAAAAGTATTAGACACTACCAATAACCCCATTGGTTTTGTAAAATTTATATTAAAGAAAAAATATTTTATTGATACCATTTCTGTGTTAAGCACTAAATCATTTTTAGGTAAAGCCGACAGCCTGGCTTACCATGGCAAAACCGGAAAAACCTATGGCCCGTTTAAAGGTGAAAATATATTGGTAAAGATATTGGCAAAATTCCCCAATACTTTTTACCATGTAAACCATATTGTATTAGACACCGGTTTTTACCGCCCCCGCTTTGCCGAAGACCTGGCCGATACCATTATTGCAAAAATAAGATCGGGCCGCTCTACATTTGCTGCACAGGCAAGTACTTATAGTTCCGATGCGCCTTCTGCTGTAAAGGGCGGCGATCTGGGCTGGTTTGTACGTGGCGTAATGTTGCCGCAGTTAGATGAAGCCATGGCCACACATAAAAAAGGCGAGCTGTTTAAAGTATGGACCCCCGCCGGCCTGCACATTGTAAAAATTGCCGATAGCCCTAAAAAAGATATTGGCTATGCTTTGTTGTTGAGGGTGATAATGTAAAAATATTTTGAACCGGGCTTTGGGTTTTCTGTTAGGCTTCAGTGGCGTCGCACTCTTGTACAGGATATCTTTATTGGGCTTTGATTGAATCGTAGGAAATAAGAATATTGAAATAAAACTACAAACCAATGACAACTAAATTATTCATTATTGCAGCAATGCTTTTTTTATCCTGTAACCAGCCTGAACAAAAAAATATCAACCCAACGCTTAGTATTGTTAATTCAAAAGTTGAAGCATATATAAAAGCCCAAACCAATAATCCTGAATTATACAAATCACTCAAAACCTCTATCCCTGAAGTTGTAAGTAATAATCTCCTAATAACGGAATGCTATGGTTCCAAATACGCACCAAAAGAAATAGATTTTAATAAAAAAAACACATTTAAAGCTCCTGAAGCTTCAACAATAAAAGAAAAATTTTATTCAGTTGTTCATGAATTCAATGCGCTAAACAAATTTGGCGCAATTGAAAAACATACTGCTGTTGTTTATTTAGACAGCACTAATAATATTCTTTTTTCCAACATAGTACTATAATCATGTAAAGAAAAAATAATAAAAATCGTTACTTAATATTAAAAAAGTTATGGCAAAATTTTTAACCACTTCCGGAACATCGCACTATATTGAAGAAGTAATAATTAATGCTAAATACAAGCTTGTATTGGTATCTCCATACTTACAAATTTCTAAAACTTTATTTGAAAGGTTAAAAGATGCTACCAAAAGAGGGGTTACAATAAAAATTATTTACGGAAAAGATGAACTAAAGCCTAATGAGAGAAATTCATTAGCAGAATTAAATAAGCTAGAATTATATTATCTGGAAAATTTACATGCCAAGTGCTATTTCAGTGAAAATGAAATGGTAATCACCTCGATGAATATGTATGAATTTTCTGAAAAGAATAACAGAGAAATGGGGGTTTATATTGATAGTAGAATTGACAAGGAACTATTTGATCAGGCAGTTAAAGAAACATTATCTATAATTGAGCACTCAGAGATTATTCCATTACAAAAAGTCGAAAGATCATATTATAAAAAGGATAAAGCACCAGCTTCCGATAGTAACAAAGACTATAACAAAGTCCAACCTCCCAAATTAGGGTATTGTCTCAGATGCGAAACCCGTATCCCATACAATCCAGAAAAACCATATTGTTTAAATTGCTTTTCGATTTGGGCACAATTCGAAAACATCAACTACAATGAAAATGTATGTCATTGTTGTGGTGAATTTACAAATCCTGTATCAATGGGAAAGCCACAGTGTTATAATTGCTCAAAAAAATACCCTGCCCAAAAAGAAAAAGGAATACGCATGTAAATAGATTCTTTGCCTAGTTATTATTCTTCTTAAATCCCTTCCTGATTTTCTCTGTTGTTGATATTTCCAACAAAAAAAATAAAACTGCAAAATAAATCAACAGAAAAATTACTTACCAAAATATTCCACCGCCAGCTCATACCCTTTCAATCCTAACCCACTGATAACGCCTTTGGCTTTTGCAGATACATGAGAGTGTTTACGAAATTCTTCCCGGCCAAAAATATTGGAGATATGTACTTCCACAACAGGAGTGGTAATGGCGGCAATGGCATCGCCAATGGCAACAGAAGTATGGGTGTAACCACCGGGGTTAAAAATAATACCATCGGCACTAAAGCCAACGCTTTGTATATGGTTGATTAACTCCCCTTCCACATTACTTTGAAAATACGAAAATTCAACAGCAGGAAATTTTTGTTGCAACCCTTTAAAAAAAGATTCAAAATTCTCTTTGCCATACACTTCCGGTTCACGAGTACCAAGTAAGTTTAAATTAGGCCCGTTGATGATTGCTATTTTCATATCACGAATTTATGACACTAATTATTCTAATTGCACGAATTATACGGATTATTTAAACCACTAATTAATGCACTGCAAATCCAGTTTTAAAATTGATGTTTTATAATTCGTGTAATTCGTTCCAATTCGTGTAATAAAAATCTTAATGCCTCATGTGGATCAGGTTAATAAAATCATCAAACAAATACCTGCTGTCGTGTGGGCCAGGTGTAGCTTCGGGGTGATACTGTACAGAAAATGCCGGTTTATTTTTTATGCGGATACCTTCTATACTGTCGTCATTTAAGTTAATATGTGTTATCTCCACATTGTCATTTGCCCTTACTGCTTTGGGGTCAACACCAAAACCGTGGTTCTGTGTGCTTATCTCACTCTTGCCGGTAATAATATTTTTTACCGGATGGTTTAAGCCACGGTGGCCATGGTGCATTTTAAAAGTAGGAATATCATTTGCCAATGCCAGTAATTGGTGGCCAAGGCAAATACCAAACAAAGGTTTATCGGCAGCCAGTATCTGCTTTACCGTTTTTATGGCGTAATCCATTGGTGCCGGATCACCTGGGCCATTGCTGATAAAATAACCATGCGGTTTAAACTTTTCCAGTTCTTCAAAACTTGTTTTTGCCGGATGCACTTTTACATAAGCACCTCTTTCAACCAAACAGTTTAAAATATTTTTTTTAATGCCATAATCCAGTACGGCAATTCTTAAGTCGCTTTTTTCATCTCCTAAAAAATAAGGTTCGGTTGTGCTTACTGCCGAAGCCAGTTCCAGTCCATCCATTGATGGTACTTTTTTCAGATCGGTTTGTAGTTTTTCAACATCCAATGTCTCTGAAGAAATAATACAGTTCATAGCACCCTGTGTACGTACATGAGTTACCAATGCCCTGGTATCAATACCATCAATAGCAACCACACCCTGTGCTTCAAAATACTCCTGCAAAGAAGCGTCAGCCATAAAACGGCTGTACTTATCTTCCAGGTTACGGCCAATAACGGCTTTTACCTTTACACTGTCGCTTTCCACATCAGCAGCTTTTACACCGTAGTTACCAATATGCACACTGTTCATTATAAGTACCTGTCCGTAATAACTGGGGTCGGTAAAAACTTCCTGGTAGCCCGTCATACCGGTATTAAAGCATAACTCACCTGTGGCAGTACCAATTTTGCCAAAGGCAGTTCCGTAAAAAACATTTCCGTCTTCTAAAATTAAAACTGCGGGTGTAGGAGAAGTATTAGTCATGTAAAGAAAAGTTTTGCAAAGAAAGTAATTCCATCGGGTAATTAACAAATAAAATTTTTCACATTTTAGTATTTTATCAGAACGGGGATTAGAAAGATTAAATGATTAAAAGGGTTTAAAAATCTAAAATATCCTTTTAATCCTTCCAAATCCCCGTTCAGACGATATCATAAAAAAACTCCGATAATAAAATCGGAGTCTTTATATGAGCAGTTAGTTTCAAAATTATGCTTCTGTTTTTTCTTCCCCAGGAGTTTCAGTTGCAGCTTCAACTTTTGCTTCGGCAGCTTCGGTTGTTTCAGCAGCTTTCTTTTTAGCGCCACCGGCCCTACGTGTTTTTTTAGCAGGTTCAGCAGCAGCACCAATTCCTTTACCGTAAATTTCGTTAAAGTCAACCAGTTCAATCATTGCTAATTCTGCATTATCACCAACCCGTGCACCCAGTTTAATGATACGGGTATATCCTCCCGGACGTGCCGCAACTTTTGGTGCCACCACAGTAAACAATTCTTTTACTGCAATTTTATCATTTAAGTAGCTGAACACAATACGGTGATTGTGCATGATGGCTGCTGCGCTTGATGTGTTTTTTGTTTTGGTAATGATAGGCTCGATGTAAGTACGCAATGCTTTAGCTTTAGCCAAAGTAGTGGTAATTCTTTTGTTGGTGATCAACTGGCAGCCTAAGTTCATCAACAGTGCTTTTCTGTGAGAAGCCGTTCTGCTGAGGTTGTTGTTTTTGTTTCCGTGACGCATGACATTTAAATTTAGATTTCGTCTGTACCGTGTCAGGATTTACAGACTACTTGTTATTAATTCGTGTAATTCGATTCAATTAGTGCAATGATGAATTTTACTCATCATCTAATTTCAACTTGCTCAAATCCATTCCAAAGCTTAAGCCTCTTTCATGTAACACCTGCTCAATCTCACTTAAAGATTTCTGGCCAAAGTTTCTGAATTTCATCAGGTCTTCCTGTTCGTATTGTACCAGTTCGCTTAAAGAATTGATCTTGGCAGCTTTCAAACAGTTAAAGGCACGTACAGAAAGATCCAAATCTTCCAATGGAGTCTTCAGCATTTTGCGTAGTTGCAAAGTCTGTTCGTCAACCAGGTCTTCTTTCTTATCTTCTTTGGTATCAAAAGTGATATTTTCATCAGTGATGATCATCAAATGCTGAATCAGTATACGGCTGGCTTGTTTTACCGCTTCTTCCGGATGGATGGTACCATCGGTGATCACTTCCATGATCAGTTTTTCAAAATCGGTACGTTGTTCAACACGGGTATTTTCTATAGTGTAACGTACATTCTTTATAGGAGTGTAAATAGCATCCACAGGAATATATCCAAAGTGTGAACTTTTATCTTTATGATCTTCTGCAGGAACATAACCACGGCCTTTACCAATAGTTATTTCAATGTCAAGCTTAGCGCTGGTATCCATGGTGCAGATCAGCAGTTCAGGATTCATCACTTCAAAAGAAGGAGAAGCTTCACCAATCATACCTGCAGTGAATTCTGTTTTATTTTTTATTGAAAGCGTGATCTTTTCAACATTGATATCATGCTCTACTTTCTTTTTAATACGAACCTGCTTAAGGTTAAGGATAAGTTCTGTTACATCCTCTGTAACACCTTTAATGGTTGCAAACTCATGATCGGCACCAACAAGGTTAATACCAACAATAGCATACCCTTCCAGAGAGTTTAATAAAACCCTGCGTAAGGCATTACCAATGGTTACACCATAACCAGGTTCAAGCGGACGAAATTCGAAATTAGCTTCAAAGTCTGTTGCTTTTTGAAGAACGATTTTATCAGGCTTAACAAAATTTAGAATTCCCATTTTATTTGGTGTTTAACCCCTATCCCCTAAAGGGGACAAGGAGAATTAAAAATATATTTACAAAACGCACAAATCCCCCTTTAGGGGATAGGGGTTTATTTACTATACAATTCCACTATCAGTTGCTCCTTAATATTTTCAGGAACACTTTCTCTTTCAGGATATGCGATAAAAGTACCTTTTACTTCTGCTTCACTCCAGTCTAACCAGTTAAACTTAGCATTTTTACCACGCAGATTAGTACTGATGGAGGTATTGGCAGCGCTCTTATCTTTTAACCCAATTACATCACCCGGTTTACAACTGTAAGAAGGTACATTCAGCACTTCACCATTTACAGTAATGTGTTTGTGAGATACCAGCTGGCGTGCAGCCTGGCGGCTTGGCGCAACACCCATACGGAAAACAGTGTTATCCAAACGGGCCTCTAATAATTTAATCAGATTTTCGCCGGTAACTCCTTTTCTGCGGGCAGCTTCATCAAATGTTTTACGGAATTGTTTTTCAAGTAAACCGTAAGTGTATTTTGCTTTTTGCTTTTCTCTTAACTGCAAAGCATATTCACCTAAAGTTTTGCGCTTACGTGTTGCGCCGTGCATACCCGGAGGGTTGCTGTTTTTAGTTAACCATTTACCATTACCGGTAATGGGCTCACCAAAAATTCTGGAAATTTTTGTTTTGGGGCCTGTGTAACGTGCCATAATTTAATGTATTGATTTTTAGTTTCAATGAACGATTATGAAAAATCATAAACTCAATCGTTCACCCATGTTTATTTAAATTACAAATTGGCTGCCGACTATCATCTGTCAACTGCCAACTGTTTGTATTATACTCTTCTTTTCTTTGGAGGACGACAACCATTGTGTGGCAATGGAGTAACATCTTTAATAGTTGCTACTTCAATACCATTTTGAGATAAAGAACGGATAGCACCTTCACGTCCGCTGCCTGGTCCTTTTACAAACACATCTACTCTTTTCAAACCTGCATCAACAGCTGTTTTAGCTGCATCAGCACCAGCCATCTGGGCTGCATATGGAGTATTTTTCTTACTGCCCCTGAAACCCATTTTACCGGCACTCGACCATGAAATAACCTGGCCCTGCTTATTGGTTAAACTAATAATGATGTTGTTGAAACTTGCTACAATATGAGCATCGCCGTAGCTGTCTACTTTTACAACTCTTTTCTTTGCAGCTGCTTTTGCTCCCTGGGCTTTACCGGCCTGTGCTTTTGCCATAATTAATTTTTAACTTAGGTAATCTTTAAAAAATATTTCCCGATTATTACCGGGGTTGAACCAACCCTCCTGCCGACTGACTTTGCTATCTGGCGATGATTCAAAAATTGTAGTCCTTTTATAAGCTAAAAGCCAAAGGCTAAAGGCTAAAGGCTTTTAGCGTTATGCTTTAAGCCTTTAGCCTATAACTTATTTAGTTACTTTCTTTTTACCTGCAACAGTTTTGCGCTTACCTTTTCTGGTGCGGCTGTTGGTACGGGTACGCTGGCCACGTAAAGGCAATCCCTTACGATGACGTAAACCACGATAACAGGCGATATCAAGCAACCGCTTAATATTCATTTGTGTTTCGCTACGTAAAGCACCTTCAGTTTTAAATTCATTGTTAATAATGTTACGGATGGCAGTTTGCTCATCATCATTCCATTGGTTAACTTTTTTACTAAGGTCAATACTTGCTTTAGTTAAAATATACTGGGCAGTTGAACGGCCAATACCATATATATAGGTAAGTCCTATTTCGCCTCTTTTATTTTTTGGTAAATCTATACCGGCAATACGAGCCATATTTATTCTTTAAATTTTAAATACTAAGTTGCAAATACTAAAAAATTACCCTTGCTTTTGCTTAAAGCGTGGATTCTTTTTGTTGATCACATACAGTCTTCCTTTTCTCCTCACAATCTTGCAATCCGTACTGCGTTTTTTTATAGAAGCTCTTACCTTCATTTTATTAAGTTTTACTTTTTTAACTAAGCTTATTTATACCGGAAAATTATTCTTCCTCTTGATAAATCATACGGGCTCATTTCCACACCTACTTTGTCCCCTGGTAAAATCCGGATATAATGCATCCTCATTTTACCCGAAATTGTGGCTAAAATTTCGTGGCCATTTTCCAACTTTACCTTGAACATAGCATTGCTCAGGGCTTCAACTATTGTTCCGTCTTGTTTAATAAGTGCCTGTTTAGCCATAAATTTGGGAGCGCAAAGATAAGAGGATTTATTTAATAATTAGCAAAAAATAGCGATATTTACCAACAAATCAACCAATTTTCCACATGAAGCAGACCTGTTTTGCCTTTTTAGTACTGTTGACTGTTGGAATTTCGTGTAAAAAAAATGAGTCTGCTCCAGCGGTTACGCAAACTTATATGAGTTTAGCAACCGGGAACAACTGGACCTATGAAACAACCAACAATCTTACTGCTGCTATTGCTTCTAATATAGTTACATCTACCACCCGGGATTCTACAATAACCAGCAGGGTTTACCATGTTTTTACAAACAGCAATGGTACTGCCAACGACTATTATAATATCACAGGCAACGACTACTATACCTTAAGGAATCTCGGTGCATCGCTGGGCAATACTACAGTAGAAAGCATTTATTTAAAAGATAATGTGGCAGTAGGAATTAACTGGAGCCAGACCATTAATCTGGCTTTATTTTCAGGTGTGCCTACCACAGTTCCAGTAACTTTTACAAACACCATTACAGAAAAAGGAATAAGCAGGACAGTAAACAGTAAGGTTTATACTGATGTTATTCATATAACTACCACTATAACCACAAGCGCTTTGCCTGCCGGCTCGATTATTACTGATATTCAATCTTACTATGCACCTAAATATGGCCTGATAGAAAGTAAAAACAAGATCACCATCACAACATTGGGTAGCAATGTGGACCAAACAACTATTTTAAAGACAGCTTCTTTTTAATTAATAAAAGTTTCTGCCAATAAAAAGCTCAGTAATAATACTAAGTCTTTACTATTATTTAAAATATTACATTACTGCGTCGTTTAAATGCACTTTGGTCATTTCGTAAAAATGATTTTGCAATTGGTGTAATGATATAGGTTGCATGATATGCCTTCTTTCGTCCCTGTACCATATCTCTAATTTTGAAAAGTCATTTTTTGCGGGCAGCATCATTCTAAAAGCCCCTTTCAGATATTTCACAGAGCCATCTTCATTTTCCTGCTTTTGAAATTTCAATTTAGTTAGTTGCTCATCATCAAGCCCTATAGGACTCAGCTGTTCTGTTTCGTACCAAAAATCCTGTGTACCGGTGTTTACACATACCTGCTTTTCGTTGTGATTGAGATTGGTTACTTCTCCTTGTTTTTTATCGCCGTCATTATCGGCAAAAAGGTAATCGCCTACTTTAATTTCATTAAATTTTATCATTGCAAATCGTTTTTTTGTACTGCCAATTTAAGGAAATTTCTATTAAAATCAATTGCGTTTTTTGTAATTGTAAATTGCCCAGCTGTTAAATACCAAGGCAAAACCAAACATCTTCAACAACTGAAACTTTATATCAGCCAGTGAACTTCCCTTTAATATTACCATACGCATTACTTCAATAAAGTAAGATACGGGATTGAAACGGGTGATCCATTTTGCCCATTCTGGCATACTATCGATAGAAGTGTATAAACCACCCAGCAGAATAAATATCATCATTAGAAAAAAAGACAATAACATGGCCTGTTGCTGGTTAGAGGAATACGTAGATAATAATAACCCAAGCCCTAATACTGCCAATAAATAAACCGCTGCAAAAACATAAATGGTGATAAAACTCCCCAATGGTATTATCCCGTAAAAAAGTCTTGATATTCCTAAGCCAATAGTCAGTATCAACAAACCCATGATCCAAAAAGGAATAAGTTTTCCTAAAATAAAATGATACTTTTTTACAGGAGTAACATTTATTTGTTCAATGGTGCCTATCTCCTTTTCTTTTACAATATTTATAGCTGCTAAATTGGTGCCTATCATGGTTAATAATATTACTAATATACCCGGCACCATAAAAAATTTATAGTTCATCAAAGGGTTAAACCAGCTTGATGATGCAATTTCAATTTGTGTTTCGGGGCTAAATCTTGGAAATTGTATCCACTCTGTTCTTACTTCACGGTTATAGTTTTGTATGATTGTTCTTAAATAGGCTCCGCCCAAATTTGCCTTTACGCCATTGATTGCATTTAAAGCCATAAACAATTTTGCTTCATTTTCCTTTACCAGGTCTTTTTCAAAATTACCGGGTATTTGTAAAACCAGATCGGCTTCATTTTTCTCAACCTGTTGCAATGAGGCGTTGTATGAAGATGTATAACCGGTAAGAATAAAATAACCTGATGCTGTAATTTTATTTATTAATTGACGGGAATATTGTGAATGATCCATGTCTACCACAGCCAGTTTAATATTTTTTATTTCATAATCGGCGGCCTGTGGCAAAATGAGCAATTGAATAACCGGCATAATCAATATCAACCGAAGGATAGATGGATCCCGGAATATTTGCCTGAATTCTTTTTGCAATAAAAATTTTAATGTCCTCATGTCTGTTTCAATCTTCGCTTTGATTGCTGAATAGAAAAATAAATGTACAAGAGTGCGACGCCAATGAAGCCTGATAGCAGCACTATGCCGGGTTCATAAAAAATACTTTTCATCATGCCAGCCTGATTTTAAATTTTTTAATTGCCATCGTTAATAAAAACAACATCATGCCACCCAGAATTAATGTTTCTTTCCAAACTGCCTGTAAACCCAGGCCTTTTATCATTACAGACTGCACGATGGTATAATACCATTTTGCAGGCACTACATTTGAAATGATACGAAGGGGTAATGGCATATTTTCTATTGGAAACATAAAGCCGCTTAGCATGATGGTGGGTAACAGTAAAGCCACCAATGAAATGAACATGGCCGTTTGTTGCGATGATGCGGCAGATGAAATGAGCAAGCCTAATGATAAGGACACCAGTGTAAACAATATACTTTCAAAAACCAATAAGATGATGCTGCCATTGATGGGTACTTCCAAAACAAAAACACTTAATAATAAAATGGTGGTGATGTTTATCATGGATAATAGAAGATAAGGAACCGCTTTTGCCAACACCACAATTTGTGGCCGCATGGGTGACACCAGCATAATTTCCATGGTGCCCATTTCTTTTTCTTTTACGATGGTGATAGCTGTCATCATTGTACATACCAACAATAAAACCATTGCCATTACACCGGGCACAAAATTGAAAGCACCTTTTAGTTGTGGATTATACAGCATCCGCATTTCGGTAGTAATGGTGTAAGGAAGTGCACGGTTATTGGTTATACGGTTTTGATAATCGATAATGATGGCGGATGCATAGTTGGTTAATGTATTGGCCACATTGGGATCGGATGCATCTGCAATTAACTGCACCTGTGCTTTATTAAAATGCTGCAGTTCTTCATTAAAATGTTGTGGAAAGATAACAGCCAGTTTTATTTTTCCGGCTTTAAATTCTTCATCCACCTGTTTATAAGTAACTAAATTTTTCTCCAGGTCGAAATAACGGCTGTTACTTAGTTCTGCTGTCAACGAAATGGTAGCAGCGTCTTTTGAATTATCCAGTACTGCAATTTTTGCATTCTTTACTTCGTTGGTTAATGCAAAACCAAAAATAATGATTTGAATTACCGGCATACCCAGCAGGATAAACATAGTTTGCTTATCCCGCCAGATGTGGAAGAATTCTTTTTTTATAAATGCGAAGAATTGTTTACCCCCTAACCTCCTGTACGCAGGATTCTGTGAAAAGGAAGAATTCCCTGCAGCATTGTTTTTATTAGTATCTGCCATTTATTTTAATTAAGGAATAATTTTGATCTTTTTACTAATTATTAGAAGCATTTATTCACTCCTGACAGCTTTACGTGCCAGTTTCAAAAAAACTTCATCCATTGATTTTGCTGCATAGGTTTTCTTTAACCGGGTTGGTGTATCCAGTGCTTCAATTCTGCCATCCACCATTATGCTTACCCGGTTACAGTACTCAGCTTCATCCATGTAATGTGTGGTTACAAAAACAGTGGTGCCATTTTCTGCTGCCACATAAATCATATTCCAGAATTCACGTCTGGTTACAGGGTCCACACCGCCTGTGGGCTCGTCTAAAAAAACAATTTCGGGTTCGTGAAATACGGCTACAGAAAATGCCAGCTTTTGTTTCCATCCCAATGGCAATGATCTTACCAGTGCATTGGCTTCCTTTTCCAAATGCAGCTGATCCAAAATGAATGCTGTTTTATTTTTTATGAATGCATCGCTCTTACCATAAATACCGCCATAGAATTGCATATTTTCTTTTACTGTAAGATCATCATACAAAGAAAATTTCTGGCTCATGTAACCAATGGTGCGTTTAATTTTTTCGTTCTCCTTAAATACATCATACCCGGCCACAGTTGCCTGGCCGGATGTTGGCAGCGATAAGCCACACAACATGCGCATGGCAGTTGTTTTACCGGCGCCATTGGCTCCAAGAAATCCAAACACTTCTCCTTTGTACACATCAAAACTGATATGATCCACTGCCACAAAATCGCCAAAACGTTTGGTAAGTTGATTTGCTGTTATAATTTTATCGGTAGACATTTTAGTTTTTCATTAATGCAATAAAACAATCTTCAATATCGGGAATTGCTTTTTTTATCACTGCATTTTCTATTGCACGTTCTTTTATAAACTGATCCAGGTTTTCATTGTACGATTCGTTTTTCATTACAACATGGTGATATTCTCCAAAGGGATATACATCTTCCACAAAATCTTTTTCTTTTAATTCGTTCAACAGGTGAAGCATGCCGGAAGATTTAACTGCCCAAAGCGGTTTTGCAAAATCATTTACAATTCCCTGCGGTGTATTGATAGATAGAATTTTTCCGTTTTGCATTAAAGCTACCCTGTCGCATAAACCGGCTTCATCCATATAAGGTGTAGAGACCAAAATGGTAATCCCCTGTTGCTTCAATCCCTTCAGCATTTCCCAAAATTCTTTTCTTGAAACTGCATCTACTCCGGTGGTGGGTTCATCTAAAAACAAAACTGATGGACGATGTATCAATGCACAGCTTAGTGCCAGTTTTTGTTTCATACCGCCGGAAAGTTTACCAGCTTTTCTTTTTTTAAAAGGTTCTATCTGAACATAGATGTCTTTAATAAGGTCATAATTTTCTTTTATGCTGGTATTAAAAATGGTGGCGAAAAAATTTAAATTTTCCTCCACCGACAGATCAGGATACAAAGAAAACTTGCCGGGCATATAACCCACTCTTTTCCTGATCTCCTTATAATTTTTAACCACATCAAAACCATCAACGGTTGCATTGCCACTGTCTGCTAATAACAATGTTGTAAGTATTCTGAATAAAGATGTTTTACCGGCACCGTCGGGACCAATGATACCAAACAATTCTCCCTGCTGCACATTAAATGAAATATCATTCAAAGCAGTTAGTTCTTTTTTCTTTCCGTAAGTTTTAATAATATTTTCTAATTCAACAGCTGGCATCTTACTTTATTTACTATATACTTTATTTACTTGTTGTTCCCAGCAATACTTCACCATACATGCCAATTTTTAAATACCCGTCGTTTTTTACTTTTACTTTTATTGCATATACAAGGTTAGCCCTCTCCTCTTTTGTTTGAATTGTTTTGGGAGTGAATTCTGCTTTGTCGGAAACCCAAATTATAGTGCCACCATACTCTTTATATTTTTTTGCGCCATCATCAATTAACACTCTTACAGTTTGTCCTAATTTTATTTGGGATAATTGCACACCGGTGATATAAGCCCTTAAATTCAACGAAGACAGATCTGCAATTTTATACAATGCTTTTCCTGTCGAAGTAATTTCTCCCTGCTCTGCATATTTAGTAATTACAGTTCCTGCAACAGGATTAATGATGTTTGCCCTTTGTGCCTGGTCCTGCAATTGTGCCACCCGTTTTCTTAATGGATCAGCTTCGCTTAAAATACTCCGGTTTTGCGTGGAAACATTACTGCGCTGCACATTCATCTGCTGTTGTGTTACAGCTACCTGTTTATGAGCAACATCAATTTGCGCATTGATATCATCTAATTGCTTTCCGGTTGCTGCATCTGCTTTTAACAAGTTTTCAATTCTTGTTTTTTCATGCTGTAGTGTATTTAATTGTGATTGCTGCACTGCCAGCTGGTTTTGCAACAATTGTACCTGCGGATTTACATCAGCTGTCTTTTCATTCAATGCTTTTATACTTGCTTCTACCTGCTCCTGTTGCAACGAAATATTCTTTGCATCCACAATCCCTATCACACTGTCTTTAGGAATAGCCATACCTTCCTGAACATTGAACAAAATTAATTTACCCGAAAGCTCCGAAGATACTACCACTTCATCTGCTTCAAAGGTGCCGGATGCATCGGCATTGTTTTCGCCGTTTTTACAACCAGCAATTGCTGTAAGAATGAAAGCTATTGCTATAAAAATATTCTTCTTCATAAAAATTGTTTATTGTTTGCCCAATATGGTTTGGTAATTTATTTGCGACTGTAATAATTGTACCTGGTGTGTAATTAATGATTGCCTCGACTGATCTTCGGCATTTACTTCCCGTAAATAATCATTAGCGGTGATCACCCCGTTTTCCAGCTGTGCTTTTGCGGCATCTTTAACTTTTATACGCAGGTCGATGATCTCGTTATCTTTAGCAATTAATTTTTTTAGTTTATCCACTTCACTCTGCTGTTGCTTTAAAGCTGTATTGGTATTTAACAGGAAAGTTTCCTTTTGTATCTCAATAAATTTTTTATTGAGTTCAATCAATTGCTTTTCTTTTTTTTGAGTATATAACCCGCCAAACGCCCAGTTAAACCTTACCCCGGTTGTATAAAAAAAAGCGAATTCATTTTTAAGAAAATTCAATCCGGGCCTTCCGTAGCCGGTTTGTGCAAAAAGGCTTGCCTTTGGCTTATTACGGGAGTCAATTAATTTAAACTGGCCGTTTAATAATTTTTCCTGTGTGCCAAACAATTTTATTTCCGGCCTTTGAATGTCATTTAAGGTTACAGCGGTTTCAACTAAAGGACTTTCTAACTGCACATCATCAGGCAAGGTTTCATTAATAAACAAACCCAGCACATCTGTTAACCCTTTTCGTGATGACTGTATTTCAATTACCCGTTGATCTGCTTTTAACAATTCTGCTTTTAATACATTCAGGTTCGATTTAAAAGCCACGCCATTATTTACCTGTGCTGCTGTTTTTTTAAGCCCGTTATCTAAATCTGCCTTTACCAGGTCAACCTGCTTTAATTGTTCATCTAAAAACAACACACCCAAAAACAATTGATTGATGCGTTCTTTTATTTTATACAATTCCACTTCTACTTTTTGCTGCTCTGCATTTTCATTCAGCTGCTGCATATTCTTTTGTTCTTTAATAATGCCGCCGTCGTAGATCAACTGGTTTACATCTGCCAGTACTTTATATTGATCTTTTGATGGCGGAGTTACAGTTACTCCGGGAATAGACACTTTTACTTCAGTAACATCAGATTGGTAAGAGGCCTGACCGCTTAAACTTACCTGCGGCAGAAAACCCTTGCTTAAATTATCGATATTGACATTAGTGGTTTGCTTCAACAGGTCTCTTTGTTTTACCAAAGGATAATTTTGCTGTGCCAGCTCATACGTTTTTAAAAGCGTTAGTTTTTCCTGTGCCATTGAAAAAAATGGCAACAAACAAAAAGAGATTAATAATCGTTTCATAAAAAATTATTTTCTGATAGCATCAATAATAAATTTTGGAATTTCTTTTTTACGCTCCTCCATTGCCTGCTTAAAATTAGCATCACTTAACCGCAGGTTTCTCGTCATCATGGGTTTGGCTATAAATGGAAAAATCGTCATCGACAATAAATTCATCAGCAAATGCAACGGCGATATTCTTTTAATAGTTCCTTTCTTTACTTCTTTTTCTATCTGCTCCAGTAGTTTGCCGGGATTAGGCAAATTTTCTTTACCCCATATTTTATATAAGAACTGGTCGGGGTCACGGTTAATTTCATTCATTACAAACCAGGGTAAATATGGATTTTCAACCATTTCATCAATATACTCTGCAACAAATTTTTCAATCTTTTCAAACAGGGGCATGTCTGCCTGGAATATCATATTGATCTTAGGAAAGAATTTTTGAGCCTCCTCTATAAAAACAGTTTCAAAAAGTTTGTCTTTATCCCTGAAATAATAATGCAGCATGGCTTTGTTAATGCCAGCTTCATCGGCAATATCCTGCATACGGGCTCCGGCCATGCCCTTTGTGGTAAATACTTTACGGGCAGCTGACAGAATTTTTTCTTCCGTATTAATTGTTGTTAATTTCTGCTTAACCATATAGTTTAACCAAATGGTTAACAAAGATAAAAACGGATTTTGATTTTGCAAATTAATTTTGAATTAAATAAAAAGAAGTTGGGCTGAGCTGCAGTTTTTTTTCTGATTCGTTGCTGGTGAAAACACCAGGCAACGGCGAAGATTGGAGGGAAGATTTTAGCGAAGACCTGCAGCGCCGGAGAAAATTGGCTTGTTATTGTGGGGTGGTTCCATTCCCATATCAATCAGGAATAAGTATAAAAGGGAAAACAAAAGTTAGCCATAGGGCTAATAAAAAACTGAAAACAAACCTACATCTTGCACCGCTCTCTGCTATAAAGTGTGTCCCCCAATAAAAGCATATCATGAGCGAAAGGTTTTAAAAGGAAAAGCTAAAATGAGTGTTTTAATGCAGTTAGGTTTAAACTGTTAGCAAGAGTGATAGCAGTTGTTAATAATAACAGAGAATATGTTAAGAAAGTAGCTTAAAATAGTTTTGTTTTTGTCATAGAAATCCGAGGCGCAGCAGCTTAAAATTTATTTGGATATATCTTAGAATACGAACCAAGGCGTAGCGAAAACCCGGAGAGACGGAAAAGCTATGAGTAAATATTTAGTCAAAAAAATATAAATCAACAATTTTTTTGATTTATCAATTAAACTATTTACTTTTGAGTCTATTCTGTATTTCACTGCTTCCATATTTCCATGAACAATCCCTCCTTATCTATTCTTCTGAATTGCCATTAATATCTTGATGAAAGAAATTAATTAACCCCCATAGTTAGTTGTGTTTTCTCATTTTTTAATTATATAAAATCTAACGTTATGGTACAATCTCTATTTATTTATTTTAAGCGAAATGTAAAAAAGGCCATTTTTGCCTTTTTTATACTCTCAGCAACATTTGCTAAAGCGCAAGCTCCGGTAGCAGGTTATGACTACCTGGGTTCTTGTGGGAGTCACAATTATTATATTTCGCAAGCTTTTGTTTTTGGCATCAATATTAACGGCGTTGTTTCAGATTTTCAATCTAAAACCTCAGTTCCAGACAATCAGGTTTATGCGGCAGCCATTGTAAATGCTGCAGAAAATACTTGTGTCACTAATTTGATGCTGGCTTATAATATTGCTCATTATGGGGGCAACGGTATGTCCTATGGTACAGATTGGCGTAATTTTCGCAACCCCTGGATTGGATTAACAGATGCGGCTGTGGAAAATAATTTTGTATGGTCCAATGGCCAGCCCAATTGCGAAGATTTCAGGAACTGGAATGTAGGCGAACCCAACAATCATGCTGGAAATGTTTCCAATGGTGAGGATTATACAGAATTACTTATTATGATGTCATATCCATATGGTGGTGGTACAAATAATCCTTTAGGTAAATGGAACGACTGGTTTAATCAATTTATGCTATCACCTACTGGCGAAAATCTCGGCCCCACTACACTTCCTGTTATTATTGAAGTTGGTCCTGCTGAATGTGCACCTGTTGTTCGGGGTAATTTGGGTTGCAGCCATGGCTATTGGAAAAATGCCAAAGATGCCGCCTGGACCGGTGCAGGTTACAACAGAACACAAACATTTTCAAGTGTGTTCAATATAACTAATGGTCGTGGCGTTATTACGCTGGGAGTAACTACTCTTCAAAATGCGCTTGAACTTGGTGGTGGAGATTATAACAACCTTGCCCGTCAGGGAGTAGCCGGATTGTTAAATGCCGGCAGAGGCTTCTATCCGTTTACAGTTGCTGAAGTATCTACAGCAGTTAAAAATATGTTTAACACCGGTGCAGCTTCTTTACCAAATGTAACGGTAAATGGAACCAATTATGTTGGTGGATCATTTACGGACGCTGGTTCACTTGCTACTTACCTTGATGGATTGAATAATCTTGGTTGTCCTTTAAATAATAAAGGCGAAGTAATAACGGTTTCAACTGCAGCAGCTCCTGTTTCAGCTGTGGCGGAGGTTGCTGAAATTGCTGCTGTAAAAAGTTTTTCTGTAAGCGGTTATCCCAATCCATCTAAAAGTGGTTTTAATATTCAAATTGATGGACTGCCAACCAATAAAGCTGCTATCAGGGTAACTGATTTCAGTGGAAGAGTTGTAGAAGTAAGGTCTAACATTGCTTCAAATACTACTGTAAAAATTGGTGATAATTACCGTGCAGGTACTTATTATATTGAAGTAATACAGGGAACAAATAAAAAACTATTAAAACTGGTAAAGTTTTAATTAGATTGGTATAAAAAAAAATTAAAAGGCCGGTATATCCGGCCTTTTAATTTTTACAGGTTTTTATGTAAAAGATGGCTCCTTAATTTGTAAGAACGAGAAAAAAGGATGGGGCTATAACTTTTTGAGTATGCCAAATGTAAACAATGATGCATCAAGTGCGATAGCAATGCTGGCAGCAGCCGCTACAGCTACGGTTATTGCAGCTACGTAAATATTTGCCTGCATAAAAATTAGTTGTGCGTTGCTATGTTATGCTGCTGTACCAGATAAAAAATCCACCTACAATTTCTTTACCTTCTGTATAAGGCACATCAGTAATTGCTTTGGCGCTGCCTTTAATCAATTTCCCGCCGGGTAACAGTGTTCGCCGCTTACCTATTTGCCCGCCTTAGCCAGTTTGTCTATCCAGGCCATCCATTAACCCATATTGGCCTGCATTTGTTCTGGTGATGGTTTTGCAGTTGATGTGCCATTGTGAAAGATCAGCATAAACTTTTCCATAATTTTTTATTTAATGATTTAAAAATAATTTGTGGTATTGACTAATGGCTTTTCTTATTCCGGACAGGAGCTAAAATTTATTTTTGTAAAAATAATATTTATTAAAAATTGGAGAGGAGGTTTTAGCTTAAATCGTTGCTGGTGAAAACACCAGGCAACGGCGAAGATTAGAGAGAATATCTTAGCGAAGACTAGCAGCGGCGGAGAAAACTATTTGCAATACCAATGTTAGCGGTAGTTTTTGTCCACCTGCTGAAAAAATCTGCAAAATACTTTTCAGCTTCCACTGATGTAAAAGGTAGCTTGTCTGTCTTAAACTTTTCACCCATTAGTTTAATCAGTTCTTTTGCCTTGTCGTATTTTGCTTGTGCCACCAAGTTATAAATGTTGTTGAAATAGCTCCAACGAAAACCATTTAAAACTATAACCGCATCTCTTGATTTTATTATGTCGTCTCTTTTTACTTTGTCAATATTATAGTTGTAAATGTTTTTATGGATTGTGAGAACATTAGAATTCCAATCTATTTCTTTTGGTATAACTCGATTCACCAATCCTTCGTCCACCAAATAGGACGAAAGAAACAAATTATATGATGAGTCTGAATTATTATTGAAATAAATTGGTTTGATATAAAGATTTTGTTGGAAAATGTCTAATAAAATCCTGTCGCCTTTAAGTATATAGTTGTCCATATAAGTTGGTCGTAATTCCCAACTAAATTTTTGAGTTGTGTCAACAGAATTGTTAATTGTAACCTGTTGAGGCTCCCATTGTTTGTATTCAAGAGTGTCAATAACTGCATCTGAAAAACTCATTTTTAAATTCCGCTCCACCTTTAAATATTTTGGATACCAAATTGTGTTTATCAAATTTGCATCAACAACTGTAATGTCAGTACGATAATTTTCAATTGTCTGCAAATACCAAATTGGAATTGTGATGTTGTCGCCGTAAGTAACAAGAATTGCGTTATTGTCACAACCATTTAAAAGCTGTCTATTGAATTCTAAAATTGGTTCTATAAAACCGCCTCTTTTCTTTCCTTCTGAAAAAGCCCACTTTGCAGAATCAATAAGTTTTCGATTTAAATATGCTTCGGCTAAACTTCCCCATATTGAAGTGAGTTTTGCATATGGGTCTAAAATAAAAAGCTCTCCCTTGTATACTGGCTCAAGTTTATTGACTTCTTCAAACTGTTCACTGGCTTTAATAGTCATTTCTTTTTTAAGCTGAAACATTCCTTTGCCATCGTCTGCATTTAATCTGTCTATGGCATAACCTAAAAAATATCTGAACTCTGCATTCTTCGGATTTAGTTTAACCTGATTTGTCAAAATTCTATATGCTTTGGAATAGTCTGCTGTGTCCTTTTTTGCTTGCAGTTTAAATTCGTACTTGCCGCTGTCCACAATTACCGTCTGCACAGATGTTGTCACCTGTGAAAAGGAAAGTGTCGAAATGAAAATTGCTATGATTGTAATGAAGGGTCTCATAAAATTACCGCTAACATTTGTATTGGCGTAACTCCTTGTACAGTTTTCATTTGATTATCAGTAAAGAATTGTACAAGGAAATTTTTATAAATTTATAAAAAGATCAGCAGGTTTGAAGAAATTTCCTCCACCCGGTACGTGTCCTCACTTACCATTCCCCATCATCGCCGCTTCCTCGCTTTGCTCGTGCCTTCACGAGCAACTCCCTCACAATCTACGCATAACTAAAAGCCCAGTAAAGATATGCCGCACAAGAGTGCGACGCCTATGAAGTTTATTAAAGAACTACTGCTGATTACCCACAGGGCAAGCCAAAAAACCATTTTACAAAACATCCGAAGTTTTTAAAACTTCGGATGTTTATTATTTCTTACTCCGCCCAGCTCATTATATAATTACCATTCTCAATTTCCAATGCCTGTTTGGTAAGCATCAGCGGACGAAAAGTATCCACCATTACTGCCAGCTCCTTTGTTTCTTTTGCGCCAATACTTTTTGCTACTGCGCCGGGGTATGGCCCATGCGGAATGCCGGCAGGGTGCAGCGTTATCATACCACGGGTTACATTTTTGCGACTCATAAAATCGCCATCAACATAATAAATTACTTCATCACTGTCTATATTGCTGTGGTTATACGGCGCAGGTATAGCGTTGGGGTGATAATCATACAAACGTGGCACAAAACTGCAAACCACAAACGCATTGGTTTCAAAAGTCTGGTGTACCGGTGGCGGCTGGTGCACACGTCCGGTTATCGGTTCAAAATCATGAATAGAAAAAATATAAGGATAACAACAACCATCCCATCCTACCACATCAAAAGGATGTGTGCCATAATGCAAACCATATAACATGCCCTGCTTTTTTGCTTTAATAAGATAGTCGCCTTTTTCATCGAAGGTTTTTAAATTTTGCGGCGTACGGATATCCCTTTCGCAAAAAGGTGCATGCTCCATTAACTGGCCATACTTGCTCATATACCGTTTGGGAAAACGCAGCGGCGAAAAAGATTCTACAATAAACAAGCGGTTATTTTCATCATTGAATTCAATTTGATAAATAGTTCCTCTTGGTAAAACAATATAATCGCCGTAGCCAAAAGCTAATTCGCCATATTGTGTTTTTACTGTACCGCTGCCTTCATGTACAAAGATCATTTCATCGGCATCGGTGTTTTTGTAAAAATAATCCGTCATGCTTTGTTGCGGTGCTGCCAGTACAATATGGCAATCGCTGTTTACCAAAACCGGTATGCGGCTTTGTAAAAAATCTTTGGCGGGTTTTACAGTAAAGCCGTTGAAGCAGCGGTGCTGCAGCATTTTTTCTTCTGCTATTTGTGGACTTACATCTACCTGTGCTTCGGTTTTTATAATTTGTGTGGGTGGATGGCAGTGATACAGCAATGAATAATCATCACTGAAACCTTCGGTACTGAATAATTGTTCGCTATACAATTCACCGTTTGGTTTACGGAACTGTGTATGCCGTTTATGAGGAATATTTCCTAAAGTATGATAGTGTGACATTGTTAATTGATAATTGGTTAGTGGATAATTGATAATTTCTTAACCCAGAAAAATATCAACAGACACAAAGTTCTAAAGAGGCCAGCAGGAAAATATATTTCCAGTTGCGCTTGTCGATGTAATAGGTGAAGTTGCGGTGAAAAGGCATTTGCTTATCTTGCTTTTCCAAATCTACAATAAATATTTTGACAAGAATAGGATTAATATCAGACACTCATGGTTATTTGGATGAAACCGTTTTTGATCATTTCAATAACTGCGATGAAGTATGGCATGCCGGGGATTTTGGAGCCGAAGTAATTGAACCGCTTAAAGCCTTCAAACCTTTGAAAGGTGTATATGGAAATATTGATGACTCATCAATAAGAAAAGATTTTCCGGAGCAATTAATTTTTATGTGCGAAGAAGTGAAAGTGATGATGCGGCATATTGGTGGCTACCCTCCCAAATACAATCCCGAAACAAAAAAAGAATTACTCATCCATCAACCGCAGCTTTTCATCAGCGGCCACAGCCATATTTTAAAAATTATGTTTGATGATAAGATCAATTGCCTGCACATGAACCCCGGCGCAGCAGGTAAAAGCGGCTGGCATAAAGTAAGAACGGTGATCCGTTTTGTGATTGATGGAAAAAACATGAAAGATTGTGAAGTGATTGAGTTAGGAAAAAGATAAATTGCAAAAAATAAAACAGATGCCTTCTACAAAAATTCAATTACTTGGCCACGCCACTTTTAAAGTAACCACACCTGAAAATAAAGTAATCATTGTTGATCCATGGCTATCGGGCAATACATTTATGCCGGAGCATTTAAAACAATTTGATGATACAGACCTTTTTTTAATTACCCATGGCCATGACGATCATTTCGACCTGGAAGTACTGGACATTGTAAAAAACGGCAAAACAAAAATCATTGCCAACAGCATGGTGCGCTGGTACCTTATCGAAAATAATTGCTCTTTAAATTGTATTGAAGCCATGAATATTGGCGGTACTATTTCTTTACTGGATGTTAAAGTAACCATGGTAAATGGTTTTCATACCTCCCACATCAACATAACAGGAACACAGGCAAGGTTTGCACATACCAGCTGTGGTTTTGTATTGCATCTGTCTGATGATGTAAGAATATATTTTACAGGTGATACCTGTGTTTTTGGAGATATGAAACTGATTGGGGAAATTTACAAACCCACTATTGCCGTATTACCCATTGGCGACAGGTACACCATGGGGCCTTTGGAAGCATCACACGCTATTCGTTTGCTGGATGTAAAGCAAGTGATCCCTTTTCACTATGGTACATTCCCTCAACTAACCGGTACACCCGAAGAATTAATACCACTTACAAAAGATATTGAAGCCTTACAAATACATGTTTTAAAAGCAGGAGATATTTTAAATGTGGTAAGTTGATTTATTTTCCCCCGTTTGCATGCAGGTCTGCTTTACAGTTGGCATCCAGAGTGGGTATACTTCCTGTAATAAGAAAACCTAAAATGTCTGTTGTTTCGGATGCATAATACATAAGGCAATTACTGTTATTGCAATGATTGCCATGTGCTGCATCTTTATGATTGTTTTGCATGGCAGTGCCAATATCCACCAGACCGAATATATGCGACATCTCATGTTGGGTTACTGTTGATTCCAGTTTTGTTCTGCTTGCCTGGCCAATACCGCCAGAATTATCATGCACAGTTTTACCCATAATACAAAGCGAAGTATTTCTATAGGCAATACCAAGTACATTGGCATCAGTATAAGCTCCATCTATAAATAGAAAATAAACACCCAATTCTGTTGCAGAAGTATAAACAGAACGATTATCTTTCTCAATGGTTGCAATATCTGATAATGATAAAACATTTTTACCGGATGCTGCAACTTGTTTTTGTGTTATACTAATCCCGCCGGGTTTATTTACAAGCGTGTTAATAAATGCAGTTAAATTGCTTAATGCAGTGACATCAGGTTGAAAACCCGGCATATATTGTACCTCTATTTTTATGGAATTATATTTTGCAGCACTCAACAAATCACTTGCCGATGCGCCTACGGTTTTATTGTTTTCGCTACTAATTGCCGGAAGGCCGGTGAGCTGGTCTTTTTTAGCACATCCTGCTATACACAGAAATAGAAATATTGAACCTGCAATTTTCATAATATTTTTCATAGATGGATATTTAACATTAATCAAACAACGGTATTTACGAAAAAAATATTGTGCCGGATCTAGAGTGATATATGAATTTACTCCACCCAATCAGCAATAAAAACATTAGTATCTCTTGTACCGCCGTTATTACGGTTACTGCAGAAAATAAATTTCTTCCCATCTGGGCTAAACATCGGGAAAGCATCAAAGCCTTTATCCCTGCTTATTTTTTCCATGCCCTTACCTTCAAGATCGGTTAGGTACATATTGAAAGGAAAACCTCTTTTGTATTCATGATTGCTGCAAAATATCATGTGCTTGCCATCGGGTGTAAAATTAGGTGCCCAGTTAGCCTGCTCTAAAAAAGTAATTTGATGTGCATTGCTGCCATCTGCATTGGCAACCCATACTTCCATATGTGTAGGTGCTACCAGGTTTTCTTTTAACAGCTCTTTATACTCTTTTATTTCAGCTTCTGTTTGTGGCCTGCTTGCACGCCAGATAATTTTTGTTCCATCAGGACTAAACCATGCGCCACCATCGTAACCAAGCATATTGGTAATACGTTTTACATGCTTGCCATTCAGGTTCATTGTATATAAGTCCAGGTCTCCGTCTCTCATCGATGTAAATAAAATTGTTTTTCCATCAGGAGAAATATTTGCCTCCGCATCGTAACCCGGTGTTTTGGTCAGGCGTTTTATTATTTTACCATTGGTATCTGCTTTAAAAATATCAAAGTCTTTATAAATGGCCCAGATGTATTTGTTGCCATATTTACTCCTGTCGGGTATTGGCGGGCAATCTGCACTGCTCAGATGAGTAGAGCCATACAAAATATGTTTACCATCAGGAAAAAAATAAGCACAGGTTGTTCTACCCGTACCCGTACTTACTAATTTAGGCCGAAATTTTTCGCCGGACTGTGTGGGTACTTTGCCCATCCATATCTGGTCGCATTGTATCCCTTCTTTAGGATTTGTTTTTTGAAAAACAATGTACTTACCATCAAAACTAAAATAGGCTTCGGCATTATCGCCGCCAAAGGTCAGTTGCTGCACATTGGCAAAATGTTTTTCTCCGGGGAAGTGGATGGTGTCGATATATACAGCTTCAGGTTTGTTATTTACGGTTTGTGGTTTATAAGAACTTATTGTAACAGTTAATAAAACTAAAGGTATCACAGCCGGGAACATTTTCATCATTGCAAAAAATTTAAGACCGTAAAGATAAGTTGCAGCTGTATTTATTCTGTCAGAAAATAGTCTGATTATTATTTATCCATAAAACCACGGAATGAAAAACAGCTGATTTTGGCAAAAAAATTATGACATCTGTCAAAAAAATATCCAAAAAAATGCAATTATTAATCAGTATCAATATTTTTTGCAAATGTGCAATGTATTCTATATTCCATTAAATATTGTTTTAACTTCGGATTGAACATTCCTCCTGATAAAACCTTTTTTATGAAAAAAAAACTGTCCCTTGCATTTTTAATGCTCTGCCTTTCCGTTTATTCAAATGCTCAAAACTGTTTAGGTACCGGTTTAATTAATTTCCAGCGATGGAATAATATCTCGGGTTCTGCAGTCTCTAATCTTACCTCAAATTCAAATTACCCAAACAATCCCTCATCAACAGGTACAAGAACGTTGTTTGAAATGCAGCAAAACCTTGCAAACAATTTTGGCATAAGGATGAACGGTTATATCTGTCCTCCAGCTACAGGTAATTATGTATTCTGGATTGCCAGCGATGCAAGCGGGGAACTCTGGCTCAGTTCCACCAATAGCCCGGCTAACAAAGCGAAAATTGCTTACAATACCAGTTCTACCAATTACCAGCAATGGACTAAATATGCAACACAAAAATCAGTTGCCATAAGTTTGGTTGCAGGGCAGCAATATTATGTGGAAGCATTAATGAAAGAAAGTACCGGTGCCGATAACATATCTGTTGGTTGGGCTAAACCCGGTCAATCAACAAGTGCTCCAAGCGAAGTTATTCCAGGAACAAGCCTGATGACACAATTACCCGATACCCAGGCTCCAACAGCACCAACAAACCTGGCAGCATCTGCCATTACCACAAACTCTTTTACATTATCATGGGCAGCATCAACAGATAATGTTGGTGTAACGGGTTATGATGTTTATCAGAATGGAATTAAAATTAACCTCTCAAGCATTACAACCACATCTTATAATGTAACAGGATTACTGGCAAATACAACTTATGCTTATTATGTAACGGCAAAAGATGCGGCAGGCAACACATCTGCTAACAGCAGTACTTTAAATGTAACAACATTGGCGCCTGATGTACTACCACCAACAGTCCCAACTAATTTAAACGCAATTATTATAACACAGACTTCATTCCGCCTTAAGTGGAATGCATCAACAGATAATGTTGGAGTAGCCGGTTATGATGTTTACCGCAATGCTGTTAAAATAAATGGTTCATTGATCACAAATACCTACTATGATGTAACAGGTCTCAGTCCGGAAATTATCTATTCCATGACTGTTGTTGCAAAAGATGCAGCCGGAAATTCAAGCTTACCCAGTATTGCGGTAGATATCGCCACACTTTCCAACACCGCTCCGTCCGAAAACTTTAGTATGCGTACGGTTATTGCCAGCCAGCGAATGCCACATGACCTTGTTTATGGCCCCGATAATAAAATATGGTATACCGAACGCTTTGCAGGAAAGGTAAGTTTTGTTGATCCGGTATCAGGTATTAAAACAACTGTACTCTCATTAGGTTCCCAAATGGTACTGGTTGGCGGGCAAGACGGATTAATGGGACTTGCACTGCATCCGCAATTTTTGCTGGGCCAGCCATATGTTTATATTTCTTACACGTATGAATCAACCAGCAGCACGGTACGTAAAACAAGAATTGCCCGGTACACTTATAATTTCGGCACACAGGTTCTTGAATCAGCTGTAACTGTACTTGAAAATATTCCCGGAAGCAATGATCACAATTCTGCCCGTATAGCAATCGGTACGGATTTAAAATTATATTATTCAGTAGGAGATATGGGTGCAGGACAGTTTGATAATATCAACCGCCCCAACAATGCACAGAATGTAAATATTTATGAAGGAAAGATTTTACGTTTAAATACAGATTCTGCAGGACTTGGATCATGGATCCCCACTGATAATCCTTTTGGGAATGCAGTATATTCACTTGGCCATCGCAATCCACAGGGACTGGTATGGGGCAATGTTAATGGAACAAATATTTTATATAGCGATGAACACGGGCCTTACAGTGATGACGAAATAAATATAATTGAAAGAGGCAGGAATTTTGGATGGCCCAATGTTATTGGCTGGTGTGATGGAAATTATAATGGCAGAACAACCGGTGGATTTACAATTGTAGATGAACAAACCAATTGTAATACTTTAAACGTAAAAGAACCTTTGCGTTCATTATTCCCTGTAACCTATCCCCCATCTGGTGGAGATAATATGTTATGGCCTTCTGTAGCGCCATCGGGTTGTGATTTTTATGGAAGTGCTGCAATTCCGGGGTGGCAAAATTCATTGCTTATAGCAAACCTGAAAAAGGGAACTGTTTCAAGATATAAACTCAGCATTAACGGACAGTATATTATTTCAGATACTATTCATTACTTCCGTGGTATGGGAAGGTTCAGGGATGTAGTTGTATCGCCGGATGGTTTAAAAATTTATGTGGCCTGCGATTCCAGTGGTTCTACATCGGGCCCAACAGGTAATGTTACCACCACACCTGCAAATCCCGGAAGCATTCTGGAGTTTACATATCAGCCCCCGTTGAGTCCGGGCAGACCTGATGTAACCATTACCGAAAATAAAGTACCCGATAATTTGAAAGATAAGAGTGTGGATATTTATCCTAACCCTGCAACTAATTACTTTATCGTTTACAATTATAAGGTTGAAGACAGGCTGATTCAATTATACGATATAAACGGCAGGTTGCTGAAGAAAATTAAGGGCAATGCGCTGGCAACAAGAATTGACATCAGTAATTTTTCAGCCGGAGTATATATTGTAAAAATTACAGGCACAGATGGAAAAAATATCAGCACCGAAAAAATAATTGTTGTAAAATAAAAACTAAAAGGCCTTTTAACTTTAAGGCATACATTTTTTACAGGTATAATTTACTAATAAAAGCCGGCAGTAATATTGCCGGCTTTTTATATAAAGTAAAAACTTTGCTAATTGATAAATTGATAAACAGAATCCCCCCTTAAGCACTTAATTTTGCAACATTAATTTTATTATGCAACAACTTACCCGTTTTGTTTTTATCGTTTTTGTATTGACATCCTGTAACAATGCTTCAAATGAACAACCCGTTACTAAACTCGATATTCCGGTTCAGGAAAAGGTAATGAAAGATGCCATCAGCAAATACCCCGATTCTGTTTTGCTAAGAAAAACGCTGATTCAATATTACCAGGATAACGGTACCATGGATCTTGCACTTGCCGAAACAAATAAAGCCATTGAAAAAGATACCGCCAATTCGAAGCTATGGGATAAAAAGGCAGAGTTGTATGTTTTGCAGAACGATACTGTAAGTGCGATAAAAGCTTATGAAAAAGCCATTGACATTTTTCCTGATCCGGAATACATCATGTCGCTGGGTTGGTTATATGCCAAAACAAAAAATGCCAATGCTCTGGCAATGGCCGATGCATTACTTATTGCCCAAAAAGCTAATGCAGCAAAAGAAGCACTTTTAATAAAAGGATTATACTATAGTTCAACCGGCGATAATAAAAAAGCACTTACTTTTTTTGACAACTGCCTGACACTTGATTATACTTTTATGTTTGCTTACCGTGAAAAAGCCATTGTATTATACGATATGGGTAAATACGAAGATGCCATTGCAATTTTAAACAAAGCCACCACCCTGCAAAATAATTTTGACGAAGGCTACTACTGGCTGGGCAAATGCTACGAAAAATTAAAAAGGACCGATGCGGCTATTGAAAGTTATAAAACTGCTTTACTGTACAACCCCGATTATACAGAAGCAAGTGATGCGTTGGGAAAACTGGGAGCCAAATAGTTTTCAGTTGGTGATTTGTAGTCTATAGTTACTGGTTTTATCTAACTTTACAGCTATAACATTAATAAATAATAAACAATGCCCATCATCGCCCCATCATTATTAGCTGCCGATTTTTTTAATTTAGAAGCCGAATGTAAAATGCTTAACGAAAGCCACGCAGACTGGTTCCACCTTGATGTAATGGATGGCCGCTTTGTTCCCAACATCAGTTTTGGCCCAATGTTAATTGAAGTGTTTAGAAAAGCCACCACCAAAATTTGCGATGTGCATTTAATGATTAATGAGCCGGGCAATTATATTGAAGCATTTAAAAATGCCGGTGCCGATATTCTTTCTGTTCATATTGAAGCCTGCCCTCATTTACACCGCAATATTCAACAGATAAAAAATTTAGGTATGCAGGCCGGTGTGGCCATTAATCCGCACACACCGGTAGAAAGTTTAAAAGATATTTTAGCTGATATTGACCTGGTATGTATGATGAGTGTAAACCCCGGTTTTGGCGGACAATCTTTTATTCCGCACACACTCACCAAAATAAAACAGTTGCGTAAAATGATCGACGACCAGTCGCTGAATGTAAAAATTGAAATTGATGGGGGCGTTACTTTAGCCAATGCAAAATCAATTATTGATGCAGGCGCACATGTATTGGTTGCAGGCAATACTGTTTTTAAAGCAGCCGACCCTTTAGGTACAATTGCAGCATTAAAATCATTGTAACTGTTTATACATTTGTTCCAGCACAAATAAGTTTTGTTTTATCCAGTTGGTGCCTTTTGGCCATGTATATTTTTTTGAAAGCACCCCATCCATTATTGTATAAGCCTTCTTTGCCTGTGCTTTGCTATAAAAACATGCTTCCCATTTCTCCGATATCTCTTTATCTTTCTGCAGGTAAATACCACCTGCATACCATTTAAGGCAGGATGGAAAACCATAAAACGAAACCAGCTCTGCCCTTCGGGCAATAGCATCTTTATAAAACAGGATAAAAAATTGCAGGTTGTCTTTAAGCCGTTGTTTTATTGCAGCACCAGTTTCTAAAGACCCTGGTGCAATGCGCCATTTATTATTGGAAATATAAAACGGATCATTCTTTACATCTTTATACCGTTTTGCATCCGATACAAATTTTAAGACCGTTTCGGATTTAATGCCAATATTGGTAAGCTTCATTTCATCTGCAGCCAATGCCCTTAATTTGTAAACATCTTTACCGCTGCCTGTAAAACTGAATGTAATGATCTTTTTATCCGTATCAAATTTCCAGGTACCCGTTTCCATGCTGTTTCGTAAATTCCTTATCACGGTATTATCAGCATACATCGAAAGGCTCCGCACAGGTATATCTAGTACCCCTTCTTCTGCATCCTTCAAAGCATCCTTATCATCTTCCATTATCCAGTTTTGTGCCAGCAGGTCCTGCATATTTTCAGATGGAGTTAAATCGTCCAGCAGGTCTGGTAATGACTGGTAAAGCGTGTCGGTGGTGTAGGAATCTTTAATTGAACCTCCCTTTTTTTTCCCACTTACAATATCTTCTTTTTCACCGGTTTTCTTTTTTTCGGAACACCCGGTTGCAAAAACAAATACCAACACAATAAAATAAATTGTTTTACTCATTTTTATACCGAATTAATTTTCCTAAATATAAAATAAACTAACTTCATGGCATGAGAATTTTTTCGGCATTACTGTTTACCCTTATAACAATTTCTTCTGTTGCCCAAAAGAAAACTGCATTTGTTTCGGGCAAAGTAATTGATGAAAATGAAAACCCTTTACAAAAAGTATCTGTCATCATCTTAGGCAGATCAACCGGCAGCATTACCGGCGACAGTGGTTCTTTTAAAATAAAAGTACCTGCCGGCAAGGCCTTTGCACTTGTATTTTCCTACTCAGGTTATAAAGAAATACAAAAGAATTTTTATTTAAGTAATGGTGAAGAAGAAACCGCCATCATTAAAATGGAAAAAGGCGGAACAACTTTAGAGACCATTACGGTAACCGACGATAACCAACGGATACAAACGGGCCTCACTAAAATAAATCCTAAAACTGCACTCACATTACCCAGCACCATTGGTGGCGTGGAAGGATTGATAAAAATATTGGTGGGTAGTAATAACGAACTCACATCGCAATACAGTGTACGTGGCGGTAATTACGATGAGAATTTAATTTACATCAACGATTTTGAAATATTCCGTCCGTATTTAGTACGCAGCGGCCAGCAGGAAGGGTTGAGTTTTATAAATCCCGAACTGGCAAAAAATGTAAATTTTTACAATGGCGGTTTTCAGGCAAAGTATGGCGATAAGATGAGTAGTGTGCTGGATATTCAATACAAAAAACCAAAAAACTTTGGCGGTACCGTGTATGTAAGTTTACTGGAGCAGGGCATACATTTGGAAGGCGCAAACAAAAAAGGAAATGTTACTTATTTAGTTGGCATTCGCAATAAAAGCAACAGAAATTTATTGAGCAGCCAGGAAACTGTTGGCGCTTATATTCCCTCTTCATCCGATGTGCAGGCATTTATCACTTATAAGATCAATGAAAAACTGCAACTGGAATTTTTAGGCAATTATTCTGTAACAAAGTTTACGCTCTTTCCTCAATCGGCACAAAAAACCACTTCTGTTTTTTCACCATTGTTTACTGCCAACCTTGGTTTGGATATTTACTTTGAAGGAAAAGAACAGGACGGCTACAAAACCAACCTCCTTGGTTTAAGCATGCTGTACAATCCCACCAAAAAATTAAAACTAAAGTGGATGCTGAGCCGCTTCAGCAATAAGGAAAATGAGAATTTTGATATTGCAGGCGCTTATCTTTTTGGCGACAGGGATTTTGATAAAAGCAGCAGCAGCTACGGGCAAATAATAAATCCGCTGGGTGCAGGTTATTACCAAAACTATGGCAGAAATACTTTAAACATTGCAGTGTACAATGCCAGCCTTAAAGGAAGCATTGATAAAGGCAAACACTATATACAGTTTGGTAACAGTGTCGAACAAACAACTATCAACGATAAACTAAACGAATGGGAATACCAGGACAGTGCCGGTTATTCCCTGCCGCATAACCCGGCAAACCTTAACTTATTTAAAGTATTAAGATCAACAGCCGATCTGTCCATTCAAAAATATAGTGGTTATGTGCAGGACAATATACGCCTGGGCGATAAAGCAAAAGACATAACCCTGCAGGCCGGCATCCGTTACAATTACAATTCGCTCAACAAAGAATTTTTAATAAGCCCCCGCATGCAGTTAAGCGTTAAGCCGCAATGGAAAAAAGATGTGGTGTTAAAGTTTGCAGCAGGTGCATATAACCAGCCACCATTTTACAGGGAGCTGCGAAAATATGATGGCACATTAAATACCGCCGTTAAAGCACAAAAAAGTTACCAGCTTGTTGCCGGTATGGATTATAATTTTAAAGGCTTCCAGGCACGGCCATTCCGCATAACAACCGAAGCGTATTATAAAAGCCTGAGCGATGTTGATGTGTATGATATAGACAATGTAAAGATCCGGTATGCCGGAAACAATAATGCCAAAGCTTATGCCACCGGTGTGGAAGCAAGATTATTTGGTGAATTGGTAAAGGATGCAGAAAGCTGGTTCAGCATTGGTTTTATGCGTACCAAAGAAGATCTGCAAAACGATTTTTATTACAAGTATAAAAATGCAGCAGGCGAAATAATTACTGCACAAAGCACCGACCAGGTGGTTAAAGACAGTATACGAAACGAAGTGGGTTATGTACGCCGCCCCACCGACCGCTTAATAACTGTTGGTTTATATCTTGAAGATTATTTGCCTACCAATAAAAATTTTAAAGTGCATTTGAATATATTGTACGGCAGCAATATGAGCCATAATATTCCCAATAGTGTACGCTACCGCAACGGCCTCATCATCGATCCGTATATAAGAATTGATATAGGTTTTAGTGCACAGCTCCTCAGCGAAAAGCAGACCCGCCGCAGCCACAGCCCCTTTAAAGATTTTGAAAACATCTGGGCAAGTTTTGAAGTGTTTAATTTAATCGACCGGCCCAACACCATCAGTTACCAGCTGATAAAAGATTTTGCCAACAATGTGTACAGCATCCCCAACCGCTTAACGCCCAGGTTAGTTAATTTTAAAGTGGTGGCAAGGTTTTAATTTTTAAAGGTGTAGAATGGTTTTTGTAACCAGCATTTGTTTTTCATAGCATCATCGTTGCCACGCTCGGTTCAAAGGCATACCATTGGGCAACTTTTATTGCAGCGTAGATTGATGCATTGCCAGGATTTTATTTAATGCTTAAAAATACATTTGGGAGCAGCAACTTTTTTTTATATTTATGCATGGAAACTGTAAACCTTAAAGTTTTTTTACACCACAGCAGGGAATGCATTGGAATTTTATTTACCCATAACAATGCTTTGAATATTGCAGTAAAAAAAATACCTGGAATAAAATGGAGCCAAACCAACAAATGCTGGTATTTACCATTAAGTAAACAAAACTATAACACCCTTACAAAAGCCATTGGTAACACAGCAACAATTAAAACCGGTATCCTTAAAAATTACCTGCAAAAGAAAAATAAAATAACCGCAAGCCTTGCCCCAGCAACAAAAGATACTGAAGCAAAAAAAACTATTATAGCTGCAACACCTGCCTGGCAAATAAGCCCCGATAATTTAACTGCACTGGAACAGCTGGTACAACAGCTAAAATTAAAAGCCTATAGCATAAGTACAATACGTACCTACCGTAATGAATTTTTGCAACTGCTGCAGCTGCTAAAAAACAAACCCGTAAATAAACTTACACCCGACGATTTAAAAAGATACATGGTGTATGCCATGGAAAAAGAAGGCATCAGCGAAAACACTGCACACAGCAGGCTGAATGCTTTAAAGTTTTATTTTGAACAGGTACTGGGTAAGGATAAATTTTTTTGGGATATACCGAGGCCAAAGAAACACATACTGCTACCAAAAGTAATTAGTGAAGAAAAAATATTAGATGGCCTGCTTGCTGTTGAGAATCTTAAACACAGAACAATTTTATTACTTGCCTATAGTGCCGGGCTTAGAGTCAGCGAAGTAATATCCCTGAAAATAAGTGACATCAACAGCGACCGTATGCAAATAACCATTAATGACGCTAAAGGTAAAAAAGACAGGGTGGCAACATTAAGTAAAATCATTTTAGCGTTGTTACGGGAATATTATAAAGGATATAAACCGGTCAATTGGCTTTTTGAAGGCCAATACAGTAATGAGCATTATAGCAGCAGGGCTGCTCAGTTAATTTTTAAAGCCGCCTATAAAAATTTAGGACTTCCAGCTCAGTGTAGCTTTCATAGCCTGCGGCACAGCTATGCAACTCACTTATTGGAAAACGGAACCGATATTACTTATATACAGAAGCTTTTGGGCCATAATGATATTAAAACCACTTTGCGTTATACCCATGTGAGCAACAGGGATACTGGCAAAATTAAAAGCCCTTTAGATAAAATAATGCGAAAAAAAGGGAAGTAAAAACTTTCGTTTTTTGTATTGTTGTTATATTAAACAATATTTTATGTATACGTTTATAAAACAATCTCATAGAAAGAAAGTCAATTTTTGAAAAAAGAGACTTTCGTATATTTATGAGTCATGTGTAATACAATTTGCCGGAATGATCGAAAAATTTAATAGAAATGACAAATGCCCCTGTGGCAGCGGTTTGAAGTATAAAAAATGTTGTTTAAACAAAGACAGTGTTGCTGGACATAATTCAACCCAACTAAGTAATAAGGTACAACTGAACAACGAATGGTTTGAGAAAGTTTCTAAACTCCCAGCTATTGCTATGGTCATTTCTGAAAAAGGAGCATCAAGTTCTTTAAATATTAAATCGGTCAGCGTAACTAGAGGAGAAGTGACAACTGAACTACTAAATGATGAAATTATAATAAGTACAAATCAAGCTGAAGGAGATAAAACAGAAAACTCCTTTGCTATCATTAGTATACCACAAAACCATGAATCAAAACCGGAAATTAGACTAAGTGGTAATGCCAATATTATGAATAACAATAAGCCTTATGCTATTGCCATTATAAACAACGCTAAAAAAATAAAAATAAAAAGCTTAAATGGTTTATTTGCAATAATTAAAATTGTTGACAGACGTGACTGTGGATTTAAATGCTTTGATATTTTATTTGGCGAGGCAGGTCGTGAAGAAACAAAAAATTCTGAAGGGAATAAGACTAGACCACATTTGACAATATTTCCGGATGGAAATAACAAATATTTTAGACTTGAAGAGTACAAGTGTAAAATGGAAAGTAAATTAGAATATGATCCCAATAACAAAGATATTTTCCCAAATGAATGGACAATTTCGTTTGAGAAGTATTCTGAATATTTGACTTTATCCTTTGTTTTCAAAAAACCAATTAACACTGTAGAGCTTATAAAAGCTGAATTTAGATGAGGTGTACTACACATAACATGAACTGTGTAAAAAAACAAATAAATTTTGATGTTTTTTAAGGTTTAGCTGAACAATAATTCGGTTGATACAAGCTATTGTTTTTTACTCCTTCTCTTCGCCCTTGGTCTTCCTCACAATCTTCGCTCCTATCTCCGCCATCGTTGCGTCTTTTGACCAACGATGTAAAGCAGTAGTTCAGACTCAACTTTAAATATTCAGCTTTAGTTCTTAACTTCAACAACACATTTTTAATTGAGCATTTGTACCGGGCAGATAAGCAATGAATTCCCTGCTTTCGCAAATACTCAACGTTAGCGGTCATTGCAAACGAGATTATGAATCACAAGCAACAGATTTTTAACCTGAACATAAATAAATGATTAAGAAGTATTCTGTTTTTATATGCTTGGTTATTTCTGTCGCTTTACTTGTAATTTCAAGCTTACTTTATCCGGGAGGCTCAATACTTGACAAATATTCCTCAGGATTTGACTGGTCAAAAAATTTTATAAGCAATTTGTTTGCTGCAAAAGCGATAAATGGTTCAGAAAATTCTTCCAGACTTTGGGCACTCATTGAAATGGCTTTCCATGCGGTTGGTTATGGAATTTTTTTTATTAACACGTCAAAAAAAATACCTCAAAGACACGCTGCCAATGTTCTAAAATATATAGGCGTGGTAAACATGCTGTTTACTTTTTTAATCGCAACACCGCTACATGATATAATGGTAACAATTTCGAGCACTTTGTTAATGCTTGGGTTGTTTTATATTACTGTATTTATCCTAAAAACAAAACTTCATCTGCTTAAATTCTGCTGTGTCATTTGCTTATTGACTTTTTACTATACTTTATACTTATTTGGTGCAGGCAATTGGGGCTTATTGGCAATAATGCAGAAGGTGTCCTTTATTAGTTCAATGCTATTAATTTTAGGAATAGAATATTTTACCAAAGTGGAAGACTTTAAACAAATTAAACCACGGAGACAAAAAACACAAGCAACGAACCGCTAACATGAACTGTGTAAAAAAACAAATAAATTTTGATGCCTTTTATGGTTTAGCCCAACAGTAATCAGGCTGATACAAGCTATTGTTTTTTACTCCTTCTCTTCAGCGGCAGCAGGAAAATCTTTTCTCAACATTTTATTTTAACTTTAACATTAAATCAATGTACCTAACTGCAGTAAAAACTTTACAGCAGTAAAAAAGGGAGGGTAGCCATAATTTTGCAAACCATTATTTAAGAACCCAAACATGGCAAATATCAAATTACCATATTTTGGAATGCCGGATACAACATCTTTAGATGAATATTATGATGTGGATATTGATCTTAATGATACACAAATTCAAATCGACTTAAACTTTAATAATAAAACAATTGACATCAGCAAATTAGAGATAGTAAAACATTTTATAGAAAATATAAGAATACATGACGGGAATAACAGGAAATATATACAGCATGATTTTGATGATGAAGAAGCTGCTACTGTTAGGTTTTATATAGAACATCAGTTGGAAGAACTTGGTATGGATGATTTAAATGAACTGATAGGATCAGGTAAAAAAACTGCTGAGCAACCTAAGCTTTTATTAAAGCAACTGCATTTGATACGGGTGGGTTTATACCCGGATAGTGAAGCAGAATTTGCAATCTTTGATTATTCAATTGGGAAAGAACTGACAAACTATTTAGTGGTAATTAATACTGACAATAATGGAAATTTAGATGATATGACCATGGAAAGTTAAACGCCAGTTGTATTTATTAAAAAAGATTTTTTTGTTCCGCAGTATTTTCATTTTCGCCAGGTAAAAAGAAAAATGAAAGATGGCTGATAAAGAATATTGTTTTAAAAAAACCAGTTTTCAAATACCAGATTATTTTTTATTTCGTTTTATATTAACATTCTGTTGATAAGTAAATTTGCAATGTATCAATTACAATTCGTTAAATTTGAAATAGAAGTTTAAAAGTACCAACACAATATTTAATTGTAAACTAAGTGCTGCTATGTTTGGTTGTTTTTTTATCACAACAGAAACAGTGCGTAAAACTGAAAACCTTTGACAGAAACGATCATTAACCTGGAAACCGTTAACCCTATTGAGTTCTTTGGAGTAAACAATGGAAAGTTAGACATCTTAAAAAAGAAATTCCCGCTTTTAAAAATCCTTAGCCGTGGCACACAAATAAAGTTAAGTGGTGCCCCCGAACAAATTGAAGGTGCTAAAGAAAAAATCGATCTTATTCTGCAGTACCTGGAACGTAATGGCCACATGAGCCCCAATTATTTTGAACAGATATTAGGTGGTGATGATGAACGGGTGGTTGATAATTTTATGGACCGCAACCCCAATGATGTACTGGTGTTTGGCCCCAACGGAAAAACAGTAAGGGCACGTACCGCCAACCAGAAAAGGATGGTGGAAGCCTGCGATAAAAACGATATCCTGTTTGCCATTGGCCCCGCCGGTACAGGTAAAACTTATACCGCTGTTGCATTAGCAGTAAGGGCATTAAAAAACAAAACGGTTAAAAAAATTATTTTAACAAGACCCGCAGTGGAAGCCGGTGAAAGTCTTGGTTTTTTACCCGGCGACCTTAAAGAAAAAATTGATCCTTACTTAAGGCCATTGTATGATGCACTGGATGATATGATACCTGCTGATAAGCTGGGTTATTATATGACCACACGTACCATTGAAATTGCACCGCTGGCTTATATGAGGGGACGTACACTGGATAATGCGTTTATTATTTTAGATGAAGCACAAAACACCAACGACCTGCAGATAAAAATGTTTTTAACCAGGATCGGCCCTAATGCAAAAGCCATCATCACCGGCGATCCTACACAAATTGATTTGCCTAAAAATCAGCAAAGCGGTTTGTTTAAAGCTACCCGTATCTTAAAAAATATTGATGGCATTGCACATATTGAACTGGATGAAGAGGATGTGGTAAGGCACCGCCTGGTTAAATCAATTATCAAGGCGTATAATAAAGATGATGTACACAAAACAGAAAACGAAAACAAAAAGAATTTGTAGCTTTATGAAATGCTTTTTGTAAAAAATACTAACCTCCGAAATATAATGGGGTGGCTTACAGGCTGCCTCATTTTTTTATGTGCCACCTGCAATAGCAACAGCAATAATTACAATACACTCACACTTTCAAAAGAAGACTCAACCAAAGCAATACAAAAAAAAGCAAGCGCCTTATTAAAAATTGATACTGCAAAAAAAACTGTGGCAAGCGGTGACCTGGTTGTACGCACCGGCAACGATTTTACAAGCGAAAGTTTACGCAGTCTTAATCAACGGGATAAAACTTATTCACACTGTGGTATTGCCAGTATCGAAAACGATACAGTATTTGTTTATCATGCCCTGGGTGGTGAATTCAATTTGGACCAGCGCATTTGCAGGGACCGGTTTGAAGACTTTGCAGCACCGGAAGGTAACCGGGGCATTGGCATTTACCGATACGGGCTTTCTGCCGCAGAAATAAAAAGCCTGATGATTACAGTAAAAAAACTGCACACCATGGGTATTATGTTCGATATGAAGTTTGACCTGCAGACAAACGACCATATGTATTGCGCCGAGTTTGTGTACAAATCATATGTAATGGGTACCAAAGGAAAACTGCAGTTTAACACCAGCCATATCGGCGATTTTGCATTTATTGGTGTAGATGATTTGTTCCTGCAGCCGCTTTGTACAGTACAAAAAAAGATTTTATATCAATAATAGTTAAAACATGGAAAATAAAATTATTTTTGAGCTCTAAAACCTAAAACATATAGTTATGAAAAAAATTTTTATGGCGGCGGCGGTTATTACAACCGTATTAATTACCGGTTGTAATTCCGGTGGAGGCGACCCCAAAACAGTGCTGATGGCATTTTTTGATGCATTGGGCAAAAAGGATATTACCGCTGCAAAAAAACTGGCAACTAAAGAGAGTGAACAAATGTTCAGCCTGATGGAAATGGGTATGAACATGGCAAAAGACAGCAAGGACAATGAAATGGAAAAGTTTGATAAGGCCAAGATGGATTTTGGAGAAGCAAAAATTGAAGGAGACAAAGCTACTGTGCCTGTAAAAGAAAAAAGCAGTGGAGAAAGTACCAATTTTATTTTAAAGAAAGAAAGTGGCAGCTGGAAAGTTGCTTTTGATAAAGCTACTATGATGCAGATGGGTGCTGAAAAAATGAAAGAAAAAGGAATGGATGGCGCTGCAGTTATGGACAGCGTTAACAGTGGTTTAGACAAATTAAAAAATATGAACACCGATTCCCTGGCTAATCAAATGAAAGAAGGACTTGATAAATTAAAAGAGATACAGGAAAAAAATCCTGAAGCTATGAAGAAACTGCAAGAAGCCGCAAAGAAAATGGAAGAAGCCTCAAAAAAGAATTAAGCAATAATAAAATTGTTTTATAAAAAGCATCCGCAACCGGCGGATGCTTTTTTTTGCCTTCACACCAAAGATGTTTAACTTTAACCATGATTAAAAAACTCTTGCAGGCCTTTGCATTATGCGTATTGCTTTTCTCCTGCAATAACGGAACAAAAAAAGAACCTGTTACCGATACGGATGTGGCCACCACTTTTATAAGAGCTGTATTAGACAATGATTTTAAAACAGCAGAAAAATACCTGCTTGTTGATGAAACCAACAAACAGTATTTTGAAATCTTCCGGCACCAATACCAGTTAAAAGAAAAAACAGAACTTGATAATTACAAAGCAGCAGATATTGTAATCAATGAAATAAAACCTGAAAGCGATTCTGTTCACCTGGTGGATTACAGCAATTCCTACAAAAAGGAAATCAGGAATAAATTAAAGTTAGTTTGGGTAAACAGTCAGTGGCGGATAGATTTAAAATATACTTTCTCAGAAAATCAGTAACCGCTTATGTTCAAAAATTTTCTTTTGGTTGGTTTGGGTGGCGCATTAGGTTCTATGCTGCGCTATGCGGTTTATTTACTGGTTATTGTAAAGCAGTTTCCCTATGGTACATTCATCGTAAATATTGCAGGCAGTTTTATAATTGGTTTGGTATTGGCCCTAAGTTTAAAAAACGAATTGTTTTTAAATAACTGGAAAGTATTTTTAGCCACCGGTATTTGTGGTGGCTTTACCACTTTCTCTGCCTTTACTGCCGAAAATGTGGTGCTGTTACAAAATGGAAAATATGGTATTGCACTTATTTATATTTGCCTGAGTATTTTACTGGGCATTGCAGCAGTAGCTTTGGGTTATAAAGTAATTGTGAGTTAGGAAAATAGAATTTGGGAAATGCAGATTTAAAAATATTGCTAGCTGTTAACAGATTAACTAATTAACGGATTAACAATTTAACCATTAAACAATTTAACACTTCAAAATATGTACGTACTTCATCCCTGGCATGGCGCTCATTACGGCCATAAAGCTCCAAAAATTGTGAATGGCTTAATTGAAATTCCACAAGGCAGCAGGGCCAAATATGAAATTGATAAAGAAACAGGACTATTACAACTCGACAGGGTTATTTACTCCTCTTTTCACTATCCTGTTAATTATGGTTTTATTCCGCAAACATTGGGGCATGATGGCGATCCGCTGGATATTTTAGTGATCTGCAGCGAAAGCATTCAATCGCTTTGTTTGGTTGAAGCTACAGTTATTGGCAATATGCAGATGATTGATAATGGCGAAAAAGATGATAAGATTATTGCAGTTGCCACTAAGGACCCCGGTGTAAATTATTATAATGATGTGGATGAACTGCCCAAACATTTTATTGCCGTGTTAAGAAATTATTTTGAGAATTATAAAGTGCTGGAAAATAAAATAGTTGAGATAGATGAGTTCCAGGATAAAGATGCCGCATATAAAATAATCGATGAAGCTATTGGTTATTACAAAGAAAAATTTTCCAAATGACCATAAAAAATAAACCCATGGACATACAAACTATTCTCATCATAATACTGGTTGGAATTGCAGCAGGTATTTTAGGCGGCCTTGTTGGTGTGGGCGGTGGTATTATAATTGTACCGGCGCTGGTATATTTTATTGGCTTCAGTCAAAAAACCGCACAGGGTACATCGCTGGGCTTAATCATGTTGCCGGTAGGTATATTAGGCGTATTACAATATTATAAACAGGGCCATGTTGACTTTAAGGTAGTAGGCATTTTAGCCGTAGGTTTTTTAATAGGCAGTTTCTATGGCAGTAAAATTGCTTTAAGCCTGCCGCAGGAAACCGTTAAAAAAATATTTGCTGCCTTAATGATACTTATCGCCATTAAAATGTTGTTCTTCGATAAAGAGGTGAAAGCTGCCGTACATAGTGCAACAACAGAAAAAGGGGTAACCAAAAATATTTCTTCCGGTAACGATGGCTGATCAAAAATATCTTTTTATGATCCGCAGCTTATGCGTTCTTTCGCCGGTATCTACATTTACTATACCCTGGTTATCTATTTTATCAATACGCACTTTTCCCGAAGCATGGATGATCTCATGTTCATTCAATAAAATACCCACGTGAATGATCTCTCCTGTTTCGTCATCAAAAAAAGCCAGGTCGCCGCAACGGACCTCCTGTAGAAAGATAACTATTTCGCCCTGTGTAGCCTGGTGCTGTGCATCACGTAACAAAGGATAATTTAAAAACTTAAACACCATTTGTACAAAGCCGCTGCAATCTATCCCAAACACCGAACGGCCGCCCCACAAATACGCTGTATTTAAAAACGTAAATGCAATTTGCTGAATGGTTGCTGCATCTCTTTTTATTTTGGCGGGCTTCCATACTTCACCGGAAAATGCAATCTCATTTTTGTCCCATACAATTTTCCCGTTTTTTATTGCTGTTAATGAACTGCCAAACGGTACCATCATTATCTGTTCGTTATAATCCAGTTCATTTATCCAGCCGGCTGCCAGTACCTGTGCTGGATTATCGTAAATAGCAATACTGATTTTTTGTACCTGCGATAACCGGCACCAGCCTAAATAACCATCTGCTTTACAAGCAATTTTTATCCACCCGTTTTTATCCGTATCAATAATCATACAACATTCTCCAAATAATAACTGGCTTACCATTTCGGTTTTGTGATCTGGTGCTATGCGTATGGGAGCAATGGGTACACAACAAACAGCGTAACTCATAAATACATTTTGTGTTTAATTAAAATTATGGAATTTCAAGTATGTTTACATCTAAATAAAAGAAAACTTACTGTAGCCAATTTTGAAACCGGGCAAATACAACCATATTGACGATAATGAATTGCTGCAATGCTTTTATACCGACCATGATAATGAATGGCTGGGTATCCTTTTGCAACGCTATACCATGTTATTACTGGGTGTGTGTATGAAGTATTTAAAAAATGAGGAAGATGCCAAAGACAGTGTGCAGCAGGTTTTTTTAAAGGCCATAAATGAACTGCATAAATATAAAGTGGATTATTTTAAGAGCTGGATATACATGGTAGCCAAAAACCATTGCCTGATGAAGCTGAGGGATAAAGGGAAATATACCACAGAAATAAATGAACATTTAATGGCCACCCCCGATGAAACAACAGATAAAAATAATTATATTGAAAAAGATAAGGCCCTTACCAATATGGCCTTGGCTTTAACACTGCTGAATAAAGAGCAGCAACTATGTGTAACTTTGTTTTACCTTGAGAAAAAGAGTTACCAGGAAATTGTTGTACAAACCAATTTTTCTTTACTGCAGGTAAAAAGCCATATTCAAAACGGAAAAAGAAATTTAAAAATTTTACTTGAAAAAAAAACATAGACCATTGACCATAGTCTATGAACCATGGTGTAAATTCTAAAATGAGCGACAATTTAAAAGACATATTAAACAACAGTAATAAGGATATTGATAACCAAAAGCTGATGGATTACCTGAGTCGGCAGTTATCAAAACAGGATAGTCATGACATGGAGAAACTGATGGCAGACGATGAATTTATTAATGATGCAGTGGAAGGGCTGGAACAATTCAGTAATAAAAAAAATATGACTGTTTCTGTAGAACAATTAAACCGGGAACTTGAAAAACAAATTGCCAAAAAGAAAAGCCGTAAAGAGAAACGTAAACTAAAAGAACAGCCCTGGGTTTATTATACCATTATACTTTTATTGATACTGATTGTTATTTGCTATGTGCTTGTAAAAAAATATAAGGACGCTAAAACGATACAACCAGTAAAAACAAGCTATATATCTTTGATCGCTAAGCCCCTAAAGTTCTAAACCTTAAACTACAACGGCACATGAATAGCCACTAAAGTTCCTTTGCCCGGTGCCGAATCAAAATCAATGGTTCCTTTAAGGTATTCAATCCTGGTCCGGATATTTTTTAAACCAATTCCATCTGCCTTTTCCTTTTCGCCAATATTAAATCCCCTTCCGTTATCTTCAATAGTTGCCGCAATACCATCGGCATCTTTAATTAAAGATATATCCAGCAGGTTGGCAGCGCTGTGTTTTATTACGTTGTTCACACATTCCTGTATCACCCGGTAAAGTACCGTTTCCACATTGCTGTCCAGGCGTTCATTTAAACCTTCGCTGTATAAATTTACTTTTAAAATACGGCTGTCTATCTTATCAATAAATTCTTTAACCGCACTGCTCAGTCCGCTTTTTAATAAAGCATTCGGCATCATATTATGGCTTACCGCCCTCACTTCTTTACAACTTTCATCTACCAGGTTCAAAATTTTTTCAAAAGCGATCCTGTCTTCTTCATTTCCAAAATTCAACCGACTTTCAATACTGCTTAAATTCATTTTTGCAGCACTCATGGTTTGTCCTACCCCATCGTGTAAATCGCCGGCAATCCGCTTACGTTCATTTTCTTCTGCTTCAATAACAGCTTTAGTGGCCATATCCTGTTGCTTCATAATTTCATCCTGCATTTTTTTAGCCTGCTTTAATTTATTGCTACGGTAAAAAGAAAAACCAAGTAACCCACCCAATAAAAGCAATCCTGCAATCCCTCCTATCCAATAGTTTTTCTTTGCCAGTTCAAATTGCTGTTGCTGAATGGTTTGTTCTTTTTTTGCTGTTTCATATTTTGTCTGCAATTCATTCATTTGCTTTGATGAAGCAATGTTTAAAATTGAATCTTTAACCCCCTGCTGCTTTTTTATATATTGTATTGCCAGCGGAAATTCTCCTCTCTTTTGATAGATACCAGCCAGTTGTGCGTAACAAAACAGTAATTGCTCTTTATATTTATTTTCGTTGGCGTATTTAATACTTTTATTATACCCCTCAATAGCTTCAGGAATTTTATTTTGACTCTCATACGCTTCTGCAATATTTGCATAGCTCATACTTAGCACCCGTATATCTTTTAACTGTTCGCCAATCACCCTTGCTTTATCATAATAAAACAAAGCACTATCCAGGTTATTCATTAAAAACCAGTAAGCACCTGCATTACTATATCCCAATGCTGCTTCGCTCATTTTATTTTGCTGCTCAAATAAATGCACCGCTTCAACCTGGCTCTTAAATGCAGTTTTAAAATCATTTTTATAAGAGTAATAAATACTGAGGTTTTGTTTTACAAGGGCAAGGCCGTCATTAAAATTATTTTCAGTGGCAATAATCCGGGCTTCATTAAGATATTGATATTGCTTATCAAAATTCTTAAGATTACCATATACGTCTCCTATATTATTTTTATTCAGCATTATTCCCCGCTTATTATTTTGTGCTTCCCATATTTTTAAGCCGTCAAAATAATATTGCAATGCCCCGGCATAATTTCCTTTTACAGATTCAATTGCCCCTATACTGGTAAGACTTCTTGCTTCACCTGTATGATATTGTATTGCCCGTGACCGGTCTAATGCCAGTTTGGAAAACTGCAGGCATTTTTCTATTTGTTCATTTCTATGTTTAAAACAGTAATTGATCAACTGGTTTATTCCGGTTGTATCGGTTAATGTTTGGGCATAAATATCAATACTATCCCTGGTTTGGGCAGCCGCCTGTTGCAACAGGAAAAAACATATAATGTACACAACCTTTTTCATCTGCAGGTATTTTGATTCTGAATAAAGTTCTATACAATAATCCGACAAAAAAAATTAACACCAATACCCGCAAAAAGGTATTTTATTAAATAAGTATCCGGTAAAGCCTGAGGCTTTACCGGATATAGGAAATATTTTCAAATATTTATTGTTTTGTAAAACGTATAGTTCTTGATTTTCCATCTGGGGTATAACCCGTAATTTGGTAAGTGCCGGCGGAAAGATTTGAAAGATTTATATTAAACTGGTTACTGCCTGCAATTAAATTGTATACGATTTTTTGCACTTGCTTACCGGCAATATCTGTTACTACCATATCCATTTTAGTTTTTTGTGCAGCAGTAATATTTAATATGGCATTGTTGTTTACCAGTGTTGGTAACAGGCCGACTATATCAAAACCTTTTGCCACATTGAGAATTGCAATTGCGGCACTATAACTTACTTTACCGTTTGCATCTGTCATTTTTAAACGATAATAATTTGTACCAGCCAAAGGATTATCATCTGAATAATTAAATGGTTGTTCGCAACGTAATGCATCAGCAGTAATAGTTGTAATATCTTTAAAGTTTCTATTATCTGCACAACGCTCTAAACTCATGGTGGCACTTGAATTATTGGTGCAGGTAACTTTCCATGCAAGATTGTGAGAGCCATTTTGTTTGATGCCATTTAAATAATTGAGGTTGATAGGGAGTGGATTTAAGAAGCTAACACTACCTAAAGAAAAAGGGCTAAAAACACTAACCCCCATACGGGTTATTGAACCTGTTACTACTGTTCCTGTAGCAGTTAATTCGCCACTATAAGTGTCCCAGTTAGTACCATCATAATGAGCAACAGTTAAAGATGGCAGATCAGTAATATAGCTTGTAGATCCCCCGTTACTGCTTTGCGAAGTCCAGTTTAAAGTAACATTTACCGTTGATGAACCACCAGTTCTATCTAAGGTCCAATAATCAACCGAACTTACATTTTTTAATCCTATAGCTAATCCACCCGTTGGAGCGCTGCTACGAATATATTTAGCTGTGAAAACATCAGTGACAATACTGGGAGCAGAAATACTAATAGGTACATAACCTGAAATTGAAGTTGCACCAACAGGAAATGTAAATGCTGTGTTACCGATTTTGGCAACTTTCCCATCAACAAAACTTGCATTAGATACGCTAGCAACAGAAGCAGTAGAACTTAAGGTAAGAACTGTTGGGTTTGGGACAGTAACAATTCCAGCTGTAAATGTAACCAGATCATTTAATGTAATATTGTTATTAATTATAACCCCTGCTGGGTTGTTAATTGTTACTGCCTCATTTACAGCAAAAGTTATTGTACCACTATTGGTAATTGCCTGTGCAGCTGTACCATTTAAATTAATCGTTCCCACAGTTGCTGGTGCAAAATTCAGTGTAGCTCCGGCAGCAACACTTACATTGCCTTTAATTGAATGACCAGGTGTTCCGGTCATATTTACATTTATTGTTCCTGAAGTAACATTAAAATTATTAATTGATACTGCATTTCCTCCAACACAAGTGCTTGGTGCGCCTGAACCTGTAAATTGAAAATTTGCATAAGTTCTTCCTGAAAAAGAAGGCGTGCCGGATGGATCCTGAAAAATATATAAACTTCCTGTATTAAAAATCACTTTAGATAAGGGCTGTGTTAATCCAAATGGATTTGCACCCGCACTTTGAAGAAAGATTGTTCCTGCAGAAAATATAATTGCATTTGCCGGTAATGTGTTTGTAAAAACATTTCCTGTACAACCTGTACCTTGTGTAAAAATAGCAGGACTATTAAATGTTACAGCATTTGCATCAGCAGGATCTAGCCGATGTGCAGCTGCAGAAAAAGTCATATTGCCTGTTATATTACCCGTAGCTCCGGTCGCTAAAGCGATGGTAGTTGTATTGACTGCAACATTAATATTAAGTTGAGAGCCTAATGCTACAGATAAATCATCTCCGGGAAGGTTACTGATAGTTAATACAGTTCCTGCCACAACACCTTGTAAGTTAACTATTGTATTACCAGCTATTAATAATTGCCCGATTGTTTCTGTCGAAATGTTTGTTGGGGTTGTGATAGCTCCATTATTAAATTGAAGAATATCATTTGTAGCAGGTGTTCTGCTAGGTGTCCAGTTTGCAGCTACAGTCCAATCTGCTGTACCGGTTTGATTCCATATATAAGTTGTCTGGCTTAAACTCTCAAAGCTGGTCGATATTATTAACGCCCAAATGCAAAATACAAAACGCTTAACCCGATTTTTAATAAAGAATAAAAAGGAGTTCGTCAATGATGAGTTCAATTTTTTCATAACTACAAATTGTTATTAAGAAATACAATTATTTAAATCTGTAGTTTTTAAAAGGAGTTGGAATGCAAAGTCATGTAACTCTTTAAAGCAAGATACACCAAAACTTAAAACCGTTGCAATCATTTTTATAATACGGTCAATAATATTTCCCAAATAAAATTCAACTTTAAAATATTGGTGTAAATAAAAAACCTCCCATATAACGGGAGGCTTTTTAAAATATCGGCAAGAATTTATCTTATTGTTTTACAGCTTTTTTGCCAGTCGGGCCAATCGGGCTACCGCTTATTTCTTCCTGAAAAATATCCTGATGGGTACACCTGTTAATTTAAAATTTTCTCTCAGTTGGTTTTCCAGGTAATTTTTATAGGGTGTTTTTATATCGTCGGGATAATTGCAGAAAAATGCAAAGGTTGGTGTATGTACAGGCAACATGGTAATGTATTTTATTTTAACAGCGTTGCCCCTTACTACCGGCGGGTGGTAATTTTCAATTGCTTTAAGCATTACCTCGTTCAGCTGCGATGTAGGTATTTTACGTATCCGGTTTTCATACACTTCCAATGCAGTTTCTATGCTCTTGAATATCCTTTGCTTTTCTGTTACTGAAATAAAAATAATGGGCACGTCAGAAAAAGGAGCAAACTTCTTTTTCAATTCTTTTTCATAATCCTTAACTGTATTGGTTTTTTTATCTTCCACCAGATCCCACTTGTTTACCAGCACCACAATGCCCTTACCTTTTTTTGCAGCTAATGAAAATATGGCAAGATCCTGGGCAGTTAATCCTTTGCCTGCATCCAGCATCAGCATACATACATCCGCCTCATCCAATGCTTTAATGGCACGAATTACAGAGTAAAACTCCAGGTCTTCATGCACTTTTGCTTTTTTGCGTATTCCCGCAGTATCAATCAACACAAATTCTTTATTGTATAAATTGTAATGGGTATGAATAGTATCTCTTGTAGTGCCAGCTATATCACTTACAATAGTACGTTCTGTGCCAATCAATGCATTTAATAAAGATGATTTACCAACATTGGGCTGACCAATAATTGCAATCTTGGGTATAGAATCATCTTCTGCAACAGCATCATCTTCAGGTTTCATTAATGCAGTAATGGCATCTAAAATTTCGCCTGTGCCACTGCCACTTATTGATGACACAAAAAATATATTATCGAAACCCAGGCTGTAAAATTCACTGGCTTCCAAAAGGCGCTCATGATTATCTACTTTATTTACCACCAAAAAAACCGGTTTGTTGCTGCGGCGTAAAATTTCTGTCATGCTTTGATCCAGGTCGGTAATGCCGGTAGCTACATCTACCATAAAAATAATGGCATTGGCTTCGTCCATAGCTATCAATACCTGCTTGCGTATCTCTTTTTCAAAAACATCATTACTTCCCGGTACAAAACCGCCGGTATCAATTACATTAAATGTTTTGCCTGCCCATTCGGCAATGCCGTACTGCCTGTCACGGGTTACGCCGCTCACATCATCAACAATGGCCTTACGCTGTTCCAGCATACGGTTAAAGAACGTACTTTTGCCTACGTTTGGCCTTCCTGTTATTGCTACTGTAAAACTCATAGTCCGGTTGGCAGTTAGCAAATACCAGTTGGCAATTTGCGCTCTGCTGATTTTAAATTTATAAATATTTATCAGGGTTATTAATCATATGCCCTAACATTCTTCCTACTTCAGAACATCTGACTGTAAAATCATTATACATTACCTCATTAATATATTCACAACTGAAAGAAAATTTAAGCCAGATTTCTATTTCTGTATTTTCTGCATCAGAATCTGTTAGTTTGCTTACAAAATGAGCTGGATATTTTCTTCTCCGATATGCCTCTCCAAAATTTGTACAGACAGATCTTGAACTTCTTCGTATTTGATCTGTTAAGCTATACTTTTCTTCTGCAGGAAAAATTTTGCTTATTATATAAATATCCATAGCCAATTTGTAAGCTTTTTTGAAAACTTCCATATCACTAAAAGTGCCCATGTTTATTTATCTTGCTTTACTAAAATTCCCACTGCCCACTGCCCACTGCCCACTGCCTCAGTACCCATACTCCTTCAACTGCATTTCATTATCCCGCCATTTAGGGCGCACTTTTACAAATAATTCCAAAAATACTTTACGGTCTAAAAATGCTTCAATATCTTTTCTTGCATTGGTGCCTAATTTTTTTATCATGCTGCCGCCTTCTCCCAAAATAATACCTTTTTGTGTTTCCCTTTGTACAATTATATCGGCACCAATTTTTGTGAGTGTGGTTTTATCTTTAAACTCCTGTATCAACACTGTTGTATGGTAAGGAATCTCTTCGCCATATAATTCAAATATTTTTTCTCTTATCATTTCACTTACAAAAAATTTGGTGGGCATATCACTCAGGTCATCACCTTCGTAAAATGGTGCACCTTCGGGTAAATAACCCAGTATTTTTTCTAATAAAAAATCAATGCCTTTTTTCTTTAACGCCGATAATACCACTACTTTTTTACAGTACGGTTGTTTCCTAAAAAAATCAATGGCTTTTTGTTGCTGTTCATCATTGGCCTTATCGGCTTTATTTAAAACAACAATGGCTGGTGCTTTTAAATGCAAGGCAGTAAATATTTGATTACTTTCTTCAAAGTCTTCGTTAACATCCACCATCAGTAAAGCCACATCAGCATCTTCCAGGCTGCCTTTTACAGCCTGCATCATTTTTTCGTGAAGTTTATAGCGGGGTTCAATTATACCTGGCGTATCAGAAAAAATGATCTGGTAATCCTTTTCGGTTAAAATAGCTTTAATACGATGGCGGGTAGTTTGCACTTTATGCGATACAATAGCCATCTTCTCGCCCATTAATGCGTTAAGAAGGGTGCTTTTGCCTGCGTTTGGCTTACCAAAAATATTTACAAAACCTGATTTCATGAATGTGGTATTTAAGACAATTGATTACCACGAACAAGCTGAAAGAATGGAGGAGGTAATCATTATTCATTGTAAATGAATAAAAAATCCCCAAATCTATAGAATTGAGGATTTGACTTTTTTAGTTGCGAAGACTGGGATCGAACCAGTGACCTTCGGGTTATGAGCCCGACGAGCTACCGCTGCTCTACTTCGCGGTGCAAAACTAAGGTTTTGAAGACTTGTTGCCAAATAATATTAATCTTACTGTTGCTTTATATTTCTTTTTAGGTGACTGGAATCAAACCAGTGTCCGCCTGCCGGCGGATATGAGGCCAGCGAACTTCTGTTACCATACTTGCTTCTGCAACAATAAGGTTTTAGGGCTTTGCTGCAAATAATAAGTTTCATTTGTACATTTGAGTATGCTAAAAAAATATTTTATCGCTATTTCATTTATTGCCGTATTGATTTTTTCTTTTGGGTGCAAAGCAAAAATTAAACAACAGGAAGATGAAGTGTACAGCCGTCATTTACAAAGGCAGGTAAAACTTTCCATCATTTCCACTCCCATGCCGGATGATAAGAGTGAATTGAATTTACTGTTATTAAATGACGGGCAGGACCTGGGTAAATTTCATGTAAAAGAAATTTTAGACAGCCTGTATAAGAAAAAACTGATTAAGCCCTTAATTATTGTTGGCGTAATTGCCGGAGATAGAACTAAAGAATACGGCGTTAGTGAAATGCCCGATTTTATGAAACGTGGTGATAAGGCAGATAAGTATGCTGCTTTTATTGATGATGAATTATATACTTTTTCAAAAAAGAAAGCCGGTGTAAGAAAATTTAAATCAGTGGTCTTAGCCGGTTGCTCATTGGGAGGCTTATCGGCTTTTGATGTGGCCTGGGATCATGCTGATAAGATTGATAAAGTGGGCATTTTTTCCGGCTCTTTTTGGTGGCGGGATAAGGACGATAAAGTAACAGATTATACTGACGAAAAAAACAGAATCATCATCAATAAAATACGCTCCAGCAGAAAGAAACCACATTTACAATATTGGTTTTATGCAGGAGGAAAAGAGGAAACAGGCGACAGGGATAAAGATGGTATTATTGATGTGATTGATGATACCAAAGACCTTGTTGAATTGATAAAAACCAAAAATGTTTGTTTACCGGAGGATATTGTTTACACCGAAGATGCAAATGGCATTCATGACTATGCATCATGGAGTCATCAGTTACCTGCATTTTTATTATGGGCTTTTGGAAAATAAAAAGTGCCCCGCCTTAAACGGGACACCCATTCATCATCAAAGAAAAAAATGATTAACTTTTTTTACTAACACTGCTTGAGCCGCCGCTGTGTACTTCTTTCGTTACAGCGTCCCCCTTGTAATAAATATCGCTGGCACCACTTGCACTTGCACTTAATTCTTTATTTACGGTAATGCTTATGTCGGATGCACCTGAAGCTTTAGCAGTACAATAATCTGTTACCAGATCGTAACCTTTAACATCACTTGCACCACTCGAAACAATATTTACGGTAGTGGCATTACCACATATTTTCACATCGGAAGCTCCACTTAATTCCATCTTTAAATCAGTTACTTTAACGCAACCTTTAAAATCACTGGCACCGCTCATATTTAATTTAAAAGAAGCTACATTAATTGTTCCCGATACCTGCACATCACAAGCACCTGAAGCTTCAATACCCTCTAAATTTTTAAACGCAACGTACACCCTCAGGTTTTTCTTATCCTTATTCCATCCTTTAGCCCCATCATAATATATGCGCAGTATGCCGCCTGTAATTTCTGTTTTAATGTTTTCTTTATATTTATTATCAGTAGCGCTGACTGCTACAGCTTCATCGTCAGCTTGTGAAAGAAAAAGATCAATACGACCGGAAATTTTTACACTGGTAAAACTGCCGGTAATAATTCTAACTTCTGCATTACGGTCGTTAACCACTTCCTTTTGTGCCGCTGCAATAAAAGCAACGCAGCTGATCAATACAATTAAAAATATCTTTTTCATAAACAAATGTTTTTTAAATCTTATGCTTTTTTAACCATGCCGCCACTGTTTACATTCAGGTCTTTTATAACAGCATCACCTTTATAACGGATGCCGCCGCCGCTGTTGACTTTTGCATTTAATTCTTTATTAATGGTAACACGTACGCCACCACCGCTTGATGCTTTTGCATCGCAATACTCAACTGCCAGATCGTAACTCTTAAAAATGGCACCGCTGCTAACATCAATTTTTAACTTAGCTGCGCTGCCGGTAACTGCTATTGACGAACCGCTGTTTTGATCAACAGATAATTCTTTTGCAGTTATTTTTCCATTAAAAGAAGAGCCGCTGGTAAATTTCATGTCCAGTGCGGCAACAGTAAAACTGCCCTGCGCTTTTACATCGGCGCCACCGGAGGCATGCAGCTTTTCAAGGGTTTTAAAAGATACATAGGCTTTCAGTTTTCTCTTTTCATTTACAGCCCAGTTAAAACCTTTATTATCAAAATAAATTTTTAATACCCCGTTCTCCACTTCCGTTTTAAAACGTTCCATATACTTTTCGTCGGAGGCACTTACCGCAACAGATTCTTCGTTTCCCTGGGTAAGGTACAGGTCAACTCCGTCCGAAACATTAATACCTGTAAAGCTGCTTTTAAGCGTTCTTTTTTGTGCATTGGCATCAGTAATAACAGTATTTTCCTGTGCAAACGCTGCCATGGTAAGCAGTGTTACAAGGGATAAAAATAATTTTTTCATGGCTATACTTTTTTAGTAATACGAAGAACGGAAAAGATTTGTTACACAAAATGTAAAAATATTTTACAAACTACCCTACCTTCGCATTTCAAAGTTCTTTTTTAACCGACTGAATTTCCGGGGTGTCTTGCCTAAGGCGAGACTGAGATTATACCCGCCAACCTGATCAGGATAATGCCTGCGTAGGAAGAAATGACCACCGTTCCGGTGATAGCAGCAATATTCTCTTTGCTTCGGATTTCAGGATAAAATTTATTGAGATGAAAGTATTATTGAGCGCATTCTTATGCGTGGGCACTGTTGCATTATTTGCACAAACCAAAAAACAATTCAACGACACGGCTTATTTGCAACCTGTAGAAGTTAATGCAATAAGAGCAGGTGAAAAAGCACCCTTTGCAAAAACCAATCTTACCAAAAAAGAAATTACAAAAATTAACCTGGGGCAGGACCTGCCGGTCTTGTTAAACCAAACGCCTTCTGCCGTGGTTAATTCCGATGCCGGAGCTGGCGTAGGATATACCGGCATCCGCATTCGTGGTACAGATGGCAGCCGTATTAATGTTACGCTAAACGGTATTCCTTATAACGATGCTGAAAGCCAGGGTACTTATTTTGTTGACCTGCCTGATTTTTCTTCTTCGGTAAACAGCATTCAAATACAAAGGGGTGTGGGCACTTCTTCAAATGGTGCAGGTGCATTTGGTGCCAGTATTAATTTAAGTACCAACGAAATAAATAAAAAAATTTATGCTGAATTAAATAACAGTGTGGGTTCATACAACACATTTAAAAATACTTTACAATTTGGCAGCGGTATTTTAGGAAAACATTTTACCATTGATGGCAGGCTGAGCCGTATAAGCAGCGATGGATATATTGACAGGGCAACAAGTAATTTAAAATCATTTTATGTAAGCACTGCTTATATTGATGAAAAAAATTCGTTGCGGTTAAATATTTTTAGCGGCAAAGAAAAAACCTACCAGGCATGGAATGGTGTACCCGAATATTTATTGAGTACCAACAGAACTTATAATTCTGTAGGTACAGAAAAGCCTGGCGATCCTTATGACAATGAAACTGACAATTATACCCAAACCCATTACCAGCTTTTTTATAATCATAAATTAAACAGCTACTGGACGGGGAATATTGCAGTATTTCTCACAAAAGGAAAAGGCTATTATGAACAATACAAAGCCAATAAAAAACTTGCCGATTATGGCCTGCCCAATTATTTTGATGGCACCAACACCATTAAAAAAACTGATTTAGTAAGAAGGCTTTGGTTAGATAATAATTTTTACGGCAGTATTTTTTCATTACAATATCACAGGTACAAAACAGAATTTACAGCTGGTGGTGGCTGGAACGGCTATGACGGGAACCATTTTGGTGAAATAATCTGGGCAAAAGTGAAGGCTGCAGTCCCTGCTAATTACAGGTGGTATAATTTAACGGCAAATAAAAAAGACTTTTCTCTATATACAAAACTAACACAGCAATTATATAAAAATATTTATGGTTTTGCTGATCTGCAATTCAGGAATATCAAGTACGTTATTAATGGCTTTAGGGATAACCCGGCATTATTAATAAAAAATAATTATAATTTTCTTAATCCAAAACTGGGTATTACTTATAATAAAAAAAACTGGCAGGCTTATGCATCATATGCATTGGCACAACATGAGCCCAATCGTGACGATTATGAAGCCGGTACCACACAACAACCAAAGCGGGAATTGTTAAATGATTTTGAAGCGGGTATTGAACAAAAGAAAAGCAATTATTCTTTGGGGATGAATTTGTATTACATGAAGTATAAAGATCAGCTGGTATTAACCGGTAAAATAAATGATGTGGGTGCTTATACCAGGACAAATATACCCAATAGCTACAGGACCGGAATTGAATTACAGGGCACTTATGTTGCAGCTAAATGGATAAATGTTGCAGCCAATATTGCCTTCAGCAAAAACAAAATAAAAAACTTTACAGAGTATTTAGATGACTACGATAACGGTGGACAAAAAACTAATTTCTATTCTTCTACAGATATCGCTTTTTCGCCCAATGTTGTTGCAGGTGGAAGCATCAATTTTATACCTATTAAGAATGGGGAAATAAATTTGGTAAGCAAATATGTTGGAAGGCAGTATTTAGATAATACTTCTTTAAAATCGAGGAGCCTGAATCCTTATTATGTACAGGATATAAGGTTCAGTTATTTGCTGGAGAATAAATTATTTAAGGCCACTAATTTTATTGTTCAACTGAATAATGTATTCAGCAAAAGGTATGAACCAAACGGATACAGCTTCAGCTATATTTATGGTGGCAGCTTAACAACAGAAAATTATTATTTTCCTATGGCACCGTTTAATTGTATGGTAGGTGTGAATATAAGATTGTAGGCGTGAATAGTTAATGGTGAAACGTGGCAGCTGTATTTTTTTTTTTTTGAAATTCACGTTTCACCATTCACCATTAACTTTATTATCCTCCAAACCTTTCCTTCCATGCTAACATGCCGCCGGTAAGGTTTTTTACATCAGTAAAACCGAATGTTTCCAGCATCAATGCAGCCTGCCCACTCCTGTTACCGCTACGGCAGTAAATTATAACCTCTTCGTTTTTTAAATCTTCAATGTCCTCAATTTGCATGGTCTGTACTTTCCCTAACGGCAGTAGCTGGCCGCCAATATTAAACTCCGTGTTTTCATGCGGCTCCCGTACATCAACTAAATTTAATTTTTCACCTGAGTCTAAACGGAATTTTACTTCATCAGCAGTTATTGTTGTCATACAAAAAATTTATTTTATTGTTTATTATCTAAAGAGTCGGTTGGTGTTTTCATTGTTGCAGAAAGCCAGATATCCATCAGCTGACCCGATTGTATATAACGAGGCTTTTTTTCTTCATCAAAACGTTCAGGATTTTGCTTATACACAAAAGCATTAGCGGTATCTTTTACATCTCTGTCTGGTAAAATTGCTCCAATACTAATTCCGTTTGCTTCAAGATATGCTTTAGCTTCTCTGAAAGTCATTCCTAATAATGAAGGCACAATAAATTGCTGATTATCCAATCCACCTCCTATTACCAAGCTTATTCTACTTCCCCATTGTACTTTTGCTTTTTCTGCAATTCGTACCCCATTATATTGCTGCTCCAAAACTGTACCCACCTGAAAGTCGGCCCTGAATGTGGTATCACCCAATTTTAAATGATTACGCTGCAGTATATCTAAAGCAAAAGACAGGCTTTGGCCTTCCAGCTTTGGCATATCAATCATTGGGGGAGTAACCCTGTTTACGGTTAAAAAAACGGTGCGGTTAATTTTTACTGTGGCATTTGCATCGGGTAATTGTTTTAGGACAATACCACGGGCGGCAGTATCTGTAAAGACAGAATCCTGTATCTCCACATCAAAACCCTGTTTCTCCAGCAGCTTAATTGCCTCTTCAGTATTTTTACCCAATACTGCAGGCACAGTAAGATACTCGCCGTGTTTAGTTATCCAACCCAGCATTTTTAAAAACAGGAAAATTAATATAATGGCTAATGCCACTGCAGCTACAATATTAACCCATAGTGAGCGGCTTGTAATGAATTTAAACATTTAAATAGTTTACAGTTATTTACTTCTTAATTATTGAAACATTCTTCAATTAATGCCGAATAAAATTCTTTTAAAGTCCAGCCCATTGCCACTACCTGCTGCGGTACAAGGCTGGCTTCACTTTGGCCAGGCACAGTATTTATCTCCAGCATATACGGATTTCCATCTGCCTCATTATAAATAAAATCTATCCGCACAATACCATTACAGTTAAAAACTGAATACGCTCTTCTTGCTTCGGTTCTTACTTTTTCTGCAATACTTTCATCTACCTGTGCAGGAGTAACTTCTTCGCTGGCACCTTCGTATTTTGCTTCAAAATCAAAAAACTCATTTTTTGAAATGATTTCTGTTATGGGCAATGCAATTATTTTGCCTTTGCTTTTAAACACGCCAATGGTAAACTCCCGGCCACTTATAAACTCTTCCACCAATACCTGGTCATCTTCATTAAATGCTTTGTCCAGTGCCTGTTGCAATTCACCGGCTTCTTTTACTTTACTTATACCTAAACTGCTGCCACCCTTATTTGGTTTTACAAATAAGGGTAATTGCAGTTCTTTTAAAATGGCATCAACTTTTACCGGAATATTTTTAAAAAGATGTAAAGACTTTGCCACATGCATACCGGCAAATGCTGCAACGGCTACTGTGTAACGTTTATTAAAAGTTAAGGCAGATGTTGCAGCATCGCATGAAGTGTAAGGGATTTTAAGGCAATCGAAATATCCCTGCAGTTTTCCATCCTCACCGGGTGTGCCATGCAGGCCAACCAATACAGCATCAAAATTTATTTTTATTCCATTTACAATGATTGAAAAATCATTTTTATCAACCGGAATTTTTTGCCCTTCTGGTGACATATAAAACCACCCGCCGGGATTAATGTCGATTTTATAACAGTCCCATTTACCGGTATCAATATTTTTTTCAATGGCAATGGCGCTTTTGTAAGAGATAACTGCTTCGCCTGAGTAACCGCCTGTAACAAGGGCAATCTTTTTCTTCATCAGTTTAAGTGGGGTTGTTTAAACAAAGAAACGAAAAATAGTTTTCTGTTTTGGGTTTAGTTACGGGTTTAAGGAATTTTTATAGTAGAGTCCATAGACCGTGGTCAATAGAAAAACAGTTCGAAAGTTAACAGTAGCAGCCATTGACCATGGCCTATTGACTATTATTCTGCTCCTGCTCGCCAATTCCTTCATTGCCACTGTCCAGCACAAATTTCCAACTACCATCTGTTTGCTTTTTCCAGATGCTTACATAAGTGCCATAAAATGTAGTGTCTTTACCGCCGGGTTTTAATACATATAATCCATAAGTGTAACCCAACTCCCCCGATTGGGCTATAGCGCCGCCTTTGGGTTCCCATTGCAATGTGTATGAACTGTCGCTTAACTGACTTAAAAAATCAATGGCATTTGCTCCAACAAGGGGATATTGACCGGGCCGCAGTAAAACGCCATTACTGTCAATATACTCCAAAAAGGCATTCTTCATTCCTTTTTCCAAACTTAGCTTAGAAAAAGCCCTGTCGGCATCCAGCATTTTTATTTTCTCGTCAATGCCGGCAGTTGTTTTTTTCTTTTCAAAAAAATTGCATGCTGTAAATGAAAAAGCAATAAGCACAAAAAGTAGACTTTTGTTCATACAACAAACAATTATTGGTTATACAAAAAGGCGAAAGTATTTTTAAATACCCTCGCCATTGCAGCAGGAAATATCACCTGCCTGTAAAAGGCAATCAAGCCTTGAAAAAAATGTGAATTGTGAACAGTGAGTGGTGAATAGTACTATTAGTTTGTATTTATTCACCATTGATAATTCACAACTATGCTAAGTGCATTTTATCTTTTTTAGCCAACAACTCATCTACAGTCTCCGTATACATATCATCAGGCACACAACAATCTACAGGACAAACTGCAGCACACTGTGGCTCTTCGTGAAAGCCCTGGCATTCTGTACATTTGTTGGGGGTAATGTAATAAATATCTGTACTAATGGGAGCTTGCCGTTGATCAGCATCAACCTGTGTGCCATCCAACAAAGTAAACATTCCTTTTACTGTGGTTCCATCAGAAACAGCCCACTCTACTCCGCCTTCGTAAATTGCGTTATTAGGACATTCCGGTTCGCATGCGCCGCAGTTAATACATTCGTCTGTGATCTTTATAGCCATCCTTCGTAATTTTGATTATTAAAAAACAATTTTTAGTTGATGCTGCAAATTAAAATAACAATATGAATCTACAAAATAGAATCGGATTATTGCAAAAATTAAAAGATTATTTAGAAGAAGATGGAGCCGAATGGCAGGAGGCCAGAGCAAGTGCTGCTGTACACAATGGATGGTTTATTACCGATTTTATTGATCTGGCTGTTACTAATATCTGTACCGGTTTTTTACAACCCGAAAAATTACAAGTCTGGGCAAATCATTATCACCTGGATGATAATATAAAAGGCAAGAATATCGGTTTGGTTATGGCCGGCAATATTCCTTTGGTGGGCTTTCATGATTTTTTATGTGTATTTATAAGCGGCCATTCGCAAACCATAAAATTATCTGGCAAGGATGATGTGTTACTGAAGCACCTGGTGCAAAAATTATACAGCTGGGATATAAGCATACAAAATTATATTTCATTTGCAGAAATGTTGAAAGGCTGCGATGCTTACATTGCAACCGGCAGCAATAACTCGGCAAGGTATTTTCAACAGTATTTTGCCAAATACCCAAATATCATCCGCCGCAACCGTACATCTGTAGCCATTTTAAAAGGAAACGAAACAACTGAAGATCTGGATAAATTATCGGATGATATCCATTTATTTTTTGGCCTTGGTTGCCGTAATGTTACTAAAATATTTGTGCCTGAAAATTATGATTTTGTTCCTTTGCTTAAGTCTTTTGACAAATACAAATATTTTGGCGACCATAATAAATACAAAAACAATTATGATTACCAACTTTCCATGGCACTAATGAATAATATCTATTACATGACCAATGAAAGTACCTTGCTGATTGAAAACGAATCTATCTTTTCAGCCATTAGTCAATTGAATTATAGTTTTTATAAGGATGTAGCCGCTGTTAAAAAAGCGCTGGTGGAGAACAATGATGTACAATGTATTGTTGATAATGAAGATATTGATTTTGGACAGGCGCAACAGCCGGGTTTATTTGATTATGCGGACGGAATGGATACTATGCAGTTTTTATTAACTTTATGACCTCACCCCTCCCTCTCTCTAAAGAGAGAGGGAGTTACGAAGATTGTGTTTTGAATTAGCCATCTACGAAACCCTTCATAATTAAGTGTTAAAGATGGCAGTTGGTAAATCTCAATTTGTCAGTTCTTCGTTATTTTGTGGTGTTGGGCACAAGAGTTGATAGCTTAGAAGTTTAAGGTTTAGAAATTTAGTTTAGGCTGAGATAAAAGTTGAATAAAAATTTACTGTTGAAGAGTGCGACGCCAATGCAGATGAGTAAAGAATTAAATGCCAGGTACAAAAAATAAAAAATTTAGAACACAATAAAACCTAGTAAAATGAAAATTAAACAAGTCTTATTCACAGTAGTAGTAAGTGCTATTACCACCCTTGCAGTTATTTGGGGCCATGGTAAATTTTTTAAGCAGAATAATTCTTATGCAGGCCAGCAAGCCGGTGTAGTACCTTCCAATTATAAATACGCCGGCCTGTTTGACGGTAATACACCACCAACCGGTGCTGTTGATTTTACCGGCCCTGCAGCTGTTGCAACGCCTGGGGTGGTGCATATAAAAACAAAAACAAATGCCAGGCAAGTAAATAATAATTTACCCAAAACACAGCAAAGAAACCCTTTCAGTGATTTTTTTGGTGATGATGATATTTTTAACCAGTTATTTGGCGGCCGTGGTGGTGCAATACCCGAGCAAAGAGCAAGTGGCTCAGGGGTTATCATTAGTGAGGATGGCTATATTGTTACTAATAATCATGTGGTACAAAATGCAGATGAATTAATGGTAACACTCAGCAACAAAAAATCTTATAAAGCAAAAGTTGTTGGAGCCGATCCTGCATATGATTTGGCTGTAATAAAAATTGAAGCCTCTGGTTTACCTTTTTTATTGTATGGTAATTCTGATGACGTAAAAGTTGGCCAGTGGGTTTTAGCAATTGGCTATCCGTTGAATTTAGAAACTACTATAACTGCTGGTATTATTAGTGCTAAAGCCCGCAGCCTTGGTTTAAACAGAGATAAAAATGGTTTGGGTGTGGAATCATTTTTGCAAACCGATGCAGCTGTAAACCCCGGTAACAGTGGCGGCGCATTAATTAATACCGAAGGGAAACTTATTGGTATCAACTCAGCCATTGCTTCTCCTACCGGTTCTTATGCAGGTTATTCTTATGCCATACCTGTAAACATTGCAAAAAAAGTGGTAGATGATCTTATAAAATTTGGAACTGTACAAAGGGCTTTTTTAGGGATATCATATGCGCCGGATGGGATATCTGAAGAACAGAAAAAAGCACAGGGCATTGGCGACGGAAATGGTGTATATGTTACTGATGTTTCTAAAGGCGGTGCTGCAGAAGCAGCCGGTGTAAAAAAGGGTGATTTTATAACTAAGATAAACGGTGTACCTGTTACTTCAAGTGCAGAAATGGTAGAGCAGGTAAGCCGTTATAAACCCAGTGATAAAATAAGCATCAGCTACGAAAGAAGCGGCAAAGAAAATACATCTGCCGTAACCTTAAAAAACAAGGTGGGTAATTTTGATATTGTAAAAGCTGATGCCGTTGTAGAAAGTTTGGGTGCAGACCTTGCAACACTTGATAGTAAAAAAGCAAAGGACTATGGCATTAACGGTGGTGTGGTAGTTAAGAAAATAAATGGGGGTGCCTTAAATGATCAAACCCGAATGAAAGATGGTTTTATTATTTTAAAGATCAACGATAAAGAAGTAAAAACTGTGGATGAATTAAAAACTGCAGTTGGTTCAAACAAAACAATTACCATCAGCGGATTTTATCCGGGTTATGATGGAGTGTATGAATACCCCATTACATTAGGAGAATAATAAAGATAGAAATGTAGCGGCCCCAAAATATTTGGGGCCGTTTTTTATTTGTTGTAACTGAAAATTTTACTGTTTTATTATTGATAGAGAACCATGGCACAATATTTTTCTATTGATACAATTCCGGATGATATTTTCATGTCTTTGTTTGTATCTATACCAATATTCCATTTGCCTTTTGGGAGATTGATCTCCTTACTTTCTGCACTCCCATTAAAAACAACAAATATCTTTTTCCAGGTATCTTTTACAGCAGTTCCATTAATGGTATAAGTAATAATACCTGCGACAGACTGTTCATCGAAACGAATATTTTTACTGATCGATTCATTTGTAGTCATCCTGAAAGCCGGATGTGCCTTTCGCATTTTTATCAACTGCTGCACTAAATTAAAAGTGGCAATATTCTTACTCTTCAAACTCCAGTCAATTTTATTAATGCTGTCACCTGAATTATAAGAATTTTCCACTCCTTTTTTATTTCTCAAAAACTCTGTGCCTGCATGTAAAAATGGAATACCTTGCGATGTTAGTACAATGGCTAAAGACAACTGCTGCATTTTTGTGATATCCTCTTTTGAAGCTTCCGTGTAAGACAAAGAAAGTTTATCCCACAATGTATTGTTATCATGACATTCGGAATACGTAATTACATTCCATGGTGCTTTTGAGTAAGCTTCTTTTGAATAATTTACTTTTGACAGATTTACCTGCGGATGATTCGATGCTGCAACTATTCCGAACTTTACTGATTCTTCCATTCCTTTTTTTCCACTTGCAAAACCACGGTCCTTAATATCAAAAACGCTTCCTTTAATTCCATCACGGATGTCATCGCTAAATACAGCAATGTTGTGAAGCTTTGCTACATTTTTTTTCAATGCCTTGGCAGAATCAGGTAATGGAGAAACGCCAGCCGTCCAGCCTTCACCATACAATAAAATATCAGGTTTTATTTTGTGCAGTTCATCAGAAATGATATTCATGGTTTTGATATCATGCACCCCCATCAGGTCAAAACGAAATCCATCTATATGATATTCTTTTACCCAATACAATAAACTTTCCAGCATAAACTTTCGCATCATAGGCATTTCGCTGGCGGTTTCATTTCCACAGGCCGTAGCATCAGAAAAACTTCCATCTTTTTTATGCCTGAAATAATACCCCGGCACCAGTTGATTAAAATTAGAACTGCCTGCATCTGCAACGTGATTATACACCACATCCATCACCACCCGTAATCCGTTTTTATGAAATGCTGCCACCAGTTGTTTTAATTCATTAATTCTTGTGGCGCCATTGTATGGGTCGGTGCTATAAGAACCTTCCGGTGCATTATAATTCAGTGGATCATATCCCCAGTTATATTGTTTCTTTTCCGGCTGCGATTCATCTACTGAATTAAAATCAAAAAATGGCAGCAGGTGAATATGTGTTACCCCCAATGCTCTTAAATGATCAAGGCCTGTTGAAAGCCCTTCTTTATTTTTTGTACCTTTTTCTGTTAATCCTAAAAAATTTCCTTTGTTTTTTATTCCTGAATTTTTGTCAATAGATGCATCCCTGATATGTAATTCATAAATCACCGCATCCGTTGCTTTATTGCCGGAAGAAAATGCCGGGCTTTTATCAGCAGCCCATCCTGCAGGATTTGTTTCTTTCAGATCAACTACCATCGCTCTTTTTCCATTTACACCAACGGCCTTTGCATACGGATCGGGCAGTTCATTGCTCCACGCATTATTTATGTTGACCCGGAATGTATAAAAAGTTTCTTTCCAGTTACCGGGTAATTTTGTAAACCAGGTTCCATTTATTCCGCTGGTAAGTTCTATTGTTTTTACTGATACTCCTCCCAATCCTTCTTTATATAAAATCAATTCTGCTGCGGTTGCTGTTGGGCTCCATATCCTAAATGAGGACGCAGTTTTAGAATACATTAAGCCCAGGTCCGTTCCCTGGTACACAGGATATTTATTAAAGTCGGGTTGTGCTGTTATTTTTTTCATCATCATAAAGCAAAGCAATAATATAAATGTTCTTTTCATTTCCTGTAATTTCTTATGGTAATTAATTTATTTTTCAAACACTAAATATTCCCAGGCTCCCAGTACAAAACGGCTGCCGACCTGTATAAACAATTGCTCGCCTGTAAATATATTTTTAAAACTACCATTTACATGTTCATCTTCAATGATACACTCAACAGGGTATTTGCAAAAATTTAAAACAACAAGTACTTCATCTTTTTCAAAAGCTCTTAAATAGGTAAGCAATACATCATTTGCATTGGTACGTACTAACCTTGTGCTAACGGTACGGTCTCCCGCTCTTAATGCTGGATTATTTTTATGAAGGTTCAGCAGTGTTTTATAAAAATCATGTTTAGCATATTTTCCATTCCATTCAATCGGATCTTTATCAAAAAAATCCAGCCGTTTAAGATTCGGCAATTCCTGGCCGCTATAAATTAATGGAATGCCATTCCATGTAAAACTGAAAACTACAAACACATCTGAGGCGTCTCCATACTTTTCAAATTCGGTACCGTTCCAGGTATTCTCATCATGATTTGAGGTAAACCATAAAAATAAATTATCGTTGCCCGCCATCTGGTCGTATTGCTTCAATACTGCATCCAGCATTTTTTTATCCTGGCTGCCTTTGTAAAACTCGGCTGTCTTATGCATCCAGGCCCAGGTATAGCAGGCATCAAATGCCTGGAAATAAGTTGGATTATCAACCGGATCACTTTCTGCCAACCAGAAAACGGTTTTCATTTTCTCCAGTGCTGTTCTTGCTTCTATCCAAAAATCCAGCTGTACCCAAAAAGCAAGGTCGCAACGGAAACCATCAATATCACATTCCTCAATCCAGAACTGCATGGCTGCAATCATGGCTTTGCGTAAATCATCATTATTAAAATCCAGTTCGATGATATCATCCATGCCGCTTGCTTTTTTAAAATCATGCGTCGCTTCATCCATCTTGTAATAGTCAGGATGCTCTACCGTCCACACATGATCCCAGCCGGTATGATTGGCCACCCAATCCAATATTACTTTAAACCCCATTTCATGCGCAAGGGAAACAATATTTTTAAAATCTTTAAGTGTTCCATATTCTTCACCCACACTGGTATAGTCACTACAGGCATACTGGCTACCCATACTACCCTTCCTGTTTTTTTTAGAAATAGGTGTTATGGGCATAAACCACAAAGTAGAAACTCCCATATTCTTTAAACGGGGCAATTCTTTTGCAAAGGCATTAATGGTTCCTTCGGTTGTATATTGACGAAGATTTACTTCATACACATTTGTATTAAAAATCCAGTCTGCTTTTTTAAACATAAATCTTAACTGTTTTGGAAATTAAGTCTATCCAAAAGTAACGTGGATTTTTCAAATACTATCATTCAAATAAATAAGCTTTAACAGGTATCTTTGCAATTGTTATAAAAACGAAATGAAACAATTTGATGTTCCCATAATTTATCGCAGCCCGTTAATATCTGCCATAAAAAACAAGCGTAAGCAGGTGGATAAAATGAAAAAAGATTTTACCCCCACCCTGCTTGATTTTGGCCCTTTGCAAATATACCTTGCCCGGCATTTTGGGTTTTGTTATGGCGTGGAAAACGCTATTGATATTGCTTTCAGAACAATTGAGAAAAATCCCGGGAAACGTATTTTTTTACTGAGCGAAATGATTCATAATCCGCATGTAAATGCCGACCTGCTGGCGAGAGGCGTACAATTTTTACAGGATACTTATGGTAAACAGATTGTGCCTTACGATACCCTTACAAAAGATGATGTGGTAATTATACCAGCCTTTGGCACCACACTTGCTATTGAACAAAAATTAAATGCAATTGGCATTGCAACAGAAAAATATAACACCACCTGCCCTTTTGTAGAAAAAGTATGGAACCGCAGTGAGCAGATCGCAAAAAAAAATTACACTGTTGTGGTACATGGTAAACCCACACATGAAGAAACAAGGGCTACGTTTTCTCATGCGGCACATAACACTGCAACAGTGGTTGTAAATAATATGCTGGAAGCAATTGTATTAAGTGAATACATTACTGGTGAAAAAAAAGTTGATAATTTTTATAAAGATTTTGAGGGAAGATTTTCTGAAGGGTTTGATGCTGTAAAAGATCTGCAGCGAATTGGTGTAGTTAACCAAACTACTATGTTGGCAAGTGATACGCAAGATATAGCTGATTTTTTAAAAGAAGTAATGATAAAAAAATACGGTTCAACAGAAGATAGTATTGATGAACATTTTGCGGATACCAGGGACACTTTATGCTACGCCACAAACGATAACCAAAGTGCAGTATATGGATTATTAAAAACAACAGCCGACCTTGCCATTGTTGTCGGTGGCTATAATAGCAGCAATACTTCTCACTTGGTAGAATTATGCGAAGAAAAACTACCTACTTACTATATCACTGATGAGGAAAAAATAATTTCGCCATCAGTAATCAGTCATTTTAATTTTCATACTAAAGAAGAATTAATCACCGCAAATTTTCTTCCCGAAAAAGAGCCAGTAAAAATATTAATTACCAGCGGCGCCAGTTGCCCCGATGCATTGGTGGAAGGTGTGATTGAAAAACTGGCTTCTTTTTTTGATGTAACCACATCTGTTGAAGCATTAACCAAATTGATGATCTTACAAAATTAATTACACCATTTAGCAGTCAATTGCAGTGCAAATGCTAATTGTTCCTGCATGGTTAAGTTAGTATTGTCAATTTCAACCGCATCGGCGGCTTTGCGTAAAGGGCTTATTTCCCTGTTGGAGTCAATGTAGTCACGCATTTCAAGATTACTCTTTACTTCTTCAATTGTAATATTGGGATTCTTTTCAAACATCTCTTTAAACCTGCGTTCCACCCTTACTTCAATATCGGCAGTCATAAATATTTTTAGTTCCGCATCTCGAAAAACGGTGGTGCCAATATCCCTTCCATCCATAACAATACCTTTTTTCCCTCCCATTTTTTGCTGTTGGGCAACAGCAAATGTCCTCACTTCTTTTATTGTTGAAACATCACTTACTTTTTCTGCAATTACCAGGTCCCTGATAACATACTCTACATTTTCATCGTTTAAAAAAATTTCTGATTGCTGAGATTTTTCGTTGTGGTGAAATTCAATATGAATATTTTGCAAAGCCGTATTTACCTCATTACTATCTGTCCAATCTACGTGGTTCCTTAAAAAATACAACGTAATTGCACGATACATTGCGCCACTATCGATATAAACATAGCCTAGTTGTTTTGCTAATTGTTTTGCAAGTGTGCTTTTACCGCAGGATGACCAGCCATCTATAGTAATTATTATTTTTTTCATCTATTTATAAAAATTAGACTGTCATTAATTTTAAATAAAAAACGTTTAAATTAAAAATAAATAGTAACAACCGTACAATAAATTTTTCAAAAACCTGTTTTAATTAAGAATTACCTGCCCTCTTCCGGTTGTTGAATAAACAAAAAATATTGTACCTGCAGTTATTATTTTCAATTGCGAATGTAATATAAAATGCAGTTACCAAATGGCATAAAAATTGCTCGAATCAGAAAACATTAATTAAGATTTATTCGTACCAGTTTTAAAAGCCATCTAATTAAGTATTTTTTATTTATTAATCTAAAATAAACCACTATGAAAACAGTAATTCTTGTTATTTCAATTTTTACCTGTATACAGGTTAATGCAAACGGTATCTTTCCAAAACATCCTTTACCGGTTTCCCAAAATTCAAATGTGGCCATTTCGTTTTCTTTTGTGCGTGGAACCCAAACCGGGCATGGTTACAATTTGCAATGGAAGTTAACATCAACAGAAGGAGTTAAAAGTTTTATAATTGAAAGTACTTATGAAGACCCGACCGATCCGTATTCTGTATGGCAAATAAAGGGTGTTACCCTTCTTACAAATGGTGTTAATAAATTTTCTGATAACAGTAATTTATACCCGGGGATTATCAACTATAGAATAACTGTAGTTGGAAACACTAATTCCACCTTGATTGTTTCGAATATATTTACAACTGTTATACAGTAATTACGGATTAAGTTAATACAATTTTTCACCTTTAAAGTGAAAATCTATGAAAAAAATTATACCTCTTTTATTTGCAATACTAATTGCAAATTTTACAAACGGGCAAATCACAACCCCAATTGTTAAAGCAAATTTTGGAGTTGATGCAGACCTTTCTTCAAATTATTTTAACGGCGCTCCACAACCGGCAGTTGACGACTGGTTTAGCAATGGTTATCCCGGAACCGGGCAATTCATGATTGATACCACTGGTGCAGCAGCTATTTTAGCAGGATACATCAGTAATCCTGGAACCAGGTCGCTTTCTTTTTCAAGACTGATGAAGTATGCTCCATACACAGTTTTAAATAACAGGTTATTGTTAGATGCTGTTTTTCACAGAGATTTTCATGGTAATGATTCTACTGTATTTGCTAGTGGGAGTAATAAAAATGGAATGAGCCCTGTTAACTGGTCATGCCCTGTGTCACAGGGAATTCCGGATAAAAATGATATCCTTGATGCATTTTCGCATGTAAGAAGAGCTGGGCCGAATGTTACAGATTCTTTATGGATGTTCAATGCTGTTTCCATTGAAAATACAACAGGTAGCAGGTATTTCGACTTTGAGTTATACCAAACAGATTTTTATTATGACAGGCCAACACAGACTTTTAATAATTATGGTCCTGATGCAGGACATACCTCATGGAAATTTAATGCAGCAGGTAATGTTACCACCCCAGGCGATATCATTTTTACAGCAGAATTTGGTGGTTCTTCTCTTACATTGATTGAAGCAAGAATATGGATTAAAAAAACTGACCTTTCTATTACCCCTACATCATTTAGCTGGGGTGGCCAGTTTGATGGAGATGGTGCAGCTGCTGTTTATGGCTATGCCAGCATTATTCCTAAAACAGCCGGCAATTTTTACGCGGGTGTACCATGTGTTGCAAATACGTGGGCCGGTGCATTTAAACTTGTAAGAGTTGACAACAGCATTGTTACAAATTATATTGCCAACCAGTTTCTGGAGTTTTCTGTAAACCTTACCAAGCTTGGTTTGGATCCCGGAAATACTTTGGGGAACCCGTGTGGCAATCCATTTAGAAGGGTGATGATTAAAACAAGGTCTTCTTCTTCTTTTTCTTCTGAGTTAAAAGATTTTATTGCTCCTTTCCGTATGTTTGATTATCCACAGGTTGATATAAGCACTTATATCACCTATTTCTGTTTTATAATGCCTCCAACAACTATCTCTGTGGTAAATCCAATATCTACATCCACATATACATGGAGCACTCCTAACGGACATATTTCCGGGCCCACTACTGGTACTTCAATACTGGTAGATTCTCCCGGAACATACAGGGTAGTTCAACGTTTATATAGCCAATGTCCTTTATATGCACAGGATTCTGTGGTTATTTTATTCAGTAAATCTTGTTATGTTCTGGATGTAAACCTGTTGAATTTTACAGTAAACAAAGTAAATAATAATGCCGTATTACAATGGCAGGCTTCAAATAATAAAGACGCTGCAGTCTTTGTAATTGAGTATAGTTTTGATAACCGGAATTTTAAACAACTTGCCGAAATTCCGGCAAAAAATATTACTGATCTTGCAGATTATTCTTTCAGCTATCCTTATTCAACCACACTGGCTCCGGTTATTTATTACAGAATACGATTAACAGGGAAAAATGGAAGTACCTTGTACAGTAATATAGCTTCGTTACGCATATCAGATTCAGGTAATTCAAACGGAGTTGTTTTTCCAAATCCATCAGGTGGCGAATTATGGCTTTCAATGAATGCTGCTTTTAAGGAAACTGCATACGTTTATATTTGGGATGTTTATGGTAAAATGATTACGAACTCAAAAATTGAAATATACAAAGGCGAAAACCTTTTAAAAATACATGACTTATCCGGTAAACCAAAAGGAACTTATCTTGTAAAAGTAAAATCTGCAAATGGCGATATTACACAAAAGGTATTACTAATGAATTAAAGATATTGCCTGCAGCAAAAATAAAATAAAAAGCCGCCTCAATAACAAAGGCGGCTTTTTTAAATGATTATTATTTTATCAGGCTTCAGATTTTTTTTCTGTTATTTTCGATTCTTCTTTTAATGAAAACCTGATTTTTTCAGCTTCTTTATCAAGGGCTGCAACCAGGACATCTCCGTTCTTTACAGTCATATTCAATATTTCTTCAGCCAGAGGATCTTCCAAGTATTTTTGAATGGCACGATGCAAAGGCCTTGCACCAAACTGAGCGTCATATCCTTTATCAGCTATAAAGCTTTTTGCCTCTGGTGTCAATTCCATCGAAAATCCAAGATTAGTAAGGCGTTTCATCACCCCTTTCATCAAAATATCAATGATCTCAAAAATATTTTCTTTGGTTAATGAATTAAACACCACCACATCATCTATACGATTTAAAAACTCAGGACTGAATGTACGTTTTAAAGCCTTTTCAATTACTGCCTTATTATTCTCATCGCTGTTTTCCATACGTGTGGCAGTTGCAAAACCAACACCATCGCCAAAATCTTTCAATTGCCTTGCACCAATATTTGATGTCATTATGATAAGGGTATTCTTAAAATCAACCTTACGTCCCATACCATCAGTTAACTGGCCATCATCCAACACCTGTAATAAAATATTGTAAATATCCGGATGTGCTTTTTCAATCTCATCCAACAATATTACACAGTATGGTTTGCGCCTTACTTTTTCGGTAAGTTGCCCGCCTTCCTCGTATCCAACATAGCCGGGAGGAGCACCTATTAAACGGCTGACAGTGAATTTTTCCATGTATTCACTCATATCAATCCTAATAAGGGAATCATCACTGTCGAACATATGCCTTGCCAAAGACCTGGCCAATTCTGTTTTACCTACACCTGTTGGGCCAAGAAAAATGAATGTACCAATTGGTTTTTTAGGATCTTTTAGTCCTACCCTGTTGCGTTGAATGGCTTTAACCACTTTTGAAATAGCATCTTCCTGTCCAACAACTGCACCTTTTAAATCATCTGCCATGCGGCGTAATTTATCAGTTTCGGCCTGCACCATTCTTTTCACCGGTATACCTGTCATCATGTGTACCACTTCGGCAATATCCTCTTCTTCAATTGGAAAACGCTTGTGCTTACTTTCTTCCTCCCAATCTGTTTTTGCTTTTTCCAGTTCTTCCTGAAGGCGTTTTTCTGTATCTCTTAATGAAGCAGCTTCTTCAAAACGCTGGCTTTTTACAACCTTATTTTTTTCCAGTTTAATATCTTCTATCTTTTTTTCCAGCTCTACAATTTCCTGGGGTACGTTGATATTTTTTATATGCTTTCTGGCACCCACTTCATCCAATACATCAATGGCTTTATCAGGCAATAACCTGTCGGTCATATACCTGTCACTCAGTTTAACACATGCTTCAATAGCTTCATCGCTATAAGTAACGTTGTGATAATCTTCATATTTACTTTTGATGTTAGCTAGGATTTGAATGGTCTCTTCTACCGAAGGTTGCTCAACAAGTACCTTTTGAAAACGGCGGTCCAATGCACCATCTTTCTCAATATGCATCCGGTATTCATCTAAAGTAGATGCGCCGATACATTGCAGTTCGCCCCTTGCCAAAGCTGGTTTAAAAATGTTGCTGGCATCTAACGAACCACTGGCGCCACCTGCGCCAACAATGGTATGTATTTCATCAATAAATAAAATTACATCCCGGTTTTTCTCCAGTTCATTCATTATGGCTTTCATTCTTTCTTCAAACTGGCCACGGTATTTTGTACCGGCAACAAGCGCTGCCAGGTCAAGGCTAACCACTCTTTTATCAAATAAAACCCTCGATACTTTTCTTTGTACAATACGAAGTGCCAAACCTTCAACAATTGCAGTTTTACCCACTCCCGGTTCTCCAATTAAAATAGGATTATTTTTTTTACGGCGGGATAAAATCTGCGATACCCTTTCAATTTCATTTTCCCTGCCCACAATCGGATCTAGCGATCCGCTTTCTGCCAACCGGGTTATATCTCTTCCAAAATTATCCAGTACCGGTGTTTTTGTTTTAGGCTGATTTGCAGAGGCTCCGCCACGCTGGCCCTTTTGTTGCTGACCATATTGTTTTTTCTCTTCGTCAAAGTCATCATCCCCTTCATCGCTAAATTCGGCAGACGGCGGGGTGCTGGTTACAAAACCCAATTCATTTTTAAATACATCATAATCCACATCAAACTGATTTAAAATTTGTGTGGCAATATTTTCTTTGTTTTTAAGAATAGAAAGCATCAGGTGCTCACTTTCCACCAAAGCACTTTTTTGGGCCTTGGCTTCAAGCACAGTTATCCGAATTACCTTTTCGGCCTGCTTTGTTAATGGCAGCGAATTGATGTTAGCTATATTTTTTCCTGTTTTGTCTTTTACTGCCATTTCTATTTCTTTACGCAGTTCAAACAAATCGATATTCAGCGACTTTAAGGTTTTTATAGCCGTATTTTCCCCATCCCTTATTAATCCCAAAACCAAATGCTCGGTACCAATAAAATCATTGCCTAACCTCAGCGCTTCCTCTCTGCTGTAGGAGATTATTTCTTTTACCTGGGCTGAAAAATTGTTATCCATTTGCTGTTAAATTTAGCTTATACAATAATAACGATAATTTTGAAGATTAAGTTTGCTGCAAAGGCGAAATGTTAATATGTTAAAAAGTTAAATTTTTCTTTGTGACAAATATTTGAACCTTTAATAAAAGCCGTTCTGCCAGATTACTATACGAAATATTCTTTTTTTATCAAACTAAAAATTTAAGCTTTTACTCAATACATAAATTTTTCTTTACTTTACAAAAAACCATCATAACACGTTTGTAATATTTAATAATGAATGTCAAAATAGATACCAAAGAAAAATTTACCGTTATTACGCCTCAGGAAACCTGTTTGGCTGCTAATATGACAGCCGAACTTAACGATTTGTTGCAACCATACCTGCAAAAAGACACACCGCATATTATTTTTAACATGGCGGATGTAAAAACAATTGATGAAAATTCCGGCAATGTTATTGCTTCCATACAACAACAGTTTTATGAAAACAATTGTTCGTTTGTTATCTGCAACCTGCAGGAAGCTGTAGAAAAATTGTTAGACGAGAAAGAGTTGCTTGAGCTAATGAATGTAACACCTACCGAAAGTGAAGCCTGGGATATTGTACAAATGGAAGAAATAGAAAGAGAACTTTTGGGAGATGAGTAAAGTTTAGAGGTTTAGGGTTTAGAGGTTTAGTTTTAGTAAACCGTGCAACATATTTATTTAACTATCTGTCATACTATAAATTATTAAAAATTCTTAACCCTTATTAATGCTTGCACTTACCATACTTGGCAATAATTCTGCAATTCCTGCTTTTGACAGAAACCCCACGGCACAGGTTTTACAAACATTGGAAGAAAGCTATTTAATTGATTGTGGCGAGGGTACACAAATGCAAATGACAAGGTATAAGATCCGGCGCAGCAAGATCTCAAGGATTTTTATTTCGCACTTACATGGCGATCATTATTATGGCTTAATTGGTTTACTTACCAGCATGGGCTTATTGGGCCGTACACAGGATATGCACCTTTACGCACCTGAGTTGCTTGAGGAAATATTAAAATTACAACTGCATGTTGCAGATACACATCTTCCTTATAAACTACATTTTCATGCTTTAAAAAATGAGGGCATAATTGTAAATGATAAAAAAATTATAATAGAATGTTTTAAAGTAAAACACCGGATAGAGTGCTGGGGGTTTTTATTCCGGGAGAAAAAAAATCCAAGAAAACTTAATGCGGAAAGAGCTTCCATTTATGAAATACCTGCTGCATTTTATGAAAAACTGCAACAGGGGTATGATTATGTAACAAAAAAAGGGGATATTGTTCCCAATGATGAAGTAACTACTGCTGCACCCCAACCAAAAAGTTATGCCTATTGCGCCGATACTATTTATGATGAAAGCCTTTCCGGTAAAGTTCAAAATGTTGACCTGCTTTACCACGAAACCACTTATTTAAAAGATCTGCACGAACGGGCTGCAAGCCGTTTCCACAGTACCACCGTGCAGGCCGCTACCATTGCAAAAAAAGGAAATGTAAAAAAATTACTGATTGGTCATTTCTCATCTAAGTATGAACTTTTGGATGAGTTTTTAACTGAGGCCTGTACCGTTTTTGAAAATACAGAGCTGGCACTTGAAGGAGCTTGTTACAGAATTTAATTTTAATTACACCAATTTTTACTAATTACACGAATTAATAGGGGTATTGATTACTCCTCTAGTTTGATCACATTATTATATCCATCTGCCATCATCCAGTTATAAAATTCGGCAAACCATTTGTGCCAGGCCGTTTCATTATGTTTACCTGCCCCATCAACAACAGCATAGATCATGGTGTTGGAATTTGTTGCCAGTTTTTCAGCCATTTCATTCATAAGCAGTATATTTTTCTCTCCTTCCTGACCGCCTATGTAAAAGAAAAATTTAGCAGTTATTTTTTTTGAGACCATATCTGTCAGCTCTTTAAGTGCAGGGGCTGTCCAAAAAGCAGGAGAAAAAATTCCTGCTTTGCCATAAATTTCAGGATACTTTAATGCTGCATAATAAGATATTACTCCACCCATGGAAGATCCGGCGATAATAGTATTTTCTTTTGATGGCAAGGTTCTGTAATGCTTATCAATAAACGGCTTTAATGTTTGTGTAAGAAAATCTACATATTCATTCCCTTCAGGAGAAAAGGTTTTGGATGTGGCAGAATCACTCCAGGTAAATTCATAAGGATTGTATTCATTCATTCTTGTTGCAGCATCATTATCAATACCAACAATTATACATGCCTGCTTACCTTTTGCCAATAAAGAGTCCATACATTCATCAACCCCCCATTCGCCATAAGCACTGGTTAGTTCATCAAACAGGTTTTGCCCGTCGTGCATATATAATACAGGATATTTTTTGTTTGATGAAAGATAATTCGGCGGTAAATACAACCATATCCGGCGGTAACGGTTTAATTGGGGTATGTAAAAAGCCGTATCAATAATTTTTACGTTTGCAGATGCAGTATGTTTTTTTTCAACAACAAAATCATCCATCCAGCCATTAATTGAATATTGTATGGTTGTATCGGAAGTTAATTGAACAGATTTATTCGCCACATCTTTTCCTGTACTATCAGATTCAACTTTTTGCCAGCTACCCCTTGTAAATTTAAACTGGTATGTATTTGCCCGCAGGTTTTTAATCTCTAATTTTAAACTGTTATTTTCTTTTAAAAAAACATAGCTGTTATTGCCGGGGTTCCAGCCATTAAAACTACCTGCTGCAAAAACGCCATCTTCTTTATGTGCAGATGGCGTTGCTGTAATTTGTATCCGTAAAGTAAATTGTGCAAATGAATTAAAGACAGTGCATAGCAGGAAGAGTAAAATATAAATTTTGCGACGCATTGTTTTAAATTAAGTAAGCTTTTATTTTTTAAGGTATGCTTTTACCTTTTGATGAACGGCATCACTTAAAGGTACCACAGGCAAACGCAATACATTTTTAATAATTCCCAGTTCGTATAAAAATGCTTTTACACCTGCAGGATTATTTTCAACAAATAACAGATCATTCCCCTCAAGACATTTATAATGTAATGGTCTTGCAGCTGCAAAATCGCCATTTAAACTCAGGCGTATCATTTCACTAAAATCTTTTGGAAAACAATTTGCCGCAACGCTTATCACACCATCCATACCGCAGGCAATTAATGGCATGGCAACATGGTCATCGCCGCTTACTACCAAAAAATCTTCGGGCCTGTCACGCAATATATGCATGCATTGTACCATATTGCCGCTGGCTTCCTTCATACCTGCAATATTTTTTTCTTTAGCCAAACGCAAAGTGGTTTCAGCAGTCATATTACTTCCGGTTCTGCCGGGTACATTGTATAAGATAACTGGTTTGGGAGATACCGCTGCCAATGCTTTATAATGCTGATAAATCCCTTCCTGGGATGGTTTATTGTAATAAGGGCTGGCACTTAAAACTGCTATTGCTTTTTCTAACGGAAATATTTTTAAATTTTCAATTACTGCTTTAGTACTGTTGCCGCCAATACCCACCACCACAGGCACACGGCCCTTCACTTTTTCGTAGGTAAAGTTTACAATGTCCAGTTTTTCCTGTTTTGTTAATGTTGGGGTTTCGCCGGTTGTTCCCAGTGTAATTACATACTCCACTCCATTATCAATATCAAAATCAATTAATTTACCCAAAGCATCATAATCAATTGTTTCATCAGTATTAAAAGGTGTAACCAATGCTACGCCAGTACCCGACAATGTTTTTCTCAAACTCATGTATTAAAAATTTGGGTAAAGTTATTATTAACCTTTCAAACAATAAAACAATAATCCCCCGGATAACAGGGGATTATAAAAGTCTTCATTTTATATTATTTTTAATTCTTACTATAAAATGCCATTGTGGTGGCTTCTTTTAATACCCTGGAATGAATAAGATAGTTTCTGTTGGGACTGTATATGAATAAGCAGGTACCATTTTTAATTTTATCAATGATCGGTTTATGAAGGTTTTCAGGTAACGCAGGGCATCCCCAGCTTCTGCCAATATATCCCTGTGATTGTATCAGTGCTTCATTTACATAACCGGCACCATGCATTACAATGGCACGGCTATCAGCTTTATCATTAATGCCTTTTTCCAATCCCTGCAGATGTAATGAGTAACCATTTTTGCCATTGTACGTATCCATGGTTTCATAAAACCCAAGACTGCTCTTATTGCTCTCCGGCCTGTTAGAAAACCGGTCAGCATATTCTTTTCCTGAGTTTATACCATGTGCAACATAAGTGTTAAACAATACTTCTCTTTTTTCCAGATCAATAACAAATAATCTTTTTTTAAATGATGGCTGGCTAAAATCAACTATGGAAATTATTTTATCGTTGGCAAGTTTTCCTGCTTTTGAAAGGTAATCGAAACCCTGCATGGCTATTTCAAAAGCCTGGTGCGACAAGCCCATTAAATTTAAACGCAGGCTGTCATAAATATTTGACACAATATTTTCTGTATTAACCGGGGTTAATGTAAGCATTGAATCTTTAGGTGTAAAAGTCTCCAGTTTATTTTCAGCTGGTTTTATAACATCTTCCGGTTTGTATTTTGCAAATACAAAGGGCATGTGTAACATAAAAATAAAAATCGAGGAAAAGAAAAAATAAAATCTTTTGAGCTTGTGGTTTTTCATGTTAATTAAGATATTGGTTAAATAAAAATCACAAGCAAGTTGCAAATTTAAGTATGTCTTTTGTTTTTGGTTTGTTAACAAAGACCTCTTGAGTTACTTAAATCCTAAAACTTATTTTAAAATCATATTTAACACTACTAAAGATCAATGCCTTGCAAAACGAAAGAATTTTGCTAAATTTTATTCACGTTATTTTAACAAACTATTGCTTGCCGTATTTTCTCAAAGCTTTCCTTGTTAAATCACCCCACTCTTTCACATCTTTCTTTTTCCATTTACCATTTGATGCTGCAGATGGATTAAGTATGGAACAGGTTTCTACTTTGTCTGAGACTGACCAGGCCACCCAGCTCAATCCTTTATCATCCATCCAGGAAACAAATTTATTCCATTCCACATAATCAATCGGCCCGTCGCCGCTGGCTTCCATGCCGGCACATTCCGAAATAAAAATGGGTAAGCCTTTAGCAATAGCTTCATCAGTTCTGTCCCGTAACCATTGCTTGTGAGTACCTGCGTAAAAATGCATAGTGTACATTAAATTGTCGTAACCTTTTATCGGGTCAGCTGCCGGCAACTGCACATCCTGATCCCATTTTGGGCTGCCTACTAAAATAATATTATCCGGGTCGATGCTGCGGATAATTTTAATAAGCGCTTCTGAATAAGCTTTTACTTCTGCCCAGGTCTCGTAATCAGGTTCATTAAATAATTCGTAGATCACATTGGGGTATTTGCCGTAAGCAGTTGCCATTTCTTTAAAAAAATTTTTTGCTTCTTCTAATTTAATATTATGGCTGTGGAAATCGATAATAACATACACGCCCTCTTTTATTGCCCCATCAACAACTGCTTTTATTTTAGCTTTTGAATTCAAGGGATTTTTAAGGTAGCCGCTGTCGTTTAATTCTACTCCCATTGCAGCCCTAACAACAGTACTGTTCCAGTCTTGGTATAAAGTTTTTACAACGCCTGCATTATAAAATCTTGGCCACAGGTTGTGCCAGCCCAGGCTCATACCGTGCAATGCAATTGCCTGTCCTTTTGCATCAGTTAATTTTGTTCCCACAACTTTTAATTGCCCGTGTTCTTTTACTGGTTGTGCAACACTGTGAAATATTATACAGCTGCTTAAAAGAAAAATGCTTATAATTTTCATCTGTTTATTTTTACTTGTTTTACTGATTTATTTTATAATTGGGCCGCTGTTACTTACAAATGCAATGTGTTTACTATCGGGGCTCCAGCTTGGTGTATTGATAGTACCCTGCCCGCCATATAAATATGCAATTACTTTTGGCGCACCACCAGTTACCGGCATCAGGCGCAGCATTACTCTTTTGTAAAAAGGATGATCGGTGGGGTCAATTGTATTGGCAAACGAAAGGAAAACAATCCATTTATTATCGGGTGATGGGTGTGCAAACCAGTTATTGTATTCGTCAAAAGTTAATTGTACCTGTTCGCTGCCATCGGTTTTCATTCGCCATAACTGCATGGTGCCGCTTACAGTGCTGTTATAATATATGTATTTACCATCGGGTGAATATTCGGGGCCATCTGCTAACCCTTTATCCTGAAAAGTTAATTGCACTTCGTTACCACCGGTAATTGATTTTTTATAAATATTATAGATGGGACTTTTGGCAATTCGCTGTGCAGTATAAGCAACTTCTTTTCCGTTTGGGTTCCATCCATGCAGATAAGATGGTGTGCTGTCGGTTACTAATGTTGGTTCGCCACCGCTAACAGGTAAATAATAAACAGTACTGCCGCCGCCGGACATGCCATCCCTATGGCTTGAAATGGCCAGCCATTTACCATCAGCAGAAATTACATGGTCGTTATTATTTCGTTTTGCATTACCTGTATTTATTTTAACAGGAGTACCTCCATCAATTGGTAATTGATAAATCAATCCTCCCTGGTTAAATAATAAACTCTTGCCGTCTTTCATCCAATTTGGCGCTTCAAACCTTCCTTTATCTTCATAAATAATTTTTCGTTTGCCATCAAAAGCATTAATAATTTCCATCCTGCTGCTTAGTATGCCATCCTGGTAGCCGTTATGTTTATCTGGTACTGTTAGTTCCTGCCGCACATTCCATACTGTGGCCTCCTCCATCACATCAGCATTGTGGCTGCAAAGAAATATTCCTGCCAGCACTTCATCAGGCATATCAATAGCATCAGTTCGTCCTGTTTCCTGCAACGGTTCGCCAGCATTGGCCACCCGCATTATAAAAAAATTTCCTGCCCGCTCTAACTGGATAATTTCAGTTGCTTTTTTCATAGTAAAAATTTCGTCTTGTGGGTCCCGCATATATGCACCCCTCATACGACGCCATTGCAATGCAACCAAACCATCGCCATGTACTGTGGCGGTCATATGAGCAGCATCTTCATTTTCACCTGCCCTTATCATCCAGCCAATTTTGCGATGAGGGTCAACTCCTTTACCCAGCAATTTAAAATTTGCGGTTAAAATAAAATCGCCTTTTATTTTATTAAACGCATAATGAAATTCATCACGACCAAACCAAATATTATACCCTCCTGCTTTAAGGTTATAACTTTGTTCACCCGTATCATAAATCGCCGTTCCTTTTACCTTGGGGTTTCCAATATCTGCATGGTTTTGAAAATTACCAACCGGGTTTTGTGCCATAATAATTACTGTAGTTAATAACAGTGAAATGAGTAAACTGATTTGTTTCATATTGCAAATTTTATTTTTATGCTTTTTTGATAAGAAAGAAAAAATACATTTCGCTTAAATGATGAATAAAGAGCCAACTTCATAAAGGTGGTTATTATTTCATCGTACTAAAAAGAAATAACAACAGCATAAGTCTGCAACAAAAGTTAAACCAAAGCTTTGCAGCCGTTTATAAAAAAAAATTACAACTCTTTTTTCTTCAACAATTCCAAAGCATGGTTTGCTGCCCTTGCAGTAAGCGCCATATAAGTAAGTGAGGGGTTTTGTGTTGAAGTAGATGTCATACAGGCTCCATCGGTTACAAAAACATTTTTACAGGCGTGTAATTGATTCCATTCATTTAACAAAGAGGTTTTCGGGTCTTTACCCATTCTTACCCCGCCCATCTCATGAATATCAAGACCCGGTGCCTGTTTGCTATCGGATGTTTTGATATCGGTAAATCCGGCCGCTGTATACATCTCTGTACTCTGCTCAATAAAATCTTTAATCATCTTTTCATCATTATCATCGTAATCGATAGAGAATTTCAACAATGGTATCCCCCATTCATCTTTTTTTGCTGTATCCAGTGCTATATAGTTGGTTTCTTTAGGTATGGTTTCTCCCATACATTGCGAACCAATATTCCATGGGCCGGATTTTGAAGTATCCATTAATTTATTTTTCAAATCTTCGCCAAAACCTTCTCCTTTAGGAGATGAATTACGGCTGGCATTAAATGTCATTGCATAGCCACGAAGAAAATCAGTTTCCTGTTTACGCAGATTTCTAAACCGGGGAATATAGGCTCCGGTTGCACGGCTTTGTTCTGTTGTAGAATCAAGCATGCCCTCGTACTTCGCCGTAATTCTTGCACGGTAATTATGAAAGGCAAAATATTTGCCTAACAAACCATTATCATTTCCCAATCCGTTGGGGAATCTTTTTGATGTTGAATTCAATAATATCAAATTACTATTGATGGCACCTGCATTTAAAAATATTACCGGTACAAAATATTCCGTCACGTTTTTTGTTATTGCATCAATAACTCTTACGCCTGTGGCTTTACCTTTTATTTCATCATAAATAATGGAATGAACAACAGCATGTGTACGCAAGGTTAAATTACCCGTTTTTTGTGCCCAGGGAATTGTAGTTGAATTGGAATTGTAGTAACCCCCAAACGGGCAACCACGCTGACATAAATTTCTTGCCTGGCATTGCCCCCTCCCCTGTTCAAGATGAACAGGCTGCGGTTCTGTAAGATGTGCACACCGGGCATAGATCACATGGCGCCCCTGATATTTTTTTGCCATCACGTCTTTAAAATGATTTTCCACACAAGTGAGTTCCCAGGCCGGTAAAAATTCTCCATCAGGTAATTCTTCTAACCCATCTTTATTACCACTAATGCCTGCAAATTTTTCTACATAGCTGTACCAGGGTGCAATATCTTTATAACGTATCGGCCAGTCAACTGCAAACCCATCTCTGGCAGGGCCACTAAAATCAAAATCACTCCAGCGTTGTGTTTGCCTTGCCCACATAATACTTTTGCCACCTGTCTGGTAACCACGTATCCAGTCAAAAGGTTTTTCCTGTATATATGGATGCTCATTATCTTTTACAAAAAAATGCATGGCATCTTCTTTAAAAGCATAACACTTTGTAATTACCGGATTATCTTTTGCAATTTGGTAAGGCACCTGCCCACGGTGTGGAAACTCCCAGGGAAACATATTTGTTGTTGGATAATCTTTTAAATGCTTTACATCCCGCCCACGTTCAAGCACTAAAGTTTTTAACCCCTTTTCGCAAAACTCTTTTGCTGCCCAGCCTCCACTCATGCCGCTGCCAATTACAATGGCATCAAAACTATTGTTATTATCTCCCATAAATATTTATTGAAATAATGTAAAAGAATTTTGTTACAAGCTTTAGTTTTTCATGGCAACAACATTGGCGACGCTCCATTTATCTTTATATCATTGGGCATCAGTACACACTATTATTTTATATTTTTGTTACAGGCACACAACCTTTAAATTTGCCGCCGGGTACAATTTTATAATGCCTCACCTCCATCATATAAATTTTTGAAGAGGTGAATGCCTGAACAGTAAAACGTTTAACAGTTGCATAAAATGCCCCTGCAGCTTCAGGAATATCTTTTTTTGTTTCTAATGCTGTTAATAATTCATTTTTTTGTTTTGCAGTAAAGCTGGTAAACAACTGGCCGAATTTATCATGGCTCAGTTTATCGAATGCTTTAAGGCCTTCAGTAAATTTTCCCTGGTCTTCGGGCTTAAAACAATCATCAACCATTGTTAAAATAAATTCGTGAGCTTTAATATCTTTTGCCCCAACAAAATTATTAGTCTTAGGGAGAATAGACTCAGCCAGTTCTGCCAGCATATCCTGCTGTGCGCTGTTAACAGCTATATTTTTTAAAGGAGAAATTATTTTATTATTACGAAAGCATGAAGGCAACAATGTTGCCCCGGCCGAAACCAATACAACATTACGAATGGCAGTTCTTCTGTTCATATAGCTGGTATTATAATTGAATATAAGACAAAACAGTGAAGTAATAAGCGTAAAAATACAGCTGTCAAATAAAGATCAACATCCGATAAAAAAGTATCAGCTTATATTTTAAGCTTCTTCAAATATTCCATGTTCTCTTTCATACTTTGCAAAGGGGTGCTGCTGTATTCTTCCTGCTCAACAAAAAAATATTTCATGCCCGAAAGTTTTGCATGGCTCAACATTTCAGAAATATTAAGCCCGCCTTTACCAAACTCTACACTATGTTTTTTTACAAGATCCATATCTTTTAAATGCCATAACGGAAAGCGGCCCGGATATTTTTTAAAATAATCAACCGGGTTTTTACCTGTAGTAATCACCCAGCCTAAATCCAGTTCCATGTGTACCAAATTTGCATCTGTATTTTCCATCAACACGTCATAAAGCACTTTTCCATCAACAGTTTCAAACTCATACTCATGATTGTGGTAACCGAATTTAATACCGGCTTTTTTACTTTCTTCACCTGCCTTATTAAACATATCAGCCACTTTTTTATAATTATCAATTGTTTGCCCATTGGCAGGCATGGAAGAGCATATCAAATATTCCTGCCCGCTCTCTGCTGCTTCATCTATAGTTTGTTTCCACTTGTCATCAACATGAGCATGACCACTGCGTAATGTCATTCCCAAACCGGCGCAGATCTGTTTCATTTCTTTTGGCTTAAACCCATAATAATGGCCCTTTTCACTGCCCGCAGATTCAATTTGTTTAATCCCCAATGCAGCAATTTGTTTTAAAGTGCCGGCTGCATCGGCAAGCATTTCCTTACGAAAAGTATATAACTGTATGCCTGTGTTTTTTACTTTATGTTTTGATAAAGCCATTGCTATTGAAGGTATGAGCATTGAGCCCAAAGCAAAAGCACCTGTTTCCTTTAAAAATTTACGTCTTGATTTCATACAATCGTTTTTTATTTGATGATGTAATTATTTTTGTTTGGTGTATCCGTTATCCATCAACCAATCGGCCAACCGTTGTGGCCAGCCTTTAATAGAAGAAAAGGATGACCGATAGCCCATATTAAAACCATGTTTATCTACGGCATACAAATGCAGCTCTACAGGTACTTTTGCAGTACGGTAAGCTTTTACTAACTTAATTATTGGCTCCGAACAACACTCATCATTATTGGCAGCTAATAAAAATGCCGGTGGCGAATTGGCTTTTACAGTATCGGGAATACCCAATGGCCCGGGATAAATAAGTACCTGAAAATCTGGTTTCCCATTTAATCTGTCAATAGAATCTTTTGCATTTGCATCCCCCATGCCAGATTGATAAGCAATTAATGAAACCACTTCGCCTCCGGCAGAAAAACCCATGATGCCGATTTTTCCGGTATTCAGATTCCATTGCTCTGCACGGCTGCGTACTAAGCGCATGGCACGGTAAACATCCATCTTTACATCTTTTTCCAAGGTATAGGGCGAATTTTCTTCTCTGAACAAACGGTACTTTAAAACAAAAGCAGTTATACCCAACGAGTTTAAAAACAAGGCAGCATCTTTTCCTTCAGCATTAAATACCAACTCCCGGTGGCCGCCGCCCGGGCAAATAACCACAGCTGTTCCGTTTGCTTTTTCTTTATCGGGCAGGTAAGCGGTAATGGATGGGTTATGAATATTTTTCACCCACCAGTCTTTTGCGGTTTCCGGTTCATTCTTTTTGTTTTCAAAACCAGGGGCACCATTTGGCCATAATGAAATTTGCTGTGCCGAAAGACTGCAATTAATTACCGTTACAACAAAAACAATCAATAAAATTTTTATGCTATGATACATGATTTTTTATTTTCAATATTATTTTAGCAGAAAGTGATATTTTTTATTAATAAAATATCATTTTCTAAACGCTAAATAATGTTACAACTAATTTAGCTGTCAGCAAATTATTTATTTTTGTAAATAATATTTATACATCAAAGGGCAGCAATAAAAAATGCACCCTGTATTTTATAAAGCGAAAAATAAATTAAGAAAAGCAAACATAAAATTGTAACTTTTCAAAAAAGCTTATATGAAATTGACCTCCCTTTCGCTACTGGTAATTTGCACATTACTTTTCTCTTTCATTGTTCAACCTGTAGTTAGCAATGAAGAACATGCCACGCTGCCTGTAGGTGCTAAAGCGCCGGATTTTAAACTGCAGGGCACTGATGGGAAAAGTTATACCCTTGCATCTTTCAGTAAATCAAAACTGTTGGTAATAATTTTTACCTGTAATCATTGCCCTACAGCACAGGCATATGAAAAGAGGATTATTGAACTTACCAAAGATTACAGTACAAAAGGGGTTGCTGTTGTGGCAATAATGCCAAACGATGCAAAAGCAATAAGGTTAGATGAATTGGGTTACTCCGATATGGGAGATAGTTTTGAGGAAATGAAACTCCGCTATAAGCAAATGAAATATAATTTTCCGTATTTGTATGATGGCAATACACAAAGTGTAGCCAAAGCTTACGGACCTGCAACCACACCGCATGTATTTATTTTTAATAAAGATAGAAAACTCTGCTATCAGGGCAGAATTGATGATACCGAAAAGCCATCTAAAATACCCAAAAGTTTAGATACCCGTAATGCGATTGATGCATTGCTGGCTGACAAGGAGGTTGCGGTGCCAACCACTAAAGTTTTTGGTTGCTCTGTTAAGTGGGCATCAAAAGAAAACTGGCTAATGGAGTATAAAGAAAAATGGGCAGCCGAGCCGGTGGCTGTAGATACAATTAACGAGGTTGGCATAAAAGAATTATTGAAAAATAATACTGATAAACTGCGGCTGATAAATATATGGGCTACCTGGTGTGGGCCCTGCGTTACAGAGTTTCCTGATTTTATTACCATTAACAGGATGTACAGGAGAAGGGATTTTGAATTTGTGAGCATAAGTGGAGATAATCCGGAAAAGAAAGATAAAGTGCTGAAGTTTTTAAAGGAAAAACAGGCATCAAATAAAAATTATCTTTTCAATATAGATGATAAATACAAACTTATTGAAGCGGTTGACCCTAAATGGCAGGGGGCTTTGCCCTATACAATATTAGTAGAGCCAGGGGGTAAAATTGTTTATGCAAAACAAGGCTCCATTAATGTTGCGGAAATGAAAAAAATTATTGTTGAAAACAGGATGATAGGAAGGGTTTATTAAAAATAAAAACAGCTTTATGAAAAAAAGTTTTGTAAATTTTGTGTTTTGTTTGTTTACCGCAGCATTGCCCTTAACGATATTGCAGGCACAAAAAACAACACTTTTTAAGCCCGGTAAAAAAGGCGACTGGTATATTTATCTTTCAAAAAAACAGAAGGATAATGATACCCTTAAAGTTTTTCGTTTTTAAAAAAATATATTGCATGTTTCCGGAGAAGATGTTGGCTATATTTCCACCAAAAAAAAGTACAGCAATTTTCATTTAACCCTTGAGTTTAAATGGGGAGAAAAAAGATACCCGCCAAGGGAAAATGAAAAAAGGGATGCTGGAATTTTATACCATGTAAATTTTTATAGTGGTGATAAAATATGGCCCCGGTCGCTTGAATACCAAATACAGGAAGGCGACTGCGGCGATTTCTGGATGACTGACAGCACAACAATTGTATTTAATGACACTTTAACCATTGCAAAGAACTGGCTCAGGGGAGTAAAAATAAAAGATACCGAAAAACCTAAAGGCGAATGGAACAAAGCAGAAGTTATTGTAAAAGATGGTACAATTACCCATCTGCTAAATGGAGAGGTAGTAAATAAAGGCCGGCTGGGTAATACAACCGAAGGTTATGTAGTTTTACAATCAGAATATGCAGAAGTATATTACAGAAAAGTAGAAATAACTGTATTGAAATAATTAAAAAAAAATGTTTAGCTTATTTTTTAAGCTGGTAAATATTTTTCAAATCGTTCTCAAATAAAGTATAAGGATCGTTATAAAATTTTATAAAATCCTGTTCGCTTACCTGGCCGGAAAATGGTGCATAAAAATGTGTGGGGCTTCTTGAATCGTTACGCCAAACCAACACATAAACCAATTGCAGCTTTACAGATTTTAATGCTTTTAGCAATGTTTCTGTCCACCAGGTGGTGTTGGGTATAGATTCCAAGCCCGTTTCGGTAAAAGCCGCCAGTTTACCGGCTTTAATTGCATAATCAGAAACTATTTTTAGTTTCTTTACCCCATCCTCAACATTATATTTTCCATCTCTGCCCCAATCGCCATAATTATCCATTCCCATCATATCTACCCATTCATTGCCCGGGTATCGTTCCAAATACTCAGCTTCGGTATTAAATTTATTATCTGGAGAAAAAGCATAAATAAAATTGTGTACCTGTAAACTATCTCTTAAATAACCCACGGTAAATCTCCAAAGCGATTTAAATTCTTCAACTGTACAATGCCCCCTGCCCCACCAAAACCAATCGCCATCAAACTCATGAAAAGGGCGAAATATCATTGGTACCACTTTGCCATCGTTTCCTGTTACAGATTTGGCAAGATCAGCAATAGTTTTAAGGATAGTTTTATACTTTTCGTGGTGTGACCCACCAGGAATAATATTTTTAACCGCTGTTGCTGCAGTAGAATCGTTCCAATAAAAATTTGTATTTGAAACAGGATTATTAAAATGCCAGGCTACAGTTGTTACACCGCCACGATTATAAGTGGCAGCAATACTTTTTTGCAATAATTTTTTCTCTTTTTCGATTGTACTATCTGGTCTGCCATATAAGCCGCTAAAATCAACGCCAATTACAGCAGGGTGAGAACCGGTTACCGATTTTACATCCGACCTGTTTTCTTCTCCCCGCCAACCGTGCCCATATTCTGTGGCATGCTGATGCCCAAAAAGAATATACTTTGTAGAAAGTTGATACAGGTTGGTATATAAAGCTTTTGTTTCTTTTGTAGCATTTATGTCGATACTTTTAAATTTACTTTTTTGAGCAAAAGAAAATAATGCAATCAATGTAAATGTTATAAAAAAAGATATTCTTTTCTTCATTTTGTTTTTCTTATTAAATAATTTATGCTTAGATAAAAATTTAATAGTGTATGCTGTATCCCTAAACTATTTGTGCGATTAAACGATGATGACATAAAAATAAAATATACTAATTAATTGCCTGCGATAGCCGGCCTTAATTGCGCCTGCACAGATTGAATCTTTATTTCAGCTTGTTTTAATCCATTTGCATTTGCTGTTACAATTATTTCTCCGGGGCCGCCTGTAGCCTGTACTATAACCTGTGCAAGCCCACTAAATAATTTTCGTTTGTAAGGTAATGCTGGTGTTATTATTTGAAATAGTCCCGGATCAGCATTTATATTATCCCAGGGTTGTTTTTTCAACAATGGCGTTGCTGTGATAGCAATACTGTTATTACCTTTGTGCAAAATAGCTGCATCCAGCATAAATGTATTTCCCTTTTCGCTTTTTAAAATATTGGCTGCAATTAATTTTCCATTGATGAAAACAGATTGTGCTTCACCGATGCTGTTATAAAAGAAACTTATTTTATCATTATCTCTTATTTCCGGCAGAATAAAGTTTCCTCTGTACACCAATGCTTTTACTTTTACACCAAACTCTTTTGTACGGTCATCTTTAAATGCCCGTTGCCATGCTCCATCGTTGTACGTTTCTGCTATTTCAGTTACAGTATTGATGTCGTCAATGATTTTCTCTTTTAAATTTTCTATTGCCACCACTTTAATTGTTTCTAAAAATTTATCGGCTTCCAGTGATGAAGGGTTGCCATTACCTGTGCCGGTAATTTTACCCGGTCCCAGTATGCTGAATGTAATTTCATTTTCTGCATCGGGTATTTGTAAATTATTTTTATCTGTTACGGCTACAGTGATCAATGCAATATCTTCTTTGTTGGCGTTAATTGTATTTCTATCAGCCACTAAATTAATTGCAGCAGGCCGCCCTGTAGTTTGAACTTTATCTGTAATTATTTTTTTGCCGCTTTTATAACCCATCGCCTCTAATGTTCCCGGTGCATATTTCACGGACCATTATAAATGCCCGTTTTTCTGCATAATTTTTTTACCAAGACTTTTTTTATTTAAAAACAATTCCACTTCACCACAATTGCTGTATGCCACAACTTTAATCTCCTGCCCTTCTTTTCCGGTCCCCGCAGGGGTCTGCGACCAGTTCCAATGCGGCATTATGTGTAAGGTTGTTTTATCCGTCCACCAGCTCCGCAAATAATATACAATGTCCTTGGTAAAACCACATTGATCCATCATACCAAAATAAGAACCAATAGAAGGAAAACCAAAAGGTGTTGGCTCACCCCGGTAATCAAAACCGGTCCAGATAAACATACCTGCTAAATAATCTCTGGCTGCATAATATTTCCATCCATCTTCAATAGAATAAAAATTAGGGGAGGGCTTTTTATCATAAGCGGCAATTAGGTGGTTGTCATAATCATCAAAATAAACACCTCTTGTAGCACGGGTGCTTCCTTCTTCTGTACCCCACATAGGTTGGTTAGGAAATTCTGTATGATGTTGATCAGTATTGATTTGCCCTACATAATTAACACCTATTACATCAATTACATTTGAAATACCTTTTTGCCAGCCGCCGCTTATTGCTGCTGTGATGGCTCTTGTATTATCAACAGATTTTGTAAATGCCTGTAATGTGGTGGCAATTTTTGCACCTAACTGGTTACCTTCAATACCCCACTCTTCATTACCAATACTCCAGCTGATTACCGATGGATGGTTTCTATCTCTGAGGATAAAACGTTTCATGTAATTAAAATGTGTGCTGCTCACTCCCATTAATCTATTTTCATCAATTACCAACATGCCCAATTTATCACAAGCATCCAGCAATTCCGGCGTTGGCGGATTATGAGAACAACGATAAGCGTTACAACCAAATGCTTTCAATGCTTTAATTCTAAACTCCTGCAATGCATCAGGCATGGCAGATCCCACACCTGCATGATCCTGGTGATTATTGGTGCCGTGAATTTTTAATGGCTTACCATTTAGAAAAAATCCTTTGTTGGCATCAAAGCGAATAGTACGGATACCAAATGTTGTTTCGTATTGATCAATTGTTTTTCCATTATCAATAACTGAAGTAATTAATTTATACAGATAAGGAGAATCAACTGACCATAATAAAGGGCTGCTAAAAGGTATCGTAGAGGAAATGTTTTTTTGCTGATAAGAAGACAATTCAATTCCTTTTACATTTTCTGTTGCAATTGTTTTGCCTGCTGCATCTAGAATTGTTTGCAGCACATCAACTGTTTTGTTATTAGTAAATTGATTGATGATTGTTACCTGTGCATGTACCTCTGCTGCTTTGTTTCTTACTTCGGGAGTTACAAAAGTGCCGTCAGTTGCAATATGTAATGGTGAAGTTTTATTTAACCAAACATGCCGGTAAATTCCTGCACCTTCGTAAAACCAGCCTTCTTCCATCGTTGCATCTACTCTTACTGCAATAGTATTTTCTCCGCCATAATTAAGGTATTCAGCAATGTTATACTCAAACCCGGTATAGCCACTAGGCTCTGTACCCAAATAAAAACCGTTTACCCAAACAATGGAATTGCGAAACACACCATCAAATGCAATGCTTATATTTTTTCCTTCATCTGTTTTGGGAATGATAAATGTTTTACGGTACCAGCCTACGCTTGCATTGGGGAAATTGCGGCCAATTGCCTTAAAGCCATGGCTATAACTTGCTGCAATATCAAATGGCTGCTCTACTGCCCAATCATGTGGCAGGTCTAATTTTCTCCAGCTACGGTCATCGAATTTTGCAGCTGCAGCACCGTCACCATACGAAGCTTTTGTAAGGTAAGAAAAATAGCCCGTGCCATTATTAAAATCTTTTTTAGTATCGTATGGATGGCCAAAAGCAAAGCGCCAGTCAAAATCCATCAATAAATGTTCTCTTGGCGAAGCATCATTTTTATTTTGAGAAAAAAGGTTGTTTGCAATTATTAAAAATACGATTCCACTTAATAATTTATTTTTCATCTCTCAAAAATTGGTTTTTAAATAATGCTTATTGTCTGATCTTTAAAACAAAACCGCCACCTGAAGCCATTGCAATTTTTATTTTATCATCGCTGCTCACTTCCATTTTTTCTACTGAGTAATCAGTAGCATCTTTACCTGCATTTAAACCGTCTTTATAAATTTCTACCGTATATTTCCCTTTTGATAAAAAAGAAAGGTCAATAGTAATATCTCTTTCATTCCAATTGTTTAACCCTCCCACATACCAAACACCATTTACTTTTTTTGCAATGCAAACATATTCTGCAAGTTTACTATCCAAGGCAACTGTTTCATTAAATACAGTTGGGATTGAAGCGATCAAATCAGTACACTCCTGTTCTTTTGAATAAACTGTTGGATTATCCGCCAGCATTTGCAATGCCCCATCATAAACTATATACATAGCCAATTGATGACAACGTGTACCCTGGCTTACCGGCAAACTATGATTAGGTTTTGCATTTCCCTTTGTTACATTGCGCATGGCACCGGGTGTATAATCCATTGGCCCGGCCATCATTCTTATAAATGGTAAAGACACTTCGTGGCGTGGCACTCTTTCATCTGCACTCCACTTGACCCATTCCATTCCTCTTACCCCTTCAAAATTTATTACATTGGGATAAGTAACATTTAATCCCTGTGGCGGAAACATACCATGAAAATCCAGCAACAAGTGATGCTTTGCTGCAAAAGCAGCCATTTGGTAAGTGGAAGCTATCATCTTCTGATCATTGCGATCTAAAAAATCAACTTTAAAACCTTTAATACCCATGGCTGAATATTTACTGCATAAACCTTCTATATCTTGCGCTAAAGCATACCAGGTGCTCCATAATATTAAATCAACTTTTTTTTGTTTACCGTAAGTAATCAATTCTTTTAAATCAATTTTATCACTCAGCTTATTTAAATCCCAGGCATCGCTCCAGCCTTCATCTAAAACAATGTATTCAATATTATTTTTTGAAGCAAAGTCGATATAATATTTATAAGTAGGTGTGTTGATGCCTGCTTTAAAATTTACATGGCTGATATTCCAGTCGTTCCACCAATCCCAGGCTACTTTACCGGGTTTTATCCATGAGGTATTTTCAATTTTATTTTTTTGAGACAGCTGATATACAATATCACAATTCAACAATTCCTTATCCTGCTCACTTACCACCAGCACCCTCCAGGGAAATGATTTAATGCCTTTTGTTTTTGCAATAAAATCATTGCGTCGGGTTACCATAAAATTAATATTGTTATAGCCCCCTAATTTTTCTGCTGCTGCATAACCTGCAAATGTTGTTTTTAGCGAATTGGGAACAGCTGTATTTTTTTTAATGAACATTTCAGGATAATCCTGCACATCTGCCTCTAAAAACACTGCCTTTTTATTACCGGGCAATTTTATCAGCAGGGGTAAATAGGCCAGGGTATCTGCATTTAGTTTAGATACCGGTGTTTCTGTATAAAATTCTTCAAACGAACAGGTATATTTTTCTCCGCCACGTAAATCGCTGGTGTGAGGAATAAATAAGGTATCGTCACCCGGTAAATTAATACCAGCTTGTTCATTCGTGATATACAAAGAATCTTTTTGTGTTGTAACAAAACGATATGCAGCAGCATTGTCATAAGCCCTGAAAACAATACTAAACCCTTCTTTACAATTTATAAGCAGTTCGTTATACTGATTATTTACCCAATCTTTTTTATACGCAACTGTTTTTATTTTTTCATTAACAGTAGTTGTTTTTGTTGAGGCAACCTTTACATTTTCACCCAATACTTTACCGTTTTGTAACTGCATTGAAATTGCCGACGGCAATGAAATGGCAGTTCCTTTTTGCTTAACAGTCCAGGTAGTTATTGCACCCGCAGTTATATTTATTTCAATGGCTTTTAACGGCGAAAAAAGCGTGAACGTTTTTTCCTGCGCAAATAAATATGTGTACAGAAAAACTGTACTTATACAAAGCATTAACTTCCTTTTCATGATTTTCACTATTTATTTAGTTGATATTATTAACGAAACCCTGGTAATTTTTTAACAGCTTCCTTTAAAATGGCATTGTATTTTTATAATTGAATTAAAAAATAATTCATAATAATGTTTTAATAAACGGGATCAACTGGCTTGCCATTATTTCATGGTCTGCAATGGAAGGATGATAACCGCATCCTGCCGGCTGCATGGAGTTGAACCAAAATGTTTGTATGGGTTTCACTGGTTTTACTTCCGTATTAATGCTTACCTTAATTGTAGTAAGGCATTCTTTCAGCAACACATCATTATTACCACCCACCATCGGGCTATTCAGTAATACCAGTTGTACAGCTGGATAATGACTGTAAATATTTTTTATAAATTTTTTGTACGTGTTAATGTATACTTCTTTGTCAAAAGGTTTTCTTAGTGTTTTTCCATCTCCGTTACTCATATCGTTGGTACCTAAAGCAATAGTTACAATATCGGGAGTAAAACTGCTGAAGTTCCATTTATTGGTACTGTCGGTATTTAAAAAAGCATTTTCATATTGCTGCGGTACTGTAGGGCCATCACTGTTCCAGTTGCGGTAAATACCGGCTCCGGAAATGGCACTTATCATAAACTGTGCATTTACTGCCCTTGCTGTACGGGTTGCATAACTCCAGTAAGCATTGTGCTGGTCGTACCACTTGCTGCCGTTACCACATGCTATCTCCATATCGTTTCCAAAACCGCAGGTAATGGAGTTGCCGATAAATTCAATTTTTTTAGAGAAGGTTTGTTCTGCCTTACTGATATTCTTCCCTTCAATTTTTGTGATGATGATCTTCCCGTTAGCTGCTTCTGTAGCTTTACTCACGACCAGGCTATGTGTTCGTTTATTTTCTTTTGCTGTAATTAGAAAAGGCTTTGCATCTTTGGTATCTACTTTTTGCCTTCCTGCATATGCACCGTCCACTTCAAAATTTATATAATTATAATCACCTTCGTAAGGTGCATTATTTTTTAAATACACAATGCAATTTTTACCAGTAAACGTAAATGTGCAGGATGCCGCCGAAGCACTTAATGTAACAGTACCATCTGTATTTTTTACAGCTCTGCCCATTATACTATAATTGGCAGGGTTAAAATTTTTGTTGGCTATTGTATGCTTTGTGCTACCACAAGCAAACAGCAACGCCGTAAAAAATACTACACAAATATTTTTCATACTTTTTAAAGTAATATTATTTTTTATCTTTACTATTTATCAATAACTATATATGTTACAGAACGTGCAGGCATCGACACATTTATCCCTCCACTTGTAGCAGCACTATTAGGTTTAATTGTTGTGTATGTTGCAGATGGGCCACCATTTGGTTCTGTAGGTCCGTTACCGTTTACAAAAACACTTGGCGAAAACTCTCCGTTATCTGATCCGCCGGTTAAAGTGTACCAATAATACCTTGTGCCTGCGGTTACATTTTGTAATGCCACATTTACAGTTTCTGCTGATAAACTTTTATTTACCAGTATCACCCCTTTTTCGCCGCTGGTAAAGGAAGATGCATAAGCCATTACCCCACCTATAACAGTTGACTTCAGCATTCTGTCTCCCATATATTTTTGAAAATAATACATGTAGTAAAATGCAGGTCGTGGGTTCCATTTAGCTACTCCGGGTTCGTTACCACTATTAAATAAACCATGATCGTTTCCATTATCGTAACTATTGGCTAAATCCCAGCGGGCAGTCATACCGTATTTATTTTTAATTGCTTCTCCCAACAGTATAGCAGCATGCATACCATTTACAAAAGATACCTGTTGTTTAGATCCCTGCGAAGTGATATTATACTCAGTAAGCGCAACAGGTTTGGTAATATTACCGGCGGTTGTTATTCCGTTTTTATAAAAGTTAAGCATGGCAGTAGTATTATCACTCGCCGTAGTTAAAATTTCTGTTGGAGCAGCATTGGTTTGGTAAGGCGTGTAATAGCTGTGGATAATATAATAATCTGTTGCATTGTTAACCTGTGAAAATACACCCGAATTCCATGACTGATCAGTTGCAGTTTGCCAGGCTGCAGGCTGTGCTTCTAAAATATAAGAGCCGATATAAATTGTTTTACTAATTTCCAGCGCTGCTTTTCTCATAGAATCGATAAACACTTTTACATGCTGGCCATATAAAGTGCCGGTAATAAATTGCGGTTGCCCGTCTTTATTATTAGCCGTATTAATTCTGTAACCTGCTTCCCATGTGCCATTACATTCATTTCCTATTTCCCAGTATTTAGTACGGCCATTATCATACCGTACCCAATCTGCAGCAAGGTGTGCAGCACTGGCTACAGGGTTTGTTGCTGTACTGTACCTGGCATAACCATAGTTTACTGTAATCATACCCTGGTTGCCCGTTTGTTGCAACATGGCATAATATTTATCTAATGAGATGGTCCAGTTAGCATTATTTTTTCCACCCCAATAACCGGCAGCAGTTGCAGCACCACTGGCATTCAGCAATTGCGAAGGCGCATCTGCCGGAACTGAAGCAGGTGTATTAAAAGGATCTGCATTCCAAAAATAAACATCACTAAGGCTGCCGCCGGGAAACCTTATTACATTAGGCTTTAAATTAGTCATATGGTTTATCAAAGCAGGTTCGCTAACCATATCACTCATCCAGCTATTGGCATTTTGACCATAAATAGAAGGCACTACTTTTGTTATAATAGTTCCTGCATCAACTGTTACAAAAGAGGTTGCCGCTGCTGTTGGTTTTCCAACATCAATGTAAGATGGTGCAGTAAAATTTTTAGCCGCCCAGTCATTCATAAAAAATCCGATTGTATTGGCCGTAACAGGGTCGGTTGGTATTACTGGCGTACCGCCGCCACCACCGCCAGTTCCTCCACCGTTATCTGTAGCGGGTTTACCTTTACAGGCTACCAGGCTGATTAATATAAAAGCCATTGCCGAAGTAATTATCTTTTTCATATTACGTAATTTTTATTTTTTTTATAATTTTATTATTTTTTTTTTACCGTTATAATTTACCTGTTTGCTTATTACTGCATTATTATTAATGAACACAATTTTAAAAATCCGGCTGGCAAGCATTCCATCAAAGCTGCCCTTGCGTTCTCCAATTTCAATTGCATTTGTTACAGCGTTATAAGTAAATTTTATTGTTGCAGATTTACCGGCCTCATAATTATTGTTTTCATTTTCATCTTCGTACAAAACAAATGAAGCATCTTTTTTGCCATAGATAGTTATAGTTAAACTATCAGCAGGTTTTTGATTACTGTATTGCATTACCGGGCCGGTAATAATTATAGCGCCTTCTTTTACAAACACCGGGATATTATTAATTGGCGCATCGGCTAAAATGGTTTGCCCGCCACTGTACATTTTATTGCTGTACAAGTTATACCAGTTTATACCAGCAGGTAAATAAACGTTTCTATTACGCTGTTTATAATTGTATACCGGGTTAACCAATAAAGAACTACCGCACATAAATTGATCGTTGATGCTTTCCACTTTTTTATCTGCAGGAAAATCCATCATCATCCCCCTTAATATTGTACCATTATTATAATGCACACCGGCAGCTAAAGAATATAAATGAGGCAATAATTTGTAGCGCATTTCAATAGCTGCTTTTATTGCTTTGTAAGTATCCTCATTCTCTCCTGCAATATTAAACACTTCTCTAAAAGGTAATTGACCATGCGACCTGAACATTGGTAAAAAGCCACCAAACTGATACCACCTTGTTTGTAACTCTTTCCACTCCTCTAAATCCTTACCCTCAACATAACGCTTTTGCACCGCAAAGCCACCCACATCAAACGTCCAGTAAGGAATACCTGACATGGAGAAATTTACTCCTGCTGCAATTTGATTTTTCATTTCATCCCAGGTAGATCCAATATCGCCGCTCCAAATGGCAGAGCCGTAACGTTGTATACCTGCAAAACCTGAACGGGTTAATATAAATACTCTTTTATTATCCTTCATGGCAGTTTGCCCCTGGTAAATAGCCAGCGAATTAAGCAAAGGATAACTGTTGAAATATTTTATTGCCGACCCCATTGCGTTAGGATAAAACAAGTGTTTACGTTTTGCAATTGATACATTAGAATAAATATCCGGTTCGGATGCATCCATCCACCAGGCATCAATACTTTTTTTGTACTGGTTGTTTTTTAACAATTCCCAAAATTGATTTCTTGCAGCAGGGTTATGTACATCATAAAATGTAGATACATTACCCAACCAGTCTTTTGCATTTTCATCTGCATTCCTGTTTAATAAAAATCCCTGTTTATACATTACATCAAAATTAGTAATGCCTTTATAAAATTTAGGCCATACCGAAATCATGAATTTAGTGTGATACTTCTTGTGCAGTACATCAATCATCGAATCGGGGTTGCTGAAGCGTTCCGGATCAAATTGCTGGCTACCCCATTCTTTAGGATTCCAATATTGCCAGTCCATTACAATATTATCTAAGGGAATATTTTTTTCTCTAAAAGTTTTTACTACATCTAAAATTTCATCCTGTGTTTTGTAACGCTCCCTGCTTTGCCAGAAACCCAATACCCATTTAGGTACAACCGGTGCTTTGCCGGTAAGTGTTCTATAACCTCCAATAATATCGTCGTACGTTTTACCATATACAAAATAGTAGTTGATATTATCGCCGGCTTCGGATGTAAACTGGTAGAAAGTTTTTTGTATTGCAGATACTGGTGTTGTTATTTTACAAGACAAAAAAGATTCTCCACCATCAGGTATCCATTCCATTTTAAAAGACACCTTTTTATTAATTGATAATTGTACGGGTATAAAAGCTGTAAAAGGGTTCCAGCATTGGCGCCATCTATCTAATACCAATTTTCCATCGAGCCATAATTTTAAATAACCGCCTGCCCACAATCTTAACATATGTTCGCCAGTTATATTGCCTTGTATAAAACCTTCGTAAACGGCTTTACCTTCTTCCATTTTAAATGATGTTGGCAAATTTATCATCGATTGTAAATCTGCATAATCAATTACATTTTCACCGTGTTGTGTAAATATTTTTGATGCATCATTTTTTGATGAATAAGTAGCAGTCAAATTTCCTGCCTTTTCGTTTTGGTCAAATAATTTAATGGAATTTAAATCAGCAAAACTTCTGCCATCGCCAAAATCGGTTATGGAATAATTATCCCAAAGAATGCCGTAATTTTTATTAGATACTAAATAAGGAATAAATACTTCGCTGTTGTTTTGGTATAAAGTAAGATTACTGCCTTTTTGATTCATTACACCTTGTGCATGCTGCCCAAGGCCATACAATGCTTCATCTGCCGGAGAAGAAAATTGCTGTGTAATTTTATACGAAGCTGATTTTTCTAATTGAACGGCTTCAAAAGATTTTGCTTTCTCCCCGGTAATTATTTTTCCCGCTTTGGTATAAAAATTTACAAGCCCTGTTATTTTTGAAACAACTGCTTTAACCCCCGATGTATTAAGTGTTACAACTGTAGCAGCATCCTGAATAGTAAACTCCTGGTTTGGATTATTGGCAGCTGCAATGATAAAAGTAGTGTCTTCCTTAAGCTGTTGTACAGGAGAAGAAACAACCTGGATTATATTACTGCCCCATACTTTTAGCTGCACAGCCTTTGTTCCGGCATTTGTTGGATAAACAATAACACCATTTTCAATTTTTGAATAGTTTGCTTTTTGAGCCGATGCAGTTACTACTAATGCTATAAAAAAAACACTTAAAAAATATTTCGTCATTTTAATTTAATTATTCCATGTAAATTTTCCAACCAGTTCTCCAATCATTACTTCAAAATCGCCGGCCTCTGTAATTGTTTTTAATTGTGCATTTACAAAAGCTAAATCATCTTTATCAATTATAAATTTTACCACTTTGCTTTCGCCGGGTTTTAAATCAATTTTTTCAAATGCCCTCAATCGTTTGTTATTAGGAACAATGCTTGCATACAAATCTTTACTATACAATTCTACAGTGTGCTTGCCGGCAATTTTACCGGTGTTGGTAACTGTAACACTTACTGTTAATTTTTGATTTCCTTTTAAAGATGCTGTGCTTAATTGCAAATTGCTATTGGTAAAAGTTGTATAGCTTAAACCATAGCCAAATGCAAACAAGGGATCGTAGCCATTCCACAATACTTCGGCATTAAATATTTCCCTTTTTTGTTCGGTGCCTTTATAATCATACATCACCATTTCGCCCATACTTTTTGGATAACTAAATGGCATTATCCCATTGGGATTATAATCGCCAAACAAAACATCTGCAGTAGCTTCTGCAGTTTTTCTGCCACTCCAAAAAGGTAATACAATGGCTTCGCATTGCGGTTCGATATTGGTTATAAAACGGGGCCTTCCTTCCTGTAAGATCAATATTACTTTTTTGCCGGTTGCAAAAGCGGCTCTGGCTAAATTCACCTGTTCTTCCGGCAATGCTAAATCTCTTATGTTACCGGGACTTTCTGCGTAAGCATTTTCTCCCAAACATAAAATAATCACATCTGCGTTAGCAGCATTGGCTTTTAATTTTTCTACATCATAGTTTTCTTTATTATCAAACCCTTTTCCGCCAATTGCAATTATATTGGCAGCTCCAATTTTATCCGTAATAGCATCAACAAAAGTTTTACTTCCTTTTGGATACCACTCTTCCTGATTGCCCTGCCATGTATAACTCCAACTACCATTTAATGCAGCAATGCTTTGGGCTGTCGGCCCCATTACTAACACTTTTTTATCTTTTGATAATGGTAAAATATTATTGGTGTTTTTTACCAGCGTAATGGCTTCATGTGCAGCATCCAAAGCAAGAGTTTGATATTCTGCTTTCCCAAAATTTGCTGTTGCATTTTCTTCTGCGTAAGCATTTTCAAATAAGCCTACTTTTAATTTTAAAATTAAAATTCTTTTTACCGCATCATCAATCCTGCTCATGGGTACTTCTTTTTTTGCCACGGCTTCTTTTAATAAATCAAAGAAAGAATAATCACCTGGCACCATGCTCATATCTATTCCTGCATTTATCGCCATTACTACTGCAGCCCTTGGCGTAGCAGCAACTTTGTGTATGGTATGCAAACGAATTATATCTTCCCAATCGGTTACTATCAATCCTTGAAAGCCTAATTCTTTTCTTAATAAATCGGTAAGCAATGCTTTACTTGCATGTACCGGCACTCCATTAATATCACTTGAATTTATCATTATAGATGATGAGCCTGCTTTAACTGCTTCCCTAAACTGGGGCAGGTAATATTCTCTCATTTCAATTTCGGGCATGTATATTGGTGTTCTGTCTTTACCTGTACGTGAGGCTGAGTAACCTAAATAATGTTTCATACAACTTGCTACTGCTGTTGTGTTAGTTAAGCCATCTTCTTCGTAACCTTTAATTGCAGCAGCTCCCATTGTTTTACCAATGTAAACATCTTCGCCATACGTTTCGGGAAATCGGCTCCACAAAGGTTGACGCCCCAAATCTAACACGGGTGCAAACTCCCAACGGACACCAGAAGCCCTTAGCTCTTTAGCCGTAACTTTTGCAGCAGCTTTTACCAGCGCAGGATTACGTGTAGCAGCCATTGCCAAGTTGTGCGGAAACAATGTTGAATTTAATGTATAGGTTTGTCCATGTATAGCATCTAAGCCATAGATAACGGGAATTTTTAAAGCGGTATTTTTTGTTTCGTCCTGAATTTCTTTAATTATTTTATGCCATGTGGCTACATCAAAAGCATGAGCAGTGGTATTTAATATTGAACCCACTCTGTATTTTTGAATGGCATTTTTTAGTGCAGCCGCATCTAAAGTACCGTCGGAATTTCCCCAGCCGCCTTTTGCAATTACAGCTAATGTTACCTGTGTCATCTGCCCAATCTTATCATCTACCGACATTTTTTTCAGCATTGCCTCTGCTTTTTGAGCAACAGTTTGTGCGCCTACATTAATACTAACACTAAAAGCAATCAACATCAGAATATTTTTTTTCATCATTATATTTTTAATATATATTGTTCAGAATAAATTATTTTTTTGGTTGCAACCTTAATACCACAACATCATGCCCTTGCAAATTAACTTTATAGGGTTTAGCGGTGTTGCCTTCGTCTTTGTGCAGCCATATATTTTTTACAGCATATTGCGTAGTTGTAAAATCAAATTTTAAATTAAAAATACTATCTGTAATAACCTGTTGGTTCCAATTAAATGTAAATGCTGCTGGTTTAACAGCACGGTTTAAAAAACAAATAGCCACTTCATTATTGCTTAATGGTTTTACCCATGTTTCAACACTATCTTTAAAAGAATATACAAAGCCTTGTATGCCCAATTTATCCTGATTAATATCAACAATATCCTGGTTGGTTAATACCGATTTTGTTGCAGCGCTCATTTTTCTGATATCGTTGCCTGCAATTAATGGTGCAGACAACATAGCCCAAATAGAAAAATGCGAACGGTTTTCTGCATCGGTTAATCCGTTACCTACTTCCAGCATATCAGGGTCGTTCCAATGGCCCGGGCCTGCAAATTTTCTAATGCCTTTTTGTTTATCCATTATTTGCACTACACCCCAGGCATTCCAGCTGCCATTATTTTTTATACAATCAAAGCAACTAAAAATATCACCGGTTGTGCGCCATAAATGGCCGGTTTCTTTAGCCCATTCCCAGGGGTTATTCTGCCCCCATTCACATAAGCTAAATACAATTGGCCTGCCAGCCAGCTTCAATGCCTTGCTCATAGTATTGTAAGCCTCCTTTGCATTAATACCATCAGCACTACACCAATCAAATTTTAAATAATCGGTACCTACAGATGCATAAAAACGGGCATCCTGATATTCGTACCCACGTGTACCCGGATAGCCTGCACAGGTTTTTGTACCTGCACAATTGTATAAACCAAATTTTAATCCTTTTGCATGAACATAATCTGCAACTGCTTTAATTCCATTAGGAAATTTTTTTGGGTCGGGTACTAAATCGCCATTAGTATTTCTTTCCATTGACATCCACCCATCATCCAAAACGATGTAAGTAAAGCCTGCTGCTTTCATACCAGAGCTCACCATTGAATCGGCAATTTCCATTACCAGTTTTTCACTGATGTTGGTTTGAAAAGTATTCCAGCTATTCCAACCCATTGGCGGGGTTAGTGCAAGGCCTTCAAATTTTTGTGCTTTCATTTCAACTGCAACAAAAAAAACAATTATTGCACAAAATATTTTCTTCGTCATTACAGTTTAGTTTTTGTTCTGGAGTTGATTAATTCGTTTTATTATTTCTATACAGGCACGGCTGTTGTGATAAGGGCATTTCCAGATGCCCACTTTATCTTCCTGCATGGGTTCGTAATTTTCTTTAACTCCCCAAAACCATTCGCCGTTTTGTGTATCATGTATATGTTGTTGTACAAATTTCCATGAAGCCATTGATTTATCTAAATACGTTGTATCACCAGTATTTTGCCAGGCATTAAAAAAGCCAACCATTGCCTCTGCCTGTGGCCACATGTGTTTTTCTTTTATCAGGTGATTGGTTGCAGGTTCATATTCATACCAGATACCACCATCGGCATCCAATCCATTAATCACAGCATTCGTAATTTCTACGGATGTATTTTTTACTTTTGTAAGTAAATCTTTATCCTCAATTACTTCTGCAGCTTCCTGTAATAACCATGCAGCTTCAATATCGTGCCCGTAAGAAACAGCTGTGGATTTTGGCTGCCAGTTTTCATCTAAAAATAAATGCTGGTGATTAGTAACCGGGTTAATAATGTATTTTAAAAAATCCTGAATCAATGCCGCTATCTTTTGTTTCACTGGTTCATAAGCCCAAACCTGGTACAATGTAGTAAAAGCTTCCAGCACATGCAGGTGAGTATTCATTGTTTTTCTCTCATTTGCATCTTTTTCACTTAGCCTTAAATCACTGATATCCATCCAGTCTTTTGTAAACGCTTCTATATAACCTCCCCTATTTTTATCATAACTGTATTTTATTATGGTATCATATAAATTGATAGCATCCTGAATTGCATCTGCATTTTTATCAGCTTTATAAAATTCACTAAAAGCATAAATGGTAAATGCCGATGCATAAATTTGTTTTTTCGTATCAAGAGGATTGCCCTTATTATCAACCGTCCAGTAAACGCCGCCATTTTCCCTGTCGATAAAATACTTCCGGATATACTCATAAGCCCTGAAAGCAAACGCTAAGTATGTTTTATTGCCCGTTAAATTATAGGCTGCAGAAAAACTCCACAATATCCTTGCATTTAATACTGATCCTTTGGGTGCTTCGTAAACAATTTTATTGTTGTTGTTTATTTGTCCAACGAAACCTCCATTTTCTTCATCAATTGTATACTGCATCCAAAAAGAAAGGATTGCCTCCAGTTCGTTTTGCAGGGCTGATTTATACTCCTTTAAATAATTATCCATATGCACTACTTCGGCTGCAATACCTGTTGCTGCTGTTTTTTTAAATAAACTAAATTATCCTCTGCAATTTTATTTACTGTAGTAGCTGATGCTGCTGAAGTCAAACCATCTTCAGGAGTATTGATCACATAATCAAGTAAACGTTCTATAGTTGATGTGGCTACATGCATTCTTGTATCGGATGAAGCATAATAAATAAATACTGTTCCGTCATCATCTGCAATCCAGCCATTGCAAAACACTACGTTTGATACATCGCCTACTCTTTCAATTCCCCCAGGGGCAATAAAATATCCGGCAGGGTGATGTATTATTTTAGTGAGATCATTCTTATCTGTCATGAACATATACAATACATAACGCAAACCTGCAGCGGTATGCCGGACTCCATGTGCCAGGTGTAACCAGCCTTTATCTGTTTTTATCGGGGCAGGCCCTTGTCCGTTTTTTGCTTCATATACGGTATGATAAACTTTAGGTGCAATTACTATTTCTTTTCGTATCACCGCCTCTTCAATAGAATCACTTAGACCAAACCCAATTCCTCCGCCTGTACCGGCTTCAATAAAACCATCCTGCGGCCGTGTGTAAAACGCATATTTACCATTTACAAATTCGGGATGCAATACCACATTTCTTTGCTGCGGAGATGGTGTTTTCAGATCTTTCAAACGCTGCCATTTAATTAAATCTTTTGTACGAACAATACCACATTGCGCAATAGCCGCAGACTGATCTCCTATAGGTGCTGAAGGATCTTTTCTTTCTGTACAAAACAAACCATAGATCCACCCGTCTTCATGCTGTACCAAACGCATGTCGTAAATATTTGTTTCGGGCACATTGGTTTCCGGAATGATTATTGGCTTATCCCAAAACCTGAAATTATCAATGCCATTGTCACTTTCTGCCACAGCAAAAAAAGATTTTCTGTCGGCACCTTCTATCCTTGGCACCATAATATATTTGTCATTAAACTTTATAGCACCAGCATTAAAAACGCCGTTAATGCCAAAACGCTCCATTAAAAACGGATTTGTTTTCGGATTAAAATCATACCGCCAATGCAACGGTGCATGCTGTGCAGTAAGCACAGGATTATTATACTTTGTTATAATCCCGTTATTTAATTCGCTTTTAAAGTTTGGCTTACAAAGTAAATTTTCGTAAGTATCCTTCAGGTTTTTAAACCGTCTTTCAAAATCTTTAATCATAAAAAAAATATTTAACCCCGGTTTAACTTGTGGTTAATCTTCCAGTTTATTCCACCAGGTTTTTTTAAGTATGGCTATTATTATTCCAAGAATTATAATCGTTATTAATAAAGGCAGTTTCATCCACAACACCACATACATGGGTAGTATGGTTAAACATAATTGTGCTATAATGCCCAGCACCACATTGAACATATCCAGCTTAAATCTTTTATTGGCTTCAAATGAGGGATTGTCTATAAGTACCATTTCATGAACGGGTTTCCAAAAACCCCATGGCTTTACCGTGCTGTAAAATTTCTTCAATACATCTGTATCAGTTGCAGGGGTGGTAAACGTACCAATCAAACATCCTGCAATAGAAATAATAAATAACACAGGGAAATAGTATAAAAATTCGATGCCTGAAAACAGCCTTGAAAAAATCAGTGCACCTGCAACACCTGCAAACATGCCCCAGAAAAATCCGTTGGCATTAAAACGCCACCAATACCACTTTAATACATTGGCAGCAATATATCCACCATACAAACCGGATACAATCCATTGTAAAATACTGTTTACATCTTTTGCAAAAAATCCTATAAGTATACCAACGGCTACAATAACAACACCCGACAGGTAATTCATCGTCATTGTTTTTTTATTATTGGCATTTGGGTTGATATGCTTTAAATAAACATCGTTAACAAAATAGGCCTGTGCTGCATTTAAGGTACCGGAAAATGTACCCATGAATGCCCCGAACAAACCTGTTAATACCAATCCTAAAATACCAACCGGTAAAAAATTATTAATGGTGCCGGGTAATATTTTTTCAAAATCAACACCGCCTGAGCCGTTGTCTAAATTCAATTCGTTGTAATACAGTAATCCCAAAACTGTTAATCCAATGATCATGGAATAACGAACGGGCAATAAAATAAGTGAAACAAAACCTGTCATTTTTGAAGCGTCCTTAGGGGATTTTGTGGACAGTATCTTTTGCATATCATAATTAGGCGCCGGCCCTGCCAGTGATGAAAATAAGCCTTTAAATAACATCATCATAAAAAATATCCCAAACAGGCCATAGCCATCATCATTAATTTTTTTCATGGCATCATCTACAATGCCTTTCCAGCTTAAGTCAAGATTCCATCCAAAAAAAGGATTGTCCCAGCCATGCGGCACATGTAGTGATTTACCATGCAGGTGTTGCATGGCAATTATGGCAATGGCAAAACTGCCAATCGTCATAATAGCATACTTGATCAGATCGCCAATTACAATACTGTGCATACCGCCGAGTACAGAATAAAAAACCGCAAACAGTGTAAACACAATACCATAAAAATGAGCTACGTATTGTGGTGCTACATTAAAAGGCACATAATTTTTTACCACATCCCATGGCACAAAAATTTCTACAAACTTACCAAGCCCTACAAAGCCATAGGCTAAAAAACCAAGGCACCCAATTAATGCAAAAGCAACTACAACTGTATGTGATGCATTTACGCCTTTCCCTTTACTGCCAAATCTTGTTGCCAGCCACTCGGCACCGGTATTGGCATTACTTCTTCTTAACCATTTACTCAAAAACATCATATTAAATACCTGATTAAACACGGGCCATAACCATGGAATCCAAATGCTTTTCAACCCATAAACAAAACATAATGCCACCATCCACATGGTACCGCTGATGTCAAACATATCTGATGCGTCACTTAAACCCAGCAAATACCAGGGTAATTTTTTTCCGCCCATTAAATAACTCTCCTTATTCTCTCTTGCTTTTTTACGAAGAAACCAACCCAACATCAACATAGATACCAGGTAGGAAATAATAATGGCAATATCCAGGGCTTGTAATTTCATTTATGTTTTTTTTTCTCTAAGTGCATTTGATATAAATTCTCCTTACCTACGTCTTTTCCAAACAAGGTTTTATTAGATTTATAAAATTCAATAAAATTATTTTCAGTTAATTGCCCCTTGTAAGGAACATAATATTCCATCTCGCCATTTAACTTCTTTCCGGCATTTCGCCATCCTAAAACATAAGATATCTTATGATCTCCAATCCCTTTTAAAAAAGTATCCGTCCACCAGGTAGCGTCTGATAATTTACCTCCAAATTCAGTTAAAGCAGGAATTTTATTTTTTTCACCTGCAACAGTTTCCAGTGTAGTAAGCATTTCATTGAAATCCTGCAAATATTTGTCATTGCTTTCGTTTCTTTGGTAAATATCAAATCCAACAATATCCACCCATTCATCGCCGGGATATCTTTCCAGATATTCTTCTTTTGAAGAAAACCGGTCAGTATTAAAAGTATAAAGAAGATTATGTACATTTTTAACGTCACGCAAATAAGTTACTGTAAAACGCCACAACTGCTTTAATTCATCTGGTATACAATGGTTCTCTCCCCACCAAAACCAACTGCCATTCAATTCATGAAATGGACGAAAAATAATTGGAATGTATTCTCCTTTTTTTCCTTTAAGATCAAGCATGAAAGCCGCCATTTTATCAAGCCATGTCTTATACAAATCATTTTTTTCGCCGCCAGGCAACACAGAGGCTACCGTGCCTGTAGCAGGATCCCATGCAGTTTTTCCTGTAAGTGGATTATTTAAATGCCAGCTTAATGTAACTACACCACCTCTTGCATATATGGTTCGGATAAAATTTTTCATTTTATCAAAGGGCACACTATCAAGATTAACTGGTTGCTCAATTTCCAATCTTCCTAATTCAAAACCATAAATTCCGGGATAATCCCCTGTAACGTCTTTTACATCACTTCTTCCATTTTCATATTTCCAATTAACTCCATAAGCCAGATCATCCTGATGGCCAAACATAAAACCTTTACCGGAGAGTACCTTTAAATTTTGATACAAAGCTTTTGTTTCTCGAGTGGCTTTTTTATCAGCAGTCACATTTTTTATGTATTGTGAAAAAGCGCCACCATACGTAAATAAAAAAATTACAGCTAAAAATATTTTTTGCAACAATCGCTTTTTCATTTTTTATTTTTTTAATAGTTCTCCATATTTTTTAATTAAATCCCATGTAGTGCTATCCGATGCAAATACTGAATTCAGTCCCTGTTCTTCCATCGGCGGGTCACCGAGCAAATCATCGCCTTCTTTCCAAAAAGGAGTTTCATTTTTTGCAGGTATTCCAAAGCCACCAAATGCCCAAAAATTTATTCCTGCAATGGCTGAATTGGTTCGTTTACTTTTTAATAAATCTTTTAAAACAGATTCGTAGTATTTATCCCTGTATGATACTGTTGACTTAAGGGAAAATGAAAAATTATCCCGTGGCATACCAAACTCCTCCACCACCAAAGGTTTATTTATTTTCATCATCACTGCTTCATGCTCCTTTATATATGCTTCCGTTTTTTTTATTACTAATTTAAAATCATTTTTAAAAGAACTGTCCTTATACCAACCCCAGTTTTTAGGCCAGATGTGAATAGTGGCATAATCTACATTTTTATCTTCGTGAATTTGTTGAAATACCTGCATATTCTCTGTTCCCATATACCCTTCGGTACCTAATGTGTAAATCCCAGCTAAACTGACCCCCTTGCGCCATTTCAAATTGACCCCCTAAAAAACGATTTCAAAAAGATCCTAAAAAAAGCCTGCTGAAGAGGA
>JAYVPT010000033.1:0-22545 GCA_043757165.1 Ferruginibacter sp.
ATGGATAAAGCCTGTCGGGTATTCTGTTATTGGGCTTGTAGGGTATTCAATGATTAATAACAGGGTACATTGGGCAAGCGATTATCCTTTGGCACTTGCTCTTGGATATTTATGTGCAAAACAGGTTCTAAAAAACAACAGACGGGTTGTGCAAACAACCTCAACAGGGCATAAGAAAGCAACATTATCTTATACCGTTAATTATGCAAATGGGAGGTTAATGCCTGGGGTAGTGTATAAATTTTAATCCCTGAATTTCATTACCTTTAAGCTATAGCTAATTACCTCCGAGATAGTCCAACGGGAACTATCTAAGGTTTGCGAATACAAACAAGTGGAATAACCTGCTTATTTTTCACCATTATGTCTTTTAAAGTCGCTTATTGCATAATCTAACAAAGCATATTTAGGATTTTTGGAAATTATATTACTAAACGAATTTCAGATGCGTATGCAAGTATAGCATGTAGATCCAGCTCAAAAAAGTTCGACAATTCACCGCTTTTCTCCACAAAATCAAATCCCACATACTGGCGGGATTTTTTGTTTATTGTGTATTCAGCCTATATCATTCATTCAAAAAATTGGGATAGATATTATGTTGGAAGTTGCGATGATTTAAATATCAGGCTACAGCAACATAATACTGGAAGAAATATCTCTACCAAACATGGCTTACCTTGGGTGATCAAGTACACGGAAAAATTTGACATAAGAGCAGAAGCAACCAGGAGAGAAAAAGAAATAAAAAATAAAAAGAGCAGAAAATATATTGAATGGTTAATTAGCTCAGCTGGCTAAAGTGCCCCGGATACTTTCGGGATGGTTGTTCCGATTGGTATCAGAATACTCTCCACAAATGTCTCACAATTTATTGTGAGACTTTTTTATTGCAATACCCTTTCTGGTAACTATAAAAATATTTCAGGAAAAATAAAAAACTTATATTTAGAAAAAGAATCCATCATGAAATTTTTAAAGATCGCCTTGCTGTTATTATTAACACAAACATCATTTGCTCAAAAATTATTGGTAGTTGATCTTTCCTGCGAACATAAAACAGATCCGATGGGAGTAGATATTATGGAACCCAGGTTCAGTTGGAAAATAAATGGTACAGGAAGAAATATCATGCAAACTGCTTACAGCATACGTGTTGCAACAGCTAAGAATTTTACTGCAAAAAATATAATATGGCAAAGTGGAAAAATAAATTCAGGGGAATCTGTTTTACAATCTTATGCAGGTACAACTTTGCAAAGTGGCGAGCGGTATTACTGGCAGGTAAAAGTTTGGGATGCCAATAAAAATGAATCGGCATGGAGTAATACAGCTTTTTGGGAAATAGGTTTATTGCAATCCACTGATTGGAAAGCAAGCTGGATTGAGCCGGAACAAGATACAGCCCGGCATATGCCCGGCTTACTGGTTCGTAAAGATTTTTTATTAAAAAAGAAAATAGCCTCCGCAATTGTATATGTTACCAGTCATGGTTTTTATGAATTATATTTTAACGGAAAAAAAGTGGGTGATGAAGTATTTACACCCGGCTGGACAGCTTACCAAAAAAGATTGCAATACCAGGTGTATAATGTTAGCAGTATGTTGCAACAGGGCAACAATGCTGTTGGTGCTATGTTGGCTGATGGCTGGTACCGTGGCTCGCTGGCATGGCAAAATAACTGGGGTATTGGAGGAAAGACACTAGGCTTGTTATGTCAGTTACAAATAAAATATACAGATGGTACAACAGAAACAATTATAACAGATAATACATGGAAGGGTACACAGGCTGGGCCTGTTACATTAAACGGTATTTATGACGGCGAAGATTATGATGCCCGTAAAGAAATAAAAGGGTGGTGCAATGTTGGTTTTGATGACAGCAAATGGAAAACAGTAAATGAGGTTAACTATTCTAAAAAGGATTTGATTGCAACACAAACAGTACCGGTAAGAAAAATACAGGAATTAAAACCAGTTAAAATTTTTAGAACACCTAAGGGAGAGTTGGTAGTTGATTTTGGACAAAACATGGTGGGTTGGGTAAAGTTGAAAGTAAAAGGTAATGCAGGTACAACAGTACGCATACGTCATGCAGAAGTGCTTGATAAATTCGGAAATTTTTATACAGATAATTTACGTGCTGCAAGAGCCACTGCCAATTATATATTAAAAGGTGGTGATGAAGAAACCTATGAACCACGCTTTACATTTTTTGGTTTCAGGTATATTGCTGTTGATGGTTATCCCGGCGAATTAAAACCTGGAGATGTTACCGGCGTTGTTGTTCATTCAGATATGAAACCAACAGGTACATTTGAATGCTCTAATCCTTTAATTAATCAATTGCAACATAATATTCAATGGGGACAAAAAGGAAATTTTGTCGATGTGCCTACTGATTGTCCGCAAAGGGATGAACGTTTAGGCTGGACGGGAGATGCGCAGGCATTCTGCCGCACGGCTGCATTTAATATGGATGTGGTGCCATTCTTTACCAAGTGGTTAAAAGACCTTGCAGCCGATCAATACCCCGATGGAAAAGTGCCATTTGTTATTCCTAATGTTTTAAAAAGCTCTAATGCTACTTCTGCAGGTTGGGGCGATGTAGCTACCATTGCACCATGGACGATGTACAAAGTGTATGGCGATAAACAAATATTGGAAACACAATACCCCAGTATGAAAGCATATGTTGAATACATCCGTAAAACAGCAGGTGAAAGTTATTTGTGGAAAGGCGGAAGTATTTTTGGAGACTGGTTGTTTTATAAATCCATGCGGCAAACAGAAAATGATGGATACACCAATCCGGATATGATTGCAACAATGTTCTATGCATACTCTTCAAAATTACTGGCACAAACTGCTGCGGTTTTAAGTAAAGCTGACGATGAGAAAATGTACAACGATGTTTTTGAAAAAGTAAAAAATGCCTTCAATAAAAATTATGTTACTACCCAGGGACGCATTGCATCAGAATCACAAACAAGTTATGTGTTGGCTTTAAATTTTGATCTGTTACCGGCAGCAATCCGGCCAATTGCCACACAATATCTGGTTGATGATATTAAGGGAAGGGGCAATCATTTATCAACCGGATTTTTAGGCACGCCTTATCTGTGTCATGTATTAACGGAAAATGGACGAAGTGATGTTGCTTATGACCTGTTATTACAGGAAAGTTTTCCTTCCTGGTTATACCCGGTAAAAATGGGTGCCACTACTATTTGGGAAAGATGGGACGGACAAAAAACAGACAGCACTTTTCAGGATGTGGGCATGAATTCTTTTAATCACTATGCTTATGGCGCCATCGGCGACTGGATGTACCGTGTAGCAGCAGGAATAGAAATTGGTACACCTGGTTATAAACATATTCTTATACAACCACAGGTAGATAAAAGATTAAGTTTTGCCAAAGCCGGTTTTGAAAGCAGCTATGGTAAAATTGCTTCCGGCTGGGAGAGGAAAGATGGGAAAATGATTGTACGGGTTAGCATTCCGCCAAATACAACCGCAACAATTAAATTGCCTGCAGCTGATGCTGAAAAAATAACGGAGAGTGGTACAGCTGCCACAACAATATTTAAAAATATAAAACAGGAGGGTAAAAATGTACTGATAGAAGTGGGATCAGGAGAATACGTTTTTGAATATCCTGCTGTTATACTATAACTGATTCGCACTTATTGATAAGTTTAACCCTGCTTTGGCAGGATTTTTTTGTTGAGAACATCAATATTCTAATATCTATACGGGTGAATTAGGCCCGGTTCCAGGCATAAAAAATATTTCCCCTTTTTAAAACTAAAAATACCAAAAAACTGTATATGCAATACAGTGGGTAAGATTTATACAGTTTCAGCAGGGTTAATTAAATAATGACAATAATAAAAGCAGTATTCATGGAAAAAATTGTTCTGGCGGTATTACTTACAGTATTTACGTCTGGTATCAGCAATGCACAATCAGCGCTGCGTATAAAACATTTCAATCTCGAAAAAGGAGTGGCTATTCAGGGGTATGACCCCGTTGCATATTTTACACAAAACAAAGCAGTAAAAGGGAATAAACAATTTGTTGCTTCTGCCGAAGGCGCTCTCTATTATTTTTCCAATGCTGTCAATAAAGATTTATTTATTAAAGACTATAAAAAATATGAGCCGCAATACGGTGGCTGGTGTGCTTATGCTATGGGAGCCACTAATGATAAAGTGGAAATAGATCCTGAAACATTTAAAATTAAAGACGGCAAACTTTATCTGTTTTATCATTCGTGGGTAAATAATACTTTAAACAAATGGAATAAAGATGAAGTAAATCTTAATGCAAAAGCAGATAAGAACTGGCAGGTTTTATATCATTAATAAATAAACCAACATCAAATAAGTATGTCATTCAAGACCATCATTTCCTGGTTGCTCAGAATCATTGCAGCTGTAATTCTTTTACAAACACTTTATTTCAAATTCACCGCACATCCCGAATCAGTTGAACTGTTTACAAAATTAGGCGTAGAACCATGGGGGAGAACAGGCACAGGTATTATTGAATTAATAACCGGCATATTACTATTGATTCCTTCAACAGCGTTTATTGGAGCAGTGTTAGGGATTGGTCTTATGAGTGGTGCTATACTTTCTCATATAACTGTAATTGGTATCCAGTCAAAGGGTGATGGCGGGCAACTTTTTATATTGGCTATTGCTGTGTTTGTATGCTGCGGTATAATTATGTGGCTGCATAAACAACAAGGAATTTTATTGTATAAAAAATTATTTAAAAAATAAATATCATGAAGGCTGTTATAACGCTGTTTTTTTTGTTTAGTTTATCTGTTGCCACAAAAATTTACGCACAGGGTTGTAGCGATGCAGGCTTTTGTACCATTGGTAGCTTAAAGCCTCATGGTTCAGCTTTGGAAAATGTAAAGAAACAAAAGCTAACACTTATACTTGCCAATGGTATTGGTGATGAGAGTGTATATGTATTTACACCGGGTATTCAATACGATAATCAATTATCAAGGCACTGGACTATTCAGGCAAAAATTACTGCCAATTATGCTTCAGGAAATTTAGGCAATGCTACAGGGTTGGGAGATGCTTATCTGTCCGGAACATACATTATAAAAGATAACAGCAAATGGACGAAATCCATTCTTTTAGGAACCAAGCTTCCATTAAATAATGGAGATATAAGAGAAGGAAATAAACCATTGCCCATGCAATACCAAAGCAGTTTGGGCACTGCTGATATTATTGGAGGCTTTAGTATTACCAATAACAAATGGATTTTTGCAACTGCCTTTCAGCAGCCGGTTAGTGGCACAAACCGGAATACTTTCTTACCTGCATATTGGAATACTGCAGCTGCGTCAAAATATGCTGCAACAAACGATTTTAAGCGTAAGGGAGATGTATTATTAAGAGCAGGATATAATATTGAACCCAATAAAAAATTTAATATTAATCTTGGCTTATTGGGCATTTATCATTTAGGTAAAGACAGTTATATAGATGGAAATATAAGTAACAAACGAATTGAAATTGCAGGTTCTGATGGTATAACACTTAATGGTACAGCATCGGCTTGGTATAAAATAAGTAATAAATTTACTATTGGCTTAACAGGCGGTGTACCTTTTGTTGTAAGAGATGTAAGGCCCGATGGGTTAACCCGTAAATTCGTTATATCCCCGGAATTTATTGTAAATTTTTAAATATTTAGTATGCGTTTATCAATCATTTTTTTATTTGTAGCTGTAGCAGTTCAATCATGCAAAAAAGATAAAGATTCATTTGCATCCACTGAAACTATTAATGAAATGGCAGACACAACCGGTGTATTAAAATATTCCGGCGCTTTTACTTCCGGCCCATTTGGTACTGTAACAGGTAAAGCAGAAGTGTATAAAAAAGGCATTGCATACGAAGTAAAACTTGCCAACTTTAATACCAACAACGGCCCGGCATTACATGTTTATTTATCTAAAGAAGCCATGCCAATAAACTATTTTGATTTGGGAGTATTAAAATCAACCAATGGTAACCAGGTGTATAGCATTACAGGTATGCCGAATTTTGTGGAATACAAATATATCTCCATTCACTGCGTTACATATAATCATCTTTTTGGTTCAGCATTAATACAATAAATATTTACAGGTATGATTTTTATTCAGCTATCTCAACAACTGCAATCATTAGCTAACCTGCTGTTATTATTGAGTGATAAGCAGTATGCTAAAAAGATTGAACACCTCGGCAATGCAAGCATAGGCGGACACACCCGGCACATTATTGAATTACTTCAATGTGCCATTGATGGATATAGTACCGGTAAAGTTGATTATGTAAACCGCACCCGCAATCTTTTACTTGAAGCAGACCCTGTGTTGGCTCATGCAACTTTACAGCAGCTTACCAGGAGCATTATGCATAGCGATAAACAATTGAAAATGGCTGTTGAAAATACAGAAAATGAAATAAACCCACCTGTATTCACCACTTATTTCAGGGAAATAGTTTATAACACTGAGCATACTATACACCACCTGGCATTAATTAAAGTGGCTTTAATAGAAATGAAATTAGATATAGTGCAGAATGATTTTGGAATGGCTTACTCAACCATTAGTTACAGAGCCTCATTAAATAATGCTTAACATAATGAGAATTCAAAAACAGCTCCTTACTGTAATATTTTTATGTAGCGGCTTTTTCTTCAGTATAAAAGCGCAGGACAACAGCCGGATATATTTTACTTCATCAGTTGGTTTGTTTTTACCTGTTTCAAAATTTGCTGCAGCGTATAAAAATTCGCTTGCTTTAAATTCCGGAATTGAATATAAACTTAGCCACTACTTTTTTACGCAATTGGTACTTGATTTTAATGCCGTAAAATATGATCAACAGGTTAAGGATAACAACTCAGATTATCTTTTTCAGCGTACTAATAGTTCTGTTTTTTTAGCAGGTATTAATGTTGGACGAAATATTAGCTTTAAACAACCTGGGAATTTCTTTATTTCTCCCTATGCAGGTATCGGCTATGCCAATATTGGAGAACCGAGATTAACGGTAAATAATAGTACCGGAATAATCCAACAGCAGGTTACCAGGATGAAAGGTATATTTGCAAGGCAGGGTTTACGGATAGTATATAACACTAAATCAAAAATATTGCAAACAATTTATCTGGACCCATCTTACTGGGCTGCCAGTATAAATGTTCAGCAAAGCAGGGCAAGAGGTTTTCTATTATTAGCAGGAACAAGAATAGGATTCTAAATAATTCAATTTATGTGTACAGTTATATTTGTGCCAGACAACAATAAATATTATTTCGCATCTCTCAGGGATGAGGATTCCAAACGTGCCAAAGCTACAATGCCAATATTTCGTTCAGCTAAAGAAGTAAGCTATTTATCTCCTGTAGATACTGCGGCTGGTGGCACATGGATCGGCGTAAATGAATTGGGATATGTAATTATCCTGTTGAATGGAGGATTTGAAAAACATCCCAGTGGCAACTCCTATATCAAAAGCAGGGGTAAAATAGTGAATGAGCTTTTATATTCCACAATGCCGGTGGTAGACTGGATGTTAATGGATATGAAAAATATTGAACCCTATACATTGGTTGTGTGGGCCGATAATAATCTTTTCCAACTGGTTTGGGATGGTACTGACAAACACAGGATAAGATTGGCTTCAGATACTCATCATATTTTTTCTTCTTCAACATTATACACCAGTAAAGTTAAAACATACAGAAAGGAGTTGTTTCAAAACTGGATGGCAACCAATCCGCAGGTTTCAAAAGCATCGATACTTGATTTTTTTAATGCTGTTACAGATAATGATAATGGATTTATAATAAACAGGAATGATTGTATTAAAACGTTGAGTTTTTCTTTTGTTGAGTTGTCTGATAATGATACTGCATTGATGAGTTATTTCGATTTGCAAAATTTAACTGATACAACAGCTGCAATAAATTTTAAGAAAGACACTGCCACCTGTTTATTTTAAGTACCTATGCTTTTCAAAGAATTAAAATATAGAATCAGGGTATTAAGAATTAAAATTTTTAGCTGGGAATATTGGCCAATGTGGGTGGTGTATTTCCCCGCAAGTTTTTATTTTATTTATGTTTGCTTAAAGGCAAGATCATTTTTCTTTTTTTCTGCGGCTAATCCTTCAATTGAAACAGGGGGTATGTTTTTTGAAAGTAAATGGAAAATATTTGAACTTATTCCTAAGCAATACTATCCTGCTACTATTTATGTGGAGGTAGCAGATAGATTGGAATCAACTATACAAAAAATAGCTGCTACCGAAATAGTATTTCCGGTAATTGCGAAGCCAGACCGGGGCGAAAGGGGCTGGTGTGTAAAAAAAATAAATTGTGTTACTGAATTGGAAGCCTATAAAAAATCTATTGCCATTCCATTTCTTATACAGGCATATGTAGCATATCCTTTGGAATTCAGTATCTTTTATTACCGTAATCCTAAAAGCGATAAAGGAACTGTAACATCTGTGACATTAAAAAAATTATTGGGTGTTAAAGGTGATGGCGTTTCTACCATTGCACAATTGATTAAGCGTAACGACAGGGCGTTTTTGCAATCTGTTACACTTAAACAAAATGAAACAATCAACTTTGACCGTATTTTAGAAGATGAGGAAGAAGAGATATTAGTACCTTATGGCAATCATGTACGTGGTGCTATGTTCTTAAATTATAATCATATTGTGGATGAACAGCTGGTTGATACTTTCGATACTATCAGCAAAAGCATCAGTGGTTTTTATTTTGGCCGCTACGATCTGCGTTGCACCAGTATTGAGGATTTAAAACAGGGTAAAAATATTGCCATACTTGAATTGAACGGAGCAGGAGCAGAGCCGGCACATATTTACCAGCCGGGCTTTTCTTTTTTTAAAGCACAAAAAGTAATTGCCGATCATTACGAAATGATGTACAGAGCTGCAAAAGAAAATAAAAACAAGGGTTTTGACTATATGAGCTTTAAGTCGTTTAAAGAGATACGCAGCATGGAAAAGAAATATAAACAAAAACAGGCGGCCTTAAATTGAAATCAATATAATTTTAGCAATCTAAAAGAAATAAAAGTAGTTTCGTTGAAAATATAGCCATGGAATTAAAAGAACAATTTGAAAAAGCTGCTACGGATAGTAAAAACCTTAACACCAAACCAGGTAATGAAACATTACTGCAATTGTATTCTTTGTACAAACAATCAACCGAAGGCGATGTAAGTAGCGAAGCTCCATCCAATCCATTTGATTTTGTTGGTAAAGCTAAATATGAAGCATGGTCATCTTTACAAGGAAAAACAAAAGAAGCCGCGATGGGAGAATATGTGGAATTGGTAAATAAATTAAAAGGATAAGTTTATTTTCTTTTATAAAAAAGGTAATAATTTTTACTGTATCAATGCAACATTTCCCTTCAATGTTAACACGATACTGTTATCACAAATAATATCTACAGTGTACACATATACATCCGGTGTAAGTTTTAACCCTTTAAAGCTTCCGTTCCAGCCGGCTGAAACATCATTGGGTAAAAAACCATTTTTTTCAAACACCACTTCACCCCAGCGGTTAAATATGCGTAATGTTTTTATACTGAATAATCCTGAACCTCTTGGATAAAAAATATCATTTACCCCATCTCCGTTTGGAGAGAAAGTATTTGGAATAAATATATTGGCGCCGTTACATATCACAAAAATGGTTACCTGGTCTCTCGACTTACAACCTCCGGCATTTCTTACTTCTAAAGTGTACTTCGTAGTTTCTTTTGGTTTAACTGTTACATTGGGAAAATTAGTTTGCACAATGCTTTGTGTTGGCGTCCATATGGCACTGCTTACATCAGCAGAAACTGTTGGTTTTAATTCAACCGTTTGTCCAACATTAATGGTTTTATCCTGGCCTGCATCAACTGTTGGTATAGGATAAACTTTTACGGTTACAAATCCGGTATCCTTAAAACAGGCTTTATCGTCTGTACCAATTACACGGTATACAGTAGTAATGGAAGGGCTTGCTAATGGTGTTGCAGAAGTAGTACTGTTTAAACCTGTTGACGGACTCCATACATAAGAAGCGGCCCCAATTGCAAATAATCTTACGGCACCACCTTTACATAAAGTATCGCCAACACTGTTACTCATTGCAAAAGGTTGTTTTACTTTTACTGTAACATTGTCTGTATTACTGCAGCCCTGTGCTGTTGTTCCTCTTACAACATAATTAGTAATAGAATCAGGGCTTGCAATGGGAGTAGCACAATTGGCACAGCTTAAACCTGTTGACGGGCTCCATGTGTATGTTGCAGCGCCGGTTGCAGTAAGTGTGGTACCCTTACCTCTGCATACTAAAGTATCAGCTCCTGCATTAATTGTTGGCACTAAAAATGCATCAATATTTTTGGTTGCAGTGTCTTTGCATCCGCTGCTGTTAGTTGCTATTACCTGTATGGTATAAGTTCCGGCATTAGTATAAATCTGTGCCGGTGGATCTTGCAGTGTTGATATATTGCCGTTTGCCAAATTCCAGTTCCAGCTGATGGCAGATGTATCTGGTATAATTAGCCGGCCATTAAAGTTTACAGTTAACGGGGTACAACCATTTGCCGTGCTGTTAATGGCGGCCTGCGGCGAAGTAACAATTTTTACAGGTGCCGGACTTTGCATGGTATCCTTACAACCACTTTGTGTGGTTACTATTAACATGGGATAATATAAACCGGGGGCATTGTAAAAATGTGTTGGGTTTTGAAGCAGTGATGAATTACTATCGCCGAAATTCCATTCGTAACCGGTAATTACTTCATTGCTGAAAGAGGAATCTGAAAAATTTATTGAAGCTGCATCGCAATAAGTATTGTTAATAAAACCAAAGTTGGCGTTAACACCATTTACCACAATGGTATCCGGTCCGGTAATTGGTACAACACATCCACCCGGATCAACTAAAATCATTTTAGGTACATAAATACCAGGTATAGTATAAGTATGAGCAACAATTGAATCTGTAGTTGAATTTGTAGTGCCGTCATTAAAATCCCAGATAAATGAAAGCCTGTCTTGAGTTATGGCGTTAAAGTTTACAGTTAAAGGCTTGCAACCATTTATGGGGCCATAACTAAATGAACCTAACGGACCTCTTACTGTAATTGTTTTTTGTTTTATATTCATACATCCTCCGGGGCTGGTAATGGTGAGCTTGGCAATATATGTTCCGGGAATATTGTAAAAGTGTGATGGATTATCTGTTTGTGTTGATGTGCCGTCGCCAAAATTCCAGTTAACAGCAGTAAAGTTTTGCGATGTATTGGTAAAGCTCACAAACAATGGCGGACATGTTCCCAATGAATCACTCATACTAAAATTTGAATGTGGTGACACAATGGTTATATAATCAGGATAGGTAATTGAATCAGTACATCCGTATTGATCTGTAACATGTAATTTAATGGTGTATATACCATCTGCAGTATAACTGTGCACCGGGTTTGTTGCAGTACTGGTATTACCATCTCCAAAATCCCAATTATAAATAAGGCCGGGTCCGGTTGATTTATTTATAAAATTAATGGGTTTGGTTGGGCATGATAAGGTATCTGTTGTAGAAAGATCTGCAACTGGTTTTGAAATTATCAATGCACTTGTTTGTATAACTGAATCAACACAACCTTTGTTATCAATAACTTTTAAGGCAACTGTATAAATGCCGGGACTGGAATAATTATGTTGAAACGGAGGTGCAGTTAATGTATCAATACTACCATCGCCATAATTCCATATCCATGTGGTAATGGGATGTATGCCATCGCTGATAGAATTATCAGTAAATATTATTGCACTTAATAAGCAACTTCCCGTAACGCCTGATGCAAAATTGGCCGTTGGGCCATCTACCTGTATGTATAATGGTTTTTGCAAAGTGTCTTTACAACCTAATATATCTGTAACAATTAGCCGTACAGTGTATTTGCCCGATTGGGTATAGATGTGTGTAAAAACCGGGTTTGTAGCCGTTGATCCATCTCCGAAATCCCATTCGTACGATGCAATGTTGGGAGCATAATTACCAACAGCAGTAAATGTAATGGGATTGTTTTTACAAATTACAGAATCAGTTACAGTAAAATTTGCCTTTTCAAACAGTATTGTTACTGTTTTTATGGTTATGTATTCACAGCCCGTGGTATAATTTTTTACAAGTAAGGTAACGGTGTATGTTCCTGTATCAGCATAAGTATGTACAGGATTTTGTTGGGGAGATGTGGCGCCATCTCCAAAATTCCAGTTCCATTCATCAGCACCAATTGACTGATCGGTAAAAACTCTTTCTTTAGGTTTACTGCAATTAAATGATGGGGTAAATGCAGCAATTGGCGGATTGATGTGCATATACTTTACAAACTTCAACGAATCGCAGCAACCGGCATTACACACTATCAGGGTCACATCAAAGTAGCCGGTATCTTCATAAATGTGTATGGGGTTTTTATCGGTAGATGTGGCACCATCGCCAAAAAGCCATAACCAGTTGGTTGCAATGCCTGTGGTTAAATCAGTAAAATTTACCGGTAGATGAGCACATACATCCCGTGGGTTAGCTACAAAGTTTGCAACAGGTTTAACGCTTGCAATAATGCCCGGGCTAACGGTAACAGTATCGGTGCAACCACCTGCGGTTGTAATTATAAGTTGTATGGCATAACTTCCTGCACCAAAAGTGTGGGAAGGGTTTTGTAAAACTGATGTAGCGCCATCACCAAAATCCCATTGATAGCCTGTCACCGGATCAACTGAATTTATTGTTGAAGAAAAAGTCCAGGATAAAGGCGCACATGCAGAGACCGGTAAATTATTAATGCTGGCATTTGGTGGTTGAATTTGAACAAATCCTGCCTTTTGCAGGGTGTCTGTACATCCGTTGGCATTGGTTACAATTAAAGTAACAGTAAATGTTCCGGTTGTGGTGTATGTATGTGTTGGGTTGCGTACTGTAGCAGTATTTCCATCACCGAAATCCCAGCTGTACCCGGATGCACCAATGCTTAAATTAGTGAAACTTACAGTAAGTGGTGCTTTACAGGATGTTGTATTGGGCGCTGTGAAATCAGCAGCAGGTTTATCAAAAACGGTAATTGTTTTATAAGCTGTATCAAGGCAACCCCCAAAGTTAGCGATTAATTGTACCTGGTAAGTTCCTGCGGCGGTATAAACTTTAACGGGGTTCATTGATGTAGCAGTAGAGCCATCACCAAAATCCCATGTTACTGCAAAGGGTGCAGGTGCAGAAGTATTGGTAAAAGCTAATGGGCTGTTTACACAAGCGCTGTTTGCACTGGTAAATGCAGCATTGATGGTTCCAATATTTATCAAATTGGTTTTTGTAATGGTATCGGTACATCCGGTGCTGTTGGTGGTTATTAACCGAACGGTATAATTCCCGGGTAATATATAGTTATGGGATGGATTAGTTAAGGTTGAAGTTCCCCCGTCACCAAAATTCCATTGATAACTTAATGCGCCGGTACCTGTTGATAAATTTTGGAAATTAATATTTACAGGTGGGTTACAGCTCCCTGGATTGGAATTTGAAAAATCGGCATGAACACCGCTGCTTATTTTTACATACTGCGGTTTAGATAATACTTTTATGCAACCAAAACTGTTGGTTAACCGTAAGGTTACATTATAATTACCTGCGGCGGTGTATGTATGTGAAGGGCTGGGTATACTGCTGGAAGCTCCATCGCCAAAATCCCATTGCCATTGTGTTATACTGCCATTGCCTGGTGTACTTTGGTCGGTAAAATTAACAGGCAAAGGAAAACATCCGCTTAAAGGGGTACCGGTAAAAGCAACAGCAGGTGCAGCATAAACGGTAATGTATTGCGTCTTGACAATCACATTCGAATCGCTGGCTGCATTATGAATAACCAGCTTAATGGTGTATTGGCCGGGATTAAAATATGTAACAGAGGGGTTTTGTATAAAAGATATGGTTCCGTTACCTAAATCCCATTTCCATTGTGTGGGAGAACCAGTGGATTGATCAGTAAAACTTACAACAAGAGGGGCACAACCTGATAAAGGAGAGGCTGTAAAATCAGCAGCTAACTGGGCTTTAGCAGATAAGTTAAGTGCGGCTAATAATACAATAATAAAACTGTATTTGACTCCAAAACTGGTAGTCATCGGTAAGTACTTTGTTTTTTAATGATAATTGGATAATGTGGCCTGCGCTACATGTCAGTACTATATCTATTAACTTAAAACCTATTAAAAAATTGTGCTGATAAATAAGAAAAAAAATTAAAATATCCCCTTTCGAAAAATACACTCTGGTTCAGGCAGTTAGCTAAAAAATAATTCCAGCAGGAAGTTATTCCTTTTTTTTTGAAAATTTATAACCGCTCCATGTGTAAAATTTTGGGATCGGTGGTTCCCCAAGGTGCCAGTTCCATAATGGGTAATGTCTTTTTTGTAAAGCGCCACTCCCGGTTTAAAAAACCAAATGCACTGACAGAAGCAGGCAGGGTAATAACCAATTTGCTGTAATCATCATTACAACTCCATGTTCCGGTATAAGTAGTTGTGCTGTTAATGGCTGTCATTGGCCCATCTAATAATGTATTCTTTATTAGCTTAAACTTATAATCACTAAACTGTGCAGTAAGGTCGGTGCCATTATCTGTAGCTAATTGTACTACAAAATCCCTGTTCAAAATATTTTCTTCAAAATATTGTTGCAAAGCTGTTTGGCTTGGCTGAACAATTGCAGCAATTTTTTTGCAACTGCTTAACAACAGGATAACAGCAAGTACTATCGCTATAATAAATCTTGATTTGTACAAAACCCCTGGCATGTCGTCTGACCTAAGAAATGTAAATATTGGAATATTTTTTAGTTGCATAGCGGATAAAATGGGTACTGTTTAATGTTTCTCCTGTTACTTTTTTGCACAGCTCTTCCGACATGTAAAATCTTCCGTGCTGATGAATATTTTTGTTTAACCATTGCAGCAGGCTTTTGTTGTTACCCGCCGCTATTTCTTGTTCTATAGATACATTTTCTCCTGTAATTGCTGCATACAATTGTGCGGCATATAAACTTCCCAGGCTATAGGTGGCAAAATATCCAAAACTGCCATGGCTCCAGTGTACATCCTGTAAACACCCTCTTTTATCATCCGGTACTTTTATACCCAGGTATTTTTTGTAATGCTCATTCCAGTAAGCAGGAATATCTTTTGTTGCAATACTGCCATCAATAAGCATCTTCTCTATCTCGTATCTTATCATTACATGAAAATGATAAGTCAATTCGTCTGCTTCAGTTCTGATCAAAGATGGCGTTACTTTATTAATGGCTTTGTAAAACCGGTCAATATCTATGCCAGTTAACTGTTTTTTAAAAAACGTTTGCAACAGCGAAAAATTGTGCTGCCAAAAGGGTAAAGCCCTGCCTACATTATTTTCCCAAAGGCGGCTCTGGCTTTCATGAATGCTCAAACTGCAATATTCGCTTAGTGGCAAACCATATTCGTCGCCGGATAATCCCTGTTCATACAAGGCATGGCCGGCTTCATGTAAACAACTCCAGGTCATATTGTTGAAATCATTTTCATCAATTCTTGTGGTAATGCGTACATCTGCGTTATTGAAATTCGTGGTAAACGGATGTTCACTAATGTCTTGCCTGCCGGCTTCAAAATTAAAGTCCAGGCGCTTTAATATTTCTATGCCAAATTTCCATTGGCTGTCTTTATCAAAATGCTGATGTAAAAAAGAATCATCTACCTGCGTTTTATTTTCTATTTCATTTAACAGGCTGGACAGTTGTGGTTTTAATCCGGTAAATATTTTATCTGTAATGGCAACGGTTAATCCTTTATCGTAATCATTCATCAATGCATCGTAAGGATGATTTCCGTAACCTAAAATATCGGCTTCCTGTTTTTTTAATTGTATCAGTTCATCCAGTGGTTGTTGAAAAGCAGTGAAGGAATTTTCTTTACGGGCCTGTACCCATGCATGAAAACTTTTGTTTACTGTTTCAGTCATTTTACGAATAAAATCGCTGGTGAATTTATTGGCCCTGTTATAATCGTAAAAGCTTAATTGTACATTTCGTTTTTGTGTATTACTTAAATCATTTGCGGTCATTAACTCATTCAGTAAAGCGCCTACTTTTTCGTTGGCAAATTGCTGATGGGCAATTTCGTTGAGTGTGGCTATTTGTTGGCCACGTATGGCATTACCTTTTGGTGGCAGGTAAGTTTCCTGGTCCCATTGTAAAACTGCGGAAGAATATTTTACATCGGCAATTTGTCTCATCTTTGTTACATATTCTTTATATAATTCTATTGAATTCATTTTCTAATTTTATACAATGAAAGTTCAAGATATTACATCTTTCTTAGAAAAAATTGCTCCACCATCTTTACAGGAAAATTACGATAATGCCGGATTGATTACAGGTAATACCAATTGGGAATGTACCGGCATCATTACAGCTTTAGATGCAACAGAAGCTGTAGTACTGGAAGCCATTGAAAAAAAATTCAACTTAATTGTAGCACACCACCCCATTATTTTTGGCGGACTAAAAAAAATAAATGGGAAAAATCATATAGAGCAAACGATCATCACTGCTATTAAAAATGATATTGCCATTTATGCCATTCATACCAATTTAGATAATGTATTGCAGGGCGTTAACGGAAAAATTGCAGATATATTAGGTTTAATAAACCGGCAGGTTTTGCAGCCGAAAAATAATGTGCTCAAAAAATTATTCATTTTTGTACCGGTTGAACATGCTGAAAAAGTACGCAATGCAATTTTTGCTGCCGGGGGAGGCCAAATAAGTAATTACAGCGAATGTAGTTTTAACGCAGCAGGAACAGGTACTTATAAAGCAGGAGAAGGTACCAATCCTTTCGCAGGAAAAATTGGAGAAAGGCATACGGAGGCTGAAATTAAAATGGAGATCATCTTTCCCGTCTGGCTTGAGCAAGCAATTTATAATGCCATGGTTGCAGCACATCCTTACGAAGAAGTGGCTTACGATATTGTGGCTTTGGAAAATACAAGCCTGCAGGTTGGCAGTGGTTTGATTGGAGAACTGCCTGAACCAGTTAACGAAGCCGCTTTTTTAGTTGAGATAAAAGAAAAATTTAATCTTTCTGTGATCAAACATACCGCTTTAACCGGGCATAAGGTGAAAAAAGTGGCACTTTGCGGCGGTGCCGGCAGCTTTTTAATTGGTGCTGCAAGTGCCGCAGGGGCTGACTTTTACATCAGTTCCGACATAAAATACCACGAGTTTTTTGATGCTAATGGCAGGGTGGTAATTGCAGATATTGGCCATTATGAAAGCGAACAGTTTACCATCGGGCTTTTGAGTGAGTTTTTGCAGGAAAAATTCCCTACCTTTGCCGTCCTAAAAACGGGAGTTGTAACCAACCCGGTAAACTACTACACCTAAACCGCTGAATAGTGTTGATGCGGTACTAGTGAGTGACACAACCGGAGTTGAACAGATTTATAAAAGCCCGTTTTATAAAAAGATCAAACAACAATAAACATGGCAAAAGTTGCAGATTTCTCAGTTGAAGAAAAATTAAAATCCTTAGTTAAATTGCAAAAAGTTGATTGCAAGCTGGATGAAATTCAAATTTTGAAAGGCGAATTACCTATGGAGGTAAAAGACCTTGAAGATGAAATTGAAGGGTTGCATGCAAGGCAAACCCGTGTTGAGGAAGAAATAAATGGTATCCAGGAGTTTATTGAGCAAAAGAAACAAGGGATTAAAGATGCTGAAGCGCTGGTTAAAAAATATGAGAAGCAAAGCGAAAACGTAAAAAATAACCGTGAGTTTGAAGCGATCAACAAAGAGATTGAAATGCAAACCCTGGAAGTAAAACTTTGTGAAAAGCATATTAAAGATGCTACAGAAGAAATTTCGGATAAAGCAAGGCAACTTGAAAGCGCTAAAAAAGCCGTTAGCACAAAAGAAAATAACCTGGCTGGTAAAAAAGGTGAGCTGGAAAAAATTATTAACGAAACAGAGAAAGAAGAAAAGCATTATAATAAAGAAGCAGAAGCTGCAAGAATACATGTGGATGAGCGTTTATTGATAAGCTATGACCGCATCCGTAAAAATTACCGCAATGGGTTAGCGGTGGTGCCTGTTGAAAGAGATAGTTGCGGTGGATGTTTCCACGCCATTCCCCCACAAAAGCAAAGTGAAATTAAGCTACGTAAAAAAGTAATGGTTTGCGAAAACTGCGGCCGTGTTTTGGTAGATACTGATTTGAATGATACTGTAGAAGTAAAGTAATAAGTTATAAGCAATAAATTTTAAGAAAGCATCCGCCAGCTGGCGGATGCTTTCTTTTTGCATTAATTCGTTAAAATCTGTTCGATCTGTGGTAAAAAAAAACTAATTTGCCAATACTTCCATGCTGCAAAAATTACATATACAGAACTACGCTATCATCGACGATCTGTCGATTGATTTCAGCAACAACTTAAATATTATTACCGGAGAAACCGGTGCCGGCAAAAGTATTTTAATGGGTGCATTGAGTCTCATATTGGGCGAAAGGGCCGACGGCGCTGTATTACAACAAAAAGAAAAAAAATGTGTGGTGGAAGGCTTCTTTAATTCAGAAAAGAAAAAATCTATAAAACAATTTTTAGCTGATAATGATCTGGATGCCGATGATGAATTAGTGGTAAGGAGAGAGATTGGAGTAAATGGCAAATCGAGAGCATTTATAAATGACACACCTGTTAATTTAAACCAGCTTAAAGGGCTGAGTTCCTTATTGGTTGATCTGCACCAGCAGTTTGATACGCTGGAATTAGGTGATTCGGATTTTCAACGGGAAGTATTGGATGCTTTGGCGGATAACGGAGTATTGTTGCAACAATATATAGTTTTATTCAATCAGTATATAAAAACAAAAAAAAAACTGGAAGAACTGCAGTTGCAGCAAACAACGGCTACTGCCAGTTTCGACTACAATAAATTTTTGTTTGAAGAATTGGAAGAAGCAGAGTTAAAGGAAAACGAACTGGAAGAGCTTGATACCGAATTAAAATTGCTGAGTAATGCGGAGAGTATTAAACAGCAATTGGGCAGTATTTATTTTGAATTGAAAGAAAGCGAACAGCCTATAGTGCAACAGGTGAAAGCATTACTCAACCGCCTGCACAGTTTAGAACAATATCATACTAACATAGAAGGATTACATAAACGTTTGCAAAGTGCACAAATAGAGCTGCAGGATATTGCTGATGAACTGGAAAATATTGATGATGGTGTACAATACAGTGCCGAACGCATTCAGGTAGTTAGTGACAGAATTTCTGCAGGCTATAAATTAATGAAGAAGCATGGGGTTAATTCTACCAACGAATTATTGGGTATTAAAGAAACGTTACAGCAAAAATTAAATGATGTATTAAACATCAGCGAAGCGATAGCAGAGAAAGAAAAACTTACAAAGGAATTATTGCAACAGTGTGAGCAGGCTGCAATAACAATTTCATCTAACAGAAATAAAACGATTAAACCCTTTACCGAAAAAGTAAACGGGTTATTAAAACAGGTGGGTATGCCAAATGCCCAAATAAAAATAGCATTAAGTTCAATTGCGTTAAACCAATATGGTTGCGATGCTGTTGAGTTTTTATTTGATGCCAACAAAAGCAATCGGTTTGAGCCCTTGTATAAAGTTGCCAGCGGTGGTGAGTTGAGCCGCTTAATGCTCTGCATAAAATCGTTGGTGGCAAAAAAACTGCAATTACCTACATTGATATTTGATGAGATTGATACAGGCATAAGTGGAGAAGCAGCCAAGCAGGTAGGTAATATAATGAAAGAGTTGTCAAAAGGCCACCAATTGATTTCCATTACACACCAGCCACAAATAGCAGCTAAGGCAGATGCTCATTATTTTGTGTACAAAGCCATTAAAGGCGACAAGATAATTACTTCGGTTAAATTATTAAATAATGATGAACGTATAACTGCCATAGCACAAATGCTGAGTGGCGAAAAGCCTACTGCTGCTGCATTACAAAATGCAAGGGAAATGGTGGGAAACTGAATATAGCTTATGCTTCAAAAAATTTTATTACTTGCTATTATTGCAATCGCTGTACTTGCCGGATATGGCAGTCATCAATTTTTAACTAAAAAAATTAATCCACGTCGGTCTTTTAGTTACTTTATTATTTTTATGTTGCTAAACCTGGTCAGTATTTTTGTAATAGTGTTTGTTTTCGGCTTTATGATAATTCATTTCAAAGAATTTTTCTTTAGCAAATAGAATCTTATTTTTACCCCTCAAACCATTTAATCATGTCATATAACTTACTCAAAGGAAAAAAGGGAATCATCTTTGGTGCATTGGACGAAAAATCTATTGCATGGAAAACAGCTATCTGCTGCCATGAAGAAGGAGCTCAAATCTTATTAACCAACGCTCCTGTGGCCATGCGTATGGGAGAGATTAATAAACTGGCCGAACAAATAAATGCACCGGTTATTCCCTGCGATGTAAGCAGTAATGAAGAGGTAACTAATCTCATCACAAAAGCTGTGGAGCATTTTGGTGGCGGAGTTGATTTTATTTTGCATTCCATTGGCATGAGCATTAATGTACGTAAAGGCATCACTTATACTGAAAATAATTATGAATTTTCTCATAGGGGCCTCGATATTTCTGCATTGAGTTTACACCGGGTATTGGCTGCTGCTATGAAGCAGGATGCTATTAATGAATGGGGATCGGTTGTAGCATTAAGTTATATTGCTGCACAGCGTGTTTTTCCTGATTATAATGATATGGCAGATAATAAAGCAATACTGGAAAGTATTGCACGCAATTTTGGGTATCAATATGGAATTAAAAAACACGTACGTGTCAATACCATCTCACAATCACCAACACGTACAACAGCAGGCAGTGGGGTAAAAGGTTTTGATGGATTTATTACCTATGCAGAAAAGATGAGTCCGCTGGGTAATGCCAGTGCAGAAGATTGTGCTAATTACTGTGTTATGATGTTTAGCGATATGACGAAGATGGTAACCATGCAAAACCTTTTCCACGACGGTGGTTTTTCTAATACCGGTGTTTCGCATGCAGTAATTGAACAAATGGAGAAATAACCCCAGCATGGAAAGGAAACTGCGAAGAGTATAATGATTACACCATCTTTTTAATAAACAAAAAAGAGCCTCTCAATTTTGAGAGGCTCTTTAATATTGTAGAGTCTAAGTTCTCCGCCAGCTGACGGACGGACTTTTAATATTCCTCCTCATTAAAAAAGAAATCTTCATGGCTGGGATAATCCGGCCAAATGTCTTCAAGGCTTTCATATATTTCGCCTTCATCTTCCAGTTCCTGTAAATTCTCCACCACTTCAAGCGGAGCTCCGCTACGGATAGAGTAATCAATTAACTCGTCTTTTGTTGCCGGCCAGGGTGCGTCTTCTAAATGAGAGGCTAATTCTAGTGTCCAAAACATATGTTATCTCTTTAATTTTTTCGTAAATGGTTACGGGTTGTTACTCCCTAATTTTCCGCAAATGTAGAAGTTCTGTGGAAATAACCAAAAGTGTTTTATTAACGGCTGGTTTTTAAGAAAGTTGTGTAAACAGGATTAAAACTTGCAACGCCCGTTTTTTATAAATTATTACTTACTTTTAAAGCATGTTATCAGCAACAAATATTCAAAAAAAATACGGGCAATTACATGTTTTAAAAGGTGTAGATATTAATATCAGCAAAGGAGAAATTGTGAGTATAGTGGGTAGCTCCGGCGCAGGAAAAAGCACGCTGCTGCACATTCTCGGCACTTTAGACAATGCAGATGCCGGGCAGATTATTTTGAATAATGAACGTGTGGATAAATTATCAGGTAAAAAATTAGCCGCTTTCCGAAACCGTCAAATTGGTTTTGTATTTCAGTTTCATCACCTGTTACCGGAATTTACAGCTTTGGAAAATGTGTGTATCCCCGGGTGGATTGCAGGGGGAAAAAAGGCCGCAGTGCAGGCAAGGGCAGAAGAGTTATTAAAAACTTTGGGCCTTGCAAACCGTTTGGAGAACAAACCTCAGCAACTTTCAGGTGGTGAGCAACAAAGAGTAGCTGTAGCAAGGGCACTGATCAATAATCCATCTATAGTGATGGCCGATGAGCCAACCGGAAACCTGGATAGTACCAATGCAAAAGAATTACATGAGCTGTTTATAGATCTGCGTAAACAATTCAAACAAACTTTTTTAATTGTAACACATAATGAAGAACTGGCAAAAATGAGCGATAGAATTGTGCATATGAAGGATGGAAAAATAATAATTGATAATTGATAATAAAGAAGAAACTTTAGATTTAGAAAATTATCAACTATCCATTATTTCATTATCCATTAATCCGGGGTTTCCACGGAATCTC
>JAYVPT010000034.1:0-22400 GCA_043757165.1 Ferruginibacter sp.
AAGATCTTGCCATGGCAATTTTTATATGTGTATTTTGGGCACTGTCTGCCTGTTGTTCTGTAGCATAAGCATTCTCCATTTTAAAGCTCCGGTAAATAAATTGGCCTTTTTTCATAAACGGAGGTGCCTGTCCTGATTTTAAAATAGAGTCTGTACTCATTCTAAAAACAATACTGTCGCCAACATGTAAATTTATAAATGCTTCTTTAAAAGAAGGAGGAAACTGAGCAGTATCATAACGTCCGTATTGAGGCATGCCATCTTCGAAAGTACTTTGAAGTATACTGTCTTTATAACGTATTACACCGTTGAATTCCATTATTTCACCGATAAGTATCTTCTTACCGCTTTTGTTACTAATCACTTTATACTCTGTACCGTCTTTTGCTTTTTTAAAAGGTGTGGTACATGCAGATAATGCTGCTGCGCAAATAAACGCTGCGTAAACAAATTTTTTCATTGCTTGATTTTATTATATTGTTTAAAATTGATAACTGCTTAATTGGGCTATATTTTCCTTCATAGCCTGTTTAAATTTTGTCACTACTTCTTCCAACGGTTCTTTATTAAAACCACCTGCTGCATTAAAATGCCCGCCACCATTAAAATATTTTCTTGCAAATGTATTTACATCAAAGCCACCCTTACTTCTGAAAGAACTTTTTCTTTCTTCTCCCCTGTCAATAATAATGGTGGCCAGTTTAATACCTTTTATGCTCAATGGATAATTCACCAGCCCTTCAGTATCCCCGGTACGCATGTCGTATTTAATTAAATCCTGCTGCGGAATGGCTATTAATGCGGTATTATATTCGTAAAATATCTCCATACGGTTCAGCAATACATTACCAATAAAACGAAAACGGTTCTCTAAAAAATTATCAAACAATTCTTCGTGAACATGGCTATGCTCCAAACCTTTGTCCTTAAGGTTAGCTACCAGTTTATGTACACTTGCCGTTGTTGACGGAAAACGGAAAGAACCGGTATCAGTCATCACCCCTGCATAAATACATTCCGAAATTTCAGTGGTTATTTTATCTTCATTACCTGATGCGATAATAAAATCGTAGATCATTTCGCAGGTAGAACTTTTTCCAATATCACTTATGCCATAAGCAAACACTTCTTCCTGTGGTTCCCGGTGGTGGTCAATTAAAATTTTCTCCGCTTTTGCTGCCATTAATTTTTCTTCCATCCGTTTAGTACGGGTTAGCGTATTAAAATCAAGGCAAAATATCCAGTTGGCTTCATCTATAGCGGCATTCGCTTTCCCGTTTGGCGATTCGTAATCCAACACCTCATTACAACCTGGCATCCAGTTTAAAAATGTAGCCCAGTTGGTGGGGGAGATGATTGTGACCTTATGCCCAAATCCCTTTAAAAAATGAGCTAATGCCAAAGAAGAACCCATTGCATCTGCATCCGGCTTCTGGTGAGTGGTTATCACCACATTTTTTGGCAGCCCCAATAAAGGATATATATTTTGTATTTGTTGCATAAAGAGGCGCAAAAGTAGTTTAAAGTTTCCAGTTTTCGGTTTGAGGTTTACAGTTCTTTTTAATTGCTTTAAACCGCTGTATCCGAAAGCCCCTTAAAACTGAAAACAATAAACCCAAAAACCCATTATCTTTGCGCCCTAAAAAATCAATACAATGAGTAACAGAACATTTACAATGATTAAGCCTGATGCTACTGTTAAAGGGCATACCGGAGCCATTTTACAGATGATAAATGCTGCAGGTTTTAGAATTGTAGCTATGAAAACTACACACCTTAGCGCAGTAAAAGCCGGCGAATTTTATGCAGTACATTCCGAAAGGCCTTTTTATGGAGAATTAGTGGAGTTTATGAGCCGTGGCCCCATTACCGCCGCTATTTTAGAAAAAGAAAATGCTGTGGAAGATTTTCGTAAACTGATTGGTGCCACCAACCCGGCCAATGCTGAGGAAGGAACCATCCGCAAATTATATGCGGCTTCTATTGGCGAAAATGCCGTTCATGGCAGTGACAGTGATGAAAATGCCAGGATTGAAGGTGATTTCTTTTTTAGTAAACTGGAACAATTTTAATTAATATTATCATAATATAAAAGCCGTTGAAAAAAATTCAACGGCTTTTATTTGAAGGATAGATAAAATAAAAGAGCCCTCTGGAAAACCAGAAGGCTGTTTACTTAACTAAAAAGCACAAACAAACTAAAATTTTAAGGTAAAATGTGTTTCTTACTAAATATATAACGAACAAGTTTGTGCTATATTGCATTTACAAACCATATGACTGCTACACTCACAATAATAAGATATAGAAAACGCTTTATTCCATTTGCCTTACTGGCAATGGCACTATTTCGTTTCCCCTTATGGCTTAATAAAAAATCACGGTTTTGGAAACTGATGGGCTGCGGAAAAAACGGGAGTTTTGACAAATCCCCCGACTGGCAGCAATGGGCAATTCTATCTGTTTCAAACCTGCGGTTTAAACAGGTACAGCTTAAAAATTATTCCAGTGATATTTTACTTAAAAAGCTTTACGGATCTTTTATAAGCAAATGGATCGGTTTATTTAATTGTCAAAACATTACTTATTTATTAGAGTCGATAGAAAGCCATGGTTTATGGGACGGTAAAAAAGTTTTTGGAGACCTGCCGTATAAAACGGATTATGAAGGACAGATTGCTGTACTTACAAGAGCCACCATCCGTTTATCGAGATTAAAAGAGTTTTGGAAACATGTTGATGGCGTTGCATCTAAAATGGCAGGTGCAAATGGATTTATTACTTCGTATGGTATTGGTGAAATGCCCTTAGTTAAACAGGCTACTTTCAGCATCTGGCAAAGCAAAGAAGCCATGAAAGAATTTGCCTACCAACTGAAGGAACACCGGGAAGTGATACATAAAACCCGTGATGAAAAATGGTATAGCGAAGATATGTTTACCCGGTTTAAAATAACCGGCTGCACCGGAAGCCTCAACGGCATTAACCCCTTAAAAGGAAAGTTGTAGCTTTGACAATCACCAAATTTTTCAGCTTGCCAGCTGATTCGTTATATGAAAAATATAAAACTGATTGAAGTACCTTCTGAAATAGGTGCCGGAACCCGTGGCGCCAGTTTGGGTATAGCTGCCATTAAAATTGCGGCACTGGATTTTATGAGTAATTTTTTTGTGCACTTCCCTTCCGAAAAAATTGATGTGGAAAACCAGCAGCTTTTCGAACCCATCCAGTCGCCTTATGCCAAAAGAATAAATGGTGTGCTTACCACCTGCGAAAGAATAAGCAAGGCGGTTAATGATGCCATTAAAAATAATTTTTTCCCTGTTGTGCTAAGTGGCGACCATAGCAATGCTGCCGGAACCATTGCCGGCTTAAAAATGGCAAAACCAAAAAGTAAATTAGGCGTTATATGGATTGATGCCCACTCCGATCTGCATACACCTTACACCACGCCAAGCGGCAACATGCATGGTATGCCACTATCGGCAAGTATTGCAGAAGATAATATGGATTTTAAAGTACACGACCTTGATGATAAAACGGTAAAACAATGGGAGCAATTGAAAAATATTGGTAAAATATCTCCTAAAATTTTACCGGAAGATATTGTGTTCATCTCTTTACGTGATTTTGAAAAAGAAGAAAAACATGTTATTGAAAAACACGGTATAAAAGTTTTTACCACTAACGAAGTAAGGCGTAATGGTGCTGAGATCATTTACAGAAAAGCCATCCGCTATTTAAGCGACTGCACCGATATTTATTTAAGCTTTGATGTGGATAGTCTTGACTCTTCCATCAGCAGAGGAACAGGAACACCGGTAAGCAATGGTTTAAGGGAAAGAGAAGCGGAAGACCTGATAAGCAAGTTTATGCAGCACCGCAAAATCTGCTGTTTTGAAATCACCGAAGTAAATCCTACTCTTGATAAAGAAAACCTGATGGCGGAAATTGCATTTAATATTTTACAAAGAAGTGTGAATATATTGATGATGAATTAGTGAATGGTCAATAGACAATAGCCGATAGCCTTTGAGTTGTTCGTTCGCAATATTTTTCCATGGACTATGAACTATCAAAAAAAAAATTACAACATGAAAGTACTGAGTATAGCAACAGTTTTTATTTTTTTTATTCATACAACCATTGCACAAAAAAATACGGCTTACATCAATTCTATAAATGCCTACCAAAAAAAATATGTGGCCACACATGAAGTGGTGAAAGGAAAGGAAAAAAAACTATTTCTTTTTTTTGCAGCTGATGAAAATTATAAGGTGCAAAGCCGTTTTGAAAAATCTGCAGACACTGTTATCATCAGTATGAAAACTTCAGGCAAAGCTATTCCGCAAAAAGATTTTATACGCTATGGCAAATTAATATTTACCATTCATGATACCGCATTACAGTTAACAGTTTATCAATCCGTAAAACAAAATCCACAGTACAGGAATTATTTGTTTATCCCTTTTACAGATATAACTACGGGTGATGAAACTTATGGCAGCGGCCGTTATATTGATATTGAAACGACTGATATAAAAAACAATATTGTTACTATAGATTTTAATAAAGCCTACAATCCTTATTGTGCTTACACCACAGGTTACAACTGCCCTATTCCACCAAAAGAAAATTATTTAGCTGTGGGTATAAAAGCGGGGGAAAAGAATTTTACAAAATCATTGGTGCATTAAAAAACCGGGAATTAATTTCCGGTTTTTTAAATATTTTTTAGCCGCACTTACATCCCTGCGCCCATTTGCTGTTGTTTTTTTAAATTATTTAAAGAAGGATCTAATTCAATCGCTTTATCGCACATGGCTTGCCCTCGGTCTTTTTCTCCTTTTTTAATAAAGCATTGGCCGGCCTGGTACAAAGCCTTACCATCATTCTTATCCATTTCTAAAAGCTTCTGGCAAAACTCCAGGGTTTTATCGTATTTTTTTATTTGGTAATACGCATCGGCAACATCACGTAACAGATCTTTATTGCCGGGCTTTCTTGCCATTATATCCAATACCAGTTTTTCACCTTTTTCAAACTCGCCACTATAAATGTAAGAGAAGCCGAGGTTTTCTTTAAAGTCGTTGGTTTGTGTAAAGCCGTTTGCTGCAGCTTTATTAAAATAAACCACAGCATTTTTATAATCGTTTATTGTGTAATACAGCAACGCCAGTTCATGCAGCCAGGTAGCTTTACCTGTATCTAAAAAAACAGCTTTATCATAGTAGTAAATTGCTTTTTTTTCCTGTTCCATTTCAAGGTAGCTGCGGCCCAAAGTATAATTCACTTCTGCATCGGCAGGGTTTTTAGCAATAAGAGCAAGCAATGCTTTTTCTGCTTTGGCATAATCTTCCTGCTGAAAATAACTTATTGCAATTATTTTTTCGGCACTGGCACAGTTTGTACAAAGTTGTGCCAGCTCAACTGCTTTTGTATATTGCTTGTAGTTGAAATATAATTCCATCAGTTCCTTTACGGGTATTGTATTGCCCGGTTCCAGTTCATGTGCTTTTGTAAAATTGGTAATGGCAGCATCGGTTTTACGCATTTCAAGGTTGGCATAGCCATTCTCAATATAAGCAGCAGTAAGTTGGGGATCGAATTTTATGGCTTTATCGAAAGCCTTTGAAGCAGCTAAATATTGTTTTGCAGTTTTTTCCTCTGTTCCTTTTCGGTAATAAAATTGTGCACTGTCGTTGTTTTGTGCAAGTGCAGTAACTGAAAATAATAAGGTTGTTACGGTCAGGATGTTTTTCATAGTAAGATAAAGTACAATAATTATTCCACTATTTAAGTACTACTGCTGCTAACGCAGGTAAGTGCAGGTTTATTTCATATTGACCTGTTTTTTTATCCACCAATGTACAGGCTATTTCCGGATTGAACACATCACCGGTTCCCCAATATTTTTTTTCATCGCTGTTAAACAACTCTTTCCATTCAGCCTTGCCATAAGCGTACAATTTCCAGTTGTTATGTACCACCGGCGTCATGTTTAAAATGATAAGCACATCGTCTTTCTTCTTCTTTCCTTTTCTGCGATACACCATTATTGATTCGTTACGATGGTTAAGGTCAACCCATTCAAAACCTGAATTATCAAACTGCAGTTCATGTAATGCCGGTTCGTCCCTGTATAAATGATTCAGATCCTTTACACATTCCTGCATCATTTTATGGCAGTCGAACTGCAACAGCTCCCAGCTTAATTCGCTTTTATAATTCCACTCGGTGGTTTGTGCAAACTCATTACCCATGAATAACAGTTTTGCACCAGGGTGTGTAAACATATAAGTATATAACAGGCGCAGGTTACTGAATTTTTGCCATTCATCTCCCGGCATTTTATAAATCATGGGGCTTTTACCATGCACCACTTCATCATGGCTTAATGGCAACATAAAATTTTCATCATAATAATACGCCATGCTGAAGGTAAATTTATTTTGATGATGAGAACGGAATAAAGGATTCATTTTAAAATAATCCAGCGTATCATGCATCCAGCCCATCATCCATTTCATTCCAAAGCCAAGGCCGTCTTCGGTTGTAGGCTTACTTGTTTTAGGCCAGTCGGTAGATTCTTCTGCAATAGTTTGCACATCAGGAAAATCCCTGTAAATAGTTTCATTAAAATGTTTTATAAATTCAATAGCTTCAATGTTGCCATTGCTTCCATAAACATTGGGCTCCCATTCTCCTGCTTTTCTTGAATAGTCTAACCGTAAAATAGAACTTACCGCATCCACACGGATGCCGTCAATATGAAATTTATCAAACCAATATCTGCCACTGCTGATCAAAAAAGATTTTACTTCTCCCCTGCTGTAATTAAAAATATAACTGTTCCAGTCGGGATGAAACCCTTTACGCATATCTGCATACTCATACGTATGCGTACCATCAAACATAAACAAACCATGTGCATCATAAGGAAAATGCGATGGCACCCAGTCGAGCACCACACCAATATCATTTTGATGAAACGCATCCACCATGGCCATAAAATCTTCGGGTGTACCAAAACGGGAAGTGGCTGCAAAATATCCTGTTCCCTGGTAACCCCAGCTGCCATCAAACGGGTGTTCCATAACCGGCATTAACTCCACGTGAGTAAAACCCATTTCTTTTACATAGGGTACTAATCGTTCTGTAATTTGCTGATAAGTATTTAAACTTTCTTCATCATCTTTTACCGGCCGCATCCAGCTTGCCAAATGCACTTCATACACACTCCATGCAGCATCAAGTGCATTGTTCTTTTTTCTTTTCTTCATCCAGTCTGCATCATCCCATTTTTTATTGGTATCCCATGCAATAGATGCAGTATTCGGTCTTACCTCCCAATAGTTGGCATATGGGTCTCCTTTATCTACCACCACACCTTTATAACCAATGATACGATATTTATAGGCTTCGCCTTTTTTAAAATGAGGAATAAATCCTTCCCATACGCCCGAGCCATCATGCCTTACAAATAAATCATGTCCCACCGGATTCCAGGCATTAAAATCTCCAATTACACTTACAGCAGTAGCATTAGGTGCCCAAACCGAAAAATAAAAACCATCTGTGTTTAACACATTAAGGTGATGGCTGCCAAATTTTGTATAAGCATTGTATAAAGTACCATTCTGGTAATTCCTGATATCCTCATCGGTAAACAGCGAATAATTCCATACCGGCTTTGTACTGTCTACAAAATATTGTTCTTCGTATTTAAGTGGGGCTTTCATTTTTGGGGTTACTTTCATTTTTGCCGCTAAAGAATTTGATGTTGCCATTTATGGAATATAATTATAGGTGAATCTCTATGAGGTTATTTTTGCTTTAACGTAAATTTAAGAATACTAATTAAGGAATTCACAATTATTATGTCGAGTTTTATAAGGTATTTTTATAATAGCCATAAAAAACATTACCAACCCTTGCTCATGCACAAACTAACTGCATTTCTATTGGCCTTGTTCTGCCTTTCCCTGCCTGCTTTTTCGCAAACTGTTTCTGTATCGGGTACTATTAAAGATGAAACAGATAAGAAAGCAATAAAAAATGCTGTTGTGGCATTAATACGCCAAAAGGATTCTGTGTTATATAAATTTACAAGAACAGACGGCGAAGGAAATTTTTCTATCCGAAATATAAAACCGGGCAGTTATAATTTATTAACTACCCATCCTGTTTATGCAGATTATGTGGACAGTATTGGTTTAAATGAATCCACCAATAACCTGGGTATAATTTCTCTTATTACTAAAAGCAAACTGCTGCAGGAAGTAATTGTAAAAAGCGGCAGCCCGATACACATAAAAGGCGATACCACAATATATACAGCAGATAGTTTTAAAGTAAAGGATGGCGCCAGCGTGGAAGACCTGCTGCGTAAAATGCCGGGCTTCCAGGTAGGGAAAGACGGGCAGTTGAAAGCACAGGGTGAAACTGTAAAAAATGTTTTGGTTGATGGTGAAGAATTTTTTGGTAACGACCCGGGAATGGTATTGAAAAACCTGCAGGCCAATACGGTGCAGGAAGTACAGGTATATGATAAAAAAAGTGACCAGGCCACATTTACCGGAATAGATGACGGTATAAAAGAAAAAACGGTAAACCTTAAATTAAAAGCCAATAAAAAAAAGGGCTATTTTGGTAAAGCAGAAGTTGCAGGTGGTGCACCAGATAACTATAACAATAGTGTTATGCTGAATGCATTTAAAGGAAAAAGAAAGCTGAGTGCCTATGGTTTTATGAGCAATACCGGCCGTACCGACCTTGGCTGGCAGGACAGTGAAAAATTTGGCGGTGGAGAAATGGATGGTATGACAAGCGGTGTTACTGAAGACGGCGGAATGTGGATGAGTTACAACAGCAACGGGGAAGACAGCTATTACAACGGACGTAATGGTATACCAAAAAACTGGAATGGCGGCCTGCACTACAGCAATAAATACAAAGGCGACAGCCTGAATATAAACGGCAGTTATCGCTATGCTAAAATAGCAGCTCCGGGTTTTAGCCAGACCTTTAGTAAAATCTTTTTACCAGACAGCAGCTGGAGAAATAACAGCAATGCTTCATCTAACAACACTAAAGAAAGGCATAATTTAAGTTTTACCATAGAAAGTAAATTAGACAGTAATAACACCATAAAGTTTGTAAACAGGGCAAGTGCAAATATCAATAACAGCAACAGTAATTATTACGAAGAAAGCCTTACCAATCAAAATGATTTTATAAATAACAGCACCCGTAAAACCAATACCACCAGCAACGGACAAAAATACCAGGGCACCCTTAACTGGAATCATAAATTTAAAAAAACAAGGCGTACATTTTCTGCAACTGCAGATGTAAACCTAAACCATACTGACAGCAAAATATTTTTATACTCCCTCAACAATTTTTATAAGGGCACTGCAATTACGAAAAGAGATACAATAGATCAAAAAACATTGAATAATGCCGATGCAAAAACTTTTACGGTTAATGTTGGCTACACTGAACCCTTATCAAAATCATTATCGCTTGGCATTACTTACAGTGCCAATATAAGCAACAGCAGCAATTACAGAACAGTATTAAAAAAAGATGCCCTGGGTGATTTTGCAACAAAAATAGATTCGCTAAGTAATAATTTTGATTTTAACAGGTTAGTACATAGGCCAGGCATGACATTAAGGATGGTTAAAAAAAGAATTTCCGGAGGCATTGGTGCAGCAGTAGCCTTTAATAATTTTAAACAAAATAATGTAAGCAAGGGTGTAAAGCAGGATTATAATTTCAATAATTTTTTTCCCAGTGCAAATGTGCAGATAAAACTTAAAGGCAATAAGAACTTCAGGTTAAATTATAATGGTAATGCACAGGCACCAAGCCTGCAACAACTGCAGCCAATTGTTGATAACAGTAATCCACTTAGTATTTTTATTGGTAACGGAGATCTGAAGCAATCCTTTTCCAATAATTTTTCAGGCAGCTTTAACTGGAGCAAACCGCTGAGTGATAATTATATCTGGAGCTATTGCAATTACAGCGTTACCAACAATGCTTTTACACAGTTTAACAGCATTGATTCCCTGGGAAGAAATGTTTATAAAACCGTAAATGTAAACGGCAACAAAAGTTTAAGGGTTGATTTTAATTATAATTTTGCAATAGGATCGGGTAAGAAAAAAATACAACTGAGTTTTGGCCCTAATATGGAATATAACAGGTACATCGATTTTGTAAATGGCTTTAAAAACATAAATAACAATATGTCTTATGGAATAAGAATACAGGTTTATAAATATGTTGAGGACAAATATAATTTTAATATCGGCCCTAATTTAGATTTTAACAATACCAGCTCATCTATAAACAATTCATCAAATACTCATTTCTGGAGTTTAGGTGGCTGGGGGGAGGCTTCGGTATATTTAAAAAAGAGCCTCTCTGTTAATACCAACGCTAATATTAATTTCCGTCAAAAAGATCCACGCCTAACAAAAAATAATAATTATATAAGGTGGAATGCTGATATAAAAAAGTACGTGTATAAAAAAGAACTGAGCCTTAAATTTGGCATCAATGATATTTTAAACCAGAACCGTGGATATGAAAATAATTTCAGTACATATAAGTTCACGGAAAGTTATTTTAATACGCTTAAAAGGTATTGGCTGCTTACATTTACCTGGGAATTTACACATAATCAAAAACAAAGCACTGCACCTGTTGAACCAATAAAATAAATAGCTATGCAAAAAATATTTTTATTTATGCTTTTGTTGACAGCTCCAGGCTTTACACTTAAAGCCCAGCAGAAATTTATTGATAAAGCCAGTATTGAATTTGAGGTAAAAGTAAATAATCACAAAAATTTTGACAGCTGGTTCAATAATGAAACCGAAAGCAGCTGGCAGGAAAATTATAAAAGTAATATGGCTAAATACACTATCTGTTATTACGATTTTACTTTTAATAATAATAAAAGTATTTATATTTTTAACCGGCTCGATCAAAAAAACAAATCGCAGTGGGATAATGATATCAACTACGAAGGCAATACCTGGTACTACGATTTTGATGCAGGCACCAGCGCCTTTAAAAGAAATTTTTGGGGCGATGAATTTAATTTTACTGACAGCATAAAAGATATTGACTGGAAATTAGTACCTACAGAAAGCCGCATGATTGCCGGGTTTAACTGCCGTAAAGCTTATACTGTTTTATTTGACAGTGTGTATGTATTTGCTTTTTATACTGATGAAATAACAATCAGCGGCGGCCCTGTTGGTCTGCATGGGCTACCGGGAATGATATTAGGTGTAACGGTACCACGGATGTACAGCAGCTGGATTGCCACTAAAGTTAATGTTATAGCAGTAGATGAAAAAAAGATAGCAAGCCCTGCAGATAAAAGAAGTAAAACCAAAGATGAAATGCTGAAAAAATTCATGAAAAAAGCAGCAGAGGATGGTAAATGGATACACCGTAGCATCTGGAATTTATTTTTATAATTATAAGCCGAAAATGTTTCCGGGCATTTTAATTATTCGAAATAGCAATATAAATGTCTCCATTCTTATTGCAAATACCTTAAAGCATAAAATGAATTTAATTTATCTGATTGCCCGTCCTCCGGGTAGTAAGATAATATTTAAAGGGATCGCTTTATTTGCAATAAATATCTTTACCAATAATACACTAAAAGCTAGAAATAATTTTTTTTCCTAACTATTTTTTTCTTCTTTAATATAAAAATAACAAATGGCCGAAGCAATTATCATTAACACGCCACCAGACATTACTGCCGATAGCATATTGTTATTAAATACATGCTCCATTAAACTTGGATACACAAACACTGCAATAATTTCGGGCAATACAATAAAGAAGTTGAATATGCCCATATAAATACCAATTTTGCCTTTGGGTAATACACCACTTAACATGGCATAAGGCATACTTAAAATACTTGCCCAGGCAATACCAACTCCCGTCATGCTGGCATACAACATATATTTATTGCTTACAAATGCAACACTGATTAAGCCAATGGCTCCAGCTAATAAGCATAAGCTATGTGTGAGTTTCCTGCCCAATTTATTTGCAATAGATGGCAGAATAAATGAAAAACAAAAAGTTACAATACTATAATAGGCCAATGTTAATCCAGCAAAATCTTTTCCATCTCCAAAAGCCTGATCAGTATTGCTGTTGGCACCAAATATTTTATAGGCAACACAAAGCGAATAATAAAACCACATTAAAAATAAACCCGGCCAGGTAAAAAACTGCACCAGCGAAATTATTTTCATTTTTTTAGGCATATTTTTTATAGCTGAAATAATTTCTTTTACTCCTCCTTCGCTTTTTTTATTTTCAGCTAATTCTTCCTCGGTTGGCGGATATTCCTTTGTGGTAAAAACAGAATACAACACAGCCGCTAAAAAAAAGAAAGCACCAATATAAAAAGAGTATTTTACATTATCGGCAATAATACCTTTGGCTGCAATATTATTAATGCTGAAAATATTTCTTAAAACCCAAGGTAAAGAGGAGGCAATAGTACCCCCCAATCCAATCATCAGCGCCTGCATAATAAACCCTTTATTAACCTGGCTATCGGGTAACTTATCTACTACAAAAGCCCTGAATGGTTCCATTGCCACGTTTCCAAAAACATCTAATACCCAAAGTAAACCTGCTGCCATCCATAACGCACTGCTATGCGGCATAAAAATTAAAGCAATTGAACTTAGTATAGCACCAAGTAAAAAATAAGGCCTTCTTCTTCCCCATTTTGGATGCCAGGTCCTGTCACTCATGTAACCTATAATGGGTTGAACAATTAAACCCGTTAGCGGTGCAGCTAAAAAAAGATAAGGTATATTATCTACTTTAGCATCAAGGTTATCATAAATAACACCCATATTGGCCCGTTGCAAATCCCACCCAAACTGAATACCAAAAAAACCAACACTCATGTTTATGATTTCTACAAGAGATAACCTGGGTTTGTTTTCTTTATTGAGGCCATCTAAAATATTTTTACCATAGTCAGACATAGCAATCGTTTAAAAATTATCGTTAATTGTGTACAAAATACACATTTTTAAAATACCACAAAAAAAAACATCCTTAAAAAAGGATGTTTCGAAAATATTTTTGACAAGAACATTAAATTACAAAGCCATCAGGCATTATTGCACCTTTTTTTAATACTACTATTCCATCTTTTACGGTATACAATGCATGATCTGAATCCGGCAGATGACTACCGCCGTTAATGCGTACATCATTCCCTATACGACAGTTTTTATCAATGATCACATTCTTTATATAGCACCTGTCGCCGATACCTAATTTAGGAATACTTCTGTTTGTATTATGAGCTATCTCTTCCAGTGTTTCGTAAAAGTCGCTACCCATCATATAACAGCTTACTATAGTAGAGCCACCGCCAATACGGCTTCTTATACCAATTACACTGTTTTCAATGCGGCTGGCATGTATGATACAACCTTCGGCAATTAAAGTTTGTTCTAATGTAGTGCCACTTATTTTTGCCGGTGGCAACATACGTGCCCTGCTGTACACCACATTTTTGTTATCAAATAAATTAAACAATGGAATTTCCAGTGTTAATGCCAGGTTGGCTTCAAAGAAAGAATAAATATTTCCAATATCGGTCCAGTAACCATCATACTGGTAACTGATTACTTTGCTTTTGCCTATTGATGTAGGAATAATTTCTTTTCCAAAATCGGTAGCATCTTTTTTATCCACTTCCAGCAGATCGAATAAAAGTTTACGGTTAAAAATATAGATACCCATTGATGCAAGGTAATTTCTGCCCTGGCGCTGCATATCATCTCCTGTATCACTAACCCATTCAGGCAATAATTCTTTTTTAGGCTTTTCTATAAACGAAGTGATCAGGCTTTCTTCATTTGATTTTAATATACCAAATTCAGGTGCTTCTCTTTCTCCAACAGGAATGGTGGCAATAGTAATATCGGCACCCTGCGTTGCATGATTATCTATCATTTTTGCAAAATCCATTTGGTACAACTGGTCGCCGCTAAGGATCAGTACATAATCAAAATCATTGTTACCAATATGCTTTAATGATTGCCTTACTGCATCGGCTGTTCCCTGAAACCATCCCAAACTATCCGGTGTTTGCTCTGCTGCAAGAATATCAACAAAACCTTTGCTGAATGCACTGAACTGGTAAGTGTTTTTGATATGCTTGTTCAGCGAAGCTGAATTGTATTGTGTTAATACAAACATTCTGTTGATGCTTGAGTTAATACAATTGGAAATAGGAATATCGACCAAACGGTATTTACCTGCAATAGGTACAGCAGGTTTACTGCGGGTTGAAGTTAAGGGATAAAGGCGTGAGCCTGCGCCACCGCCAAGGATTACCGCTACTACAGATTTTGTGTCCATGAGTTAAAATTATAAATTAAATGTACTGATATTTTTTTCAATGATTAATAACAAGCGTATAAAAAAATTGTTCCTTTTTACAAAATTGTTTTGTAAAGATCAATATACCGCCCTGCACTTACTTCCCACCCATTATCTATCTGCATCATTTTCTTGCGCAGGGCAGTTAATTTCTTTTGATCAACATATAATTCGGTAGCCCTGTAGATGGAATAGGTTATATCACCAACTGTGGCATCATTAAACCTGATACCAAAGCCGCCCTTATCGCCAAAGTCAATAACGGTATCCTTTAACCCACCCGTACTGCGTACAATGGGCATGGTGCCATAACGCAATGCATACATCTGATTAAGGCCGCATGGTTCCACCCTGCTGGGCATTAATAAAAAATCGGCCCCGGCATACATCTGGTGTGCCAGTTTTTCATTATATCCTATTTGAGAATTATAAAAACCCATCAGGCTGCTTTTCATAATTTCCAGTTGTGCTTCCACCCAAGGTTCGCCACTGCCTAAAATTAAAAAATTCATTTTACCATTCATGTGATAAACGGAATCGTTAATAGCCTGGGGTAATAATTCCGCAGCCTTTTCCCCAACCAGCCGGCCTATAAAAACGAAGAGTGGTTTTTCTTCATCCAGCCCAAAATCTTCACATAATTTTTTCTTGTTCAGTTTTTTTCCTGCATCAACATCTGGTACTGAAAAATTATCCAGGATATAAGTGTCAGTTTTGGGATTCCATACGGCATTATCTATTCCGTTTAATATGCCAATACATTTACCTTTCTCATATTCAAATAAACTTTCCAGGCCATTGGCATTGTATTTTAATTCATCCATATAGCTTGGGCTTACCGTAGTAACCCTTAATGCACATTTAATTCCCGATGCCAGCGGATTGATCCTGCCCTGCCAATCCAGCTTACCCCACTCCCAGCTATTGTAAGCAGGTATATAATTATATTTCTCCCAGTCCATCCATCCCTGGTACTGGGCGTTATGAATAGTAAGTACAGTTGGTATGGTTGCCAAATAACGATAGGCATCACAGTTCTGCATTATAAAAGGAATAAGCCCCGTGTGATGATCATGCACATGAACCACATCAGGTTTGTGTTGCCATTTACTTATCCAGTCCACCACAGCAATCTGAAAAGCAGTATAGCGTTCGGTGTCATCATCATAACCATAAATCTTTTCCCTGTTGAACAAACCAAAAATATCAACACAATACAGATCAAAATCAAGTTTGTTGGTTTTTTCTTTAATGATGGTATAATCAAAATAATACTGCCCCATGGTAAATGAGCCCTTATGTACCGTTTCCCACTCGTTGTCCAGTAAAAATCTGGTGCGGTGCATGGGCATAACCACTTTGGCAATATGCCCCAGTTCATTTTGATATTTGGGTAAAGCGCCGGCCACATCGGCAAGGCCCCCGGCTTTGGCGTAAGGGTAACATTCAGCAGTTACATGAAGTATTTCCATTATTATCAGTATATAATTCTGATTTACAATTTAGGGAGTTTTGTTTGAATTCAACAAAATATAAAAATAATAATCTACTATTTTTTTTGATAATAATTTATCCAGATACATTACACAAATATGGTACAGCACACTTTAAATAAAAATCAAAATTTTTTCCCTTCAGTAAATTATTCTATTTTCAGCCACTTAAAACTTAACGATATGCCAAATGAACAAAAAGATTTAATTAGTAATAACCCGGCCACATCCCAGATAAAAACCAATTGGCAACAATTTGGTGTATTAATTTCAGTATTTTTCTTTTGGGGTTTTGTTGCGGCCAGCAACGATGTTTTAATTCCTGTATTTAAAGAAAAACTAAATCTTACCCAGGTGCAGGCACAAATGGTTTCATTTGCGTTTTATGTAGCCTATTCTGCAGGTTCACTCATTTATCTTTTTATCAGCAAGCTTCTTAAACAGGATTTATTAAATAAAATTGGATACAAAAATGGCATAAGCATCGGGTTAATCATATCTGCTATTGGTACGTTATTGTTTATCCCTGCGGCAAGTAACGAATCTTTTCCATTATTCATTTCCGGTTTGTTTATAATAGGGCTGGGGTTTTCTTTGCAACAAACAGCAGCTAACCCTCTTGCCATTAACATGGGTAGTGCAAGTACAGGTTCTCAAAGATTGAATATGGCAGGTGGTATAAATAATTTTGGCACTACTATTGGCCCACTAATTGTAAAGCTGGCTATTTTTGGCAGTGTTTCTACAATTATGGTAAGTTCTTTAAGTGCAGTTAAAACACCGTACCTAATTTTAGGTAGTGCCTTTTTAGTTGTAGCGGCAATTTTCTATTTTTCGAGTGTACCTAATCAGTTAGTAAGTAATACAGAAGAACTGGTAGAAGCAAAGTCAAACTGGGTTGATAGGGGTTCTCCTATTAAATACCCTCAATTACTGTTTGGGATGATTGCCATCTTTATATATGTTGGTGTAGAGGTAAGTACTGCAGCTAATTTACCGGAATTCATGAAACAGAAATTAGGAACGCCATCCAGCGGAACTGCTCCTTATATTTCACTTTTTTGGGCAAGTTTAATGATTGGCCGCTGGACTGCTTCAGCAGGTGCTTTCGGTTTTTCTGATAGTGTAAAAAAAGTACTCCAATTTTTAATGCCTTACCTGGCATTTGGCGTGTACTTATTGGTTAATGCAATAGCAAAAAATGATTTACAGCCTTTTTATGTTTACAGTTTAGCAATAGTTGTTTTAATTATTGCCAATTTATTAAGTAAGGGCAATCCTGCAAGGCAATTGCTTATATTTAGTCTGTTTGGAACACTCGCTTTATTAATTGCAATTTTTTCAACCGATTATCAAATAAGTGTTTATGCTATTTGCAGTGTGGGTTTATTTTGTTCAACTTTATGGCCATGTATTTTTACGTTATCTATATCCGGTTTGGGAAAACATACCAGTGAAGGTTCTAATCTTTTAATATTTATGATTTGTGGCGGAGGTTTTATTAGTGTGTTACAAGGCTACTTATCTGCTGATCATATTCTCGGCATCGGCTTATCGTATTTAGTTGGCATAGGTTGTTTTGCTTACCTGGCATTTTATGCCTTAAAAGCAACAAAAGATTTAAAAGATCAGGGTATAGATTTAGTTGAACTGAGTAAGCAAAAAACAGGCGGCGGGCATTAAGCACTGTATTGTTAAACAGATTATTAATTTATTCATAACTTTATCCGCCCCGGCTATTTGGGGTGGATTTTTTTTAAACTTGTTATATGGCTACAGCACTGGAACAATTAGTAATTGGTATTGATATCGGTGGCACCGGCACAAAGTTTGGCATTGTGGACAGGGATGGGAATGTGTTATTCAGCAGCGAAATTTCAACAAAAAAACATGCCACAGTAGATAGTTTTATAAATGAATTGTATGATGCCCTGTCGGAACTGATTGAAAGATCCGGAGGCAGCGGCCGTATTAAAGGTATTGGCGTAGGTGCCCCAAATGGAAATTTTTATACCGGCACTATTGAATATGCGCCTAACCTGCCATGGAAAGGTATAATCCCTTTAGCCGAACTGCTTGAAGCCAAATTTAAACTCCCTGTTACATTAACCAACGATGCCAATGCCGCTGCCATTGGAGAAATGATGTATGGCGCTGCAAAGGGCATGAAAGATTTCATCATGATAACTTTAGGCACCGGGGTTGGAAGTGGTATTGTTGCCAATGGACAGCTGATATATGGACATGATGGTTTTGCCGGCGAACTGGGACATACCATTATAATACCCGATGGCCGTTTTCATCCGGGTACCGGTAAAAAAGGATCGCTGGAAAGTTATGCCTCTGCAACAGGCGTACGTAACACAGCAATGGAAATTTTAGAAAAAACAACTGAACCAAGTATTTTAAGAGATGTACCTGCAGATAAATTAGATTCTAAATCTGTTTATGAGGCAGCCATACAGGGTGATAAAGTAGCATTGGAAATTTTTGAATTTACAGGAAAGATATTGGGTCTTGCTTTGGCCAACGCCATTATGTTCAGTAGCCCCGAAGCCATTGTATTGTTTGGCGGCTTAACAAAGGCCGGCGACTTAATTTTAAAACCCACCAAAGAACATATGGAAGCAAACCTGATACAGGTGTTTCAAAATAAAGTAAAAATATTGGTAAGTCATTTAAAAGAATCGGATGCAGCAATTTTAGGCGCAAGTGCATTGGCTTGGGAGAAATAAAAAATTCTTGATATTAATAAAAAAGCATCCCGATTTTATCGGGATGCTTTTTTATGTTCTCTTTTTGGAGTTTATTTAATTTTTAATACCGGCCTAAGTTTATAATCGCCATTACCTTCTTTTTTTACAGATAAGGCTGCATCAAAATCAATGATCAACGTTTCTAAAGTAGCCGAAAGTTTTTTGCTTACTTTTATTTTTAAGCCTGATTGAGCGCCACTGGGTATCACTAAAGGAAATATGGCTCCGGTAGAATCTTTAACGGTATTATTCGGCCCCAGCACAAAACGGATTTCCTTAACCGTATCCTTTGGTAATACAAGCGAAGCAAGAAGCGTATCTACCCCGTTTTGTAATCCCAGTAAATTATATACCCTTGCATTGGTTGGCATAGAAATCCATCCATTAGTGCCACTGCTATCATCACTGAATTTTACATTTATTTCCCTGATATCAACGTTTACCTCTACAAGATTTGTTGGTCCATCTGTTAAACGGATTTGAAGTGTGGAACTATCGCTACTATTATCCTTTGTGCAGGATACAAAAATTACTGTTGCAATTACAGCTAATGCGGCTAAATACTTAAAAGATTTCATTTTCATACGAATTAATTTTTGTTACATCTCAAAGTTTGAAAAAACCATGCCAAGAATAAGAAAGGGAAAATGATTTTATACACATTACTTTATTATAAATACTGCCGGTACCGCCCTCTCTCCTGCTGCATCACTGGGCTTGATAGTTTCTTTTCCATTAACCAGCATACAACTGCTGCCGCCACCATCTAAATTCAATGCTTCCACACAACCCAAATCAATTAACAGTTTTGCTTCCTGTGTAAGTGTGGCGCCTTCTGCAATGCCGGGGAATCTGCCCTGTATAACCATGATGATTAGCCTTCCGTCTTTTGTATATCCCATACATGTCCGGGGATGTTTATCCTCAATGGCTTTGCCGGCAAATTTTAATTCTTCATCATTAGTGATTTTCATTTTACCTTTTTGTACCAAAACAGGGCCACCACCAACTGCTGTTTTCATTTTCCATTTTTTAAAACTCATTTTTTTATGTGCATGGCCAATAGAAGAATTGTTTGGGAAAAAATAGGTACTGTTACTCTTTATATATTCAAATGATGGATTTAAACCAGAATCCTGGATCGCTCTTTCCATTGGTAACTGGCTTGCATAAGCAAATTGTTTAGATGAATCCGTTAATAGCCATGCCACATCAGCATTTCCCTTCTTATCAATGCCTATTGCACTGCCCAAAGGATGCCGGTATTGAAAAGTATCTTTCCCTTTCATAGGAATTGTATGAATATTATACGCCGCCATCTTTCCATCTTTTACCACCACATTTAAATTCTGGTTTTTATCAAAATTGAAAAAAGTACAATTAACAACCACCAGTGGTTTATTATTTTTTTCAAAGAATTGTTTTAGGGTAAGCCTGCGTTTGTAAGTAGTGTCATCAGTAAAGTCCAGCTTTTTATCTTTTAGTTTGGCTTCTACATAAAAAGCAATAAAGGGTTTACCATCCAGGCTGTCGGTTGCTTTGTACACATGCACATTTGCAGGTAATGGTGCAAAATCGGCATCTGCATTAATCCATTTTTGCTGCGCACTTACAACGTTGGTAAACAATAGCAACAGCGGTAAAATAACTCCGGTAAATATTCTTCTCATTTTTTTAGATTAAGTTTTACAATTCACTCCGTTTTTTCTTCAGTTCACTCTTTTTTAATTTAAATACATTTTTATGTGAAGTAGCCTTGCAGTATAAAATTAACATTAAACCATTTTTTTAAACAATTAAATTTTTTAGTCATGAAACTTAAAGCAATTTTTTACAGTGCATTGTTAACCTTTTCAACAGCAGCGGTAAAAGCGCAAACTGAAATACCTGCAGGTTATACCAAAGGCAGCATCACATTAGCGAATGCAACTGTGATTACCGGTTATTTAAAAGACAATATCAAAAAATCAGCTTCGGTAATTTATTTAGATAACACGGGCGCTAATAAAAAAACATACGAAGGCAGCGAAATTAACGGCATTACTATGGATGCGGAAAATTTTACCTGTATTAAAGGCGATTTTTTTAAAACCATCTGTACCGGTAAGATCTGTTTTTTACAAAAAGAAAGTAACGCTGCCAACAAAACATCTTATAATGGCGCAGAACCTGTATTCAACAGCGGTACCGAAGGAAAAATTGGCGACTACTTTGTTTACAGTGGCAATACACTTAAGCTGATCAACAAAAAAACAATAGATGCTTTTATAAGCTCCGACCTGAGCACTTGCACGGCAGCTGTTGAAAAAGCAAATACTATTAATGGCAATATTGCAAAATTGCAGGAAGCAGTTGAAATTTATAACAGCACCAACAAATAATTTTCAAACAATAAGTACATGAAAAGAGTTTCAATATTTATGCTGTTGTTGATTGCATTTAAATTAAGCAATGCACAAAACAACAGTTTTACCCAAACTATTAAAGGCATTGTAATCGATAATCAATCCGGTAACGCACTATCTAATGTAACTATTGCAATAGAAGGATTACAGCTTAATGCCATAACAGATGAAAAAGGTTTTTTTAAATTACCGAATGTGCCAATTGGCAGGCAAAATATTAAAGCCAGTATAATCAGTTACGAAGATGCTTTTATTGCCAATATAGAAGTTACTTCATCAAAAGAAGTGGTATTGGAAATCCGGTTAAAGGAGAAAGTAAAAAAAATGGATGAGGTAGTGGTGCAATCGGGCAAATCAAAATTAAAAGCACTTAACGAAGCTGCTGTTGTTAGTGCAAGACAGTTGAGTATTGATGAGGCTTTCCGTTATTCGGGTACTAGAAATGACCCAAGCCGTATGGCGCAAAACTTTGCAGGTGTTAGCGGAACCAATGATGGAAGAAACGATATCATTATTCGTGGCAACTCCCCAGCCGGTGTATTGTGGCGAATGGATGGCATCGACATTCCCAACCCCAATCACTTTAGTACATTGGGAGCTACCGGTGGCCCGGTCAGCATTTTAAATATTAACACGCTGAAGAATTCTGATTTTTTAACCAGTGCTTTTCCTGCACAATACGGTAATGCTTTGGCAGGAGTTTTTGACCTACGTATGCGCAATGGCAACAGCGATAAAAATGAGTTTACCGGGCAAATGGGCTTTAATGGTTTTGAATTGGGTGCCGAAGGCCCGTTGAATAAAAGAACAAAAGATTCGTACCTGGTTGATTACCGGTATTCGATGGTGGCCACATTACAAAATATTGGTTTAAACTTTGGGACAGGATCTGCCACACCTTATTACCAGGATGGTACCTTTAAAATAAATCTGCCCACAAAAAAATCAGGCACATTTAGTTTATTTGGTTTGAGTGGCGAAAGCCATATTCATTTTTCTCCCGAAAGCCAGGGGAAGGATAATCTATATTCTTCTAACGACGGTAGTGTAAGAGACAGGGATTTTAAATCTTTAACCGGGGTGCTGGGTTTATCACATTCGCTTTTTTACAATGCCAATACTTCCGGTAAAATAACTTTTGCAGTAAGTAGTTTCTCCTCTAAATATTACGAAGACATAGTAAACAGCAACGAACCTTTAAAAAGAGCATATTATAAAAAGCAGGTACAGTATAAATATTCCGGTGGCTATACCTTCAATAAAAAATTTAATTCACGTAC
>JAYVPT010000035.1:0-62806 GCA_043757165.1 Ferruginibacter sp.
ACAAAAAAGACTAGTTATGCCTTGTGGTAAAAAGAGAAAACGTCATAAAATTGCAACACACAAGCGTAAAAAACGTTTAAGAAAGAACCGTCATAAGAAGAAGTAATTTCTTTTTCTTACCAGTGCCGGGTAGCCTCATCCCGGCACTATTTACCTGTATATAGTACAGCTTGCCGCTATTTACCCAGCGATGTTGGTGTTATGCAGGTATGTTTCTTTACATGATGTAAGGGTCTTATCAAAAATTTACGCTTGAACAAGGAACTCATTATTAATGCTGCGCCACAAGGGGTTGAGATTGCCCTTTTGGAAGATAAAAAGCTCGTGGAGCTGCACAGTGAAAAAGCTGATGCAAGCTTTGGTGTGGGAGACTTGTATCTTGGAAAAGTTAAAAAACTGATCCCGGGTTTAAATGCTGCATTTGTTGATGTGGGTTTTGAAAAGGATGCATTTTTACATTATACCGACCTTAGCCCATACGTACGTTCCATTTTAAAATTTACGAACGAAGCTATTATTGATAAAACCGAAGGTGGTTTTGATTTTGGTAAATTTAAAGTAGAACCTGAAATTGTAAAGACAGGAAAAATTACTGAAGTACTTAATGGCCGTCCTAATATCTTAGTGCAGATCTTAAAAGAGCCTATTGCAGCAAAAGGCCCACGCCTAAGTTGCGAATTATCTTTACCAGGCCGTTTTGTTGTAGTTACCCCCTTTAATGATATTGTTGCGGTTTCCCGTAAAATACATTCGTCTGACGAAAGAAAAAGATTACAAAAAATTATAGAAGCAATAAAGCCAAAAAATTTAGGTGTAATTGTGCGTACTGCTGCAGAAGGTAAACACACAGCTGAACTACATGAAGATTTATTAAGTCTAGTTAGCACCTGGAAGACCATACAAACCAATTTAAGCAGCGCCACTCCTCCAACAAAAATTTTAAGTGAGCAGGGTAAAACCACCAGTATATTAAGAGATCTTTTAAATGAAGATTTTAATAAGATAGTAGTAAACGACAAAAATATTTTTGCCGATGCTAAAACTTATATACAACGCATTGCTCCTGATAAAGCTGAAATTGTTTCTTACTACAATAATGGCTCGCCAATTTTCGACAGTTTTGGTATTACCAAACAGGTAAAAGCAGCTTTTGGCAAAACGGTAAACATGCCCAGCGGCGCTTACCTTATTGTAGAACACACAGAAGCTTTACATGTAATTGATGTAAACAGCGGTTATAAAAGTGTAAGCAATAACCAGGAGCAAAATGCTTTGGAAACTAACCTGGAAGCAGCAGAAGAAATAGCAAGGCAACTGCGGCTTAGAGATTTAGGCGGAATTATTGTTGTTGACTTTATTGATATGAAGTTGATGGAGAATAAGAAAAAACTGGCCGATGCAATGGAACAGTTTATGCGTAGCGACAGGGCCAAACATGCTGTATTAGCGATAAGCAAATTTGGCTTAATGCAAATTACCCGCCAGCGCATGAAGCCGGAGATGAATATTAACACCACTGAAATTTGCCCCAGTTGCAATGGTACCGGAAAAATTTCCAGCACACTTATATTGGAAGATGAAATAGAAAAGAACCTGAGTTATCTGATCATGCAAAAACATAAGGGCTTAACTGTAGAAGTACATCCTATTTTATATGCATACCTCACTAAAGGTATTTTTACCAGCAAACTGGGTAAATGGAAACGTAAATATAAACAGCGAATTAAGCTTAAAGAAAATACCAATTACCATCTTACAGAGTTTCACTTTTTTGATGAGAGTGATGAGGAGATAAAATTGTAAGGATTACACTGAACATATAATGTAACAAGCATGGCCACTGATGGCTTCACTATGGAGTCTCTCTAAGTTTGCAATAAGGTGTCTCTAATAGTTCCTTTTCATCGCTGGTTGAAAACGCAGGTAGCGACGTCCTGAGGTTGATTTAGTAAAATACATACAGTGTTGTAAAAATTAACCAGTTTTTAAACGCCGGTATTTTTGCAGTTAATATATTTTCATAGCAGGATATTAAGTAAAAACCCGGCGAGGCCTCACAAAAATTTTACGCTGGTATATTTTTCCATAAAATAATAGGGAAACAATTTTATGTTTCCCTATTACAACATTTAAATAATATGAAGATCAATTGAAAATTTTAACTGAATGGTTTATTTAATTGTTCAAGGTTACTTTTACTATCTCACCCAGTGGAGGTCCGAATCCCCAACCAGACACATATAAATTTCCATCAGGTCCCATTGTCATTGCAGTTGGAAATTTTAACCCTGATATTACATCTTCTACAGTTCCATTAGGATTTATTTTTCTTATTCTGCCCGCACCGGGTGTAGGGAAAGGAAATCCAGCGGTCATCTCCAGCACATAGATATTTGAGTTTTTATCCAGCACAAGCCCTAAAATAGCACTAAACCCTGTGGCTATTTTTTTTATATTACCGGATGGTGTGATCTTAAAAATGCTGGAGTTACCGGTAATAGGAAATTCACCTAAATTGCCTACAAAAAAATTGCCTTTGTATGCCAATGCTGTTGGAACAATGTGTCCCTCAGTTGCAGAGATATCAGTTACTAACTCAATATTTCCATCCAAACTAGCTTTTACAAAGTTCCCATGATTTGGTTCCAATGCATAAAAATTGTTTTTAGCAACTACCATGCTGTACCAATTGCCTTCAGGTGTATAATCCGCATCATCAGGCTGTGCACCGGGATGCGCTACTGACCATGTGCCTAAATCTGCAATCATAGTATGGGTTCCATTTGAATTAATCCGGTATATGCCGTTGGTTGAAGATGGAACTCCATGACCGCACCCAGCTCCTGACTGAAGTACATACAATGTATTATCCATAAAAGCAACATCTGCCGGGCCGAATACGTCTCCATTAGTTCCACTGCTTGTAGGTAGATTATCAACTACAGTTGCACGGCTACCTGATGATGGATCAATTCTGGATATACGCCCCCCTGTAGGACAACCGAAATAAGGCGAGAAAATATGCGGTTGGAGCTCTGTGCAACTTTGAGTGCGACATAATGGTGTTGGCCCTGTACCAGCTTCTGCAACATATAATTTTCCATCAGGCCCAAATTTTAATCCTCTTGGATGATTGAGACCAGTTGTAAGAACTGAAGCGGTAGCCGCTGTGATGTTAATTGTTTTGTCAGACATACTGTTGTCTGTATTTAAAACGCTGTTAGTTTCAGTAGACTTTATTTCTTTTTTGCAGGAAGCGAAAGCAAAAATAAAGCACAACAGGAAAAGCTGAAAATAATTGACCTTGAAAGATGTTTGCATAAAATTTTTTTTAAGTAGTTAAAAAATATAGGTATGCAGATTTTTAATTAACGTTAGTATTTATCAATGGATAATGGTGATCTAAGATGAATAAATATCTGCAAGCAATTGCATAATTACCTAAACTATGATCTACAAATGGAGTGGTACAAAGGAGAAGAAAAAAGTTTTTTTATTGAAGAATTTCTAAAGAGATTGGAATCTAAAACACCAAGAAGTAAGTAGAATATTAAAAAGATAAGACCTATTGTAAATGTAATACAATTTTTTAAAATGCAAGCATATTTTAATAATTTCTCTCTGGCTTGCTGTATTCCGGTTCCGCAGGAGGCGCATAGCCGAGCTTTTTTGTGAATTGGCATAAGACCCCGGCGAGGCGTTAATTTGCGGTATGCCTACATGAGCGGAGAATAGTTCATCTACTCATTTTTTACCTGCGGCCATCCATCAACCCACTCAATCTTTTTAATTTGCAATTTGGGTTTCCCTTTATCATTGGCGTCGTATCCGTGAAATACAATGTAATCTATACCATCTAAAGTTACAGTTGCATTGTGCCCAACGCCATACCAGTTTTTATCGCCAGCCAATAGTAATGAGCCGCCGCCTCTAGCCATATCAACTGCATCTTTATCAAGATAAGGGCCTTGCAATTTTTTTGCTCTTCCCATAATCATTTTGTAGGTGCTGTTAATACCCTTGCAGCAGTAATCAATAGAGGCAAACAAATAAAAATAGTTATCCTTTTTAAAAATGAAAGGCGCTTCAATGGCGTTGCCACCAGCATCAACAGGATTATTATCTACCGAAGGTGGATTGGATGAAGCAGGTTTTTTTTTACGGCTGGCAATGGTGGGGATTTTATTGATGTCTTCATTAACATGCAACAGATCTTTTTTAAGTTTTACCAGTTTAAGGCCATCCCAAAACGAGCCAAATACCAAATAAGGTATTTCTTTTTTATCAAATGCTAAATTGGGGTCAATCGCATTCCAGTTTGTTTTAACTGGTATTGATTGTATTAATTTTCCATGATCTGTCCATTTATAATCAGCACTTGCTGTGTGCAATGTTTTATTGGTAGCCACACCGATGCAGGAAGTATTTTTACCAAATGCAGATACAGAATAATACAAATAGTAAAGCCCTTTGTGGTAGCTGATATCGGGTGCCCAGATATGGCCCTTAAAAGTCGGGATACTGTCCACGGCCCATTGTGATGCCTTATCAAAAACAGGGTTTTCCTTTTTCCAATCCTTTAAATTAGTAGATGACCACATAGATATACCCATGCCGGTACAAAATATATAATACACACTATCCTGTTTTATCAGTACAGGATCATGTACAGAAATATTGTTTTGTAATTGTTGTGCTGTACAATAATTACAAAAGAAAAGAAAAAAAAACAGCGGTATTAAAAATTTATTTTTCACAAAAATCACAACATTTTTACCCTGATAAGAGTAAATGAATACGGAGCCAAAACCGTATTTATTTTTTTACTCTTTATTACAATTGAAGATTCCACCGGGCTTACTGCCATTGGTGCATCAAAAGAGTTTACCTGGTTTAAAGCATTTTTCAATACTATCAGCTTACCGGTTGAAGCCAGTTTTTTTACACCATCAATAGTAATTTCTTTTGCAGTTTCTTTATCGGTGGCATTAACTAATTTTACTATTACCTCATTTGTAGCTTTATCAATACATGCTGTTGCAAACAATCCATCCTGCCCGGATAATGCAGCATTGTTTGTCAACGCCGGCACCACCTGTGTGCCTTTGTTGAGCGAAAACATTTTTTGTACATAATAATTAGGTGTACCATAACTGTGTAAGTTATCTACCCAAATTTCATCGGGTGTCCATTGCCAGCCATCAATATGTGCAAACAACGGAGCATAGGATGCCATAGTTACCACATCGGCATTACGCTCAAGTCCGGTCATAAAAGCAGCTTCGGCAATAGCGGTTTGCCAGTTATTTTTATTTTCCACACTTACTGTTCTGTCGCTTTGCGCTGCATATTCTCCACCAAATATTTTGGGACCTTTTCTATCATAGTTATCATAACGACCGGCATTTTGTAAAAACCATTCGGGCCTGCGGTAATAATGTTCGTCAATAATATCAGCATTCATTTTACGCAACTCGCCATTTAAATAATCAAAGCGTTCGCCATTAGGATCGGTACCGGAACTGTTCACCAATTTAAAATCGGGGTACTTTGCTTTAATGGCTTTTATAAACGCCTGCAATCTTTCTACATATTGCGGCCCCCAGTTTTCGTTACCCACTCCCATCATCTTTAAATTAAAAGATTGTGGATGCCCTAAACCTGCACGTACTTTTCCCCACGTGGTATTTATATCACCATTTGCAAATTCTATAAGGTCGAGTGCATCCTGTATATAAGGATCCAGTTGATCCATCGGCACCACTTCGCCGCTATTAAACTGGCATGCCATTCCACAATTTAAAATAGGTAATGGTGCTGCACCAATATCTTCGGCTAATTGAAAATATTCGAAAAAGCCCAGGCCAAAGGTTTGAAAATAATCTGGTGTGGGCCGATGTGCAAATTCATTATTCCACCTGTTAATGATCAATTGTCTTTCTTCAATGGGGCCAATGGTCTTTTTCCATTGGTAACGTCTTTCCAAATCATATCCTTCTACAATACATCCGCCGGGAAAACGTATAAAGCCCGGCCGCATATCAGCCAGCAACTGGATCATATCAGCCCTCATACCTCCGGGCCTTTTTTTCCACGTATCTTCCGGAAATAAAGAAACCATATCCATATCCACCTGCCCGTCTCCCTCCAGCCAAATATTAAATTTTGCTTTTGCTTCTGTTGCAGTAGCCATAAAGCTACCGGTTAGTTTTTTCCATTCTGTATTTGTTGCTGATGCAGTTACATCAGTTTGCCCGATTATTTCATCTTTACTATTTACCAATTCAAGATGCATTTTTATATTGCTGCTGATTGTGCGGATCAATACTGAAAAATCATATCGCAGATCTTTTTTAATACCCATACCTCTAAAGCCTTCGTTATTTAAGCCAATAGTTTTTGCAGCATTATTATGCAGCGCTACTCTTAAAAAACGTGGGTTATTGGTATTTGCTTCATTACGATTGATAACCAAAAAATCGCCTTCGGTTTTTGGCTTACCTAAAACTTTCCAACCCATCATTGGCCTGGTAAATTCAAATGACCGGTTCTTTATCAGTTCGGCATAAATACCACCATCGGCACCCAGGTTTATATCTTCGAAAAATACACCCCACATGGTTGGCTGTATATCGGCAGTTGGTTGATTTGCTTTAACGATAATGGCATTGCTTTGCGCCTGCAACTGTGCAGCCGAACAAACAAAACAAAATGCAGCAACAATAATCTTCTTTAAACTCATAACGTATAAATTTTTACTTGATCCAATTAATTTTTCTTACCCCAAACAGTAGTACCCTGGTTATTTAGCCCGCTAAAAATAATAGTGTTCTTTTTGTTTTCCCAGTCCCTGCCTTTTTGTACAAATACTTTATCGGTAAAGCCATTAGCCCAATTCAATTGTAGCCATGGTGCGGCGTAAGTCCATGTATTTGCTGCATTGCCATTTAATGTTCCGTTGGCAGCAATAGTTAACGAAACTGAATTTTGAAAATCGGGAGATGTTTGCTCAGCAGAATAACCCGGCACAACTGTATAACCTAAAACGATCTGTTCCCAATTACCAATAATATCCACCTGTGAAATAAGTGAATCTTTTTCCCAGGCATATCGCTCTGGCGATGCAACCGGCCATCCATTAGCTGTCCAAAATAATTTACGTACGTGTAAATCCATATAGTAAAAATCTACTCCTGGCCTTCCCTGGTGTGCAATAAAATATTGTCCGTTACCATCGCTAAATGTGGTGGAATGTGCCACGCCCTGCCAACCACTGTGGCCGGCAAATTTATATGGCGCAACAATCATTGGCCCATGATCAACATTTGTATTAGCATCTGCGCCATTAAAATCATAAAAAGGGCCATCTGGTTTATCGCCTTTCATCACCCTGATATTATATTTTGTAGCGAGCCAGTCATAGGCTATAAATAAATAGTATTTATTTAATTGTGCATTATAAATAAGGTCAGCCCCTTCAATATTTCCATTATACCTGCCACCGGTAAAACCCCTGTTGGCAATACGTTTGCCTTTATCGTCACTTATATTTGCAAGCCCTGTTGTGGGATCTAATTTTAAAGAATAAATACCATCCCATGCAGAGCCATATACCATCCAATGCTCGCCGGCAGTTGTAATAATAACAGATGGGTCAATTGCATTTGTTTGAATAACGGCATCATTTTTAGATCCTACCACCAACCCTTTTTCTGTCCATGGCCCTTCGGGTGATACAGCCGTGGCCATACCAATAATACTTAGCCGGGCAACTGCACCAGATAATGAATAATACAATCTATATTCGCTGCCAGCTTTTACTATGCATGGTGCCCACAAAGCATCAAAAGGGGTTCCGCCATTTTGAGTAATAAAACCTGAACCCATTGCTGGTAAGCTATTAAAAACCCAGCCTACAAATGTCCACTCTACCAGATCTTTTGATTTACGTATTTGTATGCCCGAACGTACTGCAACACCATAAGCAACATCGGTATTGTAACAATAATAATATTCACCCACTTTTATAATTGCAGGGTCGTGTACGTTGTAAGAACCCCATTGCAGCACATTTGCAAAAGGAACTAAGGTCGCATAAGTATCGTTTATAGAATTGATATCAAAAGCCGGGGTGGGCGGTGGAGTTACTACACCGCCGCCATTATCGGATGGTTTATCTTTACCACACGATACCAGTACCACTGTAAAAAAAACAGCTGTAAAAAATTTTATAAAAAAGTTTGTTTTCATATTATTTAATTTAATGTTAGCACCACTACTGAAAATGGTGGTAATTTAATTTGTAACGCATCAGTTACTAATACTGCTCCAGTAAAGTTTACAGGGGTAATTTTTTCAGGATTATCAAATGAATTATAATCTTGCAATTTTTTTGAAGTTAATATACGGCCTGTTACAGTACTATACTTTGCACCGTTTAATGCAATAGAAATATCTTGTGTTTTACCTGCATCAATATTTACTAAAGAAATATGTGTAACACCGTTTTTATCTTTTGATGCAGCTAGTGATACTGCTGGAAGTTTTTCGTTACCAAAAATATAGTCGTTTGATTTTACCTGTGTTGGAATTAATGTAGCATCCTGGTGTACATTGTACATTTCCATTACGTGGTACGTAGGCGTAAGAATTAATTTTTCTTTATCCGTTAAAATAACCGACTGCAATACGTTTACTATCTGTGCAAGGTTTGCCATCCGTACCCTGTCGCAATGATTATTAAAAATATTAAGTGTTATGCCTGCAATCATTGCATCCCGTATCGTATTCTGCTGGTATAAAAATCCAGGATTGGTTCCTTTTTCCACTTCGTACCATCCACCCCATTCATCAACAACCAGTGCTACTTTTTTTGCCGGATCATATTTGTCCATAATGGCGGAATGTATGGTAACGAGGGTTTCCATAAACAAAGCCGACTTAAGTGTTTTAAAATACTGCTCCTCTGAAAAATCTGTTGCATCTCCTTTATTGCTCCATTGCACAGATGAATAATGATGCAATGCCACACCTTCAATCATGTCTTTAGGAATATCTCTCATCATCACTTCTGTCCAATTATAATCGGCACCATTGGCACCCGAAGCTACCCTGAATAATTTATCACTGTTGGTCCAATCCGTCATAAACGTTGCATACTGCTTGTATATATCTGCATAATGCTCGGGTTTCATATTGCCACCACAACCCCAGGCTTCATTTCCCACACCCCATATTTTTACATCCCATGGTTGCTTTTTACCATTTTGTTCTCTTAATATTGCCATCGGGCTGCTGCCGGGTTTAAAGTTCACATACTGTATCCAGTCGATAAAATTTTGTACTGTACCACTGCCTACATTAGCTGCTAAATAAGAATTGCAGTTTAATTTTTTACACAGGTCTAAAAAATCATGCGTACCAAAACTGTTATCTTCTGTAACACCGCCCCACCACCTGTTTACAATGGCAGGCCGTTTATTCTTTGGGCCAATACCATCTTTCCATTGGTAAGTATCTGCAAAGCAACCACCGGGCCAGCGCAGCACAGGTACTTTTAATTTTTTTAAAGCTTCAATGATATCATTTCTAACGCCATTGGTATTAGGTATTGTTTTATTTTTTTCTCCTACATAAATACCATCGTAAATACAATGGCCTAAATGCTCGGCAAAATGCCCGTAAATATTTTTATTGATGACATCTTTAGCATCAGCAGTATTAAGTGATATGGTATTTTGCGCAAGCAAAACATTCACCAGTAAAATAAATATTCCGCAAAGTGATACACCTTTTTTTATCATAAAATTTTACTGTTAATTCAGTTTAAATATTTTTAACCGGCTATCGTTTGGCGCTGCTAATAATATGTTGCCTTTGTTTTTTATGCTGATGAGCTTCATGTCTTTTACATCGCCATCTATAATTAATCCGCTCTTCGTTGCATTAACCGGGGTAAATATTCCTTTGCCATTTCCTTTAAGAAACAGGCCGTAAGAAGCATCATATCTTCCAGTACTTGCCGCCGTTTGATATTCGTTACCGGCAATAATCAGATCTGTGTTGCCATCTTTATCAATATCAGCTGCAACAATACTGTTAACAGGAGCAAACTGTGCTTCTACAGGCAACACATGTGTTATAAATTTTCCATTCCCAACATTTTCAATCCATACAGATGATGATATTTCGCATTTCAATTCAGTCCACCCTTCAGCTCCAAAATCATTTTGTAATTGTTCCATCGAAATCTTTGCATAATCTGCATGCAGTAAATATTTTTTCTTAACCGAAGGTAATTGTTCGGCAAGCTGGTTTCTGTCTAATGCAGGAAACAGTTTATAATTTTCGTTATCGTCTTTTATATAATAAGCAGGTACCAACTCAACAAAACCATTTTTATCCATATCTTTTGTGTACAGCATCATTGGCCGTCCGGCAGTAATATGATACCTGTTGTTAAGCCCCATATTACCGGCGATATAATCCATATCGCCATCCTTATCAATATCTGCCTGTTGTAAGGAGCGCCACAATCCATTCATGTTTGCAAGCCCTGTTGCCCCTGTAACCTCAACCAGTTTATTATTTTCATTCTTATAAAAGCGCAGGGTTGTCCACTCGCCGCAAATTATCAGGTCGGGTTTTTTATCATTATTAAAATCGGTAAATAAAGCGCCTGTTATCATTCCGGGAAATTCTAATGAAGGATTAACTGCTTTGGTTACATCTGTAAATTTTCCTTTATTGTTTTGTAAAATATAACTGCGTGGCGATTGAGGATATTTTTGCGGCAGTAATCTTCCGCCAATAAAAACATCCATATCTCCATCCGCATCGTAATCTGCAACTGTAACAGCATGGGTAATATCTGTAATTTCAGGTAAGGCGGTGGCATCTAATGTAAATTTACCTTTGCCGTCATTCAAATACAATCCTGGCTGATTATATTTTGGCACAGCAAATTCAAAACTTCCACCGGTAATTAAAAGATCCAGATCGGCATCACCATCAGCGTCAAACAATACAGCGCCAAGGTCTTCTTCCATTTTATTCCCTTCAACTAAATTAGTAGCAATAAAATTTCCATCCACTTTTTGAATATATATTTTACCTGATTGATTGGCTGCGCCGCCTTCAAAAAAATCCATCAGGCCATCACCGTTGATATCTCCTGTTGCAATGCATGGGCCCAGTTGAGAATATTTTTGCAACAATGGCTGATGATAACCAAAATCAAAATTTTGTGTTTCTGTATGTTTAAAATCAAATGAAGATTCGCCGGTAATATCAGTAAATAATGTTGCGGTAAAATTATTTTCTTTTTGGACTGATGCTTCTTTTACATCTTCATATTTAACCACCAATACCTGATTGGCCGGTACGTTTTTAATTACCTGCTCTTTATCATCGGGCCATTTAATTTTTAATGAATCAATTACAGTAATATTTCCAATACCAAAATGCAGCCTTAAATCCACGCTTGATGAAAAGCCCCGTACAGGAGATTGCTCCGCAAACTGTTTACCATCTTTACTAAATAAAGTAAGCTGGCTCCCCAGACCCGAAACATTAACCGGGGATCCTTTTAATTGTACTGTAAGAAAATTTCGAGTGCTATCATTAATGGTTTTTCTTATTTCGTTTTTCCATACAAAGGCTGCGTCATTCAAATTGTTTACTACCAGATCAAGGTCTCCATCATTATCTAAATCGGCATAGGCTGCTCCGTTGGAGATAGATGGAACAGCCAGACCGGTTTGTTTTGTTGTATTACTAAAACTAAGGTTACCATCATTATGAAAGAAATAGTTTTCCATTTTTATGCTGCCGTACTCATCAATAGTTTTCCGAAGTGTTGTGGTGCTGGTTTTATCTGTTGTATTTTCTGCAGCATTACTGCCACCAAAAGTATAATTGGCAGGTGCCTGTCCGTTTCTAAAAGATGCGTAATCATTATTCGTTACATCTTTACCCAAACCATTAGTGATATAAATATCTTTCCAGCCATCATTATCAAAATCGGCCATTAACACACTCCAGCTCCAGTCGGTTTCAAATACACCGGCCAGCTGGCCTATTTCACTGTAAAAAGGTTCGCTTTTATTATTCAGCTTTCTGTTGCCGTTATTGAGTTGCAGCATATTTCTTACAAACGATGGCTGGTAACCAAAGTGCTGCTGCATATCATATTTTTCCTGGTTGGCAGCGCTGAACATCATTTTTTTTCTTTCATTATTTTCCGGCAGCATATCAACCACAGCTAAATCGGTAAGGCCGTCGTTATTAATATCTGCAGCATCTACACCCATACTGTTATAACTCTGGTGCCTTAATGAAGTGGAAATAACGTTTGCAAAAGTTCCGTTTTTATTATTCAGCCATAACAGGTCGTTACCTATATAATCATTGGCCACATAAATATCCGGCCAGTTATCATTGTTTACATCTGTAATTACCACACCTAATCCATAACCATCTTCTTTTATGCCAGCCTCTTTTGATACATCAGTAAAAACAGGATGCGACTGACCTGCAGTTACACCATCGTTCCTGTATAATTTATCCTGTGCCGGTGAATTGCCGCTGGTATCTTTTGGCTGCAAATTATTTGCTGTATGGCTGTATAACCGGTGATTGAGTAAATACATATCTACATCACCGTCTTTATCATAATCAAAAAAATCAGCTTGTGTGGCATAGCCTGTATCGGCTAAATTATATGCTGTTGCCTGTTCGGTGAAATGCAGTTTGCCATCATTGATAAATAATAAATTCTTTCTTTTTTCTGAATTGGCGGAGTGAGAAACACAGACGTAAATATCCATAAAGCCATCGTTATTAATATCAACAATACTTACCCCGGTACACCACCGGCTGGTTTGCAAACCAGCCTTATCAGTAATATCTTCAAATTTAAAATTACCGTTATTGATATATAATTTACTGCTTACCATACTGCCACAAAAAAATATATCTGCTAATCCATCATTATTAAAATCGCCTATACCAACTCCGGAGCCATTGTACATGTACTCATTGGTGAATACATTGATGGAATCGCTTTCGGTTATTTTGTTCTTAAAGCTGATATTGGTTTCATCAACATTCATTTTTGTAAAATAAAATTTGTCTTCAGCAATATTTTTATTTGTACAACTGCTGCCAATAATTGGCAGCAAAAAAAACAGCAGGTATATTTTTCTATTACAAATCATTGTTGATAATAACTTTATTACATGCTGCTGCAATTTAATCCACAATTTTTTTTGTAGTTATTTTTTGTAATAAGAAAAATTCCCACTCATAAAATCTATGAGCAGGAATTTTATTTTCATCCCAAACTTAGTTAGCCGAGTTAGGCAACAAATTTTTATTTACATCCAATTCCTGCTGTGGTATGGGTAAATATTCATTACCTGGTGTATAATAGTTAAAATCGGCATCGTGTGTTTTTAATTCCGCTAATTTTGCTGGATTAGAAAACCAGCCCCAACGAATAAGATCATTTATACGTTGCCCTTCAATGGCAAACTCCAGTGCTCTTTCATGTGCTAACTGGTCTCTCATCTGCGCCTGTGTCATACCGGGTTTTACAGTTGCTAAATTGGGTAACAGTGCCCTGCTGCGTACCTGTTGTATAAACGGATAAGCTTCTGCAGTTCTGTTTAATTCGTTTAACACTTCTGCATACATCATTAAAATATCAGCATAGCGTAATACACGGTAATTTATACCTGATTCGCCAAAAGGAGTAAATTCATTAGGCTTACCATTACCCACACCATCGTTGGTGTACTTACGTGGATAGATAGCCGTTAAAGGGTTTGTCCATGGGCCACCATAACTTAAAATAGAATTATCTGCAGGCTCGTAAGACGCAATTGTTGTCAGCAGCCTGGGGTCTGTTTTATTTGCAGTTGTTTTTTCTAATTTATATTCATTGTAGATCCATCTTGTAGGCAGGTAATCAGAAAAACCTTTACCTTCCTGTCCATAGGTAATAGAAATGGTTTGCACCTGTTTCCATGAAGCTGAAGGATCACAACACCAGTTCATATCTGTTCCACCACCGGGTGTAAATTGAATTTCAAAAAGTGATTCTGCATTATTTTCATTTGCATCTTTAAAATTATCTCGATAATCTGTCATTAAAGAATAGGTGCCAGCCAATGGGCCACTGCCAAAAAATTTCTCAAACTGGACGGCCGCTTTTGCATAATCTTTTCTGTATAAATAACATTTACCCAGCATACCTGCTGCTGCGCCTTTTGTTGCCCTGCCTTTTTCGCCTTTGTCCAAACCTGTAACATTTGCATAAGAAACAGGTAAGTTGGCTTCGGCTGCTGCAAAGTCAGCAAAAATTTGATTCCACAATGCATCTTCTGTTGCCGTTGGTGCAAAGTAGTCGCTGGTGCTACCAGCCGGAGTTGTTATTACCGGTACTGTTTTAAAAGTGGTTGCAAGATTGTAATAAGCTAAGGCTCGTAAAAAATATGCCTGTCCTAAAATCCTGTTTTTTTCGTCTGTTGGCAAAGTGGCTGCATCATATTTTGGAACATTTGCCAAAACCTGGTTGGCCCTGTTAACCACCAGGTAAAATTCTCTCCATATCCAAAATACAGGAGCAGAGGTTGATGGTATAATAAACTGACCGGTTAATACTAAATCCAACCAGGGGCTATCCCCTGTAAAATCATCACCACGGCTGTCGGTTAAACCCGGGAAAGAACGCATGTATGAACCATCTACAATAAGTGCATTATAGATAGATGTACTGGCTGCATAAGCCTGTTCTTTTGTTTTCCAAAAATCTGCCGTGGTTAACAAATTAGGATTAGTTAATTCAATTTTTTTATCGCAACCGCTGCCCGCTATTAAGCAACATGGGATGAAGAGATATAATATTTTTTTCATTGTTATAATTTTAATTTTTTTAGATGCTTAAAATGTTACCTGTACACCTGCCATTATTGTTCTTGGTTTTGGATAAGAACCAAAATCGAATCCGGGATTCAATGTACCTGAAGTAAAATCAGGATTGTATCCTTTATATTTTTGGAAAGAGTATAAATTTTGTACTGTTATATATACCCTTAAACCAGAAACACCTTTAATAATGTTATCGCTAAAACTATAACCTGCAGAGAGTGTACTGATCCTTAAATATGTTCCATTTTGTAACCAACCCGGCCTGTCACTGTCTTTAAAATTATTTACATCATCGTCATTTAATCTTGGAATGTCAGTATTGGTGTTAGAGGGTGTCCACCTGTTAAGCATATCGGTGCTGTAGTTCAATGCACCTGCTGTGTGATGCAGATCCCTGTACATTCTGCTGTTGATTAAAAATTTAGCGCTGCCCGATGCAATAAGCGTTGCATCAAATCTTTTATACCCTGCGCTAAAACTAATGCCATAATTATATTTAGGGATACCGCTTCCAAGCGAAACCCTGTCGTAAGCTTCATCAACCACACCATCTGGTTTACCAGCCGGACCGCTTATATCTTTATACATTACATCACCAGGTTTTACCGGCGAGCCAAACTGTGTGGCATGTGCTGCTATTTGTGCAGCAGTTTGAAAAATACCTTCGTAAACAAAACCATAATGTTCGCCAATTTCGCCACCCACTACAGTTCTTGCGCCTACACCCAAAAGCCTGTCGTTACCCTGGCCAAGCGATAACACTTTATTTTTTACTGTTGAAAGATTTGCAGCAATATCGTACGTAAACACACCTTTGTTTTTATGGTATGCAGCATTAATTTCTATACCGGTATTTTGTAAAGATGCGGCGTTAACTGTAGGGTTTAAATTTTCAAAACCCAATGTTGCAGGTACTGTAATGCCTACCAACAAATCTGTACTTTTTGATTTGTAATATTCAGCAGAAACATCTAAATGTCCATCTAAAAATGTACCATCAAAGCCGGCATTGGTAATGGCTTTACTTTCCCATTTAATATCCGGCGAAGCCACTAATGTTTGCAAAGCACCGATGGTTCTTATTCCATTAAATGTGTACACTATGCCCGAGTTGATGGTACCCTGGAAAAGATAATCACCAATTTCTTGGTTACCCAGTTTACCATAGCTTGCCCTTAATTTAAGTGATGAAACAATGCTGCGGGGAACTGTCCAAAAACTTTCATTACTTATTTTCCATCCTACAGAAAATGCAGGGAAGTAACCGAATTTATTAACTGGTGCAAATCTTGATGAACCATCTCTGCGTAAGGAGGCAGATAATAAATATCTGTCGCCATAACCATAGTTTACACGGCCAAAATAGGAGCTTAATGCATTTTTAAATTCAGCTCCTTTTGCCGACCTGGTAGCACCATTGCTTATAACAGGGTAATATGGTGTGGCGAAACCCTGTGCAGAACTTTCTCTTAATATCGCACCTCCTTCCCTGTAAGCCTGGCCAACTAATACATCTATAATATGTTTTCCAATAATTTTATCGTAGTTCAATGTATTTTCTATTGAGGCATTGGTGTACACTCTTGAATTATCGCTTAAACGGGCTGTGTTGTTGCTGAAGAAATTACCTAGGAAATACGCAGGCTGCCATACAAAATCACGTGCCATGGTCTTGTCGTAACTAAGGCTGGTTTTAAGTTTAACATTATTGCCACGGTATTTTAATACTTTCAATTCGCCATATACATTCGCAAATATCCTGTCAACATCCACATAGTTTTGTAAAATGCTGTTGATACCAATTCCGTTTAATGAGTTGGCGCCATTATATATATCAGATGAGCCGCCAAAACCATTAAGGTTTGCAGGATCATAAACCGGCATAGTGGGAATAGCATTTATTAAAGAACCAATTAATGGCGGAATACCACCCAGCAATATATCATCTCTAAATGTGAGTGAATTTTCGTGTGAGTGGGTATAGTTAAACGACTGGCCAACTTTAAGAATTCCCTTTTCTGCAGTAGTATTCACTCTTGCAGAGTAACGTTTATAATCGGGGCCATTACCAACATAAGTTCCTTTCTGATCAAAATAATCCAGCGATAAATTGTAGGTGTTATTAATACCACCTCCACTTAAACTTACGTTGTGGTTTTGCCTTGAGCCTGTTTTTAATCCTTCTTTTTGCCAGTCGGTATCAATGTTTTTTACATAACCGGCATTGCTGGGGTCATTGGCAGCAAACAATGGTTTACCTGCATTTACCCGGCTTTCGTTATTTAATGTTTGGTATTGCACCCTGTTGGTTACATCCTGAATTTGCCATACTTTATCGTTACCCACAAATCCATTATACGTAACTTTTAATGCGCTGTTTTTTTTGCCTTGCCTAGTAGTAATAATTACCACACCGTTTGCTGCAGCAGCACCATAAATGGCTGCAGCCGATGCATCTTTTAAAACCGATATGCTTTCAATATCATTAGGACTAAAATCTCTTATGGCACTACCTGGTACACCATCTACAACATAGTAAGGCTGAAAACCACCAAAAGTGCTAAAGCCCCTTATACGCACACTTGGCGATGCACCTGGTTGGCCATCGCTGTTAACTGCAACACCTGTAGCCCTGCCCTGTAATAATTGCGATACATCGCTGGTACTGAATTTTCTTGATTCCGCCATATTGATACTGCTGATGGAGCCGGTAAGGTCTTTTCTTTTTTGTGTACCGTAACCTATCACTACCACATCATCTAATGTACCAGCCTTTACAGCAAGGTTTACTGCTATATTTTTAGCATCTCCAACCCTTACTTCGTATAAATCGTACCCAACAGAGCTAATTACCAAAACATCTTTGGCGCCTGCTGCAATGCTAAACTTACCATCAGCACCACTAACTGCATTTACCTTTTTATTTTTTACAGTAATGGTGGCACCACTAACAGGCACACCATCTTTTCCCATAACAGTGCCGGTAACAGCATTTTGTGCATAAGCAGGTAAAGTAATTAAAAAGCTTAGCAAAATGGCCGCCCCACCTGCAAGCCGTTTTGCAGTTAATAATCCTTTTTTACATTTTTTCATATAGCGTTATTTTGGGTTTTTTGTAAATAAGTGTCAATTTTACAAGTATTATAAAGAGCAAAAAAAATCGTTCTATAAAATGAAGTGCTTTTAACTGATGAAATATACAAATGCATTAAAGGCTGGCATAAAGTATGACCTGTAACTAATGGTTGGCAATTTAGAAGCATAGCTTATCGTTTTAGCAAGCGAATAATTCGGGAAAGCTAAATTGAGTAATTTTTTTCTCTCTTTATCTTCAAATCGTATCAATACTTCATCAAAAACGTTCATGGGCCAAGGCCCGGGCTTATCGTTGGTGACGAATCTATTAATATTCCTATTTTTACAATAACACCATTTACATTGATTTATAAAACAATCTTGCTGGCTATTTTACTTGTTTTAGCTGACAGCCTTGTCGGCCAGCCTTACTATTTTCGTCATTTCCAGGTAGAAGACGGGCTTTCCAATAATGCTGTTATATGCAGCGCACAGGATAAAAAAGGGTTTGTATGGTTTGGTACCAAAGACGGGCTTGACAGGTTTGATGGTTACTCTTTTAAAGTTTTTAGAAATAATCCTGATGATAGCGGAAGTATTGGCAGCAATTTTATACATACCTTATATACCGACCCAAATGATGTGTTATGGGTGGGAACAGAAAAAGGGTTATATAAATATAATACCACTACCGAAAGTTTTAGTTTGTTGCCAACGCCATTTATTGAACAAATAACAGATATGCAAATGGATACAAAGGGAAACCTCTGGTTCATTTCAAATTTTAACCTGTTTAAATATTACGAGCCCGCAAAAAAACTGGAGCAATTTACAATACCGGAATTTTTTGAAGCTACTTCTGTATGTACTTTGGCAGATGGTTCTGTTTGGGTATCTACGCCAACAGGTTTTTTAAAAAAGTATAATGCTGATAAAAACAGCTTTACCAATTATGATCTGTTCAGCCATTCACCTAAAACGGTTTCTAACTGGATAGAGCAATTGTATGGTATAAAGGACGGCAATATATTAGTGGGTACATCAAACCAAGGCGTTAAATTATTTGATACTAAAGGTTTTACTTATAAAGACATACTCACCTACAATACAGATAAGACAGAAATATTTGCCCGCAGTTTTGTTCAAACATCAGAAGAAGAATGCTGGATAGCTACCGAATCAGGGATATTCATCTATAATCTTAAAACAGGTAATGCCGTTAATCTTCATAAAGAATATAATAACCCGTATTCCATTTCGGATAATGCTGTGTATACATTTTGTAAAGACAAAGAAGGCGGTATATGGGCGGGCACTTATTTTGGTGGTATTAATTATTTCCCGAAACACAATCTTTCTTTCAACAAACACTTTCCTGAAAACGGAAAAAATTCATTGAGTGGAAATGTAGTAAGAGAAATTCACCAGGATGCAGGTGGTAATTTGTGGATAGGTACAGAGGATGCAGGGCTTAATAAATTTAATCCTGCTACGGATATTTTTACATCGTTTCAACCCACAGGTGCAAAAGAAAGCATTTCCTATACTAATATTCACGGACTGCTGGCAACAGGCAATGAACTATGGATCGGCACTTTTGAACATGGGCTTGATGTAATGAATATTGAAACGGGAAAAGTGATTCGTCATTATTCAAAAGGAGCAGACAGCAATGCTTTAAAAAGTAATTTTATTTATTGCATTTATCAATCCAATGCAGGAGAAATAATGATGGGCACTACAATTGGCGCATATCAATACAACCGTACTACAAATAATTTTTCTCAGCTGCCCGGCTTACCACTGTACAATTGGTATTCATCTATATTAAAAGATGATAACGGAATAATATGGGCCGCAACTTATGGCAATGGCGTTAACTATTATAATACCAATACCAAAAAAAAAGGCAATTTCAAATACGAAGCACAAAATAAAAACAGCCTGAGCAGCGACAGGGTGAACAGCCTGTTTATGGATAGCTATAAAAATTTATGGCTGGCAACTGAAGGTGGTTTATGCAGGTTTGACAGTAAAACAAATTCATTTAAAAGATTTACTACTCAAAATGGATTTCCTACTAATTTTACTTTAAGTCTTTTAGAAGATGAGAAGAATAATTTATGGGTGAGTACTTCAAAAGGCCTGGTGTGTTTTAATCCAGCAACAGAAAAGGTAAATATTTATACCAAAGCAAACGGGTTACTTAACGATCAGTTCAATTTTAGTTCGGCATATAAAGATACAAAAGGACAAATGTACTTTGGCAGCGTAAAAGGTTTTATCAGTTTTAATCCCGGTGAAATTATACAAACCGGATTTTCATCAGTAGTACATATAACCGGTTTTCAGGTAAACAATAAAGAGCTTTCCATTGCAGAAAAAAATTCGCCACTACAAAAATCAATTACTTATACCGACAAGGTAAGCCTTACACATAATCAATCTACATTCAGTATCGACTTTGCCTCGCTGAGTTATACTGCACCAGAAATGAGTGAATATGCTTATAAAATGGAGGGGCTGGATAAAGACTGGATATTTCTTAAAGCTAACAGAAAAGTATATTTTACCGATCTGTCACCCGGTATTTATACATTTAAAGTGAAGACGGCAAACAGTAATGGTTTATGGAACGGCCCCGAATCAATACTCACTATTGAAATATTGCCGCCATGGTGGGCCAGCAGATGGACTTATGGTTTGTATAGTTTTCTGGTATTACTTATTACCCTGCTTGCAATACGCATTTATCATCAGCGTATAAAAGAAAAAAATAAACGGAAGATTGAACATTTAGAAGTTGAAAAAGAAAAAGAATTGTATGAAGCCAAGATGGATTTTTTTACCAATGTGGCACATGAGATACGGACACCATTAACTTTAATAAAAGGGCCGCTTGAAAAAGTGATAAAGAAAGCCGGTGATGTACCTGAAATAAAAGACAGCCTGCGCATAATGGAGAAAAATACCAGCAGGCTTGTTGACCTTACCAATCAGCTACTCGACTTCAGGCAAACAGAAATAAAAGGCTTTAGTCTGAATTTTGTAAAAGCAAATATTACCGAGCTGGTAGAAGACACCTACTTAAGTTTTAAACCTTTGGCAGAACAAAAAAATATAACACTCACAATCCAGGCACCACCCTCATCTTTATATGCCTTTGTTGATATAGAAGCATTTAATAAAATACTCACTAATCTTTTCAGCAATGCAGTAAAGTATGCAGCAAATAAAGTAGAGATAAAATTATTACCTGTAAAAGAAGAAGACAAAACTTTTACAATTGAAGTAAGGAATGATGGTTATATTATTCCTTATGAAATGAAAGAAAAAATATTTGAACCTTTTTTTCGGCTTAAAGAAACAGAAAAACAAAAAGGAACCGGAATTGGGCTGGCACTTTCAAGATCACTGGCACAATTGCAAAAAGGTGTGCTGGATTTAAAGGCGCCGGAAAATAACATGAATGTTTTTTTTATCACCATGCCCTTGCACCATGATGAAGCAAATGAATTTTTTTTGGAAAACACAGAACCTGTTGTAACAATAATAAATAACGATTGATGAAACCCCTTTTATTATTAGTAGATGATAACGAAGAGATTCTTGAATTTCTTGAACATGAGTTGAACGAAAAGTATGCAATTGTAAAAGCATTAAACGGGCAGGAGGCATTGGAAGTGCTTAAAGAAAATGCCGCCCAGTTAATCATATGCGATATTATGATGCCGGTAATGGATGGCTTTGAATTATGCAAGATCATTAAAACTAATTTTGAATACAGCCACATACCCGTGATACTGCTTACTGCAAGAAATACATTACAATCGAAAATTGAAGGGTTGGAAACCGGTGCTGATGCTTACATAGAAAAACCTTTTTCGCCGGAATACCTTCAGGTACAAATTGCAAATTTACTGGCCAACAGGAATAAGATAAAAGAATATTTTGCAAGTTCTCCTTTAGTGCATATAAAAAGTATGGCTTATTCAAAAGCTGATGAATTTTTTTTGGAAAAAATAAATGACAGCATATTTAAAAACTTGGAAGATACAGACTTTGATGTTGAAAAGCTGGCGAAGCTGATGAATATGAGCAAACCTACTTTATACAGAAAAATAAAATCCTTATCCGATCTTTCACCCAATGAACTAATCAATATTACACGTTTAAAAAAAGCAGCTGAACTACTTGTAGAAAGCAATTACAAAATTTATGAAGTGGCAGATATGGTAGGCTATGCATCGCAAACAAATTTTGGCAGAAATTTTTTAAAACAGTTTGGTATGACGCCAACCGATTATGTTACCATGAAGGAAGCGGAAAAAAATAAGTAGTTAATCATTATTTACAGGCGGTTAAAATTAATAAAAGCAGGAATGCTTATGACAAAATATCAAAAACAAACCCGCTTATTAGCTGCTGTTGACTGTATCATTTTTGGGTTTGACGGACAAACACTTAAACTCTTATTGATACAAAGGGGTTTTGAACCGGCACAGGGGCAATGGAGTTTAATGGGTGGTTTTATTCAACCCGATGAGAGTGCAGATGCTGCAGCAATACGAATTTTAAAAACCCTTACCGGCCTTGAAGGTGTTTATCTGGAGCAGTTGAATATTCTTTCGGAACCAAAAAGAGATCCTATAGAAAGAACAATTTCTATAGCTTACTTTGCGCTAATTGATATTCACCAATACGAAACACAATTGAGTGATGATTACCATGCAGAGTGGATGCCGCTAACTAATATACCCAGGCTTGTTTTCGACCATACTAAAATGGTAAAAATGGCCAAAGAAAAACTGCAATACAAAGCAGCACTACATCCCCTTTTATTTGAATTATTACCTAAAAAATTTACACTGCCCCAATTGCAAAGCCTTTATGAGAGTGTATATGAAGTAAATTTTGACAAACGCAATTTTAGCCGCAAAGTATTATCAACTAATTTATTAATTAAGCAAAAAGACAAAGAAAAAGGCATGTCGAAAAAAGGTGCTTATTATTACCAATTAAATACTAAAAAGTACAAAGCCAATTTTCAGGCCTTTTTGAATATAATACCAAATCCCCCGCTTTTATAACTTAATGGTATAAAAAGTCTGTTTTAGTCTATTTTAAGGCCTATAATTCTTCCGTTTATCATTTATATTACCCATTTGTACAATACTAAAAATATTTTTTTAGCCATTTATTTTACACAAATAATTAATAATCAATAGTTAAAGCTAATAAATGTTGCCTACTACTGTAATTTAATTAGTATTATGTTTTGCATAGTACTAAAATACCTATATCTTTGTGTAACAAAAGGGGAAAATAAAAAAAACCTTAAATCAATTTTAAAAAATTATAATCTCAAAAGTCATGAAACAACAATCAACAGCCTTATTTACTCAGTTAAATAAACAAGAAGTAGAAAACCTTACAATGGTAGTAAAAGAAACCTTAGCTACAGGATTTGAAGGCCAAACCAAAACCTTTAGTTCGGTAGATCTTTGGAACATACAACGCCAGCGCAAAGGTTTTTCGGTAAGAAGATGTTTTGCGTAATTATAAAAAGTATAGCCAACTTTAATTATCATTACATTGTTTAGCAACGCTCTTTTAAAGGAGCGTTTTTTTATTGTTCGAAATCAGGTAATTTGTTAGCATAAGTATTATATGGATTAAAATGGCAACTTACAGATAAATCATTGGTGATGCTATAAATTATTACAGTAAAACTACCTATACTATTTTAGCTATTTATTTACAAAAAAATAGCCTTTTGCATATAACGCAAAAAACAAACTAATTTCAGCTTATATAAACAATGAAAATTTTAACAATGAAACTGAAAATCAGCTTACTTATCCCTGTCTTTGTAATATTGCTTGCAAGCTGTTCAAAAGACAAAAATACCACTACCACTCCTCCAGTTGTTACACCGCCGGTTGTTACCGAACTAACGAAGCTTAATGTAAGAACATTTATGGCAGATGCCAACGCAACCACCGAAACTGTTGCGCTGTTTTATAATTTAAAAACCTTGTCGAAAACTTCATTTGCAGTGGGACAGCAGGATGCCTTTAATGGTTTTTATAATAATACAGGTGGTGTATCTGATATTAAGAAAACTGCCGGTAATGATCCTGCACTTTTAGGTTCGGATTTTATTTTTATTACAGATAAAAACAACAATGGCCAGGCAAGTAACTGGTTCTATCAGCAGGAAGTTAACACTATAAACCAGGTAAAGCAGGCTTATGCTTCAGGCATGATAAATATTTTCTGCTGGCATTTAAGAGAGCCATATAATGAAAACTCTTTTTACGTTAGCGACATGACTGCAACAGAAAAAGCCAATGCTTTTAAAAGCATTTTGCCAGGTGGCGCAAACCACGATTGGTATAAAGCAAAATTAGATAAGGTAGCTTCTGTTTTTAACAAACTTACAGGCCAAAATGGCGAATACATCCCTGTTATCTTTAGGCCTTTTCACGAATTTGACGGCAGTTGGTTTTGGTGGGGTGCCGATTTTTGTACAGCGGAAGAATTTAAAACAGCATTTAAATTTACAGTAGATTATTTAAAAAATACCAAAGGTGTACATAATGTATTGTATTCTTATGGTCCCGATAACAACTACGATACACAAGCCAAATATCTTGCCCGTTACCCTGGCGATGCTTATGTAGATGTATTAGGAATTGATAATTATTGGGATTTAAGAAGCGGAACCGGGCAGGCTGGTGCTGACTTAGCTAATTTAAAACTTAAAGTAGTTTCTGATTTAGCCAAGTCAAAAATAAAGATTGCTGCTATGACAGAAACAGGTTATCAAATTACCCCCAGCAATTCTCCGGTAACAGGATGGTTCTCAAATTATGTGTACAGTACTTTAACCAATAATAATGTAGAAGTTGCTTTTGTAATGTTTTGGGTTAATGGAGGGAATAGTTATTTTGTACCGGGGCCAACCTGTTCAAACGCTGCTGATTTTATTGAATTTTGCAATAAGCCCAAGGCCTTATTGCAAAATAAATTGCCAAATATGTATAAAATACCCTGATAATTAAAAAGCGATAGTTTTAAAAACTATCGCTTTTTAATACTTTTTTTTATTTTATTAGTGGTGATGATTATGCATCATACCATTTAACTCTTCGCCTGTTACTTCTTTTTCTTTTGGTTTTACCTGTCCTTCCACCCATGTAAATAATTTATCGGTAATAAGACGGCGGTAGCTGGCATCAACCTGTTTTTCGTCTTTCATCATACGGTCGATATAACTTTCTAAAAAGCTGGTATCTTCTCCCAGGTTCATACTGCCAAAGTAACGCATTATCTCAACCTTCATGCTTTCTCTTAACTCGTCGTTGGTTACCTGCAGTTTATTATCCTGTACCAGTTTATCACTTATCAATGTCCATTTTAACTGGTTACTGAAAGAAGGAAATTCCGCTTCAGCTTCTGCTGCAGTTTTAGGTTTTTCGCCACCGGTTTGTAACCAGCGTTTTAAAAAATCTGCAGGAAATTCCATTTTAGTTTCATCAATTAAATAATGGTACAACTGATCCTGTAACTGGTTTTTACTTTGTGCATCCCAGTACAATTGTATCTCTTCTTTAATGGCAGCTTTTAATTCTTCTTCGGTTTTAATATCTTTTGCAGGATATATCTCTTTAAAAAAATCTTCGTTCAATTCCCGCTTTTCAACCAACCCGATTTTTACAATTGCCAGAGTAAAATATTTTTTTGCAGCTTCTTTATCACCTTCTTTCAAACCAAGGTCGTGTAAAATAGCAGTTAATTTATCGTCATCAAAAGCTTTGCTGAGTTGAACAGTCACCGCATCACCTACTTTTTTACCTATGAATTTTTTCTGCGTAGCTGCTGTAAAATATTTAAGTATTACAGAGTTTTCTTTAGTTGCTCCGCCTTCAACAGCAATCCCGTCTTTATCGCTTTCTGTAAATAATATATTCAATACATTCTCGTCGTTATCTACGGTTTCAGGTTCTGTCATTTTACCACCCTTAATCTGCATGCGGTTAATTTCTTCATCCACCATTACATCTGTTGCAACAACTTTGTGCAAAGTAACTTTTGCCCTGGCAATATCAGTGATGATATAATCCGGTTTCAACCCCATTTCAAAACCAAACTCATAATCAGATGGGTTATTAATATCCATTTTAGCCAGGTCACTGGTTAATGGTAATGGTTGTGCAAAAATTTCAGGTTTTTCATTATTCAGGTAATTGTACAATTCCTTTTCCACAGTTTTAATTACTTCATCGGTAAAAATAGAATTACCATACATTTTTTTGATCATCCCTGCAGGCACCATTCCTTTTCTAAAACCGGGAATATTTGCTGTTTTGCTATATTCTTTCAGCTTCTTATCAAATGAAGGAAAATAATCATCCTTAGTTACTTTCACCGTTAATTTATCGTGTAATAAACCGATGTTTTCTCTTACTACTGTAGCCATTGTTATTTGTTAATTAGTTAAATTGTTAATTGGTTAATTCGTTCATCATTCAAATTTGAATACTAATAAACAAATTAACCAATTAACTTTATTCGTCCGGATGATAGGGGTCGAACCTACATGGATTACTCCGCCAGATCCTAAGTCTGGTGCGTCTGCCAATTTCGCCACATCCGGTAAAGGGTTGCAAAAGTAAGGGATTTCAGTAAAAAATGGAAACGAATTGTTTTCCGTAAATTCGTTTTATCAGTTTATGGAAACCACAATAGATATACCTAAATATAACCTCACCGGGGAAGAAGAAAAAAAAGAGATACTGCGGCAATACCGTGGCCTGTTACGTGTATTAAAACCCAAATTAAAACCTGGCGATAAAGAACTGGTACGCATTGCTTTTGAAATGGCTGCCGAAGCACATAAAACCATGCGCCGTAAAAGCGGAGAGCCCTATATTTTACACCCCCTGGCCGTAGCCAAAATTTGTGTTGAAGAAATAGGGCTTGGTGTACGCAGTACTATTTGTGCATTACTGCACGACACTGTTGAAGATACTGATGTTACCCTTGAAGATATTCAAAGAGAATTCGGCAATGAGATTGCAAAAATTGTAGATGGCCTTACCAAAATAAGTACGGTAATGGACACCAACACTACCCAACAGGCCGAAAATTTTAAAAAGATATTACTTACGCTTACTGATGATCCACGGGTAATTTTAATAAAACTATCCGACCGCTTACACAACATGCGTACCATGGACAGCATGAAACGGGAGAAGCAATTAAAAATAAGCAGCGAAACCGTTTATGTATATGCACCACTGGCACACCGCATGGGCCTGTATAATATTAAAACCGAAATGGAAGACCTGGCGATGAAATATATGGAGCCGGAAACCTATCGGCTTATTGCCCAAAAATTAAATGATACTAAAAGAGAAAGGACCAAATACATTAATGATTTTATCAGACCAATAAAGGAAAAATTAGAAAAGGCCGATTTTGATTTTGAAATTTATGGCCGGCCTAAAAGCATCCACTCCATATGGACAAAGATGAAAAAGAAAGGCGTGAGCTTTGAAGAAGTGTATGACCTTTTTGCCATTCGTATTTTAGTAAATTCATCAATTGAAAAAGAAAAAGAAGATTGCTGGAAAGTGTACAGCATTATTACTGATGCGTACAACCCTTCGCCGGAAAGATTAAGAGACTGGTTGAGCAACCCTAAAAGCAATGGTTACGAAGCATTGCATACCACTGTAATGGGGCCACAGGGCAAATGGGTGGAAGTACAGATACGCACCAAACGCATGAATGAGATTGCTGAAAAAGGTTTGGCAGCACATTGGAAATATAAAGAAGGTGCTGCTGATGAAAGCCGCTTTGATAATTGGTTTGAGCAAATACGGGAAGCACTGGGCAGCCAGGACAGTAATTCACTTGATTTTTTACAGGATTTTAAAACCTCCTTTCTTGCCGAAGAAATTTATGTGTACACCCCCAAGGGTGATATTAAAATGCTGCCCGTTGGTGCCACGGCATTAGACTTTGCTTTTAATGTTCACACGGCTGTGGGTAGCAGGTGCATTGGCGCCAAAGTAAATCATAAATTGGTACCCATCGGCCATAAGCTCCGCAGCGGCGACCAGATAGAAATTATTACCAGTGCCAAACAAAAACCCAACCAGGAATGGCTGAACCTTGTAGTTACCACCAAGGCCAAAACAAAAATTAAAGACACCTTAAAAGAAGAGAAAAGAAAAGTTGCAGAAGATGGTAAATACATTCTGCAAAAAAAACTGGATGCTATTGGCGGCATGATGACACAGCATAACCTGGAAGAGCTGGCATCTTTTTACAAACTCAATTCTTCTCTCGATCTGTTATATGAGATTGCCACAAAAAAAATTGATCTTAAAGAAATAAAAGATTTTACTGCATCAGGCGACAGGTTATTTATTCCCAAACCGGTTAAACATGAACATGAAGAAAAACATGATGCAGACCATCATGCAAAGCATATTACAAAAAAAGACAAGGATGCCGAGCTGATAATTTTTGGCGAAAGCAGCGACAGAATTCAATATACTTTGGCCAATTGCTGCAAGCCCATACCCGGCGATGATGTATTTGGCTTTGTAACCACCGGCGAAGGATTAAAAATACACCGCACCAATTGTCCAAATGCCACAAGGCTGCTTTCCAACTACGGCCACCGTGTGGTAAAAACCAAGTGGGCAAAAAATAAAGAAATTTCTTTTTTAACCGGTTTAAAAATTATTGGGTTAGATGATGTGGGTGTTATTCATAAAATAACCAACCTCATCAGCGGCGAAATGAAATTTAATATTGCCGGCATGACGATTGAAGCAGCTGAAGGTATATTCAGAGGGAATATGAAAATATTTGTACACGATAAAGAAGAACTGGATGAACTGGTAAACCGGTTAATTGCTTTACCAGGTATTGAGAGTGTGGACAGGTATGATACGGAGTAACCCCCTCTTCCTCCGCCAGCTGGCGGAGAAACTGATTGTGTAGAAGATTGTGTTTTGTTTATTTTTGGGACAAGCATTTGTAATTTCGCTGATCATCCTTGCGTCGCACTCTTGTACATTAAATCTTTATTGAACTTTTATCAAAGCATATGGCTCTTGAAAATAGTTTAACAATTAGTTCACCAACACATACAACCATTTTTTATAAAAACACATCATATTTGTAATTCAAAAATTTAAAACATAAAGATCATGCAGGAATTAATTAACCGCCTAACTGAAAAAGCAGGCATCAGTACAGAACAGGCCACTAAAAGTCTTGAAACCATAAAAGATTTTGTAAAAGAAAAATTCCCAATGCTGGGTGGTGCGGTAGACAATATGTTTGCTGCTTCTCCTGAAAGTGTAGCCGCTGCTGCTCCAACAACAGAAGCCAAAAAAGAAGAAAGCATGATGGATAAAATTCGTGATGTTATTCCCGGACAGGCTGGTGAAAAAGTGGAAGAGTTTGCAAAGAATGCAGCCCACAAAGCTGAAGAAGTTTTCGATAATGTAAAAGATAAACTGAGCGGTATGTTTGGCGGCGATAAAAAATAATGTCCCTATAAACTAAAATAAAAAGCCATTCTTAATTGAATGGCTTTTTATTTTGTAACTATTTTTACTTCAAACTATCGCAACACCTCCCTGCTTATTACCAATTTCTGTATCTCACTCGTTCCTTCTCCAATAGTACACAATTTACTATCCCTGTAAAATTTTTCTACCGGAAAATCTTTAGTATATCCATATCCACCAAATATCTGCACGGCATCAATACTTACTTTTACGGCCACTTCGCTGGCAAAATATTTTGCCATGGCCGCTTCCTTCGTCATAGGCAGGCCATTCATTTTTAAATAGCAGGCATTATTTATTAATAATTCTGCAGCAGCAATTTCTGTTGCCATATCGGCCAGTTTAAAACTTATGCCCTGGAAGTTTGCAATGGGCTGATCGAACTGGTACCGCTCTTTTGAATATTGCACCGAAGCTTGATAAGCACCTTTTGCAATTCCTAAACTTAATGCTGCAATTGAAATGCGTCCGCCATCCAATACTTTCATACTTTGTTTAAACCCGGCTCCCACTTCACCTAATCTGTTAGCATCTGGTATTCTGCAATTATCAAAGATCATTTCGGCAGTCTCACTTGCCCTCATACCCAGTTTATTTTCTTTTTTTCCGCCACTGAAACCCGGTGTGCCACGTTCAACAACAAATGCGGTGGAATTATCTTTTGCCCTTGGTTCCCCGGTACGGCAAACAACAACAGCTATGTCACCTGTTTTGCCATGAGTGATCCAGCATTTAGTACCATTTAATACCCAATCGTTACCATCTTTTACAGCAGTGGTTTTCATATTACCTGCATCGCTCCCGGTATTGGCTTCTGTTAAGCCCCATGCACCTAAATGTTCGGCTGTAGCCAATTTGGGTAAATATTTTTTCTTTTGCTCTTCATTTGCAAAATTTAAAATATGCCCGGTGCATAATGAATTATGTGCCGCCAGCGACAAACCGATGGAACCGCATACTTTGGCAATTTCTTGTATTACCACACTGTATTCAAAATATCCCATTCCGCTTCCTCCATATTCTTCAGGAACAAATACGCCCATTAAACCCAGCTTGCCCATTTCTTTAAAAATATGTAGAGGAAATTCCTGGCTTTCATCCCATTCCATCAGGTGAGGTTTAATATATTGTAATGCAAAATCCTTCGCTGTCTGAGCCACCTGTTGTGTAAGTTCACTTTGTTGAAAATTCATATTGTAGCTGATCGTTGAAGAGCAAATTTATGGCATTTTGAAATACTAACGTTTGTTAGTTATTACTGAACAGTGAGGTATGGTACTGCTTTATTAAATATTTCATCTGTAACCATCATGATATTTTTAATACCTGAAACATCAGCAAAATTCCCATGTTGTGTACGGTATTGTACAATTGCATTGGCAACATTATAACGGATATATGGGTGGGTTTTCATTTCATCAACAGAAGCTGTATTGATGTTAAATTGTTTAATGGCTAAATTGTTAATAATTAGTCGGGGTTTTATTTTTTGGAAAACAGAATCCGGCAAACCAAAAGTTTCCGCCACCTGTTCTGCTTTATAAAATCCACCCAGCTTATCCCTGAAATTTATGATACGCTGTGCCAGTTTACTGCCAATACCGGGCAATGCAATTAATACGGTGGTATCAGCACTGTTTATTTCAATAACCGAAGGAATGTTTTTAGGCTTATCAAAAGTTTTGATTTCATATTTTTTTTGCGGATAGTTATTTTCTTTAGCTGTTATTTGAACGTATGGTATCATTCGTTGCACTTCATCAGGATGGAAGCCCCAGATTTTACCAATATCTTCCGGTTTATAAAACCTTCCGCCCTTTGATAAATAGTTTTGAATAGTTGCAATGGTTTTATCTCTCACGCCAAGCCTTCGCCACTCGGCAGCAGTTGCTGTGTTGGGATCAAAATAAAAAAGTTCTCCTTTAAAATTCTTCGTATAATTTTTTTCGGATGGCTGATAATAGTTTTGATAATTCTCTTCATCAAAATTTCTTTGTGCAAACTGCTTTACTGTATCCTGCTGTTTAATTTTAAGTGCCGCTATTTCATTTTTAAATGTTGATGCATCTGCTGGTTTGGGTTTTATAAACAAAGGATATAAAAAAGGAAGTATGATAAAAAACAGAATAAGCAGGAGCAGTATAATTGTACCTCTTCGTTCTTTTTTAGTAAAAGTAAAGTAACCGGAAAGTAATTGTTTCCACATACAGCAACATAATTGGCTGTAAAATAGCTGTTGCCTTTAATGCATACAATACCCTAAAGTGGTAATTCTTCAAAAGTCAGTTCCATTCCATCCCATGCCAGTTCAATCCCCGCTGGTAAGACGGCATTTACATCCTGGTGCCTGCCTAATTGATGGCTGATATGTGTAAAATAACTTTGTGCAATTCCTAAACCCTGCACTTCTGCCACAGCTTCGTCAAGCGTATAATGAGAGATATGTTTTTCTTTACGCAGGGCATTTAATACCATCACATCACTGCCCCGTATCTTTTCTTTTTCAGATTCTTCTATCCGGTTGGCATCGGTAATATAAGTAAACCGTCCAAACCTAAAACCAAGCACGGGCATTTTTAAATGCCATACTTCAATAGGAACAACCGGAATATCACCAATGTAAAACGGGCTGCTGTTAATGGTATTTAAATTCAATTCCGGTATGCCGGGATATTTTTTATCGGAAAAAGCATAGGCAAATTCTCTTTTTAACGCTTCTTCGGTTAAAGAGTTGGAATAAATTTCCATCGCCTTTTTTTGAAAAAAATTAAACCCCCTTACATCATCCAGCCCGGCAACATGGTCTTTATGCGGATGCGTAAATAATACCGCATCCAATTTTTTTACATTGGCCCTCAGTATTTGGTAACGGAAATCCGGTGTGGTATCAACAACAAAACTTGTGGTCTCGCTTTCCACCAAAATACTGCTGCGTAAGCGTTTATCTTTTTTATCGGGAGAGGTACATACATTACAGCTGCAGGCAACCATGGGAACACCGCTGCTGGTACCGGTACCGAGGAATGTTATTTTAAGAGAGGGGCAAATCACAAAGCAAAAGTAGGAATTAAGAATTGGTAATTAGGAGTTGGGATTTATAAGTTGAAGTAATTATGAGTATCCAATAATCATTTTAATTGAATCAACGTAAGGAAACTTAAGAAGTGTATAGCAGCGATAATTAAACCTTAATTACTTGCCCGAGGCTTCCAGGCTCATTATTTCATCATACATTTTCTGGCTTTCCAATGTGAGGGCATCAAAGTTTATTTCCAATTGCGGTAACAGATCAATCAATGTATTTATTCTGCCTTCTGTTTGAAAAAACTTATTCAGTACAATAACTTTTTTGGCCTGTAAAATACAATAACCACTTTGAAAATTTCCCCTTTCATAGCGGATTACGTAGCCCACTTCTTCGGCAATATGTTCTATTTTATCTAATGTATTTTGTGTGTATTTCATAGTCCAAACTACTGCCCCAAACCCCTAAAGGGCTTTTGGCTCTTTTAATTTCAATGCAACTTCCTTCATTCAGAGATTAATAAAAAATAAGTTTTTCAACAAACGTTAGTAAGTTAAATGCTTAAATTTAAAAAAACTTTAAAGTATTTTACACAAGTTCCCCTTTAGAGGCGGAGGGGCTGTATTTACTTATTTGTCATCCTTATCACCGGCACAATCATCTCCTCTAAACTTACCCCGCCATGCTGAAAAGTATTTTTATAATAGTTTACAAAATGGTTGTAGTTATTGGGATAACACAAAAACAAATCGCCTTTTGCAAATATGAATGATGAGTTTACATTGGGTACCGGTAAGCCTGCTTCCCTCGGATCCCTGAAAGCCAGCACTTCTTTTACCTCGTAATTTAAATTGCGGCCATGTTTGTAGCGCAGATTGGCAGTGGTTTGTTTATCGCCAATTACTTTGGCCGGCGTTTTTACTCTAACACTGCCATGATCGGTTGCAACGATCATCGTTATTTTTTTATCCGCAATTTTTTTAAGCGCAGCATACAATGGCGAATGCTCAAACCAGCTTGCTGTAATACTGCGGTAACTGGTTTCGTCGCCTGCCAGTTCTTTAAGTACTTCCATTTCGGTACGGGCATGGCTCAGCATATCTACAAAATTGTACACAATAATATTAATATCATTATCCAGCATGTTATGAATATTATCTACCAGCTTTTGCCCATCATGATTATTGGTGATCTTGGTATAAGAATATTTCAGGTCCGCTTTGCCCATCCGCTTTAGTTGTGCCTTAAAAAAATCTTCTTCAAACATATTCTTTCCGCCTTCTTCATCATCATTTTTCCATTGTACCGGAAATTGTTTTTCAATATCTACCGGTAACAACCCGGCAAAAATTGCGTTACGGGCATATTGTGTTGCGGTGGGTAATATGGCATAAAAAGTTTCTTCTTCATGAATGCGGAAACTTTCTGCAAAAATGGGTTGTATGGTTTTCCATTGATCAAACCGCAAATTATCTATCAGCACAAAAAATAAAGGCGTGCCTTTTTCCAAATGCGGAAACACTTTGTACTTCATTAAAGTATTACTCATTATTGGTGCGCCTGTACTTTTAGGGCCAACCCAGGAAGCGTAATTTTTAGAAATGAATTTGAAAAAATCGGTATTAGCTTCGCTTTTTTGCGATTGAAATACTTCAATCATTTCGGGGCTGTCACTCTTTTTCATTTCCAGTTCCCAATAAACCAGTTTTCTATAAATCTCCATCCAGCCATTATAATCAGGATTATCACTTAACGCCATGAACAAACTGCGAAACTCCTGCTGGTATGCAGATGTTGTTTTTTCTGCCACCAGCCTTTTATTATCAATTAGTTTTTTTAAACTCAGCCAAACCTGGTTGGGGTTTACCGGCTTAATTAAATAATCGCTTATCTGGCTGCCAATGGCTTCGTCCATCAAATTCTCGGCTTCATTTTTTGTAATTAACACCACGGGTAAATTACTATTCACTTCCTTTATTTGCTGCAAGGTTTGCAGGCCCGTTAATCCTGGCATACTTTCATCCATCAGCACCACATCCACCACATTTTCTTTTACAAATTCCACGGCATCAAAACCATTGGTTTTGGTTTGCACTTCGTAGCCTTTATTTTCTAAAAACATTATTTGCGATGTAAGGCTGTCTATTTCATCATCTACCCAAAGTATTTTTGCTATGCTCATATTTTTTATTTGTGGTCTGTTGTTTGTTGTTTTTTTTGTTACCGGCTTTTGTAATTCTATTTAACATTGTTGTGAACTTTGTTCTATCATTATTTTATTTCCTGTGGAAATAAAATAATGATCTCTCTTGTGCCGTATACCATTAATCAACTTTTATCTAAGCGTATGATAACCTGCTAAAATGAGCAACTTCTACAAATTTAATTTTTTATACCAATGCTGAAAGGCTTTATTTAGCTTTGTGCATCTTTTAACATATAAAGGTTTAAGTTGAAGGTACAACCATAAACTACAAACCCTAAACTATAAACTAAACAATGCCTTTTCGCAAAATAATTAACGATCCCGTTTATGGCTTCATCACTATCGATGATGAATTGATCTTTCAGATCATTGCCCACCCATTCTATCAAAGATTACGCCGCATTAATCAAATGGCAATGGCTTACCTGGTTTATCCAGGTGCAGTGCATACCCGTTTACATCATTCATTAGGTGCCTATCATTTAATGTACAGTGCCCTTAATGAATTAAAAAGTAAAGGCGTAGCTATTACACCGGAAGAAGATCAGGCATCAAAAATTGCCATCTTATTACATGATATCGGGCACGGGCCCTTCAGCCATGCTTTGGAAAATGTATTGGTGGAAGGTATGCATCACGAAGAAATTTCGCTGATGATAATGAAAGAACTGAACCAGCAGTTTAACGGGCAGCTGCAATTAGCAATGGATATTTTTACCGGCATTCACCCGAAAAAATTTTTACATCAGCTCATCAGTGGCCAGTTAGATGTGGACCGTATGGATTATTTAACACGGGATTGTTTTTTTACCGGCGTAAGCGAAGGTGTTATTGGCTACGACCGTATTTTAAAAATGCTTACTGTACACAATGGCGAATTAATGGTGGAAGAAAAGGGCATTTATTCCATCGAAAAATTTTTAGTATCCCGCCGCCTCATGTACTGGCAGGTATATCTGCATAAAACAGTATTGTGTGCAGAACAAATGCTGCAACGTATTATTAAAAGAGCCAAACAAATAAAAGCTGTTGCCCCTTTGCCATTAAACAAATTTATTAATGAACACATAAGCCAGGTAACAATTGAAGAGTTTTGCGGATTAGATGATTATGATGTATTGGCGGCCATTAAACTCTGGAGCACTCATGAAGATATTATATTATCAAGCCTGTGCAGGGGGATTATCAACAGGCAATTATTAAAAGTAAAATATTTTGGTGTGCCGGTTGATAAAAATCTGCTGGAAGAAAAAACAAAAGAAGCCTGTGCTAAAATGAATATTAGTGAAGCAGATGCCCATTGGCTGGTATTTACCGGAGAAGCTGTAAGCAGTACTTATAATTTTGAAGACGAACACATTTATATTTTATTTAAAGACAATACAGTTAAAGATATATCTGAAGTGGATAATGCATTGATCAATCAAAATTTAAAAGGTAAGGTTAAAAAATATTACATTTGTTATTGCAGGCGATAGTCAATAGTCTATGGATACCTCAATTTAAAAAAAGGGCTGTTGACCATCGTCTATTGCCCAGTACTTCTAAAGAAACAATATGCAATTTTCTGCAACACAAATAGCGCTGATGGTTGGTGGCAAGGTGGAGGGCAATGGCGATACTGCTGTTGATTCATTTGGTAAAATAGAAGAAGCGCAGGCCGGGCAACTGGCTTTTTTAGCAAACCCTAAATACGAAGAACATTTATACAGCACCAAAGCATCCATAATTATTGTAAACGAAACGCAGGAATTAAAACAACCCATTACAGCAACACTTATCCGGGTAAAAGATGCTTATTCGGCTTTTGCCTCTTTACTGGATAAATACCAGCAATTAAAAACACAGCAATTAACCGGTATTCAACAACCGGTTTATATAGCTGCCACTGCAAAAATTGGCGATAATGTTTTTGTAGGTGCTTTTGCTTACCTGGGGGAAAAAGTTATTCTTGGCAATGGTGTAAAAATTTACCCCAATGCTTTTTTAGGTAATAATGTTATTATAGGTGAAAATACCATTATTCATCCCGGCGTAAAAATTTATCATGATTGTGTGATAGGCAAAAATGTGGTGATACATGCAGGCACTATTATTGGCGGCGATGGATTTGGCTTTGCTCCGCTGGCAGATGGTACTTTTAAAAAAATACCACAACTGGGGAATGTTGTCATTGAAGATAATGTTGAAATTGGTTCCAACACCACCATTGACAGGGCAACAATTGGCAGCACTTTAATTAAGGCCGGCGCAAAACTGGATAACCTTTTACAAATTGGTCATAATGCCGAAGTGGGTAATAATACCATAATAGCCGCACAATCGGGCATAAGTGGCAGCACAAAAGTTGGCAACAATGTTATGATTGGCGGACAGGTTGGTATTGTGGGGCATATTTCAATTGGGGATGGCGCAAAAATTAATGCACAGAGTGGTGTAAGTAAATCGCTGGAGCCGGGCAAAACAGTTACCGGTTCACCTGCTTATGATTTTACTGCTGCCTTACGCAGCCAGGCTGCCAGCCGTAAATTACCTGAACTGGAAAAACGTATACAAGAATTGGAAAAAATTATCGCCAGCTTAACTGTAACCAAATAAGTTTTTTAACTTATTTTACTTTGCCAACCATCTCATTAGTTTTGTAATCTAAATAATACCATTGAAGTCATTTCCATTCTTTTTAATTTTTATTGTGTTTGTTTTTTCAACAACAGGCATAGCTGCACAAAGCATCAGTTTTTCCGGTATTATACAAGATGCCCATACCAAAGAGCCGGTGAGTTATGCTTCCATTTATTTCACCAGGTCGGGTATTGGAAAAATATCCGACAGTGCCGGTAATTTTTCTTTCTACGTCAGTAAATTTTCAAAAGATACATTGGTGGTAAGTTATGTGGGATATGAATTATACAGGATCACTATTACCGATTCGGTAAATAATAAATCAATCGTTATACAATTGCAAAGGGGCGCTGCCACAAACAGTGTTACTGTACGCTCGAAATTTAATAAGGGGTTGTTTTTGTGGAAAAAGATAATGAGCAAAAAGAAACAATACAACCGCTATAACCTGCCCAATTTTGGTTACGAGGCTTATAATAAACTGGAAATAGACATTAAAAATTTTAAAGCAGATAAGGCAAAAAAGAATTTCTTATTGAAGCCATTTGCTTTTGTTTTTGATAATATAGACAGTACCAGCGAAAAAGAACCCTTCTTACCGGCTTACCTTTTAGAAAGCGTAAGTGATTATGCCTTTCAGCGCAATACCAAAAAGTTTTTTGAAAATATAAAAGCCACCAACAAAAAGGGTATTAAAAATGAAAGCATTACCAAACTGATGGGTGTAATGAATCAGAACGTAAATGTGTATGGCAATTATGTTAATGTAATGGACAAGGATTTTATTGGTCCCTTTAATGATAATGCCGATGTGTATTACAATTTTTTTGTACCCGATACACAGGTGGTAAGCGGTAAAAAAATATTTCATTTTGTGTTTTCGCCAAAACATGCCGGGCAAAATACTTTTGAAGGCGATGCATGGGTAATGTCGCAAACATTTCAAATTCAAAAAATAAATTTGTACTTAGGAAAAGGTGTCAATATAAATTATATTGACAGGATAAGTGTGTTCCAGGAATTTATTCCCTTAAACGATAGTGTGTATTTCTTAAACAGGGATAAATTTTTTGCCGACTTTAAAGTGTTAGGTAAACAGTCGCTCACCTTAATAGGGCGAAAAACAACCTCTTACCGTAACATAATCATCAACAGTGATTCTATCACCAGTTTATTTAAACAACAGTCTATTGAAGAAGTGGTGAAAACAGAGCCGGGCAGTGCTGATAAAACAGACTCCATCTGGAATACATTACGGCATGACACTTTATCAACCAACGAAAAAGCAATCTATACCACTATTGATAGGCTATTGCAAATGCCCAAATTTCAACGGCTGCAAAACACTTTAAAATTTATAGGTACAGGATATAAAACTTTAACCAATTACGAAATTGGCCCCTGGTTTAATTGGATAAGCAGCAATAGTTGGGAAGGCATGCGTTTCCGTTTCGACCTTGGCACAACAACAGGCTTTAACAAGCATATTTATTTTCACACCTATTTAGCCTATGGCACTTCAGATAAAAAACTAAAAGGTAAAGCAGAAGCTTACTGGATTGTAAAACGGGATCCCAAACGTTTTCGCCTGCATCTTTCTTATAGCGATGATATTGATAATGGCATCAGCCAGATTGGGGATGTGGGACAGGATAATATTTTTTCTTTAGCCATACGCAAACCCAACACCACCAGAAAATTTATTCAGCTTAAAGATCTGCGCTTTGAAGTATTTAATGAATTAGGCAAAGGGTTTTCCACTGAATGGTTTTTTTCTCACAGGCAGTATAATCCATTGAAAAATTTACCTTTTAAAACAACCTTTCCCGTAACTAAAGGCGAATCGTTAAATAATTTTGAAGTGGCATTAAAATTACGCTTTGCTTACCTGGAACAATTTGTTGAAGGCGATTATTTCCGGTATTCCATGGGCACAAAATATCCTGTTGCAGAATTGATGCTGGCAAAAGGATTTTCCGGTGTTTTAAACAGTGCTTACAGTTACACAAAAATTGCTGCATCGGTTAAAGATTACATGAAGATATCCCCTTATGGTTCCTTCTCTTATAAAGTATATGCAGGTAAAATAAATGGCACACTTCCCTTTACCTTTTTAGAAAATCATCCCGGCAATGATATTTATTATTACAATCCGGGTAGCTTTAACCTGATGAACCGTTTTGAATATTTAAGCGATAAATATGCAGGCATTAATGTGGAACATAATGTCGGCTCCGGCTTATTCCGCTTTATTCCAGTTACCCGCAAATTAAAACTGCGGCAGTTCTGGAATGCTAAAGCTGTTTGGGGTTCGTTAAACACTGAAAATACTGCACTCAATAACAGCACAGGAACTTTTGAAACATTAAGCGGTAACACTTACTTAGAAGTTGGTACCGGTATCGATAATATCTTAAAAGTACTGCGCCTCGATTTTGTGTGGCGGGTTTTACCTAGGCCATTACCAACTAATAAAACCTCCCGGTTTGGAATTTTTGGCAGTTTCCAGTTCCAGTTTTAGGGTTGGTTAATGGTTCATAGTCAATGGCTCATAGCCCCTCATTTAAAATGAAAGCTTATTAAATAAAGACTGCCTCAAATATTGCAGTCCTGCTAAGCACTATCGGCTATCAACTATGAACCATGAACTATCTTATCTTTGCAGCCAAAATTTTCAGCACTGATGGATAAAAACTTTAACCCGGACAAACAACATACGCTTTCCTCATCGGTGAGTATTTCGGGCACTGGCTTACATACGGGCATTAATGTAGATATGACCCTTAAGCCTGCCAACCCTGGTTTTGGTTTTCAGTTCCAGCGTATTGATCTGCCGGGCATGCCTGTAATTAAAGCCGATTGCGATTTGGTTACCGATACTTCAAGAGGTACTACCTTGGAACAAGGGGATGTTAAAGTAAGTACTGTTGAACACATTCTGGCTGCATTGGTAGGCATGGGTGTTGATAATTGTTTGATAGAAATTAACGGCCCCGAAATTCCCATTATTGATGGCAGCAGCGAACCTTTTGTAGAAATAATTGAAGAAACCGGTGTGCTGGAGCAGCATGCTGCCAAAGCATGGTACACTATCGACACAAATATTTCGCATTACGATGATGTGAAGAGAGTGGAGATGACCGCATTACCTGCTACCAATTATCATGTAACCACATTAATAGATTTTAACAGCCCGGTATTGGGCACACAACATGCCAGCATAAAATCAATAAAAGAATTTAAAACAGAAATTGCCCCTTGCCGCACTTTTTGCTTTTTACATGAGCTGGAAATGTTGCTGGATAACAACCTTGTAAAAGGTGGAGATATCAACAATGCCATTGTGGTGGTAGACAGGCCAGTAACAGACGAAGAAATGAGCCGCCTTGCAAAAGCATTTGGCCGTACCAAAGTGGAAGTAAAAAGTGAAGGCTATCTGAATAACCTGGAATTACGTTTCCCTAACGAACCGGCACGTCATAAATTATTAGATGTTATTGGCGACCTTGCTTTAATTGGCTATCCTATTAAAGCGCATATTATTGCCAACAGGCCCGGCCACAGCAGTAATGTGGAGTTTGCAAAAAAAATAAAACAATACATCAAAAAAAATAAACACACCAAGGATATCCCTATTTATAATCCAAACCAGCAACCGGTTTACACACAGCAGCAAATTGAAAAAACATTACCCCACCGGTACCCGTTTTTATTTGTAGATAAAATTATTGAGCTAAGCGATAAGCAGATTGTAGGCATTAAAAACGTAACGTTTAATGAACATTTTTTTCTGGGGCATTTTCCCGGTAACCCTGTAATGCCCGGAGTTTTACAAATAGAAGCGTTGGCACAAACCGGCGGCATACTTTGTATTAATGCCATGCCCGAAGGTCAATACGACACCTATTTTTTAAAAATTGAAAACTGTAAGTTCAAGCAAAAAGTAGTGCCCGGCGATACCATGATTTTAAAAATGGAACTGATTGAACCCATCCGCCGTGGTATTTGTATTATGAGGGGCAGCGTGTATGTAGGCAATAAATTGTGTACCGAAGCGGATTTAACGGCACAATTGGTAAAAAGAAGTTAGAATTGTTTGTGGTTTGCAGTTAATACAAACACGAATATGATTTTGATTACTTTTACGCTGCCTAACCACAAACCGAAAATAATAAACTATAAACTAAACAATGATTCATCCACACACTTACATACACCCCAATGCAAAGCTGGCTACCAATGTTAAGATCGATCCCTTTAGTGTGCTGCACCAAAATGTAGAAATTGGCGAAGGCACCTGGATCGGCAGCAATGTTACTATTATGGATGGTGCAAGAATTGGGAAGAACTGTCGCATATTTCCCGGTGCAGTTATAGCAGCAATACCACAGGATTTAAAATATGAAGGTGAACAAACCACAGTAGAAATTGGTGACAATACCACCATCCGTGAATTTGTAACCGTAAACCGAGGCAGTAAAGACAGGTGGACAACAAAGGTTGGCAACAACTGCTTAATAATGGCATACAGCCATATTGCACATGATTGTATTGTTGGCAACAATTGTATTATGAGTAATAACACCCAAATGGCTGGCCATGTAACCATGGGGGACAATGCAATACTGGCGGGTATGTGCGCCGTACACCAGTTTGTACAAATTGGCCAGCATGCTTTTATTGCCGGAGGCAGTTTGGTAAGTAAAGATGTGCCGCCTTATATTAAAGCAGGCCGTACGCCATTAAGTTATGCAGGCGTAAATTCTGTGGGCTTAAAGCGCCGTGGATTTTCGTTAGAAAGAATAAATGAAATATTGAACATTTACCGTGTTATTTATAACAAAGGATTAAATACATCTCAGGCATTAAATTATATTGAAGAAGAATTTCAGGCCACCGATGAACGTGATGAAATTGTAACTTTTATACGTGATAGCGGCAGGGGAATAATAAAACGTTTTACCAAGGGCAGTATGGATGATGAGTAAACCCCCTAACCCCCCTGAAGAGGGAACTGATTATGATGAGGGAAATTACCATGAAGAATTTTTTTGGACGGACATTTGAACTACAGTCATCATTGTTGTGAACTTATTCCGTTATTCTTTCTTTTTAGTAAAAAGAGAGAATAATCCCCTTGTACGCATACCATTACTTAATCTTTTATCAAAGCGTAGATTGAAAATATTATGAGCCTCGAAGCAATAAAACCCAAAATCGAGTTCCCTCTCTTTGGGAGAGGGGTTGGGGTGAGGTTAACCAATGTTGGCAAAAGATTTAACCGGGAGTGGATATTCCGGCATTTCAACTATGAGTTTGTATCTGGTAAAAGTTACGCCATCACAGGTTCCAATGGCTCAGGAAAATCAACATTGCTGCAGGTAATATCAGGTTCACTTACACATAACGAAGGAAATATAGAATTCGCTAAGGGCCAACAACCAGCAGCCATCGAACAACTTTATACCCACATAGCCATAGCAGCACCATATTTGGAACTGGTAGAAGAAATGTCGGCTAAAGAAATGCTGGAGTTTCATACACAATTCAAACCACTTGTTTTACCCATTGCCAAAATACTGGAACTGGTTGGCCTGGAAAAAGCCATTGACAAACAAATACGGTATTACAGCAGCGGTATGAAACAGCGTTTAAAATTAGCTCAGGCATTTTTTAGTAACACGCCCGTTTTATTATTAGATGAACCCACCACCAATTTAGACCTTGATGGAATTGCCTTATACCATCAACTCATTAACAATTACACCACCAATAAATTAGTAATTGTAAGCAGCAACGATAAACAGGAATATGATTTTTGTGAGGAGGTGATTGAGATGGGGAGGTATAAGTAAGTCTGTAAAATATATTAATTGCTTTTAATGATAGAAGAAATTTTAAAATTTGATAAGACTATTTTCTTCAAAATTAACTCTCAATGGAGCAATATTTTTTTTGATTATATACTACCTCCAATAAGAGATTCAAGGTTTTGGATACCTTTATATATTGTTTTACTCATAATTTCGCTTAAAAAATATAAAAAATGGGCTATTTTATGGATTATATTAATTGCATTAACTGTTGGAATTTCTGACCAAACAGGGATGCTAATAAAAAATTTATTTCATAGGGTGAGGCCTTGTAATTCAATTGATTCATTAAATCAAGTAAGGGTTTTAGTAAAATATTGTCCCCAGAGCTATAGCTTTATTTCTAATCACGCTATAAATCACTTCACCATTGCTATGTATATAATTCTAACTTTTAAATTTGCGAATAAATTATTTGTGTTCCTATTTATTTTTTGGGCTACATTGATTTGTTATGCACAAGTCTATGTAGGAGTTCATTATCCGCTTGATGTTTTATTTGGTGCTATGCTTGGTTTATTTATAGGCTATTTTTCAGGGTCTCTCTTTAATTATTTTTATAAGAAAAATTTTGAACAAATGATATTACAGTAACTAATTTAGCTTTAGTTTGAAAATTACAGTTAATTACCTTCTTCATTAATCACCAACGCCTCTGGCAGCATCAGCAAAAAAGGTAATGCTTTATTATAATCCAGTTCTTCATAGTCAAATCCCGATAGTCTGATATTTTTATAATAAGTTTGGTGATGTATATAATAGTTTTTTTCAGATTGAATCAGCCATGCCTTTTCTCCCAGTTTTTCAGCTAAAAACCATTTTTCAATAAGCCTGCCAGTTCTGCCATTACCATCATCAAACGGATGAATTTTCACAAACACCAGGTGTATTAAAGCTGCAAAAAAAAATACTTCCTGAACAGACAATTTCTTATTGACTAAAGTTTCAATGTCATTGTATAGTTTTTCTAATTCATCTTTTACCGCATAAGGGGAAGCAGCTACATATTCAATTCTGCCATCGGTGGTAGTTACATACATATTGCCCGTTCTTAATTTACCCTGCTTGTTTTCGGGTAATATATTTTTAGTGAGCATTGCATGTACTGTTGCAATATTGGCATTATTACATCTTGCTGTTTTGGCAAACTGATAAGCATTATACAGATCATCTGTCTTACGGGTGTAATCTGGCAAAAATTCTATGCCAAACCGTTTGTATTTTACGTAAGAATCCAGTTCTATACTCTCCCCTTCAATTTTTGAGGAAAATACAGCAGAAACAGAAGTGTAAAAGCTAAATGTATTTATAGATAATTCACTTTCTTTTAATTGCTCCAGTTTTTTTAGACAGGCAGCTGTTATGTTATCGCAATATTTTTCTAAAAGTGCTGTTGATAATATCTCAAAAGTTACCTGCTCCATCATTTAATGCTACATTCTTTATATATTTTTCCTAAAGCCAAAGCTTACCTCCTGCTCGCAATCAGCAAATTCAAATCAGTATATTTCAAATCAAACCTTTCACTTAAATAAAAATTGGTAAGGCTGCCTTTAAATAAATAAATACCACTGCGGATATTTATTTTATACCATATCACATTATCAATACCACCATCTTCGCCGGTTTCCAGTAACAGGGGCATTAATACATTGCTTATGGCTTGTGAGGCGGTACGGGCAAAACCACTGGGAATATTAGGCACGCAGTAATGTATCACATCATATTTTATAAACACAGGTTTATCATGAGTGGTTACATCACTGGTTTCAAAACAACCGCCCCGGTCAATACTTACATCCACAATCACACTGCCCGGCCGCATATTGCTCACCATTTCTTCTGTTACCACAATAGGTGTTCTGCCGCCGGTACTGCTTAATGCACCTACAGCCACATCGCAGGTCTTTAATTGCTTGGCTAAAATTTTAGGTTCTACAACGGAAGTCCATAGCCGTCCGCCAATATTATTTTGCAGGCGCTTTAAACGGTAAATGCTGTTATCAAATATTTTTACACTGGCACCCATGGCCAATGCAGTTCTTGCAGCATATTCCCCTACAATACCGGCACCAATTATAATAACTTTTGTTGGAGGTATGCCGCTTATCCCTCCTACCAAAACCCCTTTACCATTATTGGCATTGCTCAGGTATTGCCCTGCTATCAGCATTACTGCACTACCTGCAATTTCGCTCATGCTGCGTACTATAGGATTGTGTCCACTATCATCTTTTAAATTCTCAAAACTTAATGCCGTTATTTTTTTATCCATCATCTTCTGCAGGATATCCCGTTTCATTACAGCTAAATGTATTGGGGAAATAATATGCTGGCCATACTTCAGCAATTCGCATTCTGCCTCGCTAACCGGCGCACTTTTTACCAGTATATCACATTCGTAAACTTCTTTTTTATCATATGCAATTTTAGCCCCGGCTTCGCTGTAATCATTATCACTGTAGCTGGAACCTTCGCCTGCTTTTGTTTCCACCACCACCCTGTGCCCATTGGCAACCATTACCCCAACAGCTTCCGGCGTAAGTGCAATACGGTTTTCACTAAAAGAATTTTCTTTAGGAATACCGAGGAACAATACTTCTCCTTTTGGTTTTATATCAAGGGTCTCTTCCATTGTTTCGTAAGTAAATGAAGGAGATACAAAAGGTTTTGATGTAGCCACAGTAATAGAAAATTGAAGGTTAAAAGTTGATAATTCTTAAGCCTGAAATTACAAATTTATTTGCAGCTTTCTTGTATTTGTATTTATTGAAGTGATGGTAACATGTAAAGTGTCATCCGGAAAAATACCTGGTGCTTTTTCCGGCCATTCCACAAAGCAGGTATTGCCCGAATATAAACAATCCTCAACACCCGTATTAATAGCTTCCTGCTCATCTTTAAGGCGATACAAATCTATATGATAGACTGTTTTGCCGCTATTGGTTACATACTGGTTTATTATTGAAAATGTTGGGCTGGCAATGGTGTCTTTTACATCCATTACTTCACATAATGCATGAATAAAGGTGGTTTTACCTGCACCCATCTCACCATGAAAGGCAAAAACGGTTTCTGTACCCCCTACTGCCCCTAAAAATTGTATCGCAACATTTTTTATGTTTTCCAGCTTAAAATTTAAATCCATGTTGCAAAGATATTTTCCTTGTTTGGTAATTGGCTGATTAAAACAGGTAATAATTTTGCAGTATGGAAAAAATTGAATGGAAAGTAGAAGGAATGGACTGTACCAATTGTGCACTAACCATCACTAAATATTTACAAAAAGAAGGATTGAAGGAAGTTAAAGTAAATTTTATTGGTGGTGATGTGAGTTTTGATCTCAACGGTAATCAATCAAAAGAACAATTAGCTAAAGGAATTTCAGACTTGGGATATAAAGTTGTTGACGACGGACTGCAGACAACTAACGATAGTAAAGCAGGTTCATGGTGGTCGGTTGTCAGTAATCGGTTGTCATTTTCCAATCATTTACAACGTTTTCTCTTCTGCCTGCCTTTTACATTAGTGCTGATGTTGCACATGTTGCCATGGCATATTCATTTTTTAATGAACCCATGGATACAACTCGCCATTTGCTTACCCGTTTATTTTGTAGGCATGAGTTATTTTGGCGTAAGTGCAGTTAAAAGTTTACGCCGTGGCATCCCTAACATGAATGTATTAATTGCCGTTGGTGCCACTGCTGCATTTGTATACAGCCTGATTGGAACTTTGGGAAACATGGGAATGGATTATGTTTTTTATGAAACCACTGCTACAATAATTACCTTGGTATTTTTGGGAGAATGGATAGAACATAAATCGGTTTCCACCACACAAAAAGCATTGAACCAACTGGCCGGCAAACAAAAAGTAATGGCCAATATGATTGCTTTTGATGATGAACATAAAGAGCAGATTTTTTCTGTGGAAAATACTCAGCTCCATGTTGGCGATCTGGTATTAATTAAAACAGGAGAACAGGTGCCAACAGACTGCAAAATTTTATGGGGCGATATTCATGTAAGTGAAGCCTTATTAACAGGTGAAAGTAAACCGATACGCAAACAAAAAAAAGATACTTTAATTGGTGGAAGCTTAGTAATTGATGGTACAGTAAAAGCACAGGTAACTGCTGTTGGAAAAGATACTGTACTCAGCAATATTTTAAATTTAGTTAAACAGGCTCAGGGAGAAAAGCCACCCATACAGCAACTGGCCGATAAGATAAGCGCCATATTCGTACCCGCCGTAATTGCAATTGCAGTGCTTACTTTTTTAATAAATTATTTTGCATTCGATGTTACTGCCACCAGTTCATTAATGCGGAGCATTGCTGTATTGGTCATCAGTTGCCCATGTGCCATGGGATTGGCAACACCTGCAGCAATTGCTGTTGGGTTAGGCAGGGCAACCAAAAGCGGTATTCTGTTTCGCAATGCAAAAAGCCTGGAGTTGTTTAAAAATATTAAGACTGTGGTGTTTGATAAAACAGGCACTTTAACCAAGGGACAGTTTAAAATATCAGCTATTGAATACAAAGATGTAAGTGAGGAAGAACTTAAGCGCCTGATATTTTCTTTAGAAAAATTCTCCAATCATCCAATTGCAAAAGCCATAACTGAAGAATGGAAGATAAATAACCCTGTGCAATGGAAAAAGATTGAAGAGATAAAAGGCATGGGTATAACCGCAGAAGATACTGAAGGAAATATTTATCAGCTGGGCTCTTATAAATTAGCTGCTGCTTATACCACCACAGCAACACATACTGCTTATCTTTTAAAAAACAATTCCCTGATAGGTTGGTTTGATATGGATGATGAAATAAGAGAAGAAGCAAAAAAAGTGATCAGTTATCTACATTCAAAAAATATAAAAACAATTTTATTAAGCGGCGATGGTTTGGAAAGATGTAAAAAAGTAGCTGCAATATTGGGTATAGATCAGATTGAAGCTGAAAAATCTCCTGAAGAAAAATTAATTATTATTGAGCGATTGAATAATGAAGCCCCGGTTGCCATGATTGGTGATGGTATTAATGATGCCCCTGCCCTCGCAAAAGCTACTATCGGTATTTCATTGGCAGAAGCATCGCAACTGGCAATGCAAACTGCACAGGTGGTTTTAATGAACAAAGGCATTCAGCATTTACCATTGGCATTAGGCTTGGGCAAACATACTTTTATTACCATTAAACAAAATTTGTTTTGGGCTTTTATTTATAATGTGGTAGCTATTCCTGTTGCAGCAGCTGGTTTCCTTCATCCCGGTATTGCCGCACTGGCAATGGGTTTTAGCGATGTAGTGCTGGCTATAAATTCTATACGGCTGAATTACAAGAAAGTAATTTAATTTCAAGCCAAATTACCGGTTTTGACAGCGCAGCAAATACTAAAACAATATTGGGGTTATGATACATTCCGTTCTTTACAGGAAGAGATTATTACTGCTGTATTGGAGGGTAATGATGTCTTGGCATTACTGCCTACTGGTGGGGGCAAATCTATTTGCTTCCAGGTTCCTGCAATGGCTAAAGATGGGCTATGCCTGGTAGTAAGTCCGCTGATTGCATTAATGAAAGACCAGGTGGAACATCTAAAACGTAAAGGCATTCCTGCATTGGCAGTATATAGTGGTATGAGTTTTTTAGAAGTAAAGAAAACATTACAAAATGCAGCTTACGGTAATTTTAAATTTCTATATGTTTCTCCTGAAAGGTTAGAGACGAATCTTTTTTTAGAATACCTTCCTTCTATGAACATCAGTTTACTGGCTGTTGATGAAGCTCACTGTGTTTCGCAATGGGGATACGATTTTCGTCCGCCTTACCTGCGTATTGCCAACCTTAGAGAATGGTTGCCCAATGTTCCGGTATTGGCCTTAACTGCATCGGCTACAAAAATTGTTCAGGTCGATATTTGTGATAAATTATTATTTAAAAAAGGGTATCAGCGCTTTCAACAATCATTCGAACGGCCCAATCTTTCTTATAGTATTTTTAATGTGGCCGGTAAACAAAATAAGTTACTGGAGATTTTAAAAAATGTGCCCGGTACAGCCATTGTGTATTGTAAGAGCAGGAAGCATACCAAAGAAATTGCAGACTTGTTACGGATGAATGCTATCAATGCCGATTTTTATCATGCCGGATTAAGCAATGATGAAAGAAACACAAAACAGGAAAGCTGGATTAATAATAAAACGAGAGTAATAGTTTGTACCAATGCATTTGGTATGGGTATAGATAAACCCGATGTTAGAGTAGTAGTGCATTATGATGTACCCGATTGTTTAGAGAATTATTACCAGGAAGCCGGAAGAGCAGGAAGAGATGGCAGAAGGGCTTATGCAGTATTATTATTTAGTAATAAAGAGTTGGATGACCTGCAAAAACAAAGTGACATACGTTTTCCAAAAGAGACTGATATTAAAACCATTTACACAGCTTTAATGAATCACCTGCAGGTGGCAGCAGGCTCAGGTGAAGGAATAAGCTTTGATTTTGATATCGCCGGTTTTGCAAATGCTTTTAAGCAAAACATTCTTACTGTTACTTATACCATTAAAGCATTGGAGCAGGAAGATATCATCAGCTTTAATGAGATGGTTTTTAAACCTTCTTCAGTTTTAGTAACAGCTGACAGAAATGATTTAACTGAGTTTGAAAAGATACATCCTGAATTAGAACCTTTGATAAAAGGCTTGCTTAGATCATATGAAGGCATTTTTGATTACCCGGCAACAGTTTATGAAACACAACTGGCAAAATTTATTAAAAAAGATATTGAACCGGTTAAAAAAGAATTGAAACTGCTTAACGATTACGGTATCGTTGCTTATGCACCACAAAAAGATAAACCTCAACTCACCCTTTTACAAAACAGGATGTATGCTGATAACTATTCAATTAACATGATTGACTATCTAAAACGAAAAACTAAATTTGAACAGCGTGTTGCAGCAATGTTTAATTATATAAAAAACCCATCCATATGCAGAGGTAAAATTATATCAGCTTACTTTAATGCATCAACTGCAAACGATTGCGGAATTTGTGATAATTGTATCAATCAAAAATCTGTTACCGTTTCTAAAGAAGAATTTGAAATCATCTCATCCGAAATTTTTCAATTAATAAAAGCAACTGCTTTACCTGTTAAAGAAATTCAAACCCACCTAAAGGGAGTAAAAAAAGAAAAGCTATGGAAAGTAATTAACTACCTGCAGGCAGAAAATAAAATATCAGTAACTAAAGAAGGGGATATTTTTTTATAAACAATTGTTTTAAAGAAAGTTACCAATGTTTCGACATTAAATCAGCCATTGGAAAAAGGTATAAAATAAAAAGGGACCAAGATAGAAATCTAGTCCCGCTTTAAAATCCAATATCCTATGAAAAACCGAAACAAAGATAATGCGGAATTTGTCATTTCACAACATTTTTTTTGAATATTTTAAAAATATTTTATTGTGTGACACAGTCTTTATTAATGTGAAAAGTACACTATGTAATCAAGTAATTAATTGATTATTAAAGTTATGTGATTTATAATATTTTTTATTTTATTACCTTATACCCCCCTGTTTTATAAAGGTAATTTGCCCCCTGGTACCAGGCAATTGCTTCATTTATCAGGCTATCTGCTCTGGGTATTCTTATAGCTGTTCCAGTTATAAAATCTGGTTTAAATATGGCAGCCTTTTGCTGAGGCGATAAAATCACCAGTTTTCCACCTTTAATATACCCCATATCCTGGTAAGTACTTATAAAGGCCCGTTCCCGGCCGGGAAGTGTTTTGAAGATATCATAGCCCAGAAAACGGCTGGTATAGTTAAGATTCAGTATCCCTAAAACTGTTGGAGCCAAATCAATCTGGCTGGTAAGCCGTTGTTCTATTGAAGCGGTGATTAAACCCGGAGCATAAATAAAGCAGGGAATATGGTAGCGGTTAACAGGCAAATCGGTTTTACCTGCACTTTTACTGCAATGATCAGCCACAATAACAAACAAAGTACTGTTAAACCAGGGCATTTTTGTAGCATCTTTTAAAAATTTATTAATGGCATAGTCCGTATATTTTACCCCGCCGGCAATCGATTGCGATGCAGAAGGAATATCAATCCTTCCGTCAGGATAGGTATAGGGCCTGTGATTACTTACCGTCATCATGTGATTAAAAAATAATTTTCCCTGCTGAAAACTTTTATCACATTGTTGCAATGTATAATTAAAAACCCCTTCATCATCTGCTCCCCAGGCTGTGGTATGATTAATAAAACTGTCTGGAATATCTCTTTTATCTAAAACACTGTAGCCATTTCCTCCAAAATACTTTCCCATGTTATCAAAAAAGGCATTACCGCCATAAATATAATTTACATCATACCCCTTTGCTTTTAAAACATTACCCATGGTAAACATGTCGCCATTATCAGGCCGCCGCACAATAGACTGGCCGGGGGTTGGGGGTATTGCCAACGATATAGCTTCCAGCCCTCTTACAGTTCTTGTGCCACTTGCATAAAAATTTTCGAAGAATAAACTATGCGGTATCAATGAATCTAAAAATGGTGTGATGTTTTCCTTGTTGCCAAAATGTTTTAAATAATCACCGCTTAAACTTTCAACACTAATCAATACTATATTCCATTTATGTTCGGGACTGTCGTTTTTAATTACCCTTTCAATACTTAAAGGATTGTTGGTGAATGTGGCATTGGGCGCCTGTAATAAATCCTTTAATATTTTAAAATTAGCTGTGTCATTCCTAGTGGCATAAAAACGGTTGTAATCAATTTCATTGTTCCAATACGCAGTGCCAAATTCATAAATACCATTGCCGCCTAATTCATTTACATAATTATTATTGCCTGTATTCTTAAACCGGTTATTAACTAAAAAGTAAGCAGCAAGAGGAACCAGCAGGAATATAAAAAAGAAAATACTCCGTTTTGCAAAATGCATGCTTACCTGTTGTGAAGCTGTGATCTTTTTTCTAAATAAAAATAAAATGACACCCGTTGTTAATATAACACCTGCAGCAATCAACGGAATATTGTACGACTCCCATATATTACCCAACACTTCTGTAGTGTAGATCAAGTAATCAACTGCAATAAAATTATAGCGTACACTGAATTCATCCCAAAAAACAATTTCAGAGCCTGCATTTAAAACTAAAATAAAACTGATGATGAAAAATAAAATGAATAATGGAATGCGGTGCCATCGCTTTTGATAAATAGCATCCTTCATTAACCAACAATACAAAGCCACAGGAATGGCAAAAAAACTACTTACAACAATATCATATAAAAAACCAATAAAAAATATTCCTATAAAATTCAAAGGCGTTAACTCCAGGTTTACCCAGCTCTTTATTATTAATGAAACACGGGTAATAAAACTGAGGCCGCATACAAGCATTACCACAACAGCTATTGGCCCAAATCGATGCTTAAAAACAGGTTGCAATTTTATCATTTGGCAAAAATACGTGTGCCGGCTTTTATACCGGCACCTTATTTCCTGAAGTTTTTAAAATGTGTGTGAATAAGTTTACTGATGTCGGTTGTGAGTCATTAAAATTGAATAATCTTCCTGGCAACTGTCAACTTAAATCTAACTACTAATTAAAACCAACTTTTACTTTTTGAAGATCTGCTTCTTCCACCCAAACCCAAAGCTCCTAATAAAGAACGCACAATGGTATTACCAGCCGTACGGGCCATACTTTTTACTATGGTGTTATCAGCAATTTTTTCGAATGTTGAAGGTTCTTCTTTGACAGATTTTTTGCCTTTATCATTATCCGTATCCTGCCCTTTATCAGCAGCTTCCTGTAGCTTGGCTGTTAATATTTCATAAGCACTTTCGCTGTCGATGGTTTGATTATACTTTGCAACCAGTTTTGATTTTCCCGCTATTGCATCAATTTCACCTTCTGTCAACACATCCATTCGGCTGCGTGGGGTACACAACATTACATGTGCAAGTGGTGTAGGAATACCTTTTTCATTTAGCATGGTTACCAACGCTTCGCCAATACCCAATTGTGTAATCAGGTCTTCTGTTTTATAAAATTCAGTTTCTGGATAATTCTCTGCTGTTTGTTTAATTACTTTTCTGTCGGCAGCAGTAAAGGCACGTAACGCATGCTGCACTTTTAAACCCAGCTGCCCCAACACACTTGCAGGTACATCCATCGGGTTTTGTGTACAAAAGAAAATACCAATACCTTTTGAGCGTATCAGTTTTATAATGGTTTCAATTTGTTGTAATAATGCCGGGCTTGCTTCCTGAAAAATAAGATGAGCCTCATCAATAAACATCACCAGTTTTGGTTTGTCCAGATCGCCTTCTTCAGGACAAACCGCATATAATTCCGCCAGCATCTGTAACATAAAAGTAGAGAACAGTTTTGGCTTATCCTGCAGATCGGTAACCCGTAAAATATTTATCATGCCCCTGCCATCGTTATTCATACGCATCAGGTCTTCCACTTCAAAACTTTTTTCGCCAAAAAAAATATCTGCACCCTGCTGTTGCAGTTCAATTACTTTACGCAAAATCGTTCCGGTGCTGGTGGTGGATATTTTACCATAGATTTTTTCTATCTCAGCCTTACCTTCATCGCCAATATATTGTAGTACTTTAATAAAATCTTTAAGGTCGAGCAAAGGCAGTTTTGTATCATCGCAATATTTAAATATCATTGCCACTACTCCACCTTGTGTATCATTCAAGCCTAAAATTTTACTTAACAGTACCGGACCAAATTCACTTACAGTTGCCCGCAGGTGAACACCTTTTTGTCCGGTTAAAGTCATTAACTCTGCAGAAAACAAAGCTGGTTTGTATTCCATATTTAATTTGGTATAACGGTCTTTTACTTTATCATTTATTGCACCTTCTGCCGCAATACCACTTAAGTCTCCTTTAATATCCATCAGTAAAACCGGCACACTGTTATCGCTCAACAACTCACTGATCATTTGCAGGGTTTTGGTTTTACCGGTACCGGTAGCACCTGCAATTAATCCATGGCGGTTCATTGTTTTTAAAGGCAGGTTAACGGCCGCTTCTGCAACTACTTCGCCATCTAAAACAGCAGCTCCGATTTTTACCGATTCTCCTTTAAATGTATAGCCATCTTTTATGGCTTGAATGAATGCTTCTTTACTGGGCATAATTGAAATTTTAAGGGAAGTTACGAAGGCTGTGGCAAATAGATTGTCCTTTATCGAAAAAGAAAAAATTAATACCAGCCCGACGACATTCTCAAATATATGAATGATAGGATTATAAAAACTGATGGGTTAGCCCATTTATGTTACCAACGTTACTATCCATCAACCACTCATCAAGAATTTAAGCTTTTGCATTGCATCAATGTATAAGTCCATATTTTTGTCGCCTAATTATAAATTTATGAAAAAGGGTTTCCTGTATTTTTCTGTGATGGCATTTGCCATTTCGGCCACTGCACAAAAAGTGGCATATACCGAATATAATTTAAAAAATGGTTTGCATGTGGTATTGCACCAGGATAAGTCGGCACCGGTTGTGGCAGTATCGGTAATGTACCACGTGGGCAGTAAGAACGAACTAACCAACCGTACCGGTTTTGCTCATTTTTTTGAGCACCTGTTATTTGAAGGGTCTGAAAATATAAAGCGTGGCGAGTTTATGAAAATTGTGAGTGCCAATGGCGGACAAAATAATGCCAACACATCTCAGGACAGAACTTTTTATTACGAAGTATTCCCCAGTAACCAGCTGGCAACAGGCCTGTGGCTGGAGAGTGAAAGAATGATGCACCCGATTATTAATGAAATTGGCGTAAAAACCCAGAACGAAGTAGTTAAAGAAGAAAAAAGGTTACGGGTAGATAACCAGCCTTACGGAAATTTTGTGAGTGAAATAATGAAAAGGTTATTTACCAAACATCCGTACAACTGGGTGCCTATTGGCAGCATGGCCGATCTTGATGCTGCTACACTGGAAGAATTCAGGGCCTTCAATAAAAAATATTACGTACCCAATAATGCGGTACTGGTAATTGCCGGCGATATTGATATTGCCAAAACCAAACAGCAGGTGGAAGCTTATTTTGGAGCTGTACCTGCAAGTGCACCGGTGGTACAACCAAAAATAAAAGATATACCAATTACAAAAGAAGTAATTGATACCGCTTACGATAATAATATACAGGTACCGGCAATAATGGCCGCCTACCGCATTCCGGGAATGACTAATAAAGAATCGAGAGCATTGGAAATGGCATCGGCAGTATTAAGCCAGGGCAACAGCAGCCGTATGTTTAAGAAAATGGTAGACGATAAAAAGAATTCTTTACAGGTAGGTTCTTTTAATTATGCTTTGGAAGATTATGGCGCTTACATTACTTATGCTTTACCTAATGCAGAAACTCCTTTGGATACTTTGTTAAAAGACATTGATGATGAAGTGGTGAAACTGCAAAACCAATTAATCAGTTTGGAGGAATTTACCAAAATACAGAATCAGTTTGAAAATGCTTTTGTAGATAAGAACAACCGCATGTTAGGCGTTGCAGAAAATTTGGCTGATGGTTATACTTTTTATAAAAACACCAATAACATTAATACAGAACTGGATGAAATAAGAAAAGTTACCCGGCAGGATATTATGAATGTTGCAAAAAAATACCTGAATAAAAATCAGCGGGTGGTATTATATTATCTGCCAAAAAAATAATTTCATAAACGCATTATAAAAGAGAATACAATGAAAAAAATAATTATAGCTGCACTAAGTATTTTGATATTACAAAATGCCATTGCACAAGTTCAGGTAGACCGTTCTAAAAAACCGGCAGCAAGCCCGGCCCCGGTAATTTCCATTAAAGACCCGGTAATCTTTACTATGCCAAACGGCATGACAGTATTAGTGGTGGAAAATCATAAACTGCCAAAAGTAAGAGCTACATTAAATATTGATGCAGGGCCGATTAAGGAAGGCAAAAAAGCAGGTGTAATGGATATGATGGGTGGTATGCTTGGCGAAGGAACCACAACCATGACCAAAGATAAATTTGATGAAGCAGTGGATATGATTGGTGCTGACGTCAACTTATTTTCTTCAGGAGGTGCAGCAGCTGCATTGACAAAATATTTTGATAAAGCATTTATGCTGATGGCAGATGGATTAAAAAATCCTTCATTCCCACAGGCTTCTTTTGATAAACTAAAATCGCAAACCATTACAGGATTAAAAACAAGTGAAAAAAGTGCTTCTGCAATTTCTACAAGGGTTTCTATGGCTTTGAATTACGGCAAACAAACTGCTATGGGTGAGTTTACCACCGAAGAATCTGTAAAGGGTTTAAGTTTGGCTGATGTGCAGGAAGCATATAAAAATTACATTACCCCATCACGGTCTTACTTAACTTTTGTGGGAGATATTACACCTGCAGTTGCAAAAGCTTTGGTAATAAAAGCATTTGGCAGCTGGACGGGTAAAAAATTAGATCATCCTTCTTCAGGTGATGTTGCAAATCCTGATAAAACAGAAGTTGATTTTATTGATCTGCCAACAGCAGTACAGGGAGAGTTAAGCATGGGCAATCTTATAAAAAATCCAATGAATAGTACCGATTATCATGCCTTATTATTAGCCAACCAAATTTTGGGTGGTGGTGCCGATAGTAAATTATTTATGAACCTGAGAGAAAAACACGGCTTTACTTATGGCGCATATTCAAGTGCAGGGAGCGGACGTTTCCAGAGCCTGTTTAAAGCAGGTGCTGCTGTGCGTACCGAAAAAGTAGACAGTGCCGTAAATGAAATGGTAAAAGAAATTTTAAATATGAGAGATGGCAAAATAACAGAAGAGGAATTGACTATTGCAAAAGCAAAATATAATGGCTCGTACGCTTTAAGAATGGAAGACCCTGCCACTACAGCAACTTACGCTTCAAATATTCTCATTAATAATCTGCCAAAAGATTTTTACAAAACTTACCTGCAAAAGATAAACAGTGTAACTATTGATGATATTAAAAGGGTGAGCAACACTTATTTTAACGAAAGCAACTCACGTATTATAATTGTAGGTAATGGTAAAAAAATATTACCCGGCCTTGCAAAGCTGGGTTTTCCTATAAAAAAATATGATAAATATGCAGAGCCTGTTGTTGAAGAGACCAAAGAAATAAAAGCAGATGAAACCGGAAAAACTTCAGATGCAATATCGGGCTACAGCATTATTGAAGATTATTTAAAAGCCATCGGCAGTAAAGAAGAAGTGAAAAAAATAAATACCATTATGGCTGATATGAGTCTTGAGATGATGGGCAGGAATTTTGCGGGGGTTGACAAACATATGAACCCCAATAAATCTGTATCAGAATTAAAAATGGGACAGATCGTTGTATTTAAAGCTCTTTTTGATGGCACAACAGGTTACCAGCAACAGGGACCGGGTAAAAAAGATATGATTCCGGAAGAAATAAAAGAACAACAGGATGACAAAGGTGTAATTCCTCAATTATTTTACAATACTGCCGATTATAAAACCGAATACTTAGGCAAAGGAAAAGTTGAGGCTGAAGAAACTTACCGCTTAAAAGTAGTAATGCCAAGTGGCAGAACTTCTGTTCAACAGTACTCTATGAAAACCGGTTTGCTATTACAGGAAGAAACCACCAATAAGCAGGGTGATGCTGACCTGCCGATGGTTATAGAATATAAAAACTATCAGAAATTTGGAAACATCATGTTCCCAACGCAGGTGGTGAGGAGTATTGGCGGACAGGATCTGGTCTTCAATTTCTCTAATGTAAAATTTAATGAAGGTGTAACAGAAGCCGATTTTAAATAAAAGAAGTTGTAGTTATTAAGTTGTAAAGGCATTTGTATTTTTGTTTGATAAACACCTGTCAATGTAAAACGACTAAATGATCAAAATCACCATTTAACAAAAAATTAGGCACTATATTCGCTGTACCAAAAATGAATTAATTTTATTTGCTAATAAACTAATAAAACATGGATGCAGTAAAACCTAAAATATTACTTTGCGAAGATGACACCAACCTTGGCATGGTATTAAAGAACTACCTGGAATTAAATGATTACGATGTAATACTGGAAAGAGACGGACGGCTTGGCCTTGCTGCTTTTCAAAGAGAAAAATTCGACATTTGCCTGCTGGATGTAATGATGCCGAATATGGATGGCTTTACATTGGGTGAAGAAATAAGGGATGTGAACCCTGATGTGCCTTTATTCTTTTTAAGCGCTAAAACCATGAAGGATGATATTATACAGGGCTATAAATTAGGTGCCGATGATTATATCACCAAGCCATTTGACAGTGAGGTGTTGCTGCACAAGATAAAAGCTATTTTAAAACGCAACGAAGAAATGCACCGTGAGGAAGTAAATGCGGAGTTTGATCTGGGCAACTATCATTTTAACCCACGTTTACGTGAATTGACCATTGCCGGTAAAGTGCAGGTATTATCGCCTAAAGAAAATGAGTTGCTGAAAATGCTGAGCGAATACAAAAATGATCTGCTGAGCCGTGAGATTGCTCTGAAAAAAATATGGGGCAGCGATACTTATTTTAACGGCCGTAGTATGGATGTATATATTGCTAAGTTGCGTAAGTATTTAAAAGAAGACCCTGCTATTGAAATTGTAAATATTCATGGTAATGGTTTCCGTTTAGTAGTTGCTGAATAAGACGCCGCCATCCCCCTTTAGGGGATAGGGGTAAATAAATTGTTTTGAGTGCCGCCAATGTGCGGTACTTTTCCTAAGTGCCGGTAGGCTTTTTCTGTGGCTTCCCTACCTCTTGCAGTACGTTGTAAAAATCCTTCCTGAATTAAAAAAGGTTCGTACACTTCTTCAATAGTACCTGGCTCTTCGCCAACTGCTGTGGCAATGGTGGTAATACCTACCGGGCCACCTTTAAATTTTTCTATAATGGTTGATAAGATGCGGTTGTCCATTTCATCCAAACCATAAGCATCTACATTTAATGCTTTAAGCGAATGTTCGGTAATGCCCAGATCAATAACGCCGTTACCAATTACCTGTGCAAAATCTCTCACCCTTCTTAATAAACCATTGGCAATACGTGGTGTGCCACGGCTGCGGCCCGATATTTCTGCAGCAGCATCGCTTGTAATTTTTGTACCTAAAATTTTCGAAGAGCGGAGAATAATATTTTTCAGCGTAACAGCATCATAATATTCTAATCTTGATTTTATACCAAATCTGCTAAGTAATGGCGCCGTTAATAAACCACTTCTTGTGGTGGCACCAATTAAGGTGAACGGATTTAAGTTCAATTGAACGCTTCTTGCATTAGGCCCGCTGTCAATCATAATATCAATGCGGTAATCTTCCATGGCAGCATACAAATATTCTTCTACTACCGTACTCAGCCGGTGTATCTCATCAATAAACAACACATCATTAGGTTCCAGGTTAGTAAGTAATCCGGCAAGATCACCGGGCTTTTCAATAACCGGGCCACTGGTTTCTTTTATGCTTACACCCAGTTCATTAGCAACAATGCGGCTTAAAGTTGTTTTACCTAAACCCGGCGGGCCATGAAATAAGATATGATCCAATGCTTCGCCTCTTAGCTTTGCAGCTTTTATAAAAATGGTAATGTTTTCTATAATTTGTGATTGTCCGCTAAAGTCATCAATAGCCGATGGCCGGATGGTGTTTTCAAATTCCTTATCTGCAAATGCGGTTTCTTTGTTTAAATTTGGATTCTCCATGAACAATTTTTTATCAACTTTGTAAAACTAATCATTAATCAGCAAAATTTATTTTTATGAAAATAGGAATTATTGGAAGTGGCGATGTTGGCCGTGTATTAGGTAGCAGTTTTATTAAAGAAGGCCACGAAGTATTGTTAGGTACAAGAGATATTAATAAAGAGACCGTATTAAACTGGTTGGCCAGTAATCCAAATTCGCAGGCAGGTTCTTTTGCCAATGCAGCAATATTTGGTGAGCTGATTGTATTGGCAACTGCCGGCGATATTACCGAAGCCGTAATAGAAAGCGCAGGCATCAATAACTTTGATAATAAAGTGGTGATAGATGCCACCAACCCCATCAGCCATGCAAAGCCGCCGGTTAATGGCGTGTTACAATATTTTACCACTGCAGAAGGATCATTAATGGAGTGTTTACAAAACCTGGTTCCCAATGCTAAATTTGTAAAAGCTTTTAACAGCGTTGGCAATGCATTAATGTACAAGCCCGATTTATCCGGTGGCAAACCCACCATGTTTATCTGCGGCAACGATGATCTGGCTAAGAAAACAGTTACAGAAATTTTGGATGCGTTTGGATGGGAAACAGAAGATATGGGCCAGGCTAATGCAGCTGGTGCAATAGAAGCACTTTGTGTTTTGTGGTGCATTCCCGGCTTTTTAAGAAATGACTGGATGCATGCTTTTAAATTGCTGAAAAAATAAGTATCTCCGGCTGATTGTTTTAGATATCCAGCTTTAGCGTGAAACTAAATGTAAAAGGTGATGCAGGTTATAAAAAAATAATTAAAACCCTGGTTTTAATTGAGGTTAATATTACCTTAACCTCCCACAACATCATTTCACCATTAATCAAAAGGCACCGTAATTTCACTACCTTGTTGCATAGTTTTGTAGCATGGGCAAAGTAAATATCAAATATTGGTTATGCCAGATTTTGGGCTGGGGAATTTATGGCCTTACCTTGATATATTTTACCCTGGTTGTCTTTAGAGAACAGTTTGCACAACATGGTGGGGAAAATGAGTACCTGATAAGCCTTGGCATTTTTTTACTGGTTGGTATATTTTCTACACATCTTCTAAGAACCATTTTAAAAAAAACCCATTGGCTTAAATTTTCTTTTAATAAATTTTTGGTGCTGTTTATTATTGGTATTGTAGGTACCGCCTTGTTACAATCTTATGGTGGTAATGCAATAGAACATAACACCCCTTACTCCTTCGACAATTATATTAAGAAATATAAATTAGCCAAAGCACAAAAAGCTGAAGCAGATGCAGGGCTTAATAAAATAGCCTATTACAGTACTACTCCTGTAAAAGACTCTGTTAATCTTAAAGCCATATCCGATATTAAAAAAAGTACCGGGTGGCATAGAAATAATAATGGCGAATGGAAATATGAGGACAAGACAGAACTTATCGGTATTTATCAAAATATTCTTTTAACTGCCCTTTGGTTTTTAATTTACATCGTTTATCATTATGTTGAAAAAAACCGCAAGGACCAGCTGGACAGGCTGAAATTAGAAAACACAGTAAAAGAGCTGGAATTAAAAACCATAAAATCGCATATCAATCCGCATTTTATCTTTAATTCTTTAAACAGTATAAGGGCATTGGTAGATGAGAATCCGGAACGGGCAAGAAAAGCAATTACTGAACTGAGCAATATTTTACGCAGCAGTATGCAGGCCGAAAAATCGGAAACGGTTACATTGGAAAGGGAATTAAATATCGTAGAAGATTACCTTGCCCTGGAACAAATGCGTTTTGAAGAAAGACTGAAAGTGGAAATGGATATTGACCCCGATACTTTAGGACAACCTGTTCCTCCAATGATGTTACAAACGCTGGTGGAAAATTCAATAAAACACGGTATAAGTAAATTGATAAATGGTGGCACAGTAAGGATTGTTGCCGATTTTAAAGATGATCATCTGGAATTATTAGTTCAAAATACCGGCCAGTTAAATAGTACTGGTAATAGTGATGGTTTTGGTATTAAAAGTACACAGGACCGACTTAACCTGATGTACCAGGGTAAAGCACATTTTGCAATAAGAAATATAGGCAGTAACATGGTGGAATCGAAAGTTACCATGCCGGTTGTTGTTTAAAAAATTCAATAAAATTTATACGTATGCAGAAAGCTGTAATTATTGATGATGAACGTTTGGCAAGAAATGAATTGAAAAAACTGTTACAGGATTTTCCGGAAATAGAAGTAGTTGGCGAAGCCGCCAATGCAGCAGAAGGACTGGAGAAAATAGAAAATCTTTCACCCGATCTTATTTTTTTAGATATACAGATGCCCGGCAAAACCGGCTTTGATATGCTTACTGAACTGGAAAGGGCACCACATGTAATTTTTACCACAGCTTACGATGAATATGCACTAAAAGCATTTGAAGTAAATGCGTTGGATTATTTGTTGAAGCCGGTGGAACCCCGCAGACTGGCAGATGCGTTACAAAAATTACATCTGGAAGAAAGCCGGACTGGCTTGTCTGAGCTGGATGAAAATATAAACGTAAATAAAAGTCTGCTGCAGGAATCCGACCAGGTATTTGTGAAGGACGGCGAAAGATGCTGGTTCGTTAAACTGGCAGAAATCAGACTATTTGAGAGTGTGGGCAACTATGCAAAAATTTATTTCAATACCCATAAACCGCTCATATTA
>JAYVPT010000036.1:0-21537 GCA_043757165.1 Ferruginibacter sp.
TTATAATCACTCCTGGTATAATCTTCAAGGGTTGCTGTGGATGCTTCTTTGCTCATGATGTATAGAATTGTATGGTGGTTAATTCAAACTTTCAATTGCAAAGATATACAAACACATTCAATCTATACTATAAAGTATAAATTAATTTATACAAAATAGTATACTATTTAAAGGAGGTAAAAGTTGATACAATTGATTAAAACACTCTTGCCCGATGTGTAAAACCAATTTCGCTAAAAACCGGTGCTCCAACAGAGTCATTTTCTAATATCCTTGGCCCCTGGTTCAATTGCAATGTGTTTCTTATGTATTGGTATTGATGCCCAAAAAGGTCATAATTCTGAAAAGTGTTATAGTTGTTTGAGCCGAGCATCATTTTTTTCCGGTAGTTATCTCTTGGGTTCATATCGAGTTCCACTACATCAGACAAGCCGTCATTGTTAATGTCTATAATATCCTGCCCCATCGAGTTAACGGAAGTATGTTTAAAATAATCCTTGCTTTGGTTTGTAAAAGTTCCGTCGTGGTTATTAATATATAAAATATTATCAGAAAGAAAATCGTTGCTTACATAGATATCCTTCCAGCCATCCCGGTTAATATCAGCAACAGTGGCACCATGCCCCGGCCCGTCCAGTGTAATGCCTGCCTGTATAGAAACATCCTTAAATACAGGATGATGAATGGAAGAATCCCAATCATTTTTGTACAATCTTCCCATACTGGTTCTGGCAGATTTGGTGCCTTTGCCAAATCTGGTCTCATCTGTGGAAGCTTCATTAACTGTAAGGTACATATCCAGGTCGCCATCATTATCATAATCAAAAAAATTGCCCATGGTAGATTGTACATGAATATCCAAACCATATTCAGCTGCCATATCTTTAAAATGCGGTACACCATCTTTATCTGCACCCAGGTTAATGTATAAAATATTTCTTCTCCGCATAGAATCTTTATAAATGGTATTACAGATATAAATATCCTGCAAACCATCATTATTTAAATCTATTACCGATACACCTCTTGCCCACCTTCCCATTCCATCAACACCAGATTTGTCAGTGACATCTTCAAATTTAAGCCCTGCCTGTCCCGCAGGCTGGTTGCCTTTGTTAAGGTATAATTTACTGGGTACCATATTGCCGGTAAAATAAATATCCTGCAAACCATCATTGTTAAAGTCGCCTATACCAACGCCACCACCATTATAAACATTTACCACATTCATAGGATTGATAGAATCATTTTCTGTAATGGTATTATTAAAAATTATGCCTGATTGTGATGAATCAATCTTTTCAAACAATGTTGGCTGCTTTTTATTACATGCAAAAAATAATACCGATCCACAAATTAATAATGATTGAAAGCGTTTCATATAAATAACAATTGAAATGAGCAAAAACTATAAATGTAATACCTATATACTGTTTAATAAAAAAAGGCCTCTCTTTTAGAGAAAGCCTTTTTAAAATAATAATTTATATTAGTACCCTGGATTTTGTGTTAAGTTAGGATTTAGTGCTATAGCCGATTGTGGAATTGGCAGCAGCATTTTATCTGCCGCAGGAGTTGTATTATATAACCCATGCTTCTTGCCATCAGCGGTTGGCCCCGGCGCCGGGTTTACTACAGGATCATAACTGCCATCTACTGTACCATTAGCAGCTTTTATAAAAGCTATTGCCTCAGTTGTACCTGCCCTGCAGAGAAGATAAAAAACAGAATATTCACCACTAAGTTCATGCCTGTATTCGCTCAATACCATTTGCAGAGGATCGGTAATGGTTACACCCGGAGTGCCATTATAATTAGCACTATCCTTCATAGTTGCAGGTGCAATTCCGCCCCATGCTCTGTCCCTTACAATTTTCAAATCAGCTAAGGCGCCCACAGCATCGCCGGTACGCACTTTACATTCAGCCCTGCTCAATAAAACTTCTGCATAGCGTAAAAGAATCTGATTTTGATCTCCAAAAAGATTACTCTGACCTGCAGCATTTGAGTTTCCCCCCGTAAGATTTGGATCTCTCCATTTTTTTGAGCAACAATATCCGCTACGGCCTTTATCATCTCCATACCAAGGCCTGGTTAACGTTCCTACTGTATTTAATATGGTGCCATCATCAGCTTTATAAATTGAATTATTAGCAGTAAAACCTTGTATTACCTGGTTATAACCTTTTAGTCCACCATATTTCGCAACAATTCCCGGACTAATTAAAGGATCACCAGGGCCTACAATTGTAAGCAGCTTACGGTTGTCTCCCTGTTGATAAGAACTCCACAGTGCCGGGTTGCCATAATCGTATCCCTGTCCGGTTAATTCCTGAGGCCAGCTAAAACTATCTATCCAGCCCAATTCAGCTCCTGGTGGTTGCCAGCTACCTCCCCAATCCTGAGGATCACCGGCTTTCTTTGCAAACTGAACTTCAAAAATAGACTCGTTATTGTTTTGTTTATCATATTCATTCGCATCTGCATAGTTTGGCATTAATTGATACTTGGTAGTTAGCTCAGTATTATTATACGCTAATAAAGCAGCTGCATAATTCTTAAGCCACATTTGTGCAGCACCTTCAAACGCATACGCAGCACCTTTGGTAGCACGACCTAAATCAGCTACAGGCAACTGTGTTTTTGACAATAACAAGCCTTCGGCTTTTTGCATATCTACAACTACCTGTTTAAATACTTCGTCACGGGTAGATCTTGGTGTAAGACCATCTGTTACCGGACTTAGTTCCAGAGGAACGCCTCCAAAAGATGCTGCCAGGTAATAATAAGTCATGCCCCGTAAAAAATATGCCTCGCCCTTTAAGCGGTCTGCCAAAGCAGGGGTAATAATAGCTTTACCCTTTGCTTTGTCAATTATACCAAATGCAGAATTTGCTCTTGCTATACCTATGTAAGAGGAGTTCCAAAAAGTACTGATACCTCCAAAAGTTGCCGGAATTTGATAATTATTCCAAAATACATCGCCGCCCCAGTTAAAAAAGTCATGGGTACTGAAATTGGCTCTGTACCAAATACACTTTTTCAACAGGTCACTATTCTGATAGGTATCATAGATACCATTTACCAAGGCTATAACGTCTTCTGGTTTATTAAAAGTAGCATCAGCCGAACCTTGAAATGTATTGGTCTGTACCAAAAAGCTTTTTTTACATGCCAATGGGATAACCGCAATGGCAAAACCAATGAGGATTATACTTATTATTTTAAATCTTTTCATATTGTTAGTTTTTATCTTTTTTATTTAGAAAGTAACGTTTAAACCAAATGTAAAAAACCTGGATGATGGATACGTACCGTTATCTACTCCATTTTGAGTGGCATTACCTCCCTTTATCCCAATTTCCGGATCAAGGCCACCATATTTGGTAAGAGTGAAAAGGTTTTGAGAAGAAAGGTAGGCCCTCACTTTTGTTATCATAAACCTGTTGAGGAAACTGGTTGGTAATGTGTACCCAACGGTAAGATTTCTTAACCTCAGGTAACTGCCGTTTTCAATCCAGGCACTCGAAGGAACATTATTGAGTGTATTATCATCGTTAGCGAGGCCCTGGCATACTTATCCGAAGGGCGGGAAGCTGTCCAGTGATTTTGAAAATATTTTACACTAACGTTTTCAACACCCTCTGATCCTCTTTTCTGGAAGCTTTGCAGGTTACTTTCTATATAATTAAGTATTTTATTTCCAGAAACCCCATAAAAATACATGTTGAAATCCCATGCTTTATAACTGGCATCAAAGTTAATACCACCAAAAAATTTAGGTTGTGGACTACCCAGATTTGTTCTGTCATCAGCATTTACTTTACCATCTCCATTTATATCTGCAAAATAGCGGTCACCGGGTTTGGTGGCAGCCCTATAGTATATGCCACCCGGTGCTTTGCTGTTTAAAGCATCTATCTGTCCCTGAGATTGAAAAATACCTAATGATTTATAACCAAAAAATTCGCCTACCTGCCCGCCTACTACAGACCGGGTAAATTCACCCCAGCCCTGCCCGTTTAACCCAAGGCCACCAAAGTTGGTTACAGCATTTGTTCCGGAAGTAATACTGGTAAGCGTATTCTTAATTGTTGCAAATGTTACCCCCACGCCATATTGAAAATTTTTACCTTTACTTCCGCTGTAATTAGCCGCAAGCTCCAGTCCTTTGTTACTCATACTGCCTACATTACGAGTAATATAAGTATAACCGGTTTGAGCAGGTGATGCAAGGTTTAGTAAGAAATCTTTTGAATCTCTTTTAAACCAGTCAACAGTAACAGTAAGTGCCCCATGCAAAAAAGCTGCATCAAATCCAATATCTGTTAACAAGTCTGTTTCCCATTTCAAATTTGGGTTAGCGGGCTGGCTTTGCCCAATACCATTCTGATAAAGTTTATTAAAGGGATAGCCTAAGTTATCTGCACCGCCACCATTAAAACATTGGCTGCAAAATTTCCTGCATACAGTGCCTGATATTGGTATAAACCAATAGCAGCCTGGTTACCCACTTCACCATAACTACCTCTTATTTTAAGATCATCTAACCAGTTAGCATCTTGTAAAAATGATTCTTTTTTAATTTTCCATGCCACAGCTGCTGAAGGAAATACACCATACTGATGACCAGTATCAAATTTAGACGACCCATCCCTTCTTATAGTACCTGTTACAATATACTTATCATTGTACTGATAGCTTAACCTTGCAAATTCGGAAGCAATGGTTTCAATATACTGACCATTCCCAAATTTATCAAATTGCAGATTACTAACCTGTGCCAGATCCCGGATTACAGCATTTGGCGGAATGCCTCCGCCCCCCATCAGGTTAGTTGTTTTTTTCTGTGCGGAAACACCACCTACAAAATTGATAGCATGTTTATCAAAAGTTTTATCATATGCCACGGTATTCTCCCATACCCACTCAAAACTATTATTTAAGTTTTGGTGATAAAATGCATTTGCAGTAATGGAGCCGGGATATTGTATACCTGCCCTGCGATCTTCAGGCTGAAAATAAGAACCTGAATAATTGGTAACATTAACCCCCATATTCGTTTTTAGTTTTAGGCCTTCATACACTGTAGCCTCTAACGATGAACTTGCTAATACATAATTATTAATATTTTTAGACTGCCTCGTTTCAATATCATAAACAGGATTGCCAAATTTGAATACATTGGAATTTTGGGGATTATAAAAGCCATAATTACCATTGCCGTCCTTTATCTCATTGGTAAGTAAGTTACCACCATCCAGTGTTGGAGGATTTACTACCAGTTGAAATAATGACCCTGTTCCAAAAGGGGTGTTTGAATTCTGATAAGAATATTTAACGCTTGTTGAGGATTTAAGCCATTTTGCAGCTTGATAATCCACATTAAGCCCTACTGTAAATCTTTTAAAAAAAGAACCCAGCACAATACCTTTCTGATCATAATATCCAAACGACATAGCGGACTGCACTTTATCACTACCACCCCTTAAGCTAATACTGTGGCTTTGCGTAAGCCCCTGGCGATACAGTGCATTTTGCCAATCAGCATTATGCAGTGCCCCAGGCGTTTTCCATATAGGTACCACTTGAAAACCAGGTGTTACACCCGCCGCCTCAACTTCATTAGCCAAGGTAGCAAAGTCTTGCGCATTTAATATATCATATTGTTTTGGTTTACCCTGGGCAGCTAAGTACGTATCATAAGAAACCTGTACTTTATTTTTTAATCCTTTTTTTGTAGTTATTATTACCACCCCATTGGCCGCACGGATACCATAAACAGCAGTTGCAGATGCATCTTTAAGCACATCTATTGTGGCAATGTCGCTAGGGTTTATATTATTAATCCCACCGTCTGTTGGATAACCATCCACCACATATAGAGGTCTGTTACCACCTCCGGCAAGACTACCAATACCTCTTATCAAAACAGATATATTACCACCTGGTGCACCGTCATTATTTACAATCTGTACCCCAGCAGCACGTCCCTGTAGTGCCTGTTCCGCTGAGGTGACAGGTACTTTTTCAATTTGTGCAGCGCTAACAGAGCTAATTGACCCAGTCAGGTCTTTACGCTTTTGTGTACCGTAGCCAATTACCACCACTTCGGTAAGGTTTGAAGCAGTTGGTTTTAAAACAACATTAAAATCAAGGCCGTTGCCAACAGTGATTTCCTGCGTTGCAAAACTAACATTAGAAAATACCAGCACTTTTGATGCGGCAGGCATTGTAATAGAAAAACTACCATCAGCAGCAGTAGTGGTAGCAATTTTGGCTGCCTTTACAGAAACAGTTGTACCAGCAAGTGGTTTTGAATCCGCATCGGTAACTTTACCTGAAATGACCTTTTGTGAGAACCCTGTAGAAGCAAATAGCAGTAACATAAAGACCGAAAACAGCCTTAGAGCAATCGATTTTGCAAGCATTGTTGATTTTTTTTAAGTTAGTAATGGTGGTCTATTCTGAAATTAATATAGCTGTTTCAGAATACTTAGTAAAATTGATATTATTTTTTCAACCTTTATGATGATATTTACGCTAATAGATGTATTTTTTTGAAAAATTTATATTAAAAACAATATTTTTTTGAAAAATTATTGAGGATAATAAATAACCATTAAAAACATTATTGATTTAAACTTTCTATTTGAATCATGTTTTTAAAAGCCGTTCGTGAAAAACGTTCTGCTAAAGTGTAATTGACAAAAAAATTCAGGCAAGAGTATAATGCCAAAGAAATGCATATGCTTACTTAATACGTAAACTTTGTAAAGCCGATTAAAAATTATTGCAATAGTTTTTTAATGATCAGGTTACCCACCTTCCTCCCATACAATGCACCGGTATCTACACTCAACCTGTAATGTATCCCTCCATATAGGCGACTTACAGAACACTCATCAGCAGCCTGCAGAAAGGAATTAAATTTTCGTTGCATACCAATGTATCTTAAATCACTGGTATCATTGTAAGAAAAATTATCACCATATAATTTTGTAAGCACTGTTGCCGCAGAAGCTGTAATAGTACTGTGCCCGCTGGTATATTCCGGAAACGGGGGCGTTTGTAATAAAGGCGACCAGGTTTTTTCAATGTATTCCCCGATAACTGTAACAGGCCGAACATACGACCATTTGTATTTTACATCCCAGCAGGATATAAAACCTTCGAACAATGCTACTGCAGTTAATGCGTAGGTCTTCGCTATTTTTATTTCATCTGCGTTTGTTTGCCTTGCTGCTATTGATGCAATGCCCATCCAATGCCCGCCCGGTGTAATTTTTTTACTGCCAAACATTAAATGTCCTGAATGCCCTATCACAAAAGGATTATCATCCCAGAATTTTGCTATTGTTTTTTGTTCTTTGGTAAGATTTTTATTAATGCTGTACACTTCTTTTACAGCTTTAAAAAATACACTGTTAGTATCGGTGTTGTAAGCCGGTGGAGGGCCGGGAAAAAATTGGGATGCAGAATCCATCAGTAATGGCTGCATTGTATTCCAGCACCATTCTACCCCATCTAAATAATCTGGCTGTGTTGGCCGCCATTTTCCCGGTTCATTACTTCCCAAATATTTTGATTTACTTCTTGACTTGAGGTAATTATCAGCCATTGCTCTTTTTAATATTGCTTCCCCAACTTTTGTTCCAAAATTAATTGACCTTTGGTAAATTGAATCATCGGCAATATTTTCTTTAAAGGCATCAAATAAATTTGTTTCATAATTTTTTAATGAATCTATGGAGAAAACAACTTTGTGTACAACAGTAAAAAATGCTTTTGATGCAGCCAGTACATAATTATATTTTTTATCTTTTTCAGGCTGCGGCATTTTTTCAAAGCCTTTCATTTTTTCAACCATAGATTCATTTCCCGGAGTTAAGAAACGAATAGCTTCATAAGAGGCTAATGAAGTATAAGCATAAATTCTGCTTGCAACAGGCGGGGTAAATACATCATAAATAATTACCTGGGTAAGCTCATCCTGATTTTGATGCAACACTTCTGTATTATTAACCAACTGCTTCTGTTTTTCTTTGCAGGAATAAAAAGCTATGCTAAAAAAAATAACACCAAAAAAAAACAATAAATTCCTATTCATTACAAAAAATTAGTGTTGCTATAAATAATATAAAATTGGCTGATAAAAAGTTATTACTGAAATACTCTGACATAATCTACCACCATTCGTTGCGGAAAAACAGTAGTGTTATCAGGCGAACCCGGCCATGAACCACCAACAGCAATATTGAATATAAAAAAGAAATCGCTGTTAAAGGGATAAGTACCGGGCACATCTGTTGATGTTACATGAAGGAATTCCTGGTCATCTATCAATAGCCTTATATCGTTTTGTTTCCATATTAAACTATATACGTGAAACTGTTGATCAAAACTGCCTGTAGGTAAAGTATAGCTAGTACCCTTGGAACCATGTGTTGCAAATGAACTACCCCAGTGCATTGTACCATAAATTTTATTCGGTTCATGTCCTAATAATTCAAGTATATCCATTTCGCCACATGCAGGCCAGTTTACCTGGTCAATATTATTACCTAACATCCAAAGAGCCGGCCAAATGCCTTTTCCCTTTGGCATTTTGGCTCTAATGTCTATACGTCCAAATTTGAATGTTTTTTTATTTTTTGTGATCATTCTTGTTGAAGTGTATTTAAAAGTATTATATGGCTCAACTCTTGCTTCTACAATTAAATTTCCTCCCGATACAAATACATTCTGTAATCTGTCAGTATAATATTGTAATTCACTATTACCCCAACCATTGTTGTTACCTGTTTCAAAAGTCCAGCTATTGGTATTAATATCTTTACCATTAAATTCATCTCCCCAGACAAGTGAATAACCTGTATAGGTATTTGGGGTACTGTAGCCAGTATTTGCAACCGGATAATATAACCCATCTCTGTTGGTTATAGTTCCGGTAGCCTTATCATTTTGCAAAGTACAATTTACAGGGTTATCCAATTGTACATAAAAATCCTGGTCTTCTCTGCGTAAACTATCCCCTGTTACTGTTACGTCAATAGAATACTGAAGTTGATTAGCAGCAATGGTAAGCGTACCTGTTACCGGTATAAAATCATTGGTAGCAACTGCCGTTCCTGCAACTGTTGTATAGCGAATTGTAACAGCATTAGTGGTGGCTTTATTGAGCGTAACAGAAAACTTAAATACAGAGGAGCTGATGGTGCGTTCCTGAATAACATTACTGATATAGGCCGACGGCATTGTATCAGAGTCTGATCTTTTCTTACTGCAACTGGCTAATAATAAAATAGCCGCTGCAATTAAATTTATTTTTGAAATTACTGAATACATTTTTATTTTTTTTGGATAATATATAATCGTTTATTCGAAGCACAGGTAATTTTAAGGTAACTCATTTTATTAAAACTTTTCTTATTTCCCCCTGCATGTTTGTCACGTTGCAGGATACAACATTTGAAGATACAAAGAAAAACCTGCCGCTTTGCGATAGAAAGGATGATCCATAATTGCATTCCACTTTTTGCTTTTTGCCATTTGCAAAAGTCAAAACAGCATACACATCCCCGGCTTCAGCCTTAAAAATTTTGCCGGGGTTTTTATTTTTATACACTTTAACCGGCCCCCGGTTTTGTGTAGCTATAAGCAGGCAGCTTCCGTCTGTAGCTGCTAATTTAGCAAAGGCCTTGCCATTACCGTTAATATAAATACCGCTTTGTAAAATAGATAAAGGAATAAATCCTCCGTTCCCATCACCTTTTAATACCAATCCGTTCAAGGCATCATAGCGTCCTGCTGTAGGGTCTGTACTATAATCATTAGTATTAATTGCAATGTCCAGATTTCCGTCGTTATTAAAATCATCAACTACCATTCCATTTAGTGCAGAAAGTTGAGCCATAACCGGTAATTGTTTTATTGTAAAATGTCCATTTCCATCATTTTGTAAATATGCAGATGCCATATAGTTTGCAGAAAGTTTCAGGGCATCTTTCATTTGTGCCGGTGTAATAATGCTGTCAATGCCAGCATGGGCATAGGTTTTATAATTTTGAAATCTTACCCTTGTACCAATCATTTGTTTAATCATATCATCCCGGCCATAGGCAGGGAATTCCATCCAGGGAGAATTTTCTTCTGTGTTCAGGGGTAAATAAAGTGAAGGGATAGCATCGTAACTTCCATTGCCATCAAAATCTTTTGCCCGTATAGAAACGGGTTGTTGGGGGGAAGCCCTGTAAAAAGAATTTAATCCAAGATTACCGGCTACATAATCCATATCGCCATCATTATCAAAATCGCCTGCAGCAATACTGTTCCACCAGCCAGTATTTTTTTCAATACCAGATTGTTGTGTGGCATTTTTAAAAACACCTTTTTCATTGTGTAAAAAAATAATTGGCAACCATTCGCCTGCAGCTACAATATCCATCCAGCCGTCATTATCATAATCGGTAAATATCGCATCACAGATCAATCCGGCATTTATCAATGATGGAGCAATTGTTTTTGTAACATCAGTAAAAATAATCTTACTATCTTTCGAATCGTTACGATATATAAAACTGCTTACAGGTTTTGGATAAGTATGAGGATCAACTCTTCCTGAAATAAATAAATCAAGGTCGCCATCTTTATCGTAATCACATGCCCTTACACAAAACTTACTGGTTGTATTAAATGGAATTGCTGCTGCTGCTTCCGTAAAATTTCCTTTGCCGTCATTAGTGTAAAAATGATCAGCATATGCAGAGTCATTTGCATTCCAGCTATAGCCTCCTGCTGCAATAAATAAATCAAGGTCTTTATCATTATCAGCATCAAAAAGAAGCAAGCCTCTGTCGTCTGATTTCTTTTGATAGAAATTTGTATTGGGCTGCAAATCTTTTTGTATAAATTTTCCGTTGGGCAACTGTGTAAAAATAACCGGGCTGTATCCAGAAGATGCGCTGGTAATAAAGTCATCTAATCCATCGCCATTAATATCGCCGGCAGCAAGGGCAGGGCCATACTCCGAAAATTTGTGCGGCAATAATTTTTGAATATTAAAATCAACAAAATCTCTTTGCTGATGAATAAAATTAATGCCTGTTATTGAAGTAACATTTGTAAACCAATTATTTTGTGCGAAGAGAGGAAGCGTTTCTTCTATTTTGCTTATTGCCTCTTTTATTGAAACAGTAAGTGTTTGATTTGCTTTTACATTTTTTAGTGTTTGCTTTTTTTGATTAGGCCATATTATTACCACAGAGTCTATTATTTCATCCTTACCAACACCCGCCTGAATAATTAAAGATTGAGTGGAAATGTACCCACGAAAGGGCATATTTTCAAAAGTTTGCTGCTGAGTTTTTTGATAAATAACAACTTTTGCACCAATTGCATTTATGTTTAATGAATCACCGGTTAATTTAACTCCCAGATAATTATTCTTTTTATCGGATTGCTCATTAATCTTATTCTCATAAATAGATGCAGGATCTTTTATATTACTTACAATTACATCTAAATCGCCATCATTATCCAGGTCGGCATAAGCTGCGCCACTTGAAAAGGTTGGTTCTCCCATTCCCCAATCAAAAGTAACATTAGTAAAACTAAGATTACCATTATTGCGGTAAGCATAATTATGAATTTTTACTTCGGGTATTTCGTCCATCATTTCTTTTGTGGTAGAATAGCGCATAGCCTGCTCCCTGTAAGTTCCAAAATCCCTGTCGGTAATATCTTTAGGAAATCCGTTAGTAAAAATAATATCCTTATTACCATCTTGGTCAAAGTCAGCAACCAGCGGACTCCAGCTCCAGTCTGTTTCTGCAATGTTTGCAAAATAACCAGCGTCTCCAAAAACCGGATGTTGTATACTGTCATTTTCACCAACTGTAAACCCCATATTAACTTGCAGCATGTTCCTGGTATACTGGTATTGATACCCGAAAAAATCACTGTTTTGATACATTTGATAACTAACTGGTGCCTGAAACATTTTTTTTCTGATATTATCCTGTGGGGCCATATCTACTTCTATTACATCCTGCAAGCCATCGTTATTAATATCAACTGCATCGCTGCCCATGGAGTTGGCGGCGGAATGTTTAAAATATTCTTTTTGCCTGTCAGTAAATGTGCCGTTTTTATTATTAATGTATAACACATTATCAGAAATGTAATCGTTAGTTTCTAAAATATCCAACCATCCATCACCATTAAAATCGGCAATATCTGCAGCATGGGTAAATCCTTCAATTAATATACCTGCCTGTCTTGAAACATCGTTGTAATAAGGATGTTTTAATGAATCATTCCAATCGTTTCGATACAATTTTCCTGTACTGGGGTGTTCCCCGTTAATATTTTTCTGTCTGAACACATTTGCATATTCATCTTTAATAATATGGTTTACTGCAATGTAAACATCCAAATCACCATCATTGTCATAATCAAAAAAATAAGCCATGGTACTTTGCGTGGTATCAGCCAGCCCATATTCTGATGCCATATTTTTAAATACAGGTACGCCTTTTTTATCAAGCCCCTGGTTTACATACAAAATATTTTTTCTTTCTTGTGGATTTCTTTTAGCTGTAGCACAAACATACATATCCATTAAGCCATCATTATTAATATCAACAACAGCTACACCTCTGCTCCAGATACCACCACCATCAGTTTTAGATATTGATGTTATGTCTTCAAATTGCATACTGCCTTTATTTAAATATAATTTATTAGGCACCATGTTTCCGGTAAAATATATATCCTGTAAGCCATCATTATTAAAATCGCCTATACCTACACCGCCGCCATTGTAAATATTGGCAAAGTCAAAAATATTTACAGAGTCACTTTCGTAAATTGTATTGGTAAATGTAATGCCGGAATTTTCCGGGTTAAGTTTTTCAAACTTTCCTTTATTTGATTTACAACTTAACAGTAACACCATTACCGGGATAAATAAAAAACACCTCATTGTATAAGATCTTGTAGTCATTTAAAGCAAATTAAGTTATTAGTTATGTATATCTAAAAGTATAAAAACAAAATGCAGTGGGTCCACATTTTTTTATTTATTCTTACATAAATACTTATAATTATAAAATAAATTTTGTTTACTATCTGGTTATATAAATTTAAAAAAGGCAAGATCTTAAAGATCCTGCCTTGTACCAAAACCAACTGCTATTATGAGAAAAAATTATGGCTTTATAAAACCTTTGCCTAAATCAATTTGTTGTTGTGGAACCGGGTAATAATCCCTGGCTGGTGAAGCAAACGGTAGTACACCATTAAGAATAACCTCGTATGGCAATGGGTTTTCATACGAATAAAAGTCATTAATTTCTGTAGATGCAATGCCCCATCTTACGAGATCAAAGAAACGGCTTCCTTCCAAACCTAATTCCAATTGACGCTCTAAACGTACGGCTGTACGGGCTTCTGCCTGTGTTAAAAATGGCACCAGGTATGGTTCTGTTTTAGGAGTGCCGTAAGCAGCGGGAAAAGTAACTACTGTTGTATTTTGTGCTCTTGTACGTACCCTGTTGATTAATGCAAATGCATTGGGAAGTGACCCAGCTTCTATTTCAGCTTCAGCTAACATTAATAATACATCAGAAAACCGGATCAGGTTAATATTTAATGACACTCCACCGGCCGAAAACCATAGAGAAGCATCATGATATGCACCAACCTGTGCCTGACGGATACAGGTTTTCTTTGCACCAAATGGACCTGCTGAAGGATCTCTCTGCCAGCCTGTAACATAAGTGCCCCAATCCAGGTAAGGAACCTGGTTTCTTCCTACCGTCCAATCTAAACGGGTATCTACATTACCGGCATATTGAGTAAGTCCGGTCTGTCCTGCAGGATCAAGCACTTGTGTATTTTGAGGAGCAGCTACAGGTAAACCTAATGCATCTGTCTTAAATCTATTGGTAAAAAAATAAGTAGGGCAATAAAAACCAGCTCCACCAGGGCCTGTAGCAGGAAGGTTTAATAAATCTCCCCAGTTACCATTTCTTGCGCCGGCATTGTCATTTGATGATGCCTGAAAGGCAAATACTGATTCTTTACCATTTTCAAAGGCAATATTAAAATTATCCTCATACTTAGCATATAAATCATAGGCTACTCCCAAAGAATTTTTACCATTGGTAACAACATCAGTTAAAACTGTTTTAGCTGTTGCAAAATCTTTGGTGTACAATAATACTTTACCATAAAAAGCGCCAGCTGCATATTTATTTACACGGCCAACAGCATCCTGAGTAGCAGGCAGGTTATCGTATGCATACTTTGCATCTTCAACAATTTTAGGAAAAATATCAGTTTGATTAGTAACCCCATCTATTCCTCCCAATGCTGCTCCCAATGACAAGGCAATATCTGTGGCTTCATCTAAATAGCAGGCTTTGCCAAAAGTTTTTCTTACTTCAAAATGATACCACGCTCTTAAAAAACGAGCCTGGCCGGCTAAATTTTTTCTCGAGACATCATTAATACTGGGAACTTTAGCTAATACCTCCAACACTGTATTGGTGCGCTTTATACCTTCATATAGTGCTTTCCATCTGTCGTTAATAGCTCCATTTGTTGAAGTAATGTCATGGCGAATTACCGGGGTCATATTAGGCCCCTGGTCCCCCGGATCACTTCCTTTGTTGGCTTCACCGCCGCCCATACCACCATATAAAAAGTTGGAACCGCCGGAGCCCCATTCGCCACCTAGGCCTAAACCGCCATCATAGCCATCTAACATAGCATAAGCAGATAATAAAAGCTTTCCTACGCCTTTTTCAGATGACAAAGTGGCTTCATCTAATACACCATTTGGCTTAATATCCAAAAAGGCTTTTTTACAAGCATATATCGACAACAACAGCGTTGCTGCCAATATTATTTTTGTGATTTTATTTTTCATATTCATAATATTTATTTTGAAAATAATTAGTACTATTTAAAAGGTAATATTTGCGCCAATCAAAAATTGCTTAACAGTTGGGTAAGCACCAATATCTACACCGGCTGCCCTCTCATCACCACTTAAAATATCAGGGTTTAAACCAGAATATTTTGTAGCAGTAAACAGATTAGTACCCTGTACATAAATGCGGGCTTTTGAAATTTTAACTTTGCTCAATATTGATGAAGGTAAAGTATATCCTATTTGCAAATTACGCATCCGGAAATAAGAGGAATTTTCTACATAGTATGAATTTACAACCCCGGAAGTACTGAACCCTCCTGATGCTATTACAGATTCCTGAATAGGTGTAGTGGCATTTGGCCTGCTGCCATCTGGCAACCAGCTTTCATACAATGCCCTTTTACTTCTGCCACCAGGGAAACCGCTGGAAAAATCAGTATACCATTTTGTAAAACTAAAGGCATCCTGACCTGATACGCCGTAGAAGAACATAGAAAAATCGAAAGCTTTGTATTCTACTCCAAGATTTAAGCCATAAGTAAAATCCGGGTTAGGGTTACCAATTATTGTCCTGTCATTGGCATCTATTTTTTTATCCCCGTTTATATCAGCATACTTAAACCGTCCCGGGCCAGCTCCAGCCTGGTTCCATGCAGTAGCTTCAGCTGCGGTTTGGAAAAGGCCAATAACCTTGTATCCGTAATAAGTATTTAATGAACTGCCAACAAAATTCCTGGTGGCATTGCTGCCAATCCTGTTTGCCTCATTTACGGGGCTGTTGAAATCAAAGAATTGCTGATCACCATTGATAGCAGTAATCTTATTTTTGTAGGTGGTAAATGTTAGTGAGCTGATTAATTTAATGTCTTTAGTAATATTTGCATGATTGCTGATCATTAAATCAATACCACTGTTTTCCATGCTTCCTACATTTTTGAAAGAAGGATTGTTTGCAACTACTGCACCACCAATGGCTTGCCCGGATGGATTATATAAAAGATCTTCTGTTTTTTTCTTGTAGTAATCAAAAACTATTTCTGTATTCTTAAAAATAGTTGCGTCAAAACCTATATTAGTTGTAGTACTGGTTTCCCATTTGCCCAGCGGGTTACCCGTAAAAGATAAATAGAAACCTTCCTGAGGTGAGTTTTGTGTACCGGATATATCATACCAGGAACTTTGACGGTTACTACCGAATGTAGTATATGCGTTAGAAGCACTTACTGCAGCCTCATTACCTAACTTGCCCCAGCTTCCCCTGATTTTTAAAAAGTTTAACCAGTTGATATTATGCATGAAATTTTCTTCAGTAGCTATCCAACCCAGGGAAAAGGCTGGAAAATTACCATATTTATTAGGGTCCAGGAATTTAGAAGACCCATCTCTGCGGATTAGAGCTGATAAAATATATTTATCGTTGTAAGTATAATCAACTTTTCCAAAATAAGAAACAGTAGTTCCAGGAGTATAAGCCACACTTCCACCTAAATTCTGTACCGTACCATTGTTTAAATTTATAAATGGTAAATAGTTGTAAGTATATAGGGTTGTTGCAGCACCAATAATTTGTCTTCCGCCACCTTTTTGAGCTTCAGTGCCAACCAGGACTGCCACTTTATGTTTGCCAAATATATTTTTGTAAGACATTTGATTAGTCCATATCCATTGGGTATTTCTTACAAAGCCTTCCTGATAAGTGGTATTGGCATTATTTTCTGTATGCTCGTACTCAATAAAAGGATAATTATAAAAATTATTGGTATTGTTAGATCCGCCAAAACTGGTTCTAATCATAAAGTTTTTAGCAAAATCCACTTCGGCATAAACGTTACCAAAAAAGTTTATGTTATTGTTCCGGTTATCTTTTGCCCTGTACAATTGAGCAACGGGGTTTTTACCATTACCCCATGTACCAAAACCCGATCCTCCACGTGTGCCTGCAAAATCACCTGGCACACTGGTATAAACTGGGACTATAGATGTTATTCTATTAGTTTGAGCAATAATACTACCCTCGGCCTGTCCAAGATTTCCTGTGTTACTTTCAGAAGAAAACATTTGAACGTTTTCGCCAATGCGCACCCCTTTCATTACATTAAACTCACTATTTAACCTTGCAGAATAGCGCTTGTAAAACTGATATTTAGTAATTGCATCCTGGTTAAAGTAGTTTAAGCTTAACATAAAACGGCTGTTATCGTTTGCCCCACTCATTGTTAAATTATGATTTTGAATCGGCGCTTTTCGTGTAATCTCATCATACCAATTCGTACCACTTTTACTGGTAGGTACAATTATATAAGGGGCATAACCGGGATCGCCTAAACGGCCATAATTAAGGCTGTATAAACTTTGATTAGTTCCGGGATTGCCACTCATGATTGGCACACCATTATTAGGTGCACCGGTATAATAAATGTAGTCCGGTAATACAGGTGATGAGCCATTACCAAAAACTGAACCCGTAGTAACTGCACCACTATTCCTCTTGGAAAGGAATAATAATTCAGCCTGTTCCTGTGCATTAAGATGATCCTCTCCTTTGCCAGGATTCTGTGTTCCATAATACATATCATATGCAACATTAACCCCTCTTTTTTTACCTTTTTTTGTTGTTACAATAATAACACCATTAGAAGCCCTTACCCCGTATATTGAAGCAGATGCAGCATCTTTAAGTACCTGCATACTTTCAATATCATTTGGGTTAAGGCTGGATATACTACCAGTTTGAACACCATCAACAACATACAAAGGGCTGTTGTTATTAAATGAACCCAGACCCCTTATTCTTACCCTACTACCTGCACCGGGTATAGAGTTTTGAATTACAGTAACTCCCGAAGCCCTACCCTGCAGTTGAGATTGAGCATCTGAAGATGGTTGTGATTTAAGTTCACTAACATTAACCACAGTTACAGCTCCGGTGATGTCTTTCTTGCGCTGGGTGGAGTAGCCGGTTACAACTATTTCATTTAAGCTACTGGTTTGCAGTTTCATCGCAACATCAACTATTGATTTTCCGGTGGTATGCACTTCAACTGTTTCTAATCCCACAAATGTAAAAACAAGTGCGTATTCATTCTTTTTCAAGTCAATAGAGAATGAACCATCTGGATTAGTAGCAGTTGCAGAATTTGAACCCTTTACGCTTATGGTAACACCATAAATTGTTTTTCCATCCGGCCCGGTAACTTTACCGGTAATTTTTCTTTGTGAAAAAGCGGATGAAACAAATAACATGAGGATAGAGGCTATAAATAGCCTAAAAGCAGTCGTTTTTGCAAGCATGTTTGATTTTTTAGAAGTTAGTTAATCCTATAATAATCTAAAATTTAACAGATTATTATAAAGGTATAAGCAAAGTACTACACAAAGATACAACATTCAAAATGATATTTTTGCTAAAACTGATATTTTTTTTACCGAATTATTAAGCTATTTTAAAAATCATAGTCCTTTTTGCAATTATTCCTTTATTCTGTTGAATTTATAAAAAAATAAAAAAAATGTTTTTTTAGCAGGTTATTTAACATTATTTGCGATGGCCACCTGATTTAGGCAAAGACCGGCTTATTGCAAAAGAACTTACTTTATAGTTAAAAAAATTAACCGGCAAACCATCTGCACTAAATAAATTCGGCATGGCGGTATTACTAAAACCGAAACGCACAGCAACCGGCTCCTTAATATCTTTATTAAAAACAATAACAGTATTACTTTCCAGCTTTACCATTGCAGGAAGAAAATTCTTATCTGCCCCTGCAATAAAAAAATCACTTGCAGTTTTTCCTTTTATCAACAGCCCTTTATCAGCATCTGAAAAATTTATCCTGATCTTATTTTTTTCTACCTGCATAGATCTATATGCCGGGCTTTTAAATGGAATATTTGGTTTACCATAATTATCTGCCAACGCATAATTAGCCAGCCGCTCTCCCACTTCTTTTTTTAGTTTAGGATGAATATCGTTTATGTTATCTACCAGATCACTTGTAACAACCATACCAGTTTTTGCAAGTGCCGTACTTTTTGTTTGCGCCTCCCTCAGCAATGCACAAATATTATTATTACCATAGCTATACGGAGCAATTTGTACAAAGTAAAAAGGAAATTCACTATTCCATTTTTTTCGCCAGGTGCTTATCATTGTTGTAAATAGGTGTGTATAAGTCGCTGCAGTCTCAGTATTACTTTCGCCCTGGTACCAGATTGTCCCGGCAATTTTAAAATCAGTTAGTGGCGCAATCATTGCATTGTAAGCATAGCCTGGAGTACTTGGCCACCAATCAAAAGACTTAAGTTTTGAAGCTGCTTCTTTTAATATTTTATCGTTCATTACTATATCCTCAGGTGTCCATACTTCAGCAGGCGTACCACCCCAACATGCACTTATTAATCCTACGGGTGTATTTAATTGCTCAGTAATTTTTTTACCAAAAAAGTATGCAGCTGCACTAAAATTTTTCATAGTTTCCGGCGTGCAAATCACCCACTGTGCCCGTACATCTTCCTGTGGAGAGATGGATGTGGTTTTTGGAATATGGAAAAAGCGGATTTGATTATTTGCGGCATTCTTAACTTCTTCATCGTATTTCATTCCCCAGTTAATATTCATCTCCATATTACTTTGCCCGCTTGCAAGCCATACTTCGCCTAATAAAACATCTTCAATAATTATTGAATTATTATCGCCTTTTACAGTAATAGTAAATACCCCTCCGGCTTTGGGTGTATTGATAACTGTTTTCCATTTTGCACCAGATGTTGCTTTTGCAAAATAAGTAGTAGTATCCCAGCTGGGTTTAATGGTAATTTTTTCAGCAGGGTCACTCCAGCCCCATATCTTTATTGTTGAGTTCTGTTGCAGTACCATGTGGTTGCTGTAAATAGCAGGCAGAAAAATTTTTGCAGATGCGCAAATTGACAATAAAGTCAGGTATATTAAAAAAGAAAATTTTTTCATAATAACTAGGGGTTGATATTTATTAAATTAATTACACCAAATTATAGAGCCTATTGTTTAGTTTGCAATTTATTATTTATTTCACATACAGTTAAGTTAAATAATAAGTTACTTTAGTTTTTACAAGTATTTAATCAAAAAATAAATTACATGAAACGTTATTGCCTGACTGTGGATTTAAAAAATGACACCACATTGATTGCTGAATATGAAGCTTACCACAAAACTGTATGGCCTGAAATTTTGCAAAGCATAAAAGACTCCGGCATTACCAATATGGAAATTTACCGTTTAAGTAACCACATGTTTATGATAATGGAAGTTGATGACAATTTTTCTTTTGAAAAAAAAGCAGCTATGGATGCTGCAAATACCAAAGTACAGGAATGGGAAGAATTAATGTGGAAATACCAACAGGGTTTACCCATAGCTAAGCCCGGCGAAAAATGGATGCTGATGGAAAAAATATTTCAATTGTAAAGTTGTAAACAACATTATTTATTTTTATTCATTTACTTAAACCAAACAATTATTACTATTCCTTATTTTGTCTTATAATTTTATTCATGAATGCACAATACCGGAATATGTGTATGATATAATAAATGTTTAGTATGACTTTGAGCAAACATTTTTTGCAACAATGGATGTTTTTTAGGGATCACTGTTATCAGGTCTAATTTTTCTTTTTCTGCAAACCAATTGATTCCTTCTGTAATGTCTCCTGACTGTATGGTATTATATTGAACTTTTATATCTTTTAATAATTCAGTTATTATTACACTCCCGTCCATCTTTTCAATAGCACGGTTTTGATTTATATTATTTACATTCAAAACATACAGGTCTGCACGAAAATCTTTTACTATTTTTTTTAATAAAGTAACAGGAGTTGTTTGCGCAATTTTTTGATAATCACATGCAAAACCTATTTTACGTATTGGGATAAATTCTGCTTTAGAAGGTATAACCAGTATTGGATATTTCAATTCCTGGATTGCCTTAATAGTGTTACTGCCAACAATCAGTCTGGTAAGCGCATTTTTTCCAGACAAAGCCATAACGATAAGGTCCGGTTTCACGTTATCATATAATCCGGCTAAACCTTTCTGCAATACAGCCATCTCTGCCTTAATATTAATTGTAATTTTTACTTTTAGTTTTAATAAAGTATTTTCTTTCATCACTTCCAATTCATGCTCAGCTGCTCTCTGAGTTTCTTCTATATCAAATACAGGATATGCAAATTCATGTATTATAACAGGTAATTGATAAGCATGATATAGTAAAATATCTGCTCCATAAAAAGCTGCAAGATTAGCAGCAAATTCAGTTGCGTTGGCTGAATTTTCAGAAAAATCAACCGGAACAATAATTGTTTTCATGTTAAAATGATTTACAAATTAAAGTTACTGCCTTACCAATGTTTATCGAATGATATTTATCAGCAGGGAACATGATTTAAAGGCTGCAAAAAACTAAAATTAAAAATCATGAACATAAAAAAGCCCTTCAGTAAACTGAAGGGCTTTAAATGAATATGGCAGCTACCTACTCTCCCACATTGTTGTGCAGTACCATCGGCCATGAGGGGCTTAACTTCTCTGTTCGGTATGGGAAGAGGTGAACA
>JAYVPT010000037.1:0-21376 GCA_043757165.1 Ferruginibacter sp.
AATTGAAATAATGAATAGACTGTGTATTTATCCTAAAGACATTCAGGTAATCACAGGCAGAAGCGACAGGTATGGCAGAAATCTTATCAAGAAGATTAAGGACCACTTTAATAAGCAACAACACCAGGTTGTTTCTATTGAAGAATTTTGCCACTACATGGGCTTGCAATACGAAGTTGTTGCAAAGCAATTAAGGTAAACTACAATCCTTAATATCGCTAAAGTCATGATGCAAAATCGCATTCTCTTTAATGATATTTTTTCTTTCTTTTATTAATGCTGTAGTTTCCTTTCTTACACTAAAATGAGGTCACATTTGAGGTCACAAAAACAAAAAAGCAGCTATGAAAAAATCATAACTGCTTCATTATTAAGTGGGAGTTGACGGGGTCGAACCGCCGACCCTCTGCTTGTAAGGCAGATGCTCTAAACCAACTGAGCTAAACTCCCTTTTAATTTTCGGAGGGCAAAGATAAGGTTTAATAACTTTTGACAAAATTTTTTAAAGAATATCTTGATTTTAAGTAAGATTAATACTTGAAAATCAAAATGGTTAATTCAATTGCAATGCAGGCAGGCGATAGGTTTGACTGTCATAAACAAACAGCTCATCAATTTCAACGGTCCAGTATTTATATAAAGGAGATTCGGTCAGGTATTCTTCAACTTCGTTTTTATTTGCTGCATTAATTATCCACCAGCTGCGTTGTGTTTCCATACTTACAGAGTAGTAGTCAATGATGTTTTTTTCAATTAACGAATTAATATATACCCGGTGTGGCGGTACAAAACTCATAAAGTCATCATCCATTTCAAAACGGATGGTTACCTGGTACTTATTTAATTCTTTTTCATTTAAATAGTCCATGCTGTAATATTATTAGCCCAGTCTGCCTGGTATGGGGCGGTTATTTTAATATAATTATCTGTGTAGCCTTCCATCAAGCTACCTTTGCTTTGTTTTTCAAATAATACTTTTCTTGACTGGCCAATATGCTGTTGCGTAAAGTATTGCATCTTTTGATAACTCAAATTACGCAATTGTTTATTTCTTTCATTACGTTTATGAATGGGAACTACAGGTTTTAAAGTCAGTGCATGTGTATTATCTCTTTCAGAATAAGTGAATACATGCAGGTAACTGATATCAAGGCTATGTAAAAAATCAAATGTTTCTTTAAAGTCTTCATCTGTTTCGCCGGGAAAACCAACGATCACATCTACACCAATACAGCAATGCGGCATCAGTGTCTTTATCAATCCAACACGTTCGGTATATAATTCTCTTTTATATCGCCGCCGCATCATCCCTAAAATTTTGTTGCTGCCACTTTGTAAGGGTATATGAAAGTGGGGCATTATTTTTTTACTGTTACTTACAAATTCAATTATTTCATTGGTGAGCAAGTTGGGTTCAATAGAAGAAATGCGGTAGCGTTCAATGCCCTCGATAGCATCTAATTCTTTAAGCAGATCGAAAAAATTTTCTTCTATCTTTTTGCCACCAAAATTACCCTTGCCAAAATCACCGAGGTTAACACCTGTTAACACAATTTCCTTAACCCCACCGGCTGCCAGTTCTTTTGCATTAGCCACCACGTTTTCAACCCTGTCGCTCCTGCTTTTGCCCCTTGCCAAGGGGATGGTACAAAAAGAACAGTTATAATCGCAGCCATCCTGCACTTTTAAAAAAGTTCTTGTTCTATCATTTTTAGAAAAAGAAGCGGTGAAAGTATTTACATCCTCAATATCGCAACTGCAGATCTTTGTAGCATCGCCTTTACTTATTTCCTTAAGGTGATGGGTGATATTGAATTTTTCAGCAGCACCCAATACCAGGTCAACCCCGGGAATTGAAGCAATCTCTTGTGGTTTAAGCTGAGCATAACAACCGGTTATTACCACCATGGCTTCCGGCGCTTTGCGTTGTATGCGGCGTACCAGCATCCGGCATTCTTTATCCGCATTATCGGTAACGCTGCAGGTATTAATTACATACACATCAGCCACTTCGTCAAAATCCTTTTTTACAAAGCCTTCCTGCTCCAGTAATCTCCCTATAGAAGATGTTTCGGAGAAGTTAAGCTTGCAGCCCAAAGTATGTAATGCAACGGTTTTACTCATTAGCGGCAAAATTAACACATTTGATATATATGGATAAAATGAAAGAATTTAAAAGGAATATTTTTATGGATTTGGTGTAATTTGCGCCGTGCTAAAAAAATACTTTCCTTATATTATTCTGCTTGCAGCTGCATTATTACTGCTCTACATTAAAAAGTATCAACGTGGGGCAACATCGGTAAAACCAAAAATTGACCAGGTTATTACCACCGATAATTACCCGGTTGCAGATAATACAAAGACTGACGAACCCTTTAACCGGCATACCAATCATCTTATTTACACCAAACATGCCCGTTGCCGTATGGAGTGCAGGCATATTGATGAAAGTGAGGTAAAGGAGGTTTTGGAAGATGGGAAGCTTAACTATAATAAAATTGAAGAAAGCGACAAAGGTAAAAGTTATCCTTTAGAAGGATTTACACACGATAAACAACATGTACGAATTGTATTTGCGCCTAAAAAGGAAAACCTTGTTGTGATAACTGTTATTGACCTGGATAATGAATGGCCCTGCGATTGCAAATAACTTGTTATAAACGGTAAATTTTCTTCTTAATAATTACTATACTTTTGCGTAGTGAAATTGAAGAGGGTGTTATATGAAATAAATACTAATTGATAAATCCCTGTAAGGGTATGGCTATAAAATCTTTTCTGGCAAAACCTTTTGCCTCTTATATACATAAGCAGATTAAAAAAGGAATGGAAACGGCTGTGGAAGATCAGCAACCTATTTTTAATTATTTAATTAAAGCAGCTGCTAAAACAGAATTCGGCAAACAACATGGTTTTGCAGATATAAAAACTTATGAAGATTTTGTAAAGCAGGTGCCCATTCGTGATTACGAAGCATTTAAAGTTTACATCGAACGTATTAAGGAAGGCAAGCACAATGTACTCTGGAAAGGACAGCCCATTTATTTTGCCAAAACCAGCGGCACCACCAGTGGTGCAAAATATATTCCCATTACAAAAGATTCTATTCCCAATCATATCAATACGGCACGTAATGCACTGTTGTGCTATATGGCCGAAACAGGCAATACTAAATTTGCTGATGGTAAATTAATTTTTTTAAGCGGCACTCCGGAATTGGAAAGAGTGGGAGGCATACCAACAGGAAGATTAAGCGGTATTGTTAATCATCATGTGCCAAAATATTTACGTGCCAATCAATTACCATCTTATCCAACAAATTGTATAGAAGAGTGGGAAGAAAAATTAGATAAGATAGTTGAGGAAACCATTAATCAAAACATGACACTCATCAGCGGCATACCACCATGGATGCAAATGTATTTTGACAGGCTGATGGAAAGGAGCGGCAAAAAGATTTCGGAACTGTTTCCTGATTTTAGTGTGATGGTGCAGGGCGGGGTAAACTTTGAACCCTACAAAGCCAAACTGTATGAAAGCATTGGTAAAAAAATTGATTGTATAGAAGTCTTTCCTGCAAGTGAAGGATTTTTTGCCTTCCAGGATACTCAGCAAGCCGAAGGGTTATTGTTAAATACCAACAGCGGAATATTTTTTGAATTTATTCCTGCGGCAGAAATATTTAATGAAAACCCAACCAGGCTTTCTTTAAAAGATGTGAAAGTGGGCGAGAACTATGCACTCATTATTAATAACAACGCAGGGCTTTGGGGATATAATATTGGTGATACGGTAAAATTTGTTTCCACCGATCCATATCGGTTGGTGGTAACCGGCCGTACAAAACATTTTATCAGCGCCTTTGGTGAACATGTGATTGGTGAAGAAGTGGAAGCCGCTTTATTAAAAGCTGCCGAAGAAGAAAATGTGCAGGTAACAGAATTTACCGTGGCGCCAATGATTGCGCAGGATGCAGGTAAAAGTTATCATGAATGGTTTATTGAATTTGAAAATACACCGGAAGATATCAACCGCTTTGCAAAAAAAATTAATGAAAACCTCCGCACAAAAAATGTGTATTACGATGATTTGATAGCAGGAAATATTTTACAGCAACTTAAAATATCTGCAGTAAAGAAACATGGGTTTATTGATTACATGAAAAGTATTGGTAAACTTGGCGGGCAAAATAAATTGCCAAGGCTTAGCAACGATAGAAAGATTGCTGATGCCCTGGCAGGGTTTATTGAAAATTAAATTTGTTATGCCTTTTGTGCCCCCGGTATTATTGTGGTAAGGTCAGCAATTTTTACAGGCTTACCGCTATCACAACTTTTTCTTGCAGCAATACCAATTAAGCAGGATAAAGAGCCATCTCTTACACCGGCCGATTGTCTTAATAAATCCGCTGTACCCGGAATAAATATTTTATCCTTCAACAATTTATCGCCGCCGCCATGGCCACTTTCTGTAAACGGAACTTTTATAAACTCGGGTTTTTGAAAATTCTTTGTCAGCATTAATTCATCATAATCTTTCTTTTCTCCCGGCGGATTGCTCTCCTGTATCCATGCTTCCAGTCTCCCTTCGGTGCCGTTAAAAGCAATGCGGTATCCTTCGTATGGCGAGTATGTGGTGCAGGAATAATTTACCTGGACGCCATTGGCATATTTTATTGAAGCACCCATCTTATCAAAAATGTCAATGTCTTCTTTCCAAACGCAACCATCTCTTAAATAACCATCGTACTTTTCATTTGCAGCATACAAATCCATCAGCCTTTTATCTTTGGTCATGTCAAAATAAAATTTACATTTGTCTTTGTGCTCACAAGGCCTGCAATTGGTACTTCCAAACGAATTGTTTTTTCCGTAATGCTCCAAAGATCCATAAGCAAATACTTCTGTTGGATCAGAATCTATCCACCAGTTTAACAGATCAAAATGATGTGTTGCTTTATGTACCCAAAGGCTGCCACCGAATTCACGTAAGCGGTGCCATCTTCTAAAATAATCTGCACCATGATGAATATCGAGATACCAATAAAAATCAACTGAAGTAATTTTTCCAACTGCGCCGGCACGAAGCATCTCCCATAATTTTGCACGGTGAGGCGAATAGCGGTAATTAAATGTTACAGTTACTTTTTTGCCTGTCCTTTTTTCTGCATCAAGTATTGCCTGGCATTTTACTTCATCTGTTGTCATTGGTTTTTCTGTAATGATATCCGCACCCATTTCCATTCCTTTTATTATAAACTCATTGTGAGTGGAGCACATAGTGGTAACAATAAGAATATCAGGTTTGGTTTGTTTCATCATTGCTTCAAAGTCTGTAAATACAGGGCAATTGACATTAAAGATTTTTTTTGCGTACCCGGCCCTGCCAATATTTTTATCGCATAAACCAACAAAATCCACATAGTCGCTGTAATCTCTCAATACATCAACGCCCCACATACTGGTTCCCCTGTGGCCGGTACCAACCATGGCATAGCGTTTCTTTTTTCCATTAAATAAAGATGCAGCTTCTGCCAAAACAGGATTAACGAGCATACTGCCTGCTAATGCAGTTCCTGTTGCACCAATAAACTTACGGCGGGAGTAATTATTTTCCATATATAATCGTTTACGTTTAATAAGTTACTTTAAAAATGTGTTTGACGATAAAGTTATTTGAAAGCAGTCGAAACTTTTACAAAAATTTCACTTATTTATATTGAAAATGATTTACATTTACATCTTCACACCTAATTAAAAGGATGAACACAATGTACGCTCATATCAATTTTGTAAACAACAACCCCGTGAGGGTAATGTTTTCTATTGAGTATGTGATTGAATCACTCCCACGACCCCGACGTGGTTGCTGATAGGACGAGTAGTTAAAAGCTGCCCCTGTCAGTGAAAAAATCTCCGAAAGTTTTCTAAAAATATTTTTAATCTTACTTCAATTTAAACAAATTGGAAAATAGTAACATTATTATCAGGGTGGCAACACCATCAGACGCACATTACGCAAAAACAATAACAGATGAAATGGCATCCTCTGCGCAGGCAAGAGGTACAGGCATTGCCAAACGTTCTCCCGAATACATAGAACAAAAAATAAACGAAGGCAAAGCTGTAATTGCTGTTACACAAGATGGTGCCTGGGTAGGCTTTTGTTATATAGAAGTTTGGAAAGGCGAATATGTTGCCAACAGTGGTTTAATTGTTGCACCCGAATTCAGGAAAAGCGGCATTGCCAAACAGATTAAAAAAAGAGTTTTTGATTTAAGCCGGGAAAAATACCCTGATGCAAAAATATTTGGATTAACTACAGGACTTGCAGTAATGAAAATAAATTCGGAATTAGGTTACGAGCCAGTAACCTACAGTGAATTAACTAATGATGAAGAATTTTGGGCAGGCTGCAAGAGTTGTGTTAACTACGATATATTGATGAGCAAGGAGAGAAAGAACTGTATGTGTACGGCCATGTTGTATGACCCCAAAGACCATTACGAGCCGGAAGAAACCAAACAGTTTTTTGAAGAGAATAAAAATATCTTTGAACGCATGATCCGCTTTAAACAATGGAAATTATTAAAACCATTTTTTGATAAACAGGAAAGTAAAGGCGGCGGTGGAGCTATGAAATCAGTATTTAAATATTTTTTCAATTTTTAATTTTTAAAATGGCTAATGAAAAACAGGAGACTTCAAATAACTCCCCTTTAGGGGATGGGGGCAAAGTTGTTTTAGGATTCAGTGGTGGTTTAGATACGACCTATTGTGTAAAATATTTTACCGAAGAGAAAGGATACGAAGTACATTCTGTAATTGTAAATACAGGTGGGTTTAATGAAGATGAGTTGAAAAAGATAGAAGCACATGCATACAAGCTGGGTGTAAAAACACACACTGCAATTGATGCAGTAAAAAGTTATTACGATAACATCATTAAATATTTGATTTTTGGCAACTGCTTAAAAAATAATACTTATCCATTAAGTGTGAGTGCCGAAAGATTGAGCCAGGCACTAAGCATTGCAGAACATACTAAAAAATTAAATGCTGATGCGGTGGCACATGGCAGTACCGGTGCCGGTAACGACCAGGTTCGTTTTGATATGATCTTTAATATCATGATTCCCGGGGTGGAAATTATTACACCGATACGTGACATGAAATTAAGCCGTGAACAAGAAATCACTTACCTGAAAAGTAAGGGAGTGGAAATGAATTTTGAAAAATCGATGTATTCCATCAATAAAGGTTTATGGGGAACAAGTGTTGGAGGAAAAGAAACTTTGAACAGTAAAGGCATGTTGCCCGAAGCTGCATGGCCTACCCAGGTAACTAAAACCGGTGCTGAAGAAGTGAAGCTGAGTTTTGTAAAAGGTGAATTGTTTGGCGTGAATGATAAAATATTTACACATCCAACAGAAGCTATACAATATTTACAAACTATTGCAGGCCCTTATGGTGTGGGAAGAGATATACATGTCGGTGATACTATCATTGGCATTAAAGGCCGTGTGGGTTTTGAAGCCGCCGCACCCATGGTGATTTTAAAAGCACATCATGCGTTGGAAAAGCATGTGCTTACAAAGTGGCAATTGAACTGGAAAGATCAGCTGGCATTATTTTATGGTAACTGGTTACATGAGGGACAAATTATGGACCCGGTGATGAGGGATATTGAAGCGTATTTTACCAATAGCCAGCAGAACGTAACCGGTGATGTATTTGTTCAACTGAATCCTTATCATTTCCAGGTTGTAGGTATTCAATCGGAGTTTGATTTGATGAATGCTAAGTTTGGTAAGTATGGCGAAATGAATACCGGTTATACCGGCGATGATGTAAGAGGGTTCAGTAAAATATTCGGCAACCAGGTTTCTATTTATCACAAAGTAAATATGCCCCCATCCCCTAAAGGGGAGTAACTTGAAGGGTACCGAGAGATCAATGTGTTTAAAAGTTAAGTCCAAAAATGAGTATAACAAAAAATATAGAAACGTTGAATAACTCCCCTTTAGGGGATGGGGGTAAAATCAGGATAGGTATAATCGGAGGTGCTGGTTACACAGCAGGAGAATTGATAAGAATTTTATTGAATCATCCCAATGCGGAAATAATTTTTGTGCATAGCAAAAGTAATGCTGGCAATTTTGTTTATGAAGTTCATCAGGATTTAATTGGAGAAACTGATTTACTTTTTACCGATATCATCACCCCTTTAGGGGATGGGGGTGTATTATTTTTATGTTTGGGACATGACGAGTCTGCAAAATTTCTTGCAGAAAATTCTATAGCCGATACAATTAAAATAATTGATTTGGCAAATGATTTCAGGTTAAATCAAAGATCTTCAGTAGGCAACCGTCAATTTGTTTACGGCTTGCCGGAATTACAAAGAGAAAAAATACAGGCCGCAAATAATATTGCTAACCCTGGCTGTTTTGCCACAGCCATTCAATTAGGTTTATTGCCTTTGGCAAAAGCAGGGTTATTAAATGAAGTGTACACAATAGGTATTACAGGAAGTACCGGCGCCGGACAAAGTTTAGCAGCAACTTCTCATTTTAGCTGGCGTGCCAATAATATACAAGCCTACAAAACTTTAACGCATCAGCACAATGCTGAAATAATTCAGTCAATTAATTCGCTGCAATCAAGCCCTTCTTTTGGGGATGAGTGTTTCAACTTCGTGCCATGGAGAGGCGATTTTACAAGAGGCATCTTCATCAGCTCACAAATAAAATGTGATTTAAGTATTGAAGAATTGAATCTGCTGTACGCAGCATTTTATAAAGGCCATCCATTTACAACCATAACTACAGAACCGGTTTTTTTAAAGCAGGTGGTAAATACCAATAAATGTATTATCCAATTAGAGAAAGTAGGTAATAAATTAGTGGTGCATTCTGTAATGGATAATTTATTGAAAGGGGCAAGCGGACAAGCAATTCAAAATATGAATTTGATTTTTGGATTGGAAGAAACCACAGGACTGAAACTTAAAGCTAATTATTTTTAGTCCCTAAGTCCCCTTCAGGGGACTTAGGGGTCTTAGAATTGTTACTGCTTTTATTTACAGAAAGCTATGAAATTTAGATTATTGAAAGTTAATTATTTATTTTAAAACTAAGTTCCCCTTTAGGGGACAGGGGCTTATGAAACTATTTGATGTATATCCACTAAATGATATTGTGATCGACAAGGCACAAGGCTCTTATGTATGGGATGATAAAGGGCAAATTTATTTAGACATGTATGGCGGTCATGCGGTGATATCCATTGGCCATACACATCCACATTATGTAAAACGTGTGGAAGATCAGTTGCATAAAGTGGGCTTCTATTCTAATTCTGTAAAAATTCCATTACAGGTTCAATTGGCAGAAAAATTAGGAGAAGTTTCAGGCAAAGAAGACTACCATTTATTTTTATGTAATTCCGGTGCTGAAGCAAACGAGAATGCATTAAAGCTGGCGTCGTTTTATAATGGCAGAAAAAAGATTGTGGCTTTTTCAAAAGCCTTTCATGGCAGAACTTCTTTGGCAGTTGCAGTAACAGACAATCCAAATATTGTTGCACCGGTTAATCAAACAGAAAATGTAATGTTACTTCCTTTTAATGATGAAGCTGCATTACAAAAATATTTTGATGAAAATGGAAATGATATTTCATCTGTAATTATTGAAGGTATACAGGGTGTTGGTGGGATAAATGTGGCAAGCGAAACATTCTTACAATTGATAAGAAGTCTGTGTGACCAATACAATGCAGTTTACATCGCAGATTCTGTTCAATGTGGCTACGGACGTACGGGTAAATTTTACTCACAGGATTTCAGCGGTTTTGATGCAGATATTTATACCATGGCGAAGGGTATGGGGAATGGCTTTCCTGTTGCAGGAGTTTCCATAGCACCAAAATTGAAAGCCAAACATTTTATGCTGGGCACTACATTTGGTGGTAATCATTTAGCATGTGCTGCAGCATTGGCAGTATTGGAAATAATTGAAGAAGATGCATTGATGAGTAATGCTGCAGAAGTTGGGGCATATTTAATTGAGGAATTAAAAAAATTACCTAAAATAAAAGAAGTAAGAGGAAGAGGGTTAATGATTGGTATTGATCTGCCCGAAGAACTGAAAGAAGTAAAAAAGAATTTATTATTCAAACATAAAATATTTACCGGGGAATCCAAACCGAATGTAATTCGCTTGTTACCTGCGTTGAATATTACAAAAGTTGAGGCTGATATTTTTTTAAAAGCGTTGAAGGAAGAGCTAAAGGCATAATGCTGAAAGCTTAAAGCAAAAGGCAAACGACTGAATTCTAACAGCATGAAGTAGAACTATTAATAGCATTATAATAAATGAGAGACTATAAAAAATATGATGTTTGGTTAAAAGCGCATGAACTTACTTTATTTGTTTACAAAGCAGTATTACCATGTTTTCCAAAAAGCGAACAGTATGATTTAACATCGCAACTAAAAAGAGCAACTTACTCTGTACCTTTAAATATAGTAGAAGGTTGTGGCAGAAATACGGATAAAGATTTTGCACATTTTTTAGATACTGCACTTGGTTCAATTCAGGAAGCTGAATATTGTATATTGCTTGCACATGATTTACAATATTTAAATGCCGAGTTATACCAAGAGGTAACTATTAAAATGAATCCTGTAAAAGCAATGTTAATAAATTTGATAAAATCAATTAGAAAATAAAAAAAACTTTAAGCCTTTAGCTTCGGCTTTGCCTTTTGCTTTAAGCTTTAAGCCTTTAGCTTAAAATGAAAAATTTTATTTCAGTATACGATATTTCAGATATCAACGCTTTAGCAGCAAAAGCATTAGCCTATAAAGCCAATCCTTATATAGACAGGAATTTGGGTGCAGATAAAAAAGTAGGCTTATTGTTTTTAAATCCAAGTTTACGTACAAGATTAAGTACACAGGTAGCCGCTAAAAATTTAGGGCTTGAAGCAATTATTTTTAATGTTGATAAAGAAGGTTGGGCTTTAGAGTTCGAAGAAGGGGCTATTATGAGTGGCACAACTGTTGAGCATGTAAAAGATGCTGCACCAATTTTAGGGCAGTATTTCGATATACTTTGCATCCGTGCATTTCCATCTTTAAATAATAAGGAAGAAGATTACAGCGAATTAGTGATGAATGCATTTGTAAAATTTTCCGGAGTGCCCATTGTTAGTTTAGAAAGTGCAACATTGCATCCCTTACAATCGCTTACAGATATCATTACCATAAAAGAAAATTTTACCCAGGCGCATAAACCAAAAATTGTTTTAACATGGGCGCCACATATAAAACCATTACCACAATGTGTTGCCAATTCGTTTGCACAATGGGTAAATGCATGGGGCGAAGCTGATTTTGTAATTACACACCCTGAAGATTATGAACTGAGTGAAACCTTTACAAAAGGCGCAATCATTACACTTGACCAGGATGAAGCTTTAAAAAATGCAGATTTTGTATATGTAAAAAACTGGAGTACTTATACCGATTATGGCAGAATATATTGCAACGACCCAAGATGGATGTTGACAGAAGAAAAATTAAAATTAACCAATAACGCAAAAGTAATGCATTGCTTACCGGTAAGGCGCAATGTGGAATTGAGTGATGAAGTTTTGGACAGCAGCAACAGTATGGTTACAACACAGGCCGGCAACAGGGTATGGGCAGCACAAGCTGTTTTATCAGAAATACTAAATGCCCCCATCCCCTAAAAGAGAGTTATTTAGCATTAATAAGTATTCTTAAACATTTCAATAAATGAGTACTCCAATTTCAGACGATGCAACAAATACTCCCCCCTTAGGGGATGAGGGTAAGCACATGAACATGTTTTATGGAGCTTCGCCAATTCTGTTTGATTTGGCTGAGGAATTACGGGCAAAAATGACAGCCGCAGAAGAAATATTATGGGGTGTTATTAAAATTAACGACTGGAATTTGAAATTTAGAAGGCAACATCCTGTTTCACTTTATATAGCAGATTTTTATTGCCATAATGTAAAATTGATAATAGAACTGGATGGAAGGTATCATGAGAATAAAGAAGTAAAAATATATGATAAAGCTCGTGAAAATCACATAAAAGATTTTGGGATAACAGTTCTTCGGTTTAAAAATGAAGAGGTAATTGGTAATATTGAAGATGTTCTTACAAAAATTGATGCAACAATAGTTAAAATAAAAAATGGTGAGCAGAAAGTGAAGACGTTGAATAACTCCCCTTCAGGGGATGGGGGGCGGAACAAACCCAAACTCTTTGTAATAAAAATCGGCGGTAATATTATTGATGATGAAAATAAGTTAAAAGAGTTTTTAATAAATTTTTCAAAAATCGCTGCTCTTCCTAAAAAAACTGACACGTCGAATAATTCCCCTTTAGGGGATGGGGGTAAGTGTATTTTGATTCATGGCGGCGGAAAAATTGCAACAAAGCTTGGCGATAAATTAGGTATTGAATCAAAATACATCAACGGAAGAAGAATTACAGATGCTGATACTATTGATTTAGTTACAATGGTATATGGTGGCCTTGTAAATAAAAAAGTGGTTGCTCAGTTACAGGCATTACAATGCAACGCAATTGGATTAACAGGAGCAGATGCCAATATTATTCCGGCAACAAAAAGACCTGTAACTAATGAAGGGATTGATTTTGGTTACGTTGGAGACATTCAGGCCGGTCAACTGTCAACTGTCAACTATCAACTTTTCTTAGCGAATGGCCTGACACCAATTATTGCACCACTAACACATGATGGCAAAGGGCAAATGTTGAACACCAATGCAGATACTATTGCCTCTTCAATTGCAGTTGCACTTTCAAAAATATATGATGTAAGATTGATCTATTGCTTTGAAAAGAAAGGTGTACTGGAAAATGTGGATGATGAAAATTCCGCTATAAACCTGATCACTAAAGAGATTTATCAGCAATTAAAAGACGGCAATAAATTATTTGATGGCATTCTCCCTAAAATTGATAATGCTTTTGCTGCCATTAACAGTGGTGTTAAAGAAGTATTGATAGGCCATGCAGATGATCTGTTACAAAATGTTACAGCACAAACTACTGGAACACTAATAAAATAATTATGACAGAACAATTATATACAAATGCGGTAGAGCTATTGAAGCAACTGATAAGCACACCATCTTTCTCCAAAGAAGAAAATGATACAGCCGAAATACTAATGGCATTTTTTGAAAAGCATGGGGTTGAATATGCCAGGGTAGGCAATAATATCTATGCAAAGAATAAGCATTACGATATTAATAAACCTTCTATCTTATTAAACTCACATCACGATACGGTTAAGCCTAACAAAGGTTATACAATGGATCCATTTACGCCAATTGAAAAAGAGGGTAAATTATTTGGCCTGGGTAGTAATGATGCAGGAGGATGTTTGGTAAGTTTAATTGCCACATTCCTCCATTTCTATTATGATGAAAATACAAAACACAATGTAGTTTTTGCTGCAAGTGCCGAAGAGGAAATCAGTGGCGTTAATGGTATTGAATTGGTATTGCCTTACCTGGGTAATATTGATTTTGGTATTGTAGGCGAGCCTACAAAATTAGAAATGGCAGTAGCAGAAAGAGGGTTAATGGTAATTGATTGCACTGCTCCAGGCAGGGCAGGCCATGCTGCAAGAAAAGAAGGAGAGAATGCTTTGTATAATGCAGTGGATGATATCAACTGGATAAGGAAATACCAATTTGAAAAAATAAGTGAACTGTTAGGCGAATCAAGATTGACAGTTACTGTTATTGAAACAGAAAACAAACAACATAATGTAGTGCCTGCACAATGCAAATTCGTTATTGATGTAAGGGTAAATGAATTGTATACTTTTGATGAGATACTGGAGGCGCTGAAACAAAATTTAAAAAGTATATTTAAGCCACGTACCACAAGGATGAAATCTACCTCAATTGCACTGGATCATCCATTGGTAAAAGCAGGCATCAATTTAGGCAAAGGTTATTATGGTTCGCCAACAACAAGTGACAAAGCTTTAATGCCTTTTCCAACTTTAAAAATGGGGCCAGGCGACAGTGCAAGAAGCCATACAGCAGATGAATATATTTATTTAAATGAAATTAAGGACGGTATTGAGACTTATATTAAAATGGTGAAGCAAATTGTATAATAGTAACTAATTACCATAAAAGTTGTCAGCCTGAGCTTGTCGAAGGCGGTTGACTCTAAAAATATACCACCTTCGACAAGCTCAGGTTGACAGTATTTAGTTTGTAAATCAGCATAAATATTTTTTATGAAACTCTGGCAAAAAGATAAAGCATCATTACGGGAAGTGGAAAAATTCACTGTGGGTAACGACAATGAACTGGATTTATATTTAGCACCATTTGATGTGTTAGGGTCTTTAGCGCATACAAAAATGCTGGAGTCTGTAGGATTGCTTACTAAAGAAGAATTGAGTTTGATAGAAGTTGAACTAAAAAATATTTATCAGCAAATACAAAAGGGAGGATTTAAATTAGATGATGGAGTAGAAGACATTCATTCGCAGGTGGAATTAATGTTAACGACAAAGCTTGGGGATGTCGGCAAAAAAATCCACAGTGCCAGAAGCCGCAACGACCAGGTTTTAGTTGACCTGAAATTATATTTAAGAAGCGAAATAGAAAAACTGGTAGGCAGTACAAAAGATTTTTTTGACCTGCTCATTCAGCAAAGTGAAAAATATAAAGACGATCTTTTACCCGGCTACACACACCTCCAACTGGCTATGCCATCATCATTTGGTTTATGGTTTGGCGCTTATGCCGAAAGTTTGGTAGATGATGTAACAACTTTGCAGGCTGCATATACTATTGTAAATAAAAATCCATTGGGCTCTGCTGCCGGTTATGGCAGTTCTTTTCCCATCAACAGAACATTAACCACACGGTTATTGGGTTTTGATGATTTGAATTTTAATGTGGTGTATGCACAAATGGGCCGTGGCAAAACTGAACGCATTGTTGCATCAGCCATTGGCAATATTGCAGCAACGCTTTCTAAATTAAGTATGGATGCCTGCCTGTTCATTAATCAAAATTTTTCTTTTATCTCTTTTCCCGATGAATTAACTACAGGTAGCAGCATTATGCCGCATAAAAAAAACCCTGATGTTTTCGAATTGATACGTTCGCATTGCAACCGCATACAGGCATTGCCCAACGAGATCATCATGATGACCAACAATCTTCCTTCGGGTTATCAAAGAGACCTGCAGTTATTAAAAGAACATATCATTCCTGCACTGGAAAATTTAAATAACTGCCTGCAAATGGCGGGGCTGATGTTAAGTAATATCGAAGTAAAAAAAGAATTACTTAAAGATGAAAAGTATAAGTTCCTGTTTAGTGTAGAGGAGGTAAACAAACTGGTTTTGCAGGGCGTACCTTTCAGGGATGCTTACAAAAAAGTGGGGATGGATATAGAGAACGGAAACTTTAATTATACCACTGCAGTAAATCATACGCATGAAGGTTCAATTGGAAATCTGCAAAACGATAAAATTGCAGGAATGATGGAAGAAGTTTTGAAACGGTTTAATTTTGAGAAAGTTCATGTTGCGTTAAAGCAATTACTGCATTAACCTAAGCTTCTTCTAATTCTTTTTTCATTGCCTTTTTAGCTATGGCTAAATCATAGGCTATCTGAAGTCTTAACCAATAATCAGCTTCAATACCTAATTCTTTCTCTAGTTTTAGCGCAATTCTTGCAGATATATGTCTTTTACCTTTTAATAAATCATTAAAGTGTGGTGCCAGCAATTTTATTTTTTTTGCAAAATCCTTTTGCAAAATTTCTCTTGAACTGATTTCGTCAGCCAATACTTCTCCGGGATGTAGCGTTACATCTGTAAAAATCCTTTTTCCGGTTTTGTCAACTACTTTGTATGTCGGCATAATTTTATTTTTTATTCATAATGTTTAGACAGGGTTTCTATCAAAACTATTTCAACCAAAGTAATATTATCATTTTCTAATTTAAATTCAAGTCGGTATTGTTTATTTACCCGTACCGAGTAAAGCCCTTTTTTATTTCCCTTCAGGGCTTCAAAATTAAGGCTCCTGAATTGCCTTAGCTGATTACTATTCTCTACTTGTTCTATCCGCAAAACTGTCTTCTTAAATTGAAGAATTACTTCTTTGTTGTAAACCGGTTTTCCTTTTAGTAGCTTGCCTGTATATAGATTTTCTAAATACGCATTTGTAAACCTGATAAGCATAATTTAACTTGGGTTTAAACTTGTTTTTTAATCATAAAATTTCTACAAGTTTTTATAGAGGTTATACCCCTCTTTTGTTGAATAGGAATACAAAGTTTATAATAAAATATTAAAATTACCAAATTTTGGTAATAATATTTTTTTGCCCTTTTTCAAATTCTCTTATCTTTACTTACAATTTTTAAAAACGAATGGCTGACCAGGCACCCAAAAAACGAATTGCTATCTTTGGCTCTACCGGTTCTATCGGTACACAGGCATTGGATGTTATCCGTGTCAATTCCGGTTTATTTGAGGTGGAAATTCTTACCGCACAAACCAATGATGAATTATTGATAAAGCAGGCATTGGAATTTAAGCCCAATGCCGTGGTAATTGGTGATGAAGCCCGCTATCAAAAAGTTAAGGATGCATTGGATAAAACCCTTACTAAGGTTTTTGCAGGCGAAAAAGCACTGGAAGAAGTTGCCGATTTTGACAGTTACGATATGATGCTGGCAGGCATTGTTGGTTTTGCAGGACTTAAACCAACTATGAAAGCGGTGGGAAAAGGAAAACCTGTCGGTCTGGCCAATAAAGAAACTTTAGTAGTTGCCGGCGACCTGGTAATGCAGAAAGCCATCGAAAAAAGAACACCCATTATTCCTGTAGATAGCGAACATTCTGCCATATTTCAATGCCTTGTTGGCGAAAGCAGGAACCGGATAGAAAAGATTATACTAACGGCAAGCGGTGGCCCGTTTTTAGGTAAGAAGCCTAATTTTTTGGTAAATGTAAAACGGGATCATGCCCTGCAACATCCCAACTGGGCAATGGGTGCAAAAATAACTATCGACTCTGCAACGCTGATGAACAAAGGACTGGAAATGATCGAAGCAAAATGGTTATTCAATTTACGTCCTGATCAAATACAGGTGGTGGTTCACCAGCAAAGTGTTATACATAGCATGGTGCAGTTTGAAGATGGCAGTATTAAAGCACAAATGGGTTTGCCCGATATGAAATTGCCCATTCAATATGCAATGTCATTTCCTCAACGGATAAAAAACGATTTTCCCCGTTTAGATTTTCGCAAATATCCCAACCTCAGTTTTGAAGAGCCGGATGTTAAAACTTTCAGAAATTTAGCGCTGGCAACCGAAGCCTTAAACAAAGGCGGCAACATGCCTTGTATATTAAATGCCGCCAACGAAATTGCAGTGTGGGCCTTTCTGCGCAACCGTATTGGCTTTTTAGACATGACGGCAATGGTGGAAAAAACCATGGAAAGCATATCATATATACAAAAACCTACTATGCAGGAATATTTTGACAGCGACGGCGAAGCCCGTAATTTTGCCGCTTCACTAATAAACCTGTAAAAGTTTTTTTGAGCCTGGCCTATGTACTACTATATTGCTTCATTGGCAACGGCAGTTTGTTATTTTTGTTTTTTGACAAAAAGAAAAATAATCACTCTTCAACTTTTTCAGCAATTTTGAACATTATAAATACAAATACATAGATGACATTATTAGCAATAAATTGGGGCAGCGTTGGCTTGCAGGTTGCTCAATTACTTTTATCCTTATCCATCCTGGTTATTCTGCACGAGTTTGGGCATTACATTACTGCAAAATGGTTTAAGTGCAGGGTGGAAAAATTTTATCTTTTTTTCGATCCATGGTTTTCGTTATTTAAAAAGAAAATAGGCGAAACCACTTATGGTATTGGTTGGCTGCCATTAGGCGGTTATGTAAAAATATCCGGCATGGTTGACGAAAGTATGGATAAAGAACAACTGAAATTACCGGCAGAACCCTGGGAGTTCCGCAGCAAACCGGCCTGGCAAAGGCTGATAATTATGTTGGGTGGCGTTACTGTAAATATTCTGCTGGCTTTTGTCATTTACGCCATGATATTATTTGCATGGGGCCAGGATAAAACACCAAACAGCTCTGTAAAAAATGGTATTTGGGTAACCGATTCTTTAATGTACCAGGTAGGGTTTAGAAACGGCGATAAAGTTTTAGCAGTAGGCGATGAGCCCATAAAATATTTTGAAGAGATACCTAAAAAAATACTTTTTTCCAATGGTAAAAGTATAACCGTTGAAAGGGATGGTAAAAAAGTAAACATTGATTTGCCGGTAAGTTTAATAGGGCAGTTTGTAGAAAAAAAGAAAAGCAAAGCGCCTTTGTTTACTATAAGGCGGCCCGCCATTATCGGGGAGTTTGAAAAAAATGATTCGTCAAATGCTAAAAAAGCGGGACTGCAATATTGGGATAAAATTCTAAAAGTAGATAGCGTTCAGGTGAATTTTATGGATGACATGGCTACCTATATTGATCACAAAAAAAATGAGAACGTAACTTTAACTGTTGATAGAAAAGGAACACGGGTAACATTAATAGCTCAGGTAAATGAAAGTGGTAAAATAGGCCCCGCTGCTTTAACACCTGAGCAATATGATAGCCTGGGGGTTTTTAAAATAGAACACAAGTCTTATGAATTTTTTGAATCTTTTCCTGCCGGTGTTGGTTTAGCAGCAACTTCATTAAGCGATTATATCGAACAGTTTAAACTCATCTTCAAACCATCAACAGGTGCATATAAAGGTGTTGGCGGTTTTAAAGCAATGGGTGGTGTGTTTGCCAGCGAAGGCTGGGATTGGGAATCTTTCTGGAGGATAACTGCATTCTTTTCCATTGCATTAGCCTTTATGAATTTATTACCCATACCAGCTTTAGATGGCGGGCATGTATTATTTACATTAATTGAAATGATCACAGGCCGCAAGCCCAGTGAAAAGTTTTTAGAGTATGCTCAAATTGTGGGTATGGTACTCTTACTCTCACTGATGCTGTATGCCAATGGCAACGATTGGTTTGGCTGGGGAAGGAATAAGTAGATAAGTAAATTAAGTATATATAGTAAAAGAGAAAGTATGTAACTTTCTCTTTTACTATTTAATTATTATAATTCAATCCCAATTTTCTTCATCAGTATCGATGCATTTAAACTGGTGCAGATACCTTTTTTCAATTTGTAATCAAAATACAATTCTTCATTACTTACCTGCACGTCAAAATGATAATTTAAAATATTTTGCGGATAAGTTTCCTGCAGTTTGGCAAGCTCAATATCATGAGTGGCAATTATACAGGCTGCCTTATGCTTTATCATTTGTTTTATCAATGCCTCAGATCCGGTATGCCTGTCTAATGAGTTGGTGCCACGTAATATCTCATCTAATAAAATAAATATTTTTTCACCTGCATTCACTTTATCAATAATTGTTTTCAGTTTTTTTAATTCAGCATAAAAAGTACTGGTGCTTTCTTCTAAATTATCGCTGATACGCATGCTGCTGATAATAGTAACCGGCGACAATGAAAATTTATTGGCACATACAGGAGCGCCTGCCATTGCCAGTACCACATTAACACCAATGCTGCGCAGGTAGGTACTTTTGCCTGCCATATTACTGCCGGTTATCAGCATTACTTCTCCGCAATCAGTTATTGTAATATCGTTATCTACTCTTTTAGTTGTATTGATTAACGGATGGCCAATTGTTTTGCCTTCAATAAAAAAATGTTGTTGTTGCAACGTGGGGTAACACCAGTCAGGGTGATTAAAAGCTACTGTTGCAAAACTGTTCAATGCTTCAATTTCGCCCAATGCAGTAAACCATTCCAGTACGGTATTAGCGTTGCGTTGTTTCCATTTTTCCAGGGCAATAGCCTGTTGCAGATCCCATTGTAAAATAATATCCAGCGGTATAAAAACAACGGGATTGTATCGCAGATCCAGCCGTTCTAAAATTTTCTGTAATTCTTTTAGCTGTATTGAGGCGCTATTATTTTTTTGTACAAACTGTGCCTGTAATTGTTGCAGCAACGGGCTGGTTAATTTTTCCTGTTCAATTGTTTTTATACTATCAGCAAGCACTCCTAATTCATCGGCAATTTTAGATACCTGCTGATGGAGCGGAGTTACTTTTTTAAAAATAAATCCGGCAATAACTGCTGCTGCCAATAAGCAATAATTTCTTGCATAATTATTTACAACATCAAAAATATTCAATACTATAAAAGCGATAACACTGGCCGGAATAAGATATTGTAATATCAACCAGAATTTATTGGTAATAAAATAATTGCTGCCTGCAAACCATTCCTGTAATCTTGTTTGGGTGGCGGTTTGTATTTTCTTTTCTTTACCCAAGGCCTGTAGCTCTTGCCGGTATTCAGGTTTGGTTGCTAATTCTTTAACTGCAGTTTGCCTTTGGTTAATAGTTGCTGCACTTGCAGGTGCTAAAAGCCATTGCGCTAAAGTACTGCCACCTATTTGAGAAGTGGTTCTGTTTATATATTGGTACAATGATGCTTTGCCAAAAATGTCCAGATCATTTGCGTATAAATGTTTTGCATCTGTAAACTCAGTGCCGTTCTCAAAATGATAATAATTATGTGCCAATGCTTTTATCTCATCTTCGTTAATGCCAATTAAATGATTGGTATGTGTTATAGCTTTATTGTTTTTAATATCTGCAAAAACAAGCCGGGTAAAAACTATCACCAATAAAATGGCCGTACCTGAAATATAAGGCCAGCTCATCGGCCACAAAAAGTACATTGCTGCAAACAGAAGCGCTATATTGATAAATCTTAACCAGGCTATTCTCGATTTTTTTATTTGTAAAATAGCTAACTGTTGTTGCAGTATTGTTAATCGTTGGGTATAATAGCTATCCGGCGGCATGTATATTAATTATTGTATTTGTGCAAATGTAAGTTGCTTTTTATGTATGCTTATATAAAAGATGAACAATGGTATGCTGTACAAGAGTGCGACGCCAATGAAGTTAATTTGAAAAACAAATGTTCGATACAAAAAATAATTATATACTTTACCAATAGTTTTACAGGCACAATGGATACTTTTCGTAAATTTGTATTCTTAATTGCTGATTGCATTTTGCCAATTGCCAATTGAAACGGGGCTGACCGGTTTTGACAGCATAGTTCTTTGTAAGTGTAAGCATGTAGTGCGTTGGATAATTAGCACTTTAATCTGAATATTCAACAACTTAAATG
>JAYVPT010000038.1:0-61801 GCA_043757165.1 Ferruginibacter sp.
TCCTGAAATAGGTTGACTACAAAATCAACTAACATGGAACTAAAATACCAGGTCATTCAGGAGTATTTAAACACCGGATGTGGCTACCGGAAATTATAAGCCAGGTATGGCAACAGCCACTATACAAATCTGAGCGATCGGTGATTAAAAAAAATATTTAATAAGGTAACCTAAATGACTGCTATTGTTAAGGCAACTGAAAATGATTTTAAATTACTTGCAGATATCGGCAGGCAAACATTTATTGAATCACATGGCGAAAGTGCAAAAAAATCTGATATTGATTTCTATATTAAACAAAAATACAGTTACTCCGTATTTGAGCAAGAACTGGCTGATTTAAATAATATTTACCACCTGATTTATTATGAAAACCAGCCTGCGGGATACTCAAAAATAATACTGAATAGTCCGCACCCAAATATTCAATTAAAAAATGTAACAAAGCTCGAAAGGTTATATCTTCTCAAACACTTTTACAAACTAAAGTTAGGGTCAGCACTTTTTAACTTTAATATTGAGTTATCAAAAAGCAATGATCAATCCGGTATCTGGCTGTTTGTATGGAAAGAAAACCACAGGGCTGTTAACTTTTACATAAAGAATGGGTTTGAAATTACCGGCAGCTATGATTTTAAAATTTCTGAAACCCATTCCAATCCCAACCATCAGATGTTCTTGAAATATTAACGGTTAAAGTCTACCTCAAGACCTCTGCCAACCTGTACTTGCTGCTCTACCGGTAACCGGAATAACAATGAACATTTTTTGTAAGCTGCTCACTCAGGCGCTTATTTTAGCTGTATAACCCGGATAAAGCATAATTGGCACGGTTATTAAGCCGGTATAAGTATTACTCACTTATATAATTTTTTATTATGAAACAAGTATTCTTTTTTTTGATGATAGTTATGATTTCTATCAATTCAATAGCGCAGGGAAACAGCCATGGGAAAGCAAATGGCAAGGAAAAAAATAAACATGCGGACGAAATAAACAAATCAAACGGGAAATCAAATGAAAATTCAACACAACCCGGATATACCAGGCATCAGCCGAAAAAAGTAGCGGCTGCCTTGTTAAGAGATTATCCCGGAGCTACAAATGTTAACTGGAATAAATACAAAGGCGATTATACCGCAACTTTCAATAATGGGGTATGGAGGTCAACAGCCGTTTATCATGCCAATGGTGAACGCCGTGATACACGTACCGTTTTAACAAGAGAACAATTACCGGGAAGTGTTTGGGACCGTATTTTTAAAAGAGATAATATAACACCAACACAATATATACAAATAGAAAGGCCCTCAACTGTTGAGAAAATTTTCAGAATACTTTCATCAAACAACAGGGCTTATTATTATGATGAAAATGGAAACAAGGTCACTTACCTTTATTAAGAAAGGATTTACAATACCGGTTAAAGATTAACCGGTATTTTTTACTGGCTGTTATCATTGCCTAAAACCTGCATTTGTCAACTTTACATAAAATTAATTTTGCAAGGCTTATACCTTAATTAAACAGGCTGATAACTATGATCCGGTTAATAAAACCGGTGCCGGTTATTTTACCGTCTTTCTTCATTTATTTGATAAACTAAAAAGAAGTAATTTTATCAAATTTAAAATTATTAAACCAACAACCGGCTATAATAAATGAAAGACTTTAAAAAATATTACATCATTCCGGCAAAGCCAGAAGAAATATATTTGGCTTTAACCAATCCTGCTACTATTCAGTTATGGACCGGCGAGCCTGCAGAAATGAGTACAGAACCCGGCAGCGAATTCTCCCTTTGGGAAGGCAGTATTATGGGCCGTAATATTATTTTTGAAGAAAGTAAACTGATTCAACAGGAATGGTATTTCGGTGATCAGGAACCGGCATCCATCGTTACCATAAAATTACATCCGCACAAACAGGGTTGTTCTGTAGAATTAGTACACACTAATATCCCTGATGAAGAATATGACAATTTTGTAAGCGGCTGGAATGAAAGTTATTTTGGTATGCTGGAAGAATTTTACAGTTGATAAAAATAATTCCTATTTTTTATGCCGTTCTTTTAACAGTCCAATAATATCATTTAAAGAAAAACCTTTGGCCTGTAATAAGATCATATAATGAAACAACAGGTCTGCAGCTTCGCCTAAAAACAATTCCTTGCCCCCATCCCCTAAAGGGGGGCTTACCGCTTCAATTACTAGTTCTACTGCTTCCTCCCCTACTTTTTGTGCTACTTTATTTATGCCGCTGGCAAATAAAGAACTGGTATAAGATTTTTCTGATGGATTATTTTTTCTGTCGGTGATGATCTGTTCCAGTTGAAATAAAAAATTATCGCTTTGGTTCACTTCATTCCAGCAGGTGTCTGCACCGGTGTGGCAGGTTGGCCCCTGCGGAATTACTTTTACCAGCAGCGTATCATTATCGCAATCTGCTTTTATATCTTTTAAAAATAAATAATTACCGCTCTCCTCTCCTTTTGTCCACAACCTGTTTTTACTGCGGCTGAAGAAAGTTACTTTTTGCAGTTCCTGTGTTTTGGCTACTGCAGCTTCATTCATAAAGCCCAGCATCAATACTTTTCCGGTAGTAGCATCCTGGATGATTGCAGGCACAAGGCCATCGGCATATTTTGTAAAATCAATTTTCATTTGTATTATTTTCAGTTTTATCTTTCTTTGCAGAAAGCATTTGATGTAATTCTTCTTCCCGTTTCCATAAACGTTTTCTTAATTTATCGTTCCGTTTTGCCTGTACATTACGCATGTATATAAAAATAATGATGGCTACAATGGCGGGTGATATGTATATAAAACGTTCCATTATAAACGTACCGGTATTTTTTGTTGATGCAAGTAATATTTTAGATCGGGTATTTCAATTTCTTTATAATGAAAAATACTTGCCGCCAGGGCTGCATCGGCATTGGCATTTTCAAAAACAGTTTTAAAATGTTGCATCGTTCCTGCACCGCCACTTGCAATTACCGGCACTGGCAGCAAGTTAGATAAGGTTGCAGTAATATCTAAAGCAAAACCATTTTTGGTACCGTCATTGTTCATTGATGTTAATAAAATTTCGCCTGCACCTGAAGCTACTGCCTGCTTTGCCCAGTCAACAGTTTTACTTTCGGTTTTTGTTCTGCCGCCATTTAAATATACATACCATTCACCGTCTTCTTCTTTTTTAGTATCGATGGCCAACACCACACACTGGCTGCCAAATTCATTGCTCAATTGCTGTATCAATTCAGGGTTTTTAAATGCCGAAGTATTTACAGAAATCTTATCTGCACCATTTTTTAATAGTACACTTACATCTTCCACACTGCTTATGCCTCCACCCACTGTAAAAGGAATATTGATATTAGCTGCAATTCTTTTCACCAGTTCAACTAATGTTTTTCTTTTTTCAACAGTTGCGGTAATATCTAAAAAAACCAGTTCATCTGCGCCCTGTTTTGAATATAATACAGCCAGCTCCACAGGGTCGCCGGCATCACGGATACTTTCAAAGTTGATGCCTTTAACAGTTCTGCCATCTTTAATATCAAGGCAGGGTATGATTCTTTTGGTAAGCAAAATTTATAATTGTTTAATTGATAGTTGATAATTCCTGTAACGTTATTTTGCCTTCATAAAAAGCCTTGCCAATTATTGCGCCGGTACAACGAATCGCCTTTAATTCTTTTACATCATCAATATTACTTACACCACCGCTGGCTACTAAATTAATTTCCGGGTGTTGCTCTATTATTTTTTTATACAACTCAATCGACGGTCCCTGCATTACACCATCTTTAGAAATATCGGTACAAAAAATATTGGTGGTGCCAAGGCTTATCATGCTGCCGATAAAATCAAAAATATTTATACCACTATCTTCCAGCCAGCCGCTGATCTTTATTTTTTCATCCAGCACATCAGCGCCGATAAAAAATTTATTGGCACCAAATTCCATCAGCCATTCTTCCAATACTTCCGGGTGTTTTACTGCAAGGCTGCCAATAGTAACCATCGCAGCACCTGCATTAAAAATATCACTCACATCAGTTATATTTTTTACGCCACCACCAAAATCAATATCAAGTTTTGTTGCAGCTGCAATCTTTTCCAAAACATCCAGGTTAATGATCTTTCCTGATTTGGCACCATCAAGGTCTACAATATGCAGGCGCTTTATGCCGGCGTCTTCAAATTGTTTAGCTACTTCAACAGGATTATCGTTATATACTTTTTGCTGTGCATAATCCCCTTTGGTAAGGCGAACACATTTTCCGTTAATGATATCGATGGCAGGAATAATTGTCATGGAATTGATATAAAATTTTTTAAAATTCTTTCTCCTACTTTCCCTGATTTTTCAGGATGAAACTGCACGGCATAAAAATTATCTTTTTGCAATGCCGCACTGTAAGGTAAAATATAATCTGTTGTGGCAATAGTTTGCATTGAAAGCGCTGCATAATAACTGTGTACATTGTAAACAAATGATTCTTCTGCCAATCCTTCAAATAAACCTGACTTTAAATCATAAATATTATTCCAGCCCATTTGTGGCACTTTTAAATCTGTTGATACAAATGATTTTACTGCTGCATCAAATATGCCTAAGCATGTTGTATCTCCTTCTTCTGAATGTTTACAAAGCAGTTGGAGCCCCAGGCAAATACCCAATACCGGTTGTTGTAAAGAGATGATGATTTTATCCAGTTCTCTTTCCCGTAAATATTGCATCGCTGCATTGGCATGTCCCACACCGGGAAAAATTACTTTTGCTGCATGGCGTATTTGCTTTTCATCATCAGTTACAATTGACTCCACACCTATCCTTTGCAAAGCATACTGTACGCTTTGCACATTACCGGCATTGTATTTTATTATTGCAACACTCATTATAAAACTCCTTTTGTTGATGGCAATGCATTATTATTAATATCTTTTTTTACAGCCATTTTTATTGCTTTTGCAAATGCTTTAAAAATGGATTCAATTTTATGATGTTCATTATCCCCTTCTGCTTTAATATTTAAGTTGCATTTTGCTGCATCGCTGAATGATTTAAAGAAATGATAAAACATTTCTGTTGGCATTTCACCAATCTTTTCTCTTCTGAAACTGGTATCCCATTCTATCCAGTTCCTTCCGCCAAAATCAATGGCCACCTGTGCCAGGCAATCATCCATGGGCAATAAAAATCCATACCGTTCAATACCTCTTTTATCTCCCAAAGCCTTTGCCATGGCTTCTCCTAAAGCAATGGCAGTATCTTCTATGGTGTGATGTTCATCAATATGCAGATCGCCATTACATTCAATTTGCAGGTCAATATTACCATGCCTTGCAATCTGTTCCAGCATATGATCAAAAAAACCAAGGCCGGTTTTAATAGTTGCTTTTCCGGTGCCATCTAAATTTACGGTAACAGTTATTTTAGTTTCGTTGGTATTGCGTTGATGGGTAACAATACGTGGCGGTAATTTCAGATAGTTATAAATATCAATCCAATCAGGTGTTTCCAAAACTATTACATCTTTCTTTAGCGCTATAATGGTATCTTTTATTTCTGCTGCACCAAGACTGGCGTCAATATTTATCCAAAGGCCTTTACAATTTAAATTTTTCGCTAACTGCATATCAGTAATCCTGTCGCCAATTACAAATGAGTTGGCAATATCATACTCCGGATTATTCAGGTATTTTGTAAACATGCCTATACCAGGTTTACGTGTAGGTGCATGTTCTTCAGGAAATGTTCTGTCTATACAAACATCAGAAAAATAAATGGCTTCATTCTCCAGACTTTTCATCACTAAATTATGTACGGGCCAAAAAGTATCTTCCGGAAAACTGGCTGTACCCAAACCATCCTGGTTGGTAACCATTACCAATTCGTAATCCAGTTCTGTAGCAATTTTACGCATGTATAAAAACATATCGGGATAAAATTCCAGTTTACTGAATGAATCCAGCTGGTAAGTTGGTGGTGCTTCTTTTATTAATGTACCGTCTCTGTCAATAAATAATACTCTCTTAGTCCCCTGACCCCCAAAGGGGGAACCTGGTTGCTCACTTTTCTCAATGGATAGATTATTGTTCATACTTATTCAAAAATTTTATTAATGTTTTATTTTCCTCTTCCGTTCCTATTGTGATGCGTAAACAGTTATCGCATAAAATTTCTTTTGTGCGGTTGCGTACTACAATTTCTTTTGCCGACAGGTATTGATACACCCCATTGGCATCAGTCACTTTCACTAAAATAAAATTAGCATCCGTAGGATAAATTTTTTTTACAAAAGATAATTTATGCAACTCGTTTACCAACTCTTCCTTCTGATGTACCACAGTTTTTATCCAATCGTTAACCAGTTGCGTATTTTGCAAGGCTTCCAATGCCAGCTGCTGCGATGCCGCATTAATATTATATGGTGGCTTTACTTTGTTAAAAATATCAATAATATCCATAGATGCAAAACAAAGTCCCAGCCGCAGTGCCGCCAGTCCCCATGCTTTGGACAAAGTTTGCATTACAATTAAATTAGGATATTCCGTCAGTTCCTGTATAAATGTTTTTTGTTTAGAATAATTTATATAAGCTTCGTCAATAATAATGATGCCATGGAAATTATTCAGCAGCATCTCCACATCAGCCCTGTTCATATTATTACCGGTAGGATTATTTGGCGAACAGATAAATAATAGCTTTGTATTGCTGTCTGTTGCATTTAAAATCCCTTCCACATCCAATTGAAAATCCGGCGTAAGATTTACTTTCTTTATCGCCACATCATTTATATTGGCGCTTACCTGGTACATGCCATAAGTTGGCGGACAAATAATTACATTATCTTTTTTCGGATTGCAAAATATACGGTAAGCCAGATCAATTACTTCATCGCTGCCATTACCTATAAAAATATTTTCTGCCGGTACACCTTTAATACGTGCCAGTTGAAATTTTAATTGCCATTGCAATGGATCGGGATAGCGGTTATAAGACCTCACCCCCAGCCCCTCTCCAAAGGCAGAGGGGAGTGGCGAACCAAAAGCATTTTCATTCGCATCAAGAAATACTGACGCCTTTCCTGTAAATTCATGCCTTGCAGATGAATAAGGTTGCAACCCTTTAATATTCGGTCGTATTAATTTTTGTAAATCAAAGTCCATCACAAATTTTTTATTTCATTTAAGCGAATTGTTACGGCATTTTTATGAGCATTAAGCCCTTCTGCCAAAGCCATCGTTTCAATAGCATTGCCGATATTTTGTAAACCATCTTTCTGCAATTGCTGAAAAGTAATTTTCTTTACAAAGCTATCTAAAGAAACACCGCTGTATGCTTTTGCATACCCATTGGTTGGTAATGTATGATTGGTACCCGAGGCATAATCCCCCGCACTCTCCGGAGAATAATGGCCAAGGAAAACACTTCCTGCATTGATCACTTTTTTAGAAAGTACCAATGCATTATCAGATGCAATGATCAAATGTTCCGGTGCATATTCATTTAATAATTCAAAAGCCGTAACTGCATCTTCTATTACAATAAAACGGCTATACTCTAATGCCTTTGTTGCAATTGCAGCTCTTGATAATTGAGGTAACTGTTTTTCAATTTCAATTTTAACTGCATCAATTACTGTAGCTGAATTGGCTGCTAAAATTACCTGGCTGTCTGTTCCGTGTTCTGCCTGGCTTAACAGGTCTGCTGCAACAAATGCTGCATTGCAGGTTTCATCTGCATAAACCGCTACTTCACTTGGGCCTGCCGGCATATCAATTGCAATGCCTGTTGCATTTATCAATTGCTTGGCGCATGTTACATATTGGTTACCGGGCCCAAATATTTTATACACTTTAGGAATAGATACAGTTCCATAAGCCATTGCAGCTATAGCCTGCACGCCGCCAGCTTTATAAATATTTTTTAAGCCGATCAATTGTGCCACATATAAAATAACGGGATTAATTTTTCCACTTTTATCCGGCGGAGTGCAAACAACAATTTCTTTACACCCTGCTAATACCGCAGGAATACCCAACATTAATAAAGTAGAAAATAATGGCGCTGTACCACCGGGAATATATAAACCTACTTTTTCAATACCAACAGATTTTCTCCAGCATACTACACCGCTTGTTGTTTCAATTTTTGTAACCACCTCTTTTTGCGAATGGTGAAATTTAGTGATATTGTCTTTTGCAATCTGAATGGCCGCTTTTAATTTTTCATCTACAAGGTTTATTGCTTCATTAATTTCTTCGGCTGTAACTTTTATTTCCCCCAATTCAACCTTATCAAACTGCAGTGCATATTTTTTTACCGCTGTATCGCCATTTAGTTTTACGTCTTTTAAAATAGCACTTACTTTTTCTTCAAGAGAAGAAGTATCGAATACCGGCCGCTGTAGTATTTTCGCCCAAGTTTCTTTTGATGGCTCTATTAAAATTTGCATTTTCAAAAATGTTGCTCCTACGGAGCTTTGATGATGTTTAAATATTTATTTTCTACCAAAATACCGCTCCTACAGAGCTAAAAAAAAAATTGTAACCTCCGCTAATATCTCCTGCTTTTCCTCCCCCGTTGGGGGAGATAGAGGGGGCTTTACACAATCATTTTTTCAATTGGCAACACCAATATTCCCTGCGCTTCAAACTGTTTTAATTTTTCAATCACTTCCCAAAAATCATTTTCATTCACCACACTTTGTACGCTGCTCCATCCTTCTTCTGCCAAAGGCGTAACCGTAGGGCTTTTCATACCGGGCAATACTTCTGAAATATTTTTTAATTGACGATTGGGCGCATTTAAAATAATGTACTTGTTATTCTTTGCAGTTTTAACTGCATTGATACGCATCAATAATTTTTCCAGTAATACTTTATTCTCTTCAGATAAATTTTTGTTGGCAGTCAGCACCGCTTCTGATTTTAATATCACTTCCACTTCCTTCAATCCGTTGGTAAATAAAGTACTGCCGCTGCTCACCAAATCGCAAATGGCATCTGCCAAACCAATACCCGGCGCAATTTCTACTGAACCGCTAATCTCATGTATCTCTGCATCGCTTTTGTTGGCATCTAAATATTTTTGCAGAATGGTGGAATAGGTTGTGGCAATTTTCAATCCTTTTAAATCAGTAATAGATTTGTAAGGCATACTTTTAGGCACCGCAATACTTAAGCGGCACTTGCCAAAGCCAAGCCGATACACCAGGTCAATATCCTTGCTTTTTTCCAGCAATACATTCTCGCCAACAATACCAATATCGGCAACGCCATCATACACGTATTGCGGAATATCATCGTCCCGTAAAAAATAAATTTCCAGAGGAAAATTATTGGCTACAGCCTTTAACTGTTTGTTGCCATTGTTCAGTTCTATACCACACTCTTTAAGCAGTTTTACAGAATCCTCATACAACCTTCCCGATTTTTGAATTGCGATTTTTAACATGATCTTTTTTTTGTTATTACACTATTTAAACTAATTAAGCAACCATACTTTATCCGCCCGATATCACCCAAAAACAAAAAGGGCTTACTGTTAGTAAGCCCTTTTTGAAATTATGTTTAGTACATACAATCAACACTGCTTACCCATTGAGTAATGTATGATGATGGTGTATGTGAACGATTTGTTTCATTTGTTGCACAAAGTAAAGACTGAAATATTATTTTACCAAATTAAATTTTCCCCCAACCCCCTAAGGGGGAGTTTTTGCACCCCAAAAAAATGCATCTTCTTCATTAAAATGGTTCAATAGTAATACCTAACCCTGCAGATGGTGTATATATTATTTTACCGTAATCAAAGCTAATACCGGTGGCAATATCTTCACCTAATAACAATGGTCCGTCCATATCCACTTTGTCTAAAAGCGGGGCCAGTTGTGCAATGGCGGCGGTGCCCACGCTGCTTTCATTCATGCAGCCCACCATTACTTTCATATTCAGTTCCCTTGCCCGGCTTATCATTCTTCGGGCTGGTGTAATACCGCTGCACTTGGTTAGTTTAATATTAATGCCATGAAAGTGCTGGTGACATTTTTCCACATCGGCTTCAAATACGCAGGCCTCATCGGCATATAAAGGCAGTACCGATTGTTCAAATAATGTTTTCATCCCTTCCCAATTATCTTTTGCCAAGGGCTGCTCCACCATCTCCACACCCAGTTCTTTTAATAAAGGAATTTTTTGCAGGGCCTGTTCCAGTGTCCAGCCGGCGTTGGCATCCACTCTAAAAATGGCATCGGTATATTGGCGTAATGCCGCCACCATTTCAATATCGTTCTCCACCCCTACTTTTATTTTATAAATCGGCCAGGGTCTTTCTTTCATCTTGCTAACCATACTTTCAATGGCATCAATGCCAATGGTAAAATCTGTAACCGGAGATTTTGCAGTATCTAAATTCCACAACTCATGCAATTGTTTTCTTTTCAGTTTACCAAACAGATCCCAGCCCGCCATATCCAATGCACAAACCAAAAACGGGTTGGCAGGAAACAAATGATGCAGGTAATGCCAGTATCTTTCCGGATCGTTGAACGCAAATTTTTCTACAAATATTTTTTTACGCTCTAGGTCTTCCACCATTTTTTCTACCGGAATATTATAATAGCTGATGGCCGGCGCTTCGCCATAACCTTTTATTCCCATAAACTCCAGCTCTGTAATTAATGTAGGCTGGTGCATTTTTGTTCCTTTTGAAATAGTGAAAGGATGTTTGAATGGAAGATTATATGTTTTGTATTTGAGTTTCATGCCCCTGTTCCGCCAGCTGGCGGAGAACTTAGATTGTTTTTAATATTTAATTGCAATGTTGTTTACTTTGTTAACATTGATGAAGATACATAGTACTTGCTAAACTTCCGAAGTTTTAAAAACTTCGGAAGTTTGTTGTATGCATTTTTGTTACGGGCATTTGTTTTTCAATTAAGTATTGTTGCGTCGAACACTTATACTGCATACCATTGAGTATCTTTTATAGAAGTGGAGATTAAAGTTATTTAAAGTGCCGGAGTTTTGTATATTTATGTACTGTGTATTATTACTACTCCAACATAACTAACAACATGAAAAAAATTTCTTTATTCCTGCTAACTGTTACAGCTATACAAATAGCACTGGCCCAAAAATCAACGCAACTGGTTAACGTTACTGATATGCTTAAAATTAAAACTGTTGGCAATATTACTTTAACAAAAGACGGTACAAAGGCAGCGTTTACAGTAACAGCTATTGAGCCCGATGAAAATAATAAACAGGAGTATAAATATCTTACACAGGTATATAGGATTTCAACTGTTGCCAACGCATCACCCATTCAATTAACCACTGCAAAAGATGGCGCTGCACAACCTGCATGGAATCCCGATGGAAGCCAGCTTGCTTTTGTTCGCCTTGTTGATGGCAAATCCCAGATCTTTATTTTATCAATGGCTGGCGGCGAACCAATGCAGCTCACTAAATATAGGTATGGCGCAGCCAATCCAAAATGGTCGCCTGATGGCAAACAGCTTTTATTTACCTCAGGCATTCCTTTTCAGGATCTTTTAAAAGACAGCATTTTAAATGCCTCTAATTCCATACCCACATGGCCTTTTGAAAAACCAGGCTTTAATAAAAATGAACAGCTGAAACCTGATACAGCAAAATCAAATGCAGATGGAAATTTACAGCAGATAAGGGCTTATTTAAATAATGATATTACAGATAAAAAAGCTATTGTATTAAATAAGCTGAATTTTCAAAATGAGAATAATATTTCTGCCGAAATGAGCTTTAATCAATTCTTCATCATAAATAATATCAAAGGTGCCGAGCCAACCTGCATCACTAAAGGCTTCTATCGTCAAAATAATGCTGACTTTACACCCGATGGCAAACAAATAATTTTTTCGGGTGATGTTGACTCTTTAGAAAGCCCTGACAGGGTTTTAGAAAGTGAAATTTTAATTACTGATATAAACGGAACAAATCTTAAAGTACTGCTGGGCGAAAAAGGGAAAAATTATAATAATGCAGTTGTATCACCTTCGGGAAAATGGCTGGCGTTCCAATACGGTGGTACTTCTTTTGTTGCTGTTCCTGCTTTGGCAATTATGCCTTTAAATGGCTCAGCAAAAGATATTATCAACATACCCTTCGACCGTAATGTAAATAATATCATATGGAGCAAGGATGATAAATACATTTACTTTAATGCACCAAGTAATGGTGGTGTTCCATTATACAGGGTAAGCACCGATTCAAAAAAAGTGGAACAGTTATCGGGTTATGATAATGGTATTACAAGCTTTGATGTATCCGGAAATAACATCGTTTTTTCAAGAACACAGGTTTCCGGTCCATCCGAATTATTTATGAGTGATGCCCTTTTAAAAAATGAAAAACAGGTAAGTAATTTTAACGAATGGGTAAAATCTAAAAAACTTTCCTTCCCCGAAAAGAAAATGTACACAAATGATAAAGGGATGACCATTGAATATTGGGTAATGAAACCCACCAATTACGAGCAGGGAAAGCAATATCCTTTGCTGTTGGAAATTCATGGTGGGCCAACAGCAATGTGGGGACCCGGAGAAGCAAGTATGTGGCACGAATTCCAGTATTTCTGCAGCAAAGGTTATGGTGTGGTTTACTGTAACCCGAGAGGTTCGGGTGGTTACGGACTGAATTTTTTAAGAGCCAATATTAATGATTGGGGCGCCGGTCCTTCTGCTGATGTGTTGACCGCTTTGGATAAAACTGTTGCAGAAGGCTGGGCAGATACGAGCAGGCTTTTGGTTACAGGAGGTTCTTATGCAGGTTACCTTACCGCATGGATCATCGGTCATGACAAGAGGTTTAAAGCAGCCTGCTCACAACGTGGTGTATATGATCTTGCAACATTTTTTGGCGAAGGCAATGCCTGGAGATTGGTGCCTAATTATTTTGGCGGCTATCCATGGGAGCCAAAAGTAAAAGAGATCTTAGTAAGGGAATCTCCTATCACTTATGTGCAAAATATTACCACCCCGTATATCATTTTTCATGGCGGCAACGACAGGCGTACTGGTTTTGTACAGGGTGAAATGATGTTCCGGAGCCTTAAGGTTTTAAACCGGCCTGTTGAATATGTTGTACATCCCGGTGCTACACACGAGATAACACGGAGTGGAGATAACAGGCAACGTATAGATCAGATGTTACGCACTTTCGAATTTTTTGAAAGGTGGATCAATAAGAAGTAATAACAGAAATGGGGTTGCTCTAACAAATTTCCGAAGTTTTAAAAACTTCGGAAGTTTGTTGTATGCATTTTTGTTACGGACATTTGTTTTTCAATTAAGCATCGTTGCGTCGCACACTTATACGGCATAACATTGAGGAACTTTTATAGAAACGAAGATTTTAGCGAATGGCTCGTGAGCCACGAGCCAAGGCGGAGGTAGTTTCTGTGTTATTTCAAATAACATAATGAATACCAAATCAATGGAAGTACTAACCAGGACAGTATGTTAAAAAGAACGTCAATAGGTCTAGTCGGCATATTGGAGAGATTAAGTTTTTCACCCGTTCTCATTTCAAATAAAAGGTCAGGCAGTCTTGCGTACATTAGAATTAGTCCAGCAATTAGAATTCCGATATTCCAAAAATGATAAAGTGCAAAAAGGTAAAAAATACTAATAACTATGAATATTATTGTCATAACAACACTAGAAGTTGAAGAAGTATCTACGATGGTATTCAAATTTCCCTCACTGTCTTTTTTATAGCTTGGAAGAAAACCACGAACAACCATTCCAAGTAGATTAGTTCCAATAAACATTAAAATGAAATAGCCAACAATAGCTTTTATTATACAAAGGAAAGTGTCCATTTTATATTAGAGCTTGGTTTAGATTTGAAAAATTAGAGTGTCTGCTGTGGTTGCCTACAACTCATAAATATGCGAAGGTTCGCTTTGTCAAAAATAATTTTTCGTTTTATAAATGTATACATAAAGAACAATATTTTGTACGAAAGTTTTATGTTGCTTAAATCCTTCACCTTGGCTCGTAACTCACGAGCCATTCTCTCAAATCTAAGCTTTAATAAAAATTTCAATAAAGATTCTCCGCTGAAGAGTGCGACGCCAATGAAGCCAAATAGCATTACTGAAGTTTGTTACAAAAAAACAAAACTATCTCCCACTCGATTTCACATAACCTTTCACCTCATCATTAAATTCATCTGCCTTAAGCAGCTCTTCCAAAGTCATGTGCATGCGGTATTTCCAGTAGTGGTTGGGGTCGGCAGGAATGTTGATGCGTTCTTCATTGGGGTCTTCTCTTCGCATTATTTTATTAATGCCCAGCAAATCCTGCAATTGAAAAACACTCCACATGGCGGGAGAAAATAAATGTTCTAAAACAATTTCTTTATTTACCCAGTCTTCGCAGAAATAAGGCGCTTCGCCATAGCGGCCCATTACGGTATTGTAAAAGCGTTGTGTTTTTGCACGGTCCTCTTCCCACCAGCCACGTATGGTACTCATATCGTGTGTTGATGGCGTGACCACACTCATATACGGTGCATCGTTGGGATGAAAGAATTCGGCAGTTGTTTTCTTTGGCATGCGTTGTATCTCCAGACTTAAAATTCCCAGCTGCCACATTACATCGGGCACACAGGCCGGCACCATGCCAAGGTCTTCGCCGCAGATGAGCATATTGGTGCTGCGTTTTAAACCGGGTAATTTATTCATGGCTTCTGCTTTCCAAAAATCATCCTGGCGGCGGAAGAAATAATTTACATAGAGTTCTTTTAATTGCTGCTGTGCATAGCTATCTAAATTCTGGAACGAAGTGGTTTGCTCCATAGCAAAACGGAAATGGAATTTTTGCCCCTGCGAATTCTCTTCTTCAAATAAAATTACATTGCTGATCAAATCGAACAGGCCGGATTTTATTTTATTATCGCTGTCGTTTTGTGTGGCAAAATAATTTTCTATTTTGCGCTGTGTGTTGAAGGTTTCTTTTAATTCGAAACCGTTGAGAAAATTTTCTTTTATATGACCCACTTCATCGCCAAAGAACTGTTGTAATACCTCATCAGTAATATAAGGTTTGGTATAGCGGTACCAGTCGTAAGCAATATTTTTTTCAAAAACCTCATTGATGTGTACCGGAATGGCGGGATCGAATTTTCCCATAATACCTTCTACTGCATGTAAAGGAATACTCCAGATGCGGAAGAACCCTAAAATATGATCGATACGGAATGCATCGAAGTAATTGCTCATTTGCTCGAAGCGCTGGCGCCACCAGGTAAAATTATTTTCCTGCATGGCTTTCCAGTTGTACGTGGGGAAACCCCAGTTCTGCCCCTTTACTGCAAAATCATCCGGTGGTGCGCCGGCCTGTGCATCCATATTATATAATGTGGGTGCCATCCATGCATCAACACTGTTTCGGTAAATACCAATGGGAATATCGCCTTTTACCACAATGCCGTTTTTATGGGCATAGGCAGTGGCATCTTTCAATTGCAGGTGTAAATGATATTGTGTAAAATAATGCACTGCAATTTCATCGTAATGTTTTTGAGAGCGGCTTACCAAACGCTGAATAGCGTTTTCATCATACTCGCTATTACTTTTCCATTGGCTGAAATTGGAAGTATTGTATTTATCCCTTAAAAAACAGAATGCCGCATAAGGCACCAGCCAGTGGCGGTTCAGTTCAAAGAATTCAAAGTATTCTGTATCGTTAAGGAAGATGTCTTTTTTAGCCGCATAAATTTCTCTTATTGCCGACAATTTGAATTTTATAACACTGTCGTAATCCATATCGGGCAATGCATTCAGTTGCTCCTGTTTTTTCTTAAGTGGCTTTACTAATGCTGCATGTGCTGCTCCGGCCAGTTTTTCTAAATTTATAAATAAGGGGTGCAATGCAAATGCAGATATAGCGGCATAAGGATAAGAATCCTTCCAGGTATGTGTAGCCGTAGTGTCATTCAACGGTAAAACCTGTATGAGTTTTAAGCCGGTTTTTTTTACCCAGTCAACTAATAATTTTAAATCGGTAAACTCACCGGTACCAAAACTGTTTTTACTCCGCAGGCTAAAAACGGGTATGGCAACACCAGCGCCTTTCCATGGGATGTAGTTGATGTTTACAAAACCATCGTGGCAAATGGTAATTTTTTTCTTTGCAGCGTCGCCTATTAATGTGCGGTTGTTACCTGTTTCAAAGGCAATAAATTTTTTATCTTTTATATTGTAGATACCGTACTTGTAACTAACCGGGAAAGTTTCTTTAACCAGGTTTAATTTTACCTTCCACCAGGTATTATTTTTTGTAAGCAGTACTGGCTTTTCTGTTGACCAGTTATTTAAACTGCTAGCAGTACCTGTTATACAAACCACTTCATTTTCTTTTAGTACCGGGGCTTTTACCCTAAACTCATGTGTATAAGCTTTGGGCGCTTTTGCTGCACCAGCGGCAACTGCCTTTGGTGCTTTAAGCAAAACATGCTGAAATGGCTGGGTAAAATAAACATTTTCTGTATCCCCGGTAAAATTCCAGGTGTCTGCAAGCACCACTTCATCAGCAGTAATAGTATCAATAGCAATTATGCGATCATCGCCAAATTCTACGGTTTCCTGTTTTCCCTCTTCCCGTAAAATGTATTTGTAGCGGATAGTATTAATGTCTTTTACAGCATCAATAGTTATACTGCCATGCCATAAAGCATCATTAAGATATTCAATAGGAAAAGCCTTGCTTAAATCATCATTACCCAATGCCTCAGTATTACCGCTAACATAGATCGTTTGCCCAAATTTTGTGGAAAACCGTAAATAGAAATGTAAAGTCATTAAGAAATCAGGTTAAGAAACGGCAATATAAAGCCTTTATTTCAAAATGTAAAAAATACACATTAAAATCTTTATCGGAAACGATACCGGAAGCCTGAAAATCTTTTATATTAAAAAGTAGCAATAAAATCTGCAAAAAAAGTAACTGCTAATCTCCGCCACCTTATATTTGCAAAAATAATTACAATGGAAACAACCAAAAAGAATACCGGGCTTTACTGGATACTGTTTTTACTTTCTGCAGCAGCATTTTTTTTAGTGCTATTTTCTCCTGTCGGTTCTTATTGTTCAATGGTATTACCTTTTATTACTCTTTTTCTGGCTAAGGCCTTAGACATCATGTAAACAATCAACAAGATTATATTTTTAAACCACTTACGTTTTGTAAGTGGTTTTTTATTTTGCGGCAGCTATAATTTTAAAGGGAGATCAATTGGCAATTACAAAATCGGGGCGTTTAATAAAAGTGCTGTTATATTTAAAGCGGATGTTGGTATTTAATTCCACCTTCCAGCTTCGCATATCGCCGTTGGTACGTGGAAAATAATAGCCTTTCAGTTCAACCGTACCAAACACCATGTTTTCGTTACGGGTGCGTATGCCGCCACCAAAGGCACTGAACAGATCACTCTTATCCAGGTTCTGCTTAATGGGTTTAAGGATACTAAAGTCGGTAAATACAAAGGGGGCAAACCTGAAACCTAATATTTTTTTTGTATTGTAATACACCGATTCCAGTTTAACTGTGGTACGCAGATCGGCCATAATATTTTCCGGATTAAAATATGGCAGGCCATAAGCACTGTTTAAAAATAACGGTGCATTAAAAACAGGATTTATTTCTGATGTAAAACCTGTATTGATAAAAGTGCGCCGGTACCATTTTCTGTTGATCTTTTTTAACCTTGTAAAATGCTCAACATTAAATAACAGGGCCACATCTTCAAAACGGCTGCGGTAAAAAAAGCCACCTAATCTTAATGTATAATTAGTGTAAAAGCCCTGTTTTTTAAAATTGGCTAAGCTAAAATCCACCCCTGTATATGACCTCCTTACTTTTTCGGTATTAACAAATCCGGCCGTTAATGCTGCACTAAAACCTTCAGGTACATCTTCATTCCTACCAAAGCCATAAATAAAATTAGTTTTATAAAAAACCTGTTTAAAAATATTTATTGAGGATAAAGCACCGGTAAAATCGGTAAAGTGGTAATCAAATAAAGTTTTGAATTTAGTGGGCAATTTAAAATACTTCTGGGTAAAAGCCCTTATTGCCAAAAACTTGTGCACCCGTATTTCTTTATTGGCATAAATGGCACGTTTACTATCTAAACTATACCCCAGCCAACCATCAATATTATAATACTCATACCTGAAATCTGATTTGTACAAAGAGTCTGAAACATAGGCATTACTGGTTCTGTAATAATCGCCTTCTATAGCGCCGGTACTGGGTATATAAGGTGTTACCAAAGGTTTCTCCAGCAGGGTAAATATATGGGTCTCTTCTCTTCTTCCGCTGCTGAATGAAGGAGCAAAATTTGAAAAGCCTGTTGTCCAGTCGATAAATGATCCGCCGATATTACGTTTGGTTAACTCTGCACTAAATGCTCTTTGTGGGTTCCTTGTATCATCATAAAGCCCGCTTACTAAAATTTTATTGCCGCTGCCGGCAATATTTTCTTCCTGAAGCTCAATCCTGCCTTTTGTTCTGCTGTCAATTTTTAATTTACCTCCAATCGAAAAAATGTCTTTGGTAATTACCACCACATCTACCGAATCGGTACTCTCTTCTGCAAAATCCACAATTATTCTTGCATCCTGTATAAAACCCAGGTCCCTTAAGTACCGCTCGTTATCGGCCACTAAATACGGATACAACCTGCTGCCTTCTGTAAAAAATAAATTATTACGGATCACCCGTTCCCTGGAATTTTTATGAAAAGTATTGGCAAGTCTTACACCCAAATCGTATTTTACCTTGTTGGTATCATAAATATTTCTTTGAAAACCTAACCTTACCAATTCTATTGAGCGTATTATTTTTCCTTTGTATTTTAAAAACTGGTTGGCTACTTTTTGTGGCGCTTCTTCGGGCGGCGTGGTGGAAATACTTTTACCTAACCTGCCTAACAAACCTTTTTTCTTTGCCAGAAAAAAAGTATCGGGCTTGTTGGTTTCATTCTGTGCTACAGCAATATTATTTATTGTAAATACAGTTCCTAAAAAAATATAAAGCACCCTTTTAAACATAAATAAGTAAATATTCAACTGAACAAATAAAGATATAGCATTGCAGGATACTGTAGTAATGAGAAAATAAGGCGGTGCAAAGATAAATAACAACTGCAATACTTGTGAAGTAAAGAAAATTTTGAGGCAGGTTATTTGCAGGAATAGGAATTTTCTTCCCTTTAGCAGGGCTGTTTTTAATGCTGCCGGTATACCACTAAAGTTTGAAGCCTGTTGCGCTTATAACAGCGGCAACAGCAAAAACCGGCGTAAAGCTGTTATTACGAATTTTACCTTACAGTTCTGGCACTCCTGTAATTGCCTCTGGCAGCTTGCTGAATAGATATAGAACGGGAACAGGACACCAAAAAAATTACAACTACTGATAATGCGATAATCTTTTTCATAAAAGGTGTTTTTGAGGATTGAAAACTATTGTAAAATTAAGCCCTGCTATGCCGGTTTATATGAGTGAAACTAACCGATTTTTTAAAGTAAATGCCCCTGCTGAAAATACGTAATTTTTTGCAATAAGCTGTTTATCAATTGCAGCGGAAAAAGTTATTGCTCTTTCCATATTTCATATCCTTCAAGGTCTTCTTTGCTTACTTCTTCAAAAGCTATGGCAATTGGTTGCCAGTTATCAAAACCTTTTCTATCTATAGGGGCATGACCAACACCAAAGCCATCTTCGTCATAAACAGAACCAATACTTAAAGTTTTTATATCAACCTCATCGGGCCGCTGATCGTATTTATTTTTAAATATCTTTACATGCACTACCTCTTCGTCAATAACCAGAATTTTTACTATCCCAAATTTTCCATCGCCATCATCAACAGTGCATATTGAACCTGCTTTTATTTTTTTGGGTTGTGTACCCCACCGCTGTATAAATACAAGGATGAAAATAAAAAGTGAAAGCAGTATAATTTTATTCATTTAAATTATTTGTTGTTTAAAAGTAATTAAAAAACCGGGGGCATTCCAAAGAATGATTTTGCAATAGAAGAACCCCAAATGAACAAAGATGCTGAATTGACAGCTTGCATTTTTAAAAATTACCTTTTATCTTTAAAAACATGAACCAACTTATACTTTACATTTTAATCAGTTGCACCACGCTTTGTGCAGCTGCCCAGTCGCCAAAAACAGAATTGTACGACCTTATAAAAAAATTATTGAGCGACAGTACTGGTTACGAAAATGTTGGAGACTGGACCGTAGGGCAACCAAAAAAATCTTCCATTAAATGGATGAACGACAGAATTGAAATGAGTGATGACACCAGCATTAACTTTTTTAGAAAAGGCACTGTTGATATTACTGTTAAGGGCCACAGTTTTATGCAGGCAGGCCAGCCGGTTAAATGGAATATTATGCTTAAAGGACCACGTATGGGATATACTTCTTTCAGTATAATCAGTTCCACAAATACCGAAATGAAACCTGCATTTAATATTGACAGTGTATTTGGTAAAAAAAATTTTATAGCAAAACTGCTTAAAAGCTGCGATGCAAGAACAGTGACGGGTTATTATTACTACGAATTAAAACTTCCTAAAAAAGATATTGCTTTTATAAAATTAAGCTGGATATCGCTTGATGGAAAAACTGCAATGCGTATTGATTGTTATGACAACTGGAGCAGGTATGCTGTAAAATTAGATTGCCCCAGGTAAAGCCAGGCTTTATAAAAAATTATTTTTACAGATACCGTAACACCGGAAAACCTGTAACTACACTGCCTGGTTTAAAAACAAAGGCAGCCCGCTCTTCCAGTCGCCGTCAATATACAATTCAAAAGAATAGCGGCCCGGTTTTGCAAACTGCAACTGGTTAAAATTGGCTACCACATTTATAGTAACCACCTGCCCGTTCGCCGGTTCAGGAATATTAATACTACCTGTTATAGGCTGTATGTTTTCCTTACCGGTAATATCTATCAGCCTTAATTTAAAATCATGATCACCGGCTTCCTTAGCTGCAAAGCGTAAGCGGCAGGCAACTGCACATGCCGGATGCTGCACAGGAAACTGTTTGGCATTAATACTGTCGAACGTACCTACAATGGTTAGTTTGGAGTTGTTGTCCTGTGCAAAATCGCAGAGGGTGAATATTTCGATTTCCATGTTGATGATTTTTTAGTTGTAATTAGTTTATAAAACCAGAAATAAAGATACGCTTCATTACCCTTGATGAAGAAGAATTAATCATCGCTTATAGCTGTAATTATTTCCACTGTAATTGCTATGATAAGAATTTTTTGAAACTTGCTTTTTTCGCCGCTGGAGACACAGGCAACGGCGGAGATTGGAGCGAAAAGGTTCGTGAGCCGAACCGAGGCGAAGAACAAATCTAAAGGTCTGACACGAACCATGGCAGAAAATGCCGCCTCGCTGAGGTTTAAAGCAAAAGATTAAACTATTAAATTATTTTTTATTAATTTGTGCAGCACTGTTTCTGTCCAATCTTTTGTATCTATCAATTATTCTTAACCTGTAATTATGAGAACAACATTAGTCGCATTATTCATTTCCAGCATTTTGTTAGTAAATTCAAGTTGCAGCAAAAACGATACAGCAACTGATAGTTCCCAGAGCGGATCAACAAGTACAGACCCGGCTGTACTAATACTGGGCAAATGGCAAGTTATCAAAGATTCAATTGTAGTACGCAACTTTGCATTCAGTGATGGAACAATACCAATACCCGGAATATATTATGGCACAGCTAATGACTACTGGCTTTTCCAAACCAACGGTACGGTATATATTTACGAAGGTGGGTATGTGGGAACCCCTGCATACCAATTGCTTTCCGGCACCAGTTTGCTAATACCCGCATTTCAGTGGGGCAACGTCACCATTATGACATTAACCAGCACAAATTTTACCTGGGAGAAATCTATAATCAGCAGCAATGGTGGCACCTATTACAGGAGAGCATATTTTAAAAAATAGGTTGATACTTGTTAATAAATAATAGGCCTTATTTGATATTTGTAGCGGCTACTCGTTGCTGGTTAGGAAACCAGGCAACGGCGGAGATTGAGGCGAAGGCTTCTACCTTAGCGAATGTTTCGTGTGCCACGAACCAAGGCGAAGTGGTAGTATGCTGTGTTGTTGGTACGCTTACACACATTGCCCAACCCTGCATACCAACAACGGCGTTGCGGTGGGCTTCGGGATACCAGCGAAGGCTAGAGGCGCCAGTTGGCTTACGGGTGGTTTACGTAACACCAACATCGGCGGAAATTGATTTTCTTTTAAATTAGGTATATCCATTGTAAATAGTGAAAGATTTATCAAATGTAAGTTTTGCTTGGTTTGGGTGCAATAGGCTTCGGGCAATTTGTTCGTACACAAACGCACTTGACCAAGCTGCATACCAACAAAGGCGAAGCGGATACCTGCCGGCGGCGAAGGGACACTAACCGTGGCGAAGGACTAATATAACTTTAAAGTGCTCAAACATTTAGTTTCATACTTTTTCCAACTTAATTCTTCACTTTTCAAGTATTCGAAAGAAATAGCGTAGATATAATCATATTTATAAAGCATGTAAGCATTTTTAATATACTGCGTTTTTTCATCGTTTGTAATTGTATATTGGTAAGAAAATTTTAAGACGGGATATTTTTCTTGAAAAATAAAATGACTATGATATGCTGTATCCATTTTCATGTATGAACCTGAAATGTCAGTTATATTTTTCTTAAAAAAGTCAAGCATACTACCTAAAAATGAATTTAACTTAGTCTTGTCATTAAATACACTATTACGCATTTGTTCTGAACTAATTTTTGATTTTGCTCTTTTTAAAATAATATTTGGAGTTAGTTTAAAATCATTCAAATACTTTAGTTCTATACTGTCTTGAGTAAGTACTTTATTGTAATTCAATTTTAAAAAAGTGTTAATAGTCTTAATCGGATAAAACACAGTTGACGTCGTATCAAATGCTGTCAGGATTAGTTTTTTTAATCCCGTTTTTTCCTTTTTTAATGTAGCTTCATTTAAATTAACTAACTCCGAAATATTATCTCCGATTTCTTTTTTGATTGCATTTTGGCCTATTGAATCAAGAATAACAGGGATTTCAACTACTCCGAAATTCTTTATTCTAATAATTTTACACTCAAAAACTTGCCCATATATTTTATTAAAGTGAAAAAAAATCACTAGTAATGAGAATATGGCTGCTACTTTCATATGAATAATTTCAGACATAAAAGTAACTCATTTGTGCTTATAGTAAGTTGTATGTATTTAACTATAGGCATTACAGACAAGAAATATGGAAAGATATTATTTTAACCAGATACGACATTAACTGTCTTACACATATACAGTAGAGGAAGAAGATAAAAAAGGCTTTTTACAATCGATGGTATTTGATAATAGTAGCAGACATTCATTGCTGCTTAGGAAACCAAGCAACGGCGAAGATTGAGGCGAAGACCTGCAGCGGCGAGGTTATTTCCGGCGCTCAGTCAATGTCGGTTCAGAATCCACACCTCCAATGAAATAAAAATTATGTTTCATAATATTAGCAAACCTTGAAACGTACTCTAAAAATTGATACACTGAATTACCTAAATCATATTCTTCGGTATTATGTTTTACAATTGTATCTCCGAGAATTTTTGTAGCTTCAGATTTGTCGATAACAAATCCATGATCTTTATATTTATAGACAAGTTCGTTAGCTATAATTTGCGGTTCCTTTGGTAAATCCTTTTTATGGGTGTTCAACAAGTTTTCTGCATATTGCATTGCTGATTCTGCAACTCTTTCATAATACCCTATTTGAATTGGCTCTATTGACATGTGTAGATACTTAGCAAACATTTCACCTGAACTCGGGTTGTCTTTTACTAATTGAGCAATATGTTCAATTGAATTTTTTAGACCCAGTGCCGGTAACCCATTTATTTGGGGATCAATTGGCCCTAACTCACTTAGACTTCCCATATGTATCTCGTTTGCTGCACAGCATAAAAGAGTAGCCGCAGATTTAGCATAACGAGGAACTACTACTATAAATTTTCCGTTTGAATATTCCCTACAAAGTTTTCCAATTAAATATGCCGAACCTGCAACCCCTCCTCCTGACAATAGAATCATTAGCATTGGCTTTTTCTTATCAAATGTTGTAACAGCGTTATAAATTTTATCAGCATCACTTTTCATCATTGTGGTGTCGTCAAAAAGTATAACAAGGTTATAATTGTTTATACATTTGAATTTATTGATTTCTTGCAGCAGGTATAATTTGAACGTTTTGAAAAATACGTTTTTCTTATCGTCGTCGCTATCGCTACTATAAGCATCAATTAGTGTCTTTATAACTTCGAAGGATTTGATTTCTATAGGTTCTATAGCTTTGCCACCATTACTTGACATCTCTTTTACGTGCTCTTTTGCTTTTACTTCTGCCATTAGTTTGATTTTTTATTTTTAGTGGATAAAGTTCTTCTATAGTTCAGCTACAAAAAAGCCGCTCTGTATTGAACGGCTTTTTTTATTCTCTTACTTCACTTCCTCAAAAGGCACATCTTCCACTTTACTTTCACTGCTTTGTGTTTGTTCATGCCCTGCATCCGGGCCGGGTTGTGCCTGCTGTGCACCTGCACCTTCCTGCGTGGCTTTGTACATGTCTTCGCTTGCGGCGGTCCATGCAGTATTCATTTCTGCTGTGGCAGTATCAATCTGTGTAAGGTCGGCAGTTTTATGTGCGGCTTTTAATTTTTCCAGTGCTGCTTCAATAGGTGCTTTTTTATCAGCAGGTATTTTTTCGCCATACTCTTTCAGTTGTTTTTCCGTCTGGAAAATTAAACTGTCGGCACCGTTAATTTTTTCTACTTTTTCTTTTTCTAATTTATCTGTTGCTTCGTTGGCTTTAGCTTCGGCTTTCATTTTCTCCACTTCTTCTTTGCTTAAACCACTGCCGCCCTGTATGGTAATCTTTTGTTCTTTACCGGTGCCTTTATCTCTTGCCGTTACATGCAAAATACCGTTGGCATCAATATCAAAAATAACTTCTACCTGCGGTACGCCTCTCGGCGCAGGCGGTATGCCATCTAAAGTAAATGTACCCAGGCTTTTGTTTTGTGGTGCCATTGGGCGTTCGCCCTGCAACACATGTATCTGTACACCGGGCTGGTTATCGCTGGCAGTACTAAACACTTCCGATTTTTTTGTTGGTATGGTGGTATTGCTGTCGATCAACCTTGTCATTACACCACCCATGGTTTCAATACCAAGCGATAATGGTGTTACATCGAGTAACAACACATCTTTAATTTCGCCTGTCATTACACCACCCTGTATGGCTGCACCTACGGCAACAACTTCATCGGGGTTAACACCACGGTTAGGTTTTTTACCAAAGAATTTTTCAACCAGTTCCAATACTTTAGGGATACGGCTGCTGCCACCCACCATTATAATTTCATCAATTTCACTGGTGGGCATGCCTGCATCTTTCAATGCCTGTTCACATGGTTTTAAGCAACGCTCAAATAATTTATCGGCCAGTGCTTCAAATTTTGCACGGGTTAATTTTTTTACTAAGTGTTTAGGCACGCCATCAACCGCTGTTACATACGGCAGGTTAATTTCTGTTTCTGTAGAAGAAGACAATTCAACCTTTGCTTTTTCAGATGCTTCTTTTAAACGTTGTAAAGCCATCGGGTCTTTACGCAGGTCAATGGCTTCATCGGCTTTAAATTCATCGGCAAGCCAATCCATTATCACTTTATCAAAATCATCGCCACCTAAGTGGGTATCTCCGTTTGTACTTTTTACTTCAAATACACCATCACCTAATTCCAGTACACTAATATCAAATGTACCACCACCAAGATCGAACACGGCAATCTTCTGGTCTTTACCGCCTTTATCCAATCCGTAAGCCAATGCTGCTGCGGTTGGTTCATTCACAATTCTTTTTACAGTAAGGCCTGCAATTTCACCGGCTTCTTTAGTGGCCTGGCGTTGTGCATCGTTAAAGTAAGCAGGCACGGTAATTACCGCTTCGGTAACTTCATGCCCAAGATAATCTTCAGCAGTTTTTTTCATTTTCTGCAGTACCATGGCACTTATCTCCTGAGGGGTATATTGTCTGCCATCTATGTCGATACGAACTGTATTATTGTCGCCTTTTACCACTTTATAACTCCAGTGGCTGATCTCTTCTGTTACTTCATCAAACCTGCGGCCCATAAAACGCTTTACACTGCTGATAGTATTTTGCGAATTGGTAATGGCCTGGCGCTTGGCAGGGTCTCCCACTTTACGTTCACCATTTTTTAAAAAAGCCACTACCGACGGGGTGGTACGGCGTCCTTCTTCATTTGCAATTACCACCGGTTCGTTACCTTCCATTACGGAAACGCAGCTGTTGGTGGTTCCTAAGTCAATTCCTATAATCTTTCCCATGTTGTAAATTTTAAATGATTCAATGCTGTTAGTCAATGATTGTGCCGAAGGAAAAAAAGTGCAAAAATGGCAGCAGATGGAACACTGATGACACAGATTGGACTGATTTACGCTGATTAGCTGACTAAAGGGAAGATTTTATAGCTTTAAAATACAGGGGTATCAGGCACCTTTCTTTTGAAGTATTGGTTTATCGCTAACAGCAGGTTTGTAATGCCGTTTTTTACTTAGTTCATATTTCTCCTGCAATATCTCACTCAACGATTTTTTATACACTTTACTTTCCACCCAGGAAATAATATCGAGATAAGCAAATGCCCTTGTTTCGTGACGGTTTTTTTCCAGCACTTTTATTTTATTTAACAACTTTTCCAATTCGGCCTGCATCCTAGTTCTGTTTACATGTAAAGATTTGCGTAAAAATTTAAACATCTCCTCTTCCACCACAGTAAGATTTTCTTTTTTAGCCATAAAACGGTATACCGATTTGGTAAGGTATTCCATCAATTCGTAATTACCCAGTTCATAATGCGCCATCAAATGCATCAGGCGGGAGTAACTTTGCAGGTCGCTGCGTACTTCTGCATTTTCATTAATTATTTTTTGCAGGTAATCAATACAGGTTGCATAATCACCACTTCCAAAATACATACTGGCAATTTTGTAATTAAAAACCATTATGCGGTGTTCATCAATAAACAGTTCATATTCCTTTAGCTTTTCCAGAATATACGGCACCAGTTTTACACCTGCTGCAAAAGTGCCCAGCATATTGTGCTGATTAATTTTGGCGCTATATATATGTACAAATGCCTGCGTACGGAAGTTGTCGTGCAAACGTACCCTGTCAGTGAGGGCAAATTTTTCAAACTGCTTAAGTGTATCATCAAATTTTTGATAATTACGCAGATCAAAATGTGCATTCAATAATGTATGCAAGCCTTTAATATAGTGACCTGTTTCCACCCGTATCATCAAAGGTTCAGCATCAAAAATATCCACCCACTTTTGTGCATAGCGATAGTACATTAAAAAGTCCTGGCGTATAAAAGCATACCAGCTATAACTCTGGTACAGGTATAGTTTTTCATAAAACCCGGTTTGTTTCCAGGCATTGGCAGGTAAATGTTGTTTCAGGTATTCCTTTACCCTTAGTTCATCTTTTTCATTACGGGCATGCCCGTTTTTTATAAACCAGCTATACAGCAACATGGCCAGGTTACTCACCCTTGCCAAAGCATCAATACTTTGGTTTACTTCATTTATTTCTGTAGATAATTGCTCCGCCCTTGTTTGCATGGTACGGGTAATGTGCAGGGTTTCTATCCGTTTCTCCAATGCAATGGCACTTACCAAAAAATTTATCTTGTGGTTTGCCTTTGCAGTTTCCTTAGCCTTATCTAATATTTTAAGGCTTTGGGTAAACAATCCTTTTTTGTATAAGATATGGGCATAGTCAAATTGCTCGTTCAGTTGCAGGTCGATACTGTCATTGCTTTTTAATAACCTCAGGCTTGCTAAAAGTTGTTTGTACAAATGCACTTTTACGTTGGCTAACTGTGGCTTTTTTATAGAGCTCAGTTTTTTTAACAGCAATCCCTCATCATATTCCTGTAACTTATCAAGCGCATCAAATAATTCTACAATTTTCAGGTCTTCGTTTCCCGAACTTCTTTTAATATAAAGCTTAAAATGCCGCTTTTCCGCCTTTTCCAAAGAGCGGACCAATTGAAATAATGTATCTGTAAAACTGTTTGGTATCATTAAATATAAATGGTAAAAACCCAATACTGTCAATGGTTGTACGCATAAAAATAATGCTTCACCATAATAAAATCAGCATTAAGTTGATTTTAGAAAAAATAAAACTCATCCTACTTTTGTTAGAGAGGATGAGTTAATGAAATAGCAGACAATCGTTAAAGAGAACACTCAATCTTTAGTAACTGCATCTTATATGCAGGAAAAGCGAAAAAAAAAATTAAGAATTTTCATATAGCAAGCAATCGTTAGAGCCGCTCTGTTTCTACAGAGGGGCCTTTTTTTGCGTTCTATAGTTTTAATTCGTTTTCAAAGTTAATTGATCAGGGCTTTATTACCACATTAATTTAAATTTTAGTATTGATTAATTTTAAATAGAATGCCTGAAAATGCAGATTTTGCCAGATAAAAAAGCAGAATTTTGCCGGAATATAGCGCCTTAAAATACCTTTGGGCATCATTAAGTATTTTTATCAAAATGCAGTACCAGCAACACTTTTAAAGAAATTAACCCCTTTTTACCGTAATAAAACAAGTGACAAGTTGATTTTAGCAAAAAAAAAACTCACCCTACTTTTGTGAAAGAGGATGAGTTATTGAAATAGCATACAATCGTTAAAGGAACAATCAATCGTTGGAAACTGCATTCAAAATGCAGGAAAGCGAAAAAACTTTAGCAAACAGTAACAACAAATAATTTAAGAATTTTCATATAGCAAGCAATCGTTAGAGCCGCTCTGTTTCTACAGAGTGGCCTTTTTTTTGTGAAGGCAATTTAGAACTTTATTCCTATACAAAGTACAAATGCCTTAACATTTCTTTCACATTGTTTATTGCTTGTATCATATTATAGTATTAAAATTACCTCCCGGCTGCCTGTTTTACCTTAAATGTAAAATGTTTTTGGCTTATATAACTAATAGCTATTACAATAACTGTTGTAATCAATTGGGCCACCATGGCATTAATATGCAGGTATTCAACCAGTATTTTCAATAAAAAATAGCTGAGTACCAGGTTTACCACATAAGCCAGGAAATATCTGAATAATTGAATACGCCCTTTTAAATTGGAATCTACAAACACCACAAACTTCAATAACAGAAACCCTACTATAAAGCTTGAGCAAAAAGAGATGAACAATGCGGCATTATGGGGTTTTAATACTACTAACCCAAAATCTACATTTTGTGCTTTAAATACAAGTGTATAAAAAATATTAAAAATGGTTATTGCTAAAACGGTATTGGAGCCGCCGCATACTGCATAACGGAATGTTTGCTCCGGCATAAATTTGCGGAACGGAGGATAAAAAAAATCGATGAATGCTATTATTTTATCGTTTGGCATTACTACTTATATAAACGTTTAGCCACTAAAACTATAGATTGTTTTTGCCTTTGGCGAAAAGGGTTTGCCACAGATTTACACTGATAAAAATACAAGCACTGATTTTTAAAGACCTTCCTTATTTAGCACATTTGCATATTATCTTATTAACTGTACAATTCTTCCCTTGATGCTTTTACTCTTTCATCTGCAAGGTATTCATCGTAAGTCATCAGCTTATCAATAATACCTTTAGGTGTTAATTCAATAATGCGATTGGCAACAGTTTGCATAAACTGGTGATCATGCGTGGTTAATAAAATTATACCGGAAAATGCCGCCATATTATCGTTGAATGAAATGATGCTTTCCAGGTCAAGATGGTTGGTGGGTTCATCCAGTATTAACACATTGGGATTTTGCAGCATCATTTTACTTACCATGCAGCGCACTTTTTCTCCCCCGCTCAATACATTTGTTTTCTTTAAAATTTCATCCCCGGTAAATAACATCTTACCTAAAAAGCCACGCAAAAAATCTTCATCCACATCTTTTGTAGTTGGTGGCACGTATTGACGCAGCCAATCCATTAAATTATAAGTACTGCCTGTAAAATATTCGCTGTTATCATTGGGCAAATAAGCTGTGGTAACGGTGGTACCCCATTCGTAAGTACCGCTGTCAGCCTTCATTTTACCATTTATAATTTCAAAAAAAGAAGTCAATGCAATAGGGTCACGGCTTATGAAAGCGATCTTATCTCCTTTTTGAATATCAAATTTTACTTTACTGAAAATTGTTCTGCCATCTAATTTTTTAGCAAGATTTTCCACCTTTAAAATTTCGTTGCCCACTTCCCTGTCCTGCTTAAAAATAATGCCGGGATATTTTCTGCTGCTGGGAGTAATATCTTCAAACACCAGTTTATCCAACGCTTTTTTACGTGATGTTGCCTGTTTACTTTTACTGGCATTGGCACTGAAACGGGCAATAAATTCCAACAGATCTTTTTTCTTTTCTTCTGCCTTTTTATTTTTATCGCTTGCCTGCCTTGCTGCTAACTGGGAACTCTCATACCAGAAAGAATAGTTACCCGTGTAAATTTTTATTTTTTGTTTATCAACATCCGCCACATGTGTACATACCGCATCTAAAAAGTGCCTGTCGTGACTTACAACTAAAACTATATTCTGATAATCGGCTAAAAAATTCTCCAGCCAGCTGATGGTTTCCACATCAAGGTTATTGGTAGGTTCATCCAATAATAAAATATCAGGATTACCAAAAATGGCCTGCGCCAGCAATACTCTTACTTTAATATTGGCAGCAACATCTTTCATCAGTACCTGCTGCAGATCGTCTTTTACACCTAACTCACTCAACATTGTTGCAGCATCGCTTTCAGCAGTGTAACCGCCCATTTCGCCAAATTGTTCTTCCAGCTCACCTGCTTTAATACCATCTGCTTCGGTAAAATCTTCTTTGGCATAAATAGCATCCCGTTCATGCATTACCTTCCACATTTTACTGTGGCCCATCATTACAGTGTTTACAACGGTTTGTTCATCAAATCCAAACTGGTTTTGGTTCAGCACCGCCATACGTTCACCGGGTGTAATATCTATTGTTCCTTTATTGGGTTCAATTTCGCCACTTAATATCTTTATAAAGGTTGATTTGCCGGCACCATTGGCACCAATAATACCATAACAATTCCCTTTTGTAAAATTGATATTTACCTCATCGAACAAAACCCTTTTGCCGTAAGCCAGCGTTATATTAGTTGCACTTATCATAGTTGTAAAAAGTGTGCAAATGTAAGCAAACAAATGGATAATTAGCCACGATAGTCAATAGACCATGGTCAATTGTCCATAGGAGAAAATAGTGCCGGGGGGAGTATCTGCCATAGACCATGGTCTATTGACTATCGACTGTTATCTTTGCGGCATGTCAATAGTAAAAAGTTTACAAAAAAGTACCGCAGAAAGTTTAACGGCTTTGTTTAACCAATCCTTTACAGAAAAAGATTTCCAGGTTAATGCCACAAAGCCGGAGTTTGAAGGGGATTATACAGTTGTGCTGTTTTCGCTGGTTAAATCATTGAAATTATCACCTGATGCCATTGGCAACCAACTAGGTCAACATTTAATTACAAATTATCCTGAATTTTTTTCTGCATATAATATCATTAAAGGATTTTTAAACCTTACTGTTACAGATGAATACTGGATGCAGGTATTGCAAAAAAATTACAATGATGCATACTTTGGCAAAAAAGCCATGAATGGTAAAAAAGTGATGGTGGAATATTCATCACCCAATACCAACAAACCTTTGCACCTTGGCCATTTACGGAATAATTTTTTAGGATGGAGTGTGGCAGAAATTTTTAAGGCCAGTGGTTACGATGTAATTAAAACCTGCATTGTAAACGACAGAGGTATTCATATCTGCAAAAGTATGATTGCCTGGCAACTATTTGCAAATGGCGCCACACCACAATCAACAAATACCAAAGGCGATCATTTTGTTGGTAATTATTATGTAAAATTTAATGACGAGTATAAAATACAAATAGAAAAACTTAAAGCTGAGGGTTTAAAACAGGAAGTTGCTGAAAAGGAAGCACCGGTAATGAAAGCCACCCAGCAAATGTTGTTGGATTGGGAAGCCGGTAAACCGGATGTGATGGACTTATGGAGAAAAATGAACAGCTGGGTATATGATGGCTTTGCTATTACTTACAAAACAATCGGCAGCAATTTTGATAAAACTTATTACGAAAGCAACACTTACCTGTTAGGCAAAAAAACAGTTAAGGAAGGTTTACAAAAAAATGTTTTTTATAAAGAACCCGATAACAGTGTATGGATTGATCTTGAAAAAGATGGTCTTGATAAAAAGATTGTGCAACGTAAAGATGGTACATCTGTTTATATGACGCAGGACATTGGCCTTGCCATGCAGAAATACGAGGAATATAAAATTGACCAGAGCATTTATGTAATTGGAGATGAGCAGAATTACCATATGAAAGTACTGAAACTGATCTGCCAGAAATTAGGATTACCATATGCCGATGCCATTTATCATTTGAGTTATGGGATGGTGGAATTACCTACCGGTAAAATGAAAAGCCGTGAAGGCACTGTAGTGGATGCCGATGATATTGTAGATGAAATGAAAAAAGTAGCACAGGAAAAAACAGAAGAGTTAGGTAAGGTAAAAGATTTTACTGCAGAAGAACTAAAAGAGCTTTATCATACTATTGGTTTAGGGGCATTAAAATTCTTTTTATTAAGAGTTGATCCAAAAAAGAAAATGGTTTTTAATCCCGAAGAGAGTATAGATTTTCATGGGTTTACAGGGCCGTTTATACAGTTTAATCATGCCAGGATAAAATCGATTCTAAGAAAATCTGAAGTGAACCGGCTACCGTCAGTTGACAATGGATTTTTACCCTTAGAAAAAGAATTGATTGTTGCACTGGAACAATATCCAATCATTATTGAACAGGCTTGCCATGAAATGAATCCTTCTGCCATCGCCATTTACGTTTATAATATTGCAAAAACATTCAGTTCGTTTTATACCGAACATTCTATTGCCAATGCAGAAACAGCAGATAAAAAACAATTGCGTTTGCAACTGGCTGCAATGACGGCAAATGTTATTAAAAGCGGAATGGGGTTATTGGGTGTTACAGTACCTGAAAGAATGTGATTTTTATTTCACCATCTTTTTCAATCCTTCGCTAAAAGACAAAGGCTGAAAGCCCAGTTCTTTTTTTGCCTTATCGATTACAAATCCTGTTTTGGCAGGCCTTTTGGCAGGCTGCGTAAAGGAAGAAACATCTGCTTTTTCAATTAATGATTTATCTAATTGTAAATAATCCGCAGTTGCTGTTGCCATATCATAAGGTGATATCATTTTTTCTCCGGAAATATGGAATATTCCTTTGGCTCTTTTTTCTATAATTAATAAAATACCTTTTGCCAGGTCTTCCACATACGTTGGCGTTCGCCATTGATCGGTAACCACCTTTATTTTTTTACCATTTTGTAAATTATCTTTTACCCAACTTATAATATTACTTCGGTTGCCTTGTAAAATATTGCCATATACCAAACAGGTTCTTACAATGGCTGCATCTAATCCGCTTTCCAGCACCGCCTTCTCTCCAGCTACTTTACTGCTGCCATAATAATTTACAGGGTTTGTTATATCGTCTTCTTTATAATTTCCCTTTTCACCATCAAATACAAAATCTGTGGAAACAAAAATAAACCAGGCAGCAATTTTTTTAGCAGCGTCAATCAAAAAACGTGTGGCAGTTACATTGGCATCCCAACATTTTACTTTATATATTTCGCAATCATCTACCTGTGTCATTGCGGCAGTATGTATAATTATACCGGGCTGTTGCTGTAAATAAAAATAAGAAGCCGCCATACCATCAGCAATATCTAAAGAATGGTACTGCAATTTATCTTGATCAGCAAAAGGCAAACGGCATTCTCCTTTTCCTGTGGCAATAATTGTATAAGCAGTTTGCCCAAGCAATAATTTTATTAAATGTTGCCCCAGCAAACCATTAGCCCCGGTCACTAAAATTTTCATGTGCTAAAGATAATACAACAACAGCATTACGTTATCGCTGTTGGTGTTCCGCTTGCCCTCCAGGTAGCAAAAATTTCTAAGAACTTCCAGGTATTACCTGTATATTTTTGGGGGTGTGCAATCATGTATTTTATAAAATCGGTAACATCTTTATCTGTTATGGTTTGCATGGTGGCAAACATTTTTTTTAAATTTCAGAAACTGTAATAAGCATTTAAAAAAATAACAATACCTTCATCACCGTATATACTAATTTCATTTTAATATTAAAAAAGTATTAACAATTTATACATCAAATGTTTGCAGTAGTTTAATGTGTACTTCGGGCACCTGAAAAAATCAAGTGTTTAACTTATCTTTGGCGCATGGAAAAGAAAGTTACAAGAATTGGTGTACTTACTTCCGGTGGCGATAGTCCGGGTATGAATGCGGCTGTACGTGCGGTGGTGCGTACAGGTATTTATCACGGGATGGAAGTATTTGGTATTATGAGAGGATACTCAGGCATGGTGGAAAATGATATTTTCCGTATGGAAAGCAAAAGCGTTGCCAATATTATTCAGCGTGGCGGAACCATTTTAAAAACATCCCGCTGTAAAGAATTTTTTACACCCGAAGGAAGAAAGACTGCTTACGAAAATTTAAAAAAACACGGGATTAACGGCCTGGTAATTATTGGTGGCGATGGCAGTTTCAGGGGTGCACAAATATTCAGTAACGAATTTGATATTCCCTGTATTGGTTTACCGGGCACAATTGATAAAGATATTGCTGGCACAGATTTTACAATAGGTTTCGATACGGCAGTAAATACTGCAGTGGAAGCCATTGACAAAATACGTGACACTGCAGATGCACACGACCGTTTATTTATTATTGAAGTAATGGGCCGGGATGCAGGTTATATTGCCCTGCACAGCGGTATTGCAACAGGTGCCGAAAACATTTTAATCCCGGAAAGAAAAACAATAATGGCCGATATTGTTAAAGCACTGGAAGAAAAAGAACGCAGGCATAAACTGGTAAATTTAATAGTAGTGGCCGAAGGTGATGAATTTGGCGGTGCTAATGAAGTAGCAAAAGTTATTCAAGAACGTTTACCACAACAGGAAGTAAGAGTATGTATTTTAGGACATATACAAAGAGGTGGAAGCCCAAGTTGTATGGACCGTTTAATTGCAAGCCGTATGGGTTATCATGCAGTGGAATGCTTAATGGAAGGCAGGCATAATGTTTTTGTAGGTATTGTAAATAATAAAATGCACTACACCCCTTTAAATGAGGCAGTAAAGAAAAAACAACACATCAGCGAAGAATGGATGAAAGTAGTGAAGATATTATCATCATAATATAATACATCAGCAAATAAAAAATTTCAGTATCTAACTAATAAGTATCATTATACCATGAGCAAAAACCTAACCCAATACCTGCACAAACAAATGGATAAACAGGCAGGTATTGAACACTCTCAAAAAAGAACAAAAATTGTTGCTACTGTTGGCCCGGCATGTGACACTTATGAAAAACTGCTGGCCCTTGTTAAAGCAGGAGTAAATGTTTTCCGTCTTAATTTTTCTCATGGAGCCTATGAATCTAAATTGCAAATTATAGAATACATCCGTGAAATAAATATAAAAGAGCCCTATAATATTGCCATACTTGGCGATTTGCAGGGACCTAAACTCAGAGTAGGTGATCTGGAAGGTGGCAGCCTGGAATTAAAAGAAGGCGACGAAATTATTTTAACCACTGAAAAAATTATAGGCACTAAAAATAAGATCTATGTAAGTTATCAAAATCTTGCAAAAGACGTTAAACCTGGCGAACGCATATTTTTTGATGATGGTAAAATGGAAGTGGAATTAAAAAAGGTGCTGAATGATAAAGAAGTTTTAATAAGAGTAAGCCTGGGTGGAACCTTACTGCCTAAGAAAGGTGTAAACCTCCCTGATAGCGAACTGACAATGCCTTCTCTTACAGAAAAAGATATTGAAGACCTTGAATTTATAATTGAGAATGACCTTGATTGGGTGGCACTTTCATTTGTAAGAAAAGCTGTTGACATTACAGAACTTAAAAAAAGAATTAAAGCTAAGAACAGTAAAATAAAAGTTATTGCAAAAATAGAAATGCCCGAAGCGTTAAAAAACATCAGGGATATTATTGTGGAAAGCGATGGCATAATGGTGGCCCGTGGCGACCTGGGTGTGGAAGTGCCGGTAGAGCAGGTGCCCATTATACAAAAAGAAATTATACGCAAGTGCATGCACAGGGCAAAGCCGGTAATTGTTGCCACACAAATGATGGAAAGCATGATGGACCGAACCAAACCCAACCGCAGTGAGGTAACAGATGTTGCCAATGCTGTGCTGGAAGGTGCCGATGCAGTTATGCTGAGTGGGGAAACTGCTATGGGAAATTACCCAACAATGGTGGTGGAAATGATGAGTAAGATCATTCTGGAAGTGGAAAAAACTGTTTATGATTATGACCGTGATGATATTTTAAAACCACAACCACACTCTCCATCTTTTTTAAGCGATGCCATTTGTTACCTGGCCTGCAAACTTGCACATGATACTAATGCCACAGCATTGATAGGAATGACACAGAGTGGATACACCGGATTTATGCTGAGCAGCTACCGCCCCAAATCGCCATTATATATTTTTAGTAAAGAAAGAAGTTTAATTAACCAGTTAAGTTTAAGCTGGGGCGTAAGGGCTATTTATTATGCAGAAGAAAACAGCCTTGATGATATTATTTATGATGAGATTGAGATATTAAAACAAAGAGGATTTTTAAAAGCCGGGGACGTGGTGGTAAACACCGGCAGCACCCCTGTTAATTTGCATTTACCCACCAATATTGTAAAAATAACCACAGTAGAGTAAAAATAAAATATAAGCAAAAGGCAGAAAATATTTTCTGCCTTTTGCTTATATCACTTAATTATCCCCAGCTGCAAATTATAATAGCTGCAATAATATTTCCAACAATAGCATAACCGGCATTTATCAAAAACAAACCAAGGGGTTTCTTTTCGTATAAATAATTTACCCCAATAGTAGCAGCGCAAAAACAACAGCCGGTTAATGCACCAAATTTTAATCCGCTCATCCAGCCGTCACCACGTATCTCCATTCTTTCTGCAAGTATGGCAATGGCAACGCATTGAATGAACATTAAAACAAATGAGCCGCCAAATAACATTCCCATTCCTTTTTTTGCATCAGCATTATTCACATCAATTTTTAAATAAGCAACCCATTTTTTTACAAATAAAACCGGCGAGTACCACAATGCACCTAATGCAAAATAAGCAAGGGCTGCAACAAGAATTGCAGGCCAGTTAAGATAATCAAACAGGTAACTCATAACAGTAGATTTTGGTGAAGGAAATTATTTAAAACAAAATATAAAGAATTTTAGCAAATTGCAAGCATCGGGTAAAGTAATCAATTTTAAAAAGGGCTGTTATTTTATTATTTAGCCTGCATAAACTTCAGCAAATTCTTTTTCGCCCCATTCTTAATTTTATTCTGAAAAAATTTATTCCACCCCAGCAGCCAGCCGCTAAAGCCAAGTGCCTGTGCTGCCCAGCGGTGTAAACTAAAGGCATCGCTGTGTTCAATAATTTTACCATCGGCAAATTTCATATTAGCCCTTATTTTATTAACTACTTTTCTGCCGGTTTTACTAAACGTATATGTGGCCACCCAATCACAGGTACTGTATTCCTCATCCAGTGTAATAATATTACCATAGGTTAAAGAAAAATCTTTGGCATTTGTACAAAGCATTTCCCACATACACTTTGCTTCGTTTCCTTTAAGCAAACCAAACACCGGATCGAAAAATATAATATCATCACTATAACAACTGTTCATGGTTGCATAATCCTTATTTTGAAATGCTGAATAAAATTTATTGATGAGTTCTTCATTATTTGCCATGATAAACAGTTTAGATTCGTTAAATTTAGCATTCAATATTATACAATGAAAAAATATTTTATTCTTTTATCTTTTATAAACCTGTTTTACATAAATCTTAAAGCTCAAAATACAGATTCTGTTTGGGTAAGAGAAAATTATTATAAAACAGAAAGGATGTTACCCATGCGGGATGGTATAAAATTATTTACTGCTTTTTATATTCCCAAAGACTCATCTGTAAAACATCCCATACTTTTTAACCGCACGCCATACACCTGTTCACCTTATGGAGAAGATAAGTTTAATCCCCGTTTATACGAATCGTATTGGATAAATTATTTGAAGGAAGGTTACATCATTGCCATACAGGATGTACGTGGCAGATGGATGAGTGAAGGTGATTATGTAGATGTTCGGCCATTCTCTCCAACAAAAAAAGGAAAGGAGTTTGATGAAGCCAGTGATACTTATGATGCTATTGACTGGATGATCAATAATATTCCCGGTAATAATAAACGTGTTGGTGTATTTGGCATTTCATACCCCGGCTTTTACAGTACCATGGCTGCTTTAAGTGGTCACCCGGCATTAAAAGCAGTGAGCCCGCAGGCACCGGTTACCGATTGGTTTATTGGCGATGATTTTCACCACAACGGTGCACTAATGGTAATGGATGCATTTAATTTTTACAGTGGTTTTGGCATAACCCGCCCTAAACCTACTATGGTGGGTAAACCCGGCTTCAGTATTCCATCGCAGGATAATTATGATTTCTTTTTAAAGACCGGTGCTGTAAAAAACTTCAGCAAAATAATGGGCGACAGTATTGCTTTCTGGAATGATTTGATGAATCATGCTGATTATGATGCCTGGTGGAAAGCGAGAAACCCACGGAATTTTGTAACCAACATTAAACCTGCTATGCTGGTTGTTGGTGGATTATTTGATGCAGAAGATTGTTTTGGTGCATGGAATTTATACAAAGCTATTGAAGAAAAAAGTAAGAATACAGATAACCGTTTGGTGATGGGTCCATGGTTTCATGGTGGCTGGGGCGGCAGAAGTAATGGAGATTATATGGGTAATGTACGTTTTGGAAGTAAAACAAGTGAATACTATCAACAAAAAATTGAAATCCCTTTTTTTAATTTTTATTTGAAATTAAAAGGTACTGTACATGATATTGCTGAAGCTAATATTTTTTTTAGCGGGGAAAATGAATGGAAAACTTTTCAACAATGGCCGCCAGAAAATATTGAGCACAAAAGTATTTACCTGAAATTCGATGGCTTTTTAATTGGTGCAGATGCATCATCTATGTTTAAGCCACTGAATAAACCCAACAAGCCCGAAACCTATAGCGAATACATCAGCGACCCTGCTCACCCGGTTCCTTATACCGAAGATGTGCATTTGAACAGAACAAGAGAATACATGACAGACGACCAGCGCTTTGCCAGCCGCAGAACAGATGTACTGACTTTTTCCACTCCGGTTTTAGATAACGATGTAACAGTAGCCGGTCCATTGGTTGCCGATTTAATGGTAAGCATTTCCACCACCGATGCAGATTTTGTGGTAAAACTGATTGATGTTTTTCCGGATGAATTTAAATACGATGAAACGAAATTTGGAAAAGGTAACGGCACCAATTATCCAATGGGTGGTTACCAAATGCTGGTACGTGGCGAAATTATGAGAGGTAAATTCCGTAACAGTTTTGAAAAGCCTGAACCTTTTGTTCCAGGTAAAATTACCGAAGTAAAATATACTTTGCCTGATGTGGCACACACTTTTAAAAAGGGCCACAAAATAATGATACAGATACAAAGCAGCTGGTTTCCCATTGCAGACAGGAATCCACAAAAATTTGTTGACATTTATCATTGCGATGACAGTGATTTTCAAAAAGCCACAATAAAAATTTATCATGATGCTATAAATGCCAGTAAAATAATTTTGCCGGTTTTAAAATAAGGGTTAAAAAAAATTATTTATCTACACTTATAAAAGAAATGTATTTATGAAACTAATTGTATTGCTTTTGATATTTATGTGCACATTATCTGTAACAGCACAAAACAGTTTGAATATTGTACCCATGCCTGCCGATATAAAGATCAGCAAAGGCAGTTTTTCAATTTCGCCAGCAACAGTAATTGTAATAAAGAACAGGGTTGACGATTATTCACCGGATCTTTTTAATAATTATCTAAAGGCAAAATTTGGTTTCAACCTGAAAAAAGCAGGATCTGCCACATCAAATTTTATCCAGCTTACTACATTACAAACATTAGTTCCCGGTAAAGACGGCGCATATTCTTTAAATGTAAATGCAAATAATATTACTGTATCCGGACAAACTGCATCAGGTACTTTTTACGGCATCCAGACATTGATTCAACTGTTACCCATAAAATCAGAAAAGTCAGGGGCAAAAAATTATCCATTATCCATTAATCAATTATCCATTACAGATTACCCCCGTTTTGTATACCGCGGCATGCACCTGGATGTGGGTCGCCACTTTATGCCGGTTGATTTCATTAAAAAATATATTGACTATTTAGCCTTTTATAAATTCAATAATTTTCACTGGCACTTAACCGAAGACCAGGGCTGGCGCATTGAAATAAAAAAATATCCTTTGCTTACTGCTGTTGGCGCATGGAGAAACGGCACTATTATTGGCCGCTACCCCGGCAAAGGAAATACCAATACCAAACATGGTGGTTTTTATACACAGCAACAAATTATAGACATTGTAAAATATGCTGCAGACCGATACATCACCATTATACCTGAAATAGAATTGCCCGGCCATTCATCCGCAGCTATTGCTGCATACCCGGAGCTGAGCTGTTTCCCCAATGAAGATACCCAAATAGCAAAAGACTGTATTTGGAGCGGCCCCACAAAGGGCAAACAGGTACAACAGACCTGGGGTGTTTTTGAAGATGTGTTTTGCCCCAGCGAAAACACTTTTACTTTTTTACAAAATGTACTGGATGAAGTGATGGAGTTATTCCCCTCAAAGTACATTCATATTGGGGGTGATGAATGCCCCAAGGAAGCATGGAAACGTTCTGCGTTTTGCCAGCAATTGATAAAAGATAAAAACTTAAAAGACGAACATGGCCTGCAGAGTTATTTTATTGGACGCATAGAAAAATACATTAACAGCAAGGGTAAAAATATTATTGGCTGGGATGAAATTTTAGAAGGCGGCCTTGCAGCTAACGCCACTGTTATGAGCTGGCGTGGAGAAGAAGGCGGCATAGAAGCAGCCAAACAAAATCACGATGTGGTAATGACACCGGGCACCTATTGTTACCTGGATCATTCACAAACAAAAAATGAAGACAGTGTAACTATTGGCGGCTACTTACCGCTGGAAACGGTGTACAGCTACGAACCCATACCTGCTGCATTAAATGCAGAACAGGCCAAACATGTATTAGGTGCACAGGGCAATGTGTGGACGGAATACATGAGCAACACATCGAAAGTGGAATACATGATCTTTCCACGCATGAGCGCATTAAGTGAAGTATTATGGAGCCCAAAAGAAAAAAGAAACTGGAAAGATTTTGAAAGAAGATTGCCTGCAATTTTTAAAATGTATGATAACTGGGGAGCAAATTATGGCAAAGCGTATTATGATTTGAAAGCAACGGTTTTACCAACAGAAGATTATAATGGCGTATTATGGGAATTAAATAGTAAGGTTGACAATAAAATATCTGTTCTAAAAGTATTTTCTGGAATATCTGACTCAATTTTTGAAAGACAATCATTTTTTGTTTACGATAAAAAAGGAAATGTAGTTGGTCAAAAAGATTCTATTGGTATTAAAGATTACTATTCAGAAATCTATACGAAACCAATTAAAATTCACAAGACAAAATTAATCGCTGCAACTTTAGAAGATACCAGAGATGTTCATTCATTGTTTAGTAGAGTTGAACAGTCATTCCATTTCAACAAAGCCACCGGTAAAAAAATCACCATTGTAAATCCTCCCTCCAAATCTTATCCCGGCGATGGTGCTTTTACTTTGGTTAACGGGGTACAAAATGAAAAAGGCCTTGCAAAGAGCAGTGAGTTTTTAGGTTTTAATGGTACTGATTTAGATGCCACGATTGATTTGGGATCAGTACAAACCGTAAAGAAGATTACACTTCATGTTTTAGAACAACAGGGCAGCTGGATATATGCTCCTGCAAAAGTGGAAGTAACTTATTTATTAGCTGCAGATACCGATAAACGGGGCATGCTGGGCCCAACAAAAATGAACAGTGTGGATGTACAGCAGGGAAAAGGAATTAATAAAGTTGAAATACCGGGCACACAAGCCTGCAGGTATGTTCGTGTGGTGGCAAAAAATTTTGGCATCATCCCTTCCGGCCAAGCCGGAGCTGGTACCCCCGCCTGGTTATTTGTTGATGAAATTGAAGTGGAATAACATGGTCTGAACGGGGATTTTTAAAGATTAAAAGGATTTGACAGATTGAGTAATTTTAAAATCCTTTAAATCGATAGCACCCTGTTAAATCCCTGTTCAGACAAAATACGCTTAGATAAAAGCTCAATAAAGAAATTCGGTTGAGGAGTGCCCACAGGGTTCTGTGAACTATGCCTGTGAAGCTGAATAATATTGCCTAAGTTTGGTTCAAAAAATAAACCCTTAATTTTATACCACCATATTACAACTAACATGAACAAGATTGACCTGACTGACTCGTTAGAAAAAATTCCTGTAAAAATATTTGCCAACCTTAATGATGGTTCTGCTTTTGTTGCCCGGCAAATTGCCGCTTTAATAAAGCAAAAAGAAAAAGAAGACAAAAAAACTGTGATCGGGCTTGCTACCGGCTCATCCCCAAAAACATTATATGCACATTTAGTTAGAATGCATAAAGAAGAAGGCCTGAGTTTTAAAAATGTGGTTACGTTCAATCTCGATCAGTATTATCCCATGGATAAAGATGCTTTACAAAGCTATCATTATTTTATGCGGAAAAATTTATTTGAACATACCGATATTAATCCTGCCAATTATCACCTGCCCGATGGCATGATTGCAAAAGATAAAGTAAAAGAACATTGCCTCGATTATGAAAAACAAATTGAAGCAGCAGGCGGATTGGATTTACAAATATTAGGCATAGGTATTAATGGCCATATTGGTTTTAACGAACCCGGCAGCGGCATTTACAGCAAAACAAGATTAATTACTTTAGATAACAGTACCCGCCTTGCCAATGCTTATGAATTTGGCAACATGAGTGAAGTGCCCCGTATGGCAATTACCATGGGCATCAGCACTATATTAAAATCAAAAAAAATAATTTTAATGGCCTGGGGACAAACAAAAGCCCCTGTAATACAAAAAGCAACAGAGCTGGATGATACAGAAGATATACCTGCATCGCTTTTACAAAATCATGATGACTGTACTTTTATTGTAGATGAAGCAGCTGCAAGCGAATTAACCCGTTTTAAAAGTCCGTGGCTTACCGGCGAGTGTGAATGGACATCAAAAATGGTAAGACGTGCTGTAACCAATCTTGCTTTAAAAATTAAAAAACCTGTTTTAAGTTTAACCAACGAAGATTATAACGACAATGGTTTAAACGACCTGCTTACCGAAAAAGGAAATGCATACGAAATAAACCTGGATGTATATTATATGCTCCGGGATTCTATTACCGGGTGGCCGGGTGGAAAACAAAATTCAAATAATCACAAACATCCTGAAAGAAAGGAACCTTTTCCAAAAAAAGCAGTGCTATTTTCCCCTCACCCCGACGATGATATTATTAGTATGGGCGGCACTTTTATGCGACTGCACGACCAGGGGCATGAAGTGCATGTGGCCTATCAAACCAGTGGTAATATTGCTGTAACCGATGAATTTGTTACCCGGTTTATAAACTTTGCCGTAGGTTTTGAAAATATGTTTGATATTGATGAAACCAAAAGCAAAAATATTTTAGATAATGCCACTGCATTTTTAAAAACAAAAAAAAGCAGTGAAAAAGATACGGAAGAAATAAGAGCCATTAAAGGTTTAATAAGAAGATGTGAAGCAAAAGCCACCTGTAAATATGTTGGATTAACAGATGAACAAATTCATTTTCAGAATTTACCTTTTTACGAAACGGGTACCATTGAAAAAAATCCGATGAGTGAAGCTGATGTAAAAATTACTGTTGAGTTGCTTAATAAAATACAACCGCAACAAATTTATTGTGCAGGAGATTTTGCCGATCCTCATGGTACACATAAGGTTTGTTTTGATGTGGTGATTGAAGCATTGAAACATATAAAAGCAAGCGGTGCCACATGGGTAAAAGATTGCTGGCTGTGGTTATACAAAGGTGCCTGGCAGGAATGGGATATTACCGAAATTGAAATGGCTATCCCGATGAGCCCCGACCAGGTGGTAAAAAAACGCCATGGTATTTTTATTCATCAGTCGCAAAAAGACAGTGTGCCCTTCCAGGGCAGCGATGACAGGGAGTTTTGGCAACGTGCTGAAGAACGCAATGCAAGCACAGCTAAACTATATGCACAATTGGGTTTAACACAATATGCAGCTATGGAAGCATTTGTAAAGTGGGAGTTTTAATTACAAAATATTTATATTTTACCATTGATAGCTTATTAGAGTTGTCATTTAGTAAAATACTTTCCACAAATGGTAATAAATTGATTGCCACAGATACTACTCCGTTTTTTAAAAAATTGTTATGTTTGCGTAATGAATTTTACGGAAAAGAAGGCTGTACGTATAGCAATTTTAGATATGAATGCAGGCATGCCCAACCAGGGTATGCGTTGTATCCGTGAAATCCTCAATCAATTTGGCGATATTGGTAATATTGACCTGGAATGGGATGAATTTGAAGTGCGCCTGAAAAAACAGACTCCTGATTTAAATTATGATATTTATATTTCCAGCGGTGGCCCCGGCAGCCCCCTTGAAAGCGAAGGCAGCGAATGGGAAAAAGTATATTTTAACTGGCTGGGTAAAGTGATGGACTGGAATAACAGCGATGCCAACGTTAAAAAGAAAAAAGTATTTTTCATTTGCCACTCTTACCAGCTGGCCTGCCGCCATTTTAAAATTGCAATAGTTTGCAAAAGAAAAAGTACTGCCTTTGGCGTTTTTCCGGTTCATTCATTGCCCGTTGCCGAAGATGAAGCTGTATTAAGTGGTTTACGTAATCCTTTTTATGCTGTTGACAGCAGGGATTTCCAGGTGGTAGAACCCAATCATAATAAGTTGCATCAAATGGGTGGTACCATTTTAGCTATTGAAAAAGAACGGCCGCATATTCCTTTAGAAAGAGCAATAATGGCCATACGGTTTAACAATCATATGATTGGCACACAGTTTCACCCCGAAGCCGATGCCATTGGTATGAGTATGCACTTACAAACCAAAGACAAGAAAAAAACCGTGGTTGAAAACTACGGTATGGAAAAATGGCAATCGATGATCGGGCATTTAAACGACCCTGATAAAATAATGTGGACTTACTCACATATACTGCCCAACTTTTTAATGCTGGCAGTGGAAAGTATGCAGCCGGTTGAAATTTAATGCACACCAGTTACCTGAAAATTGAGAGGCTGCCGAATGAATTTTATTCTTTATTTTTAAAGAACCTTCCAATTTTCAAACTCATTATACAATGGTAAAAGAATTACGGCAACAATTCAATAACAATTTCACCAAAGAAAAATACGAGGCTTACGTTAAACAGATCGATGCATTACATCCCGGTGCTTTGGATTTTAGAAATGCTGAAACCCCCATTTTTATTCCAAAAGATTTTACAAGAAAAATGCTGGATGCCTGTGAGGATATTATTGATGTAATTGTAGATGAAAAATTCATAGCATTAACTGAAAGAGGCATTCCTGAAAATATAAAAGTACCCAACCAAAAAGACCATGCTCATTTTATTGCTTTTGATTTTGGTATCTGTGAAAATGAAACCGGTGAAATTGAACCACAACTTATAGAAATGCAGGGCTTTCCCACCCTGTTTGCCTTCCAGGCATTTCACAGTGAGATAACAGCAAAGTATGCAAACGTGCCAGGAAATTATTCAGCTTATTTAAATGGATATAACAAAGAAACCTACCTGCAATTATTTAAAGAGATTATTGTTGGAGATCTGAATCCCGAAAATGTAATTCTACTGGAAATTTTTCCTGAACAGCAAAAAACAAGGATTGATTTTTATTGTACCGAAAAAGTACTCGGTATAAAAACTATTTGTCTTACTAAATTAATTGCCGGGGGCAATAAATTATTATATGATAACAATGGCGTAAAAACAGAAATCAAAAGAATTTACAACCGCCTTATTTTTGATGATCTGCAAAAACAGGAAGGCCTTGGTGACATAATTGATCTTACAAAAGACTTTGATGTGGAATGGGTACCACACCCAAACTGGTTTTACCGCATCAGTAAGTTTACATTACCATTTATAAAGAATGCCTATGTACCCAAAACCTATTTTTTAAATGAGCTGAAACAGGTACCAGCCGATCTTGAAAATTATGTATTGAAACCTTTATTCTCTTTTGCAGGAATGGGTGTGGTGATTGATGTGGCTACAGAAGATATTGATAATGTAAAAGACCCGGAGAACTGGATACTGCAACGCAAAGTAAAATATGCCGATGTAATTGAAACACCTGATGTACCTGCCAAGGCAGAGATAAGGTTATTTTATTTTTGGAAAGATGGCTGGTCAAGACCAAAAGCTGTACACAATCTTTCCAGGTTAAGTAAAGGAAAAATGATTGGCACCAGGTATAATAAAGACAAGGAATGGGTTGGCGGCAGTGTTGCCTTTTTTGAAAATTGAGCATTGAGTATTGGTTATTGAACATTCTAAATGCGCTATCAAAATTATTAAAGCTATACCGAAAACATTCATGGCAATAAACAATATCAACACAATTTAAATCAACAATCAACATGTATATAAAACTGCTTTTCCTTTTATTGCTCCCTTTTACATTGGCCGCACAAAATACCGATGCCAACAATTCGGGTTCTGCTAAAGCAACGGCTTTTATAAATTCCTTAAGCGCTGTACAAAAGCAAAAAGCAGCATTCCCGTTTGATGAGATGAATCGTTATGAATGGCATTATCTTCCTGCTGCAATGGTTGCCCGAACCGGTATTGGTGTAAAGGAATTAGACAGTACACAAAAAAAGTACTTATATACTTTACTGAAAGCTTATTTAAGTGATCAGGGCTATACAAGAACGCAAAACATAATGAGCTTTGAATATTTATTGAAAGAAATGGAACCTAATAACCCAAACCGTATACCTGAAAATTATTTCGTGGCTGTTTATGGCAATCCCGGCAAGGACAGTACATGGGGTTGGAAATTCAGCGGTCATCATGTTGCACTTAACTTTACATTGGTAAATGATCAATTGGCATTTGCGCCTTTCTTTTTTGGAGTTTACCCTGCTGAAGTAAAGGATGGTCCGAAAAAAGGCATGCGGATAATAAAAGATGAAGAAGACCTTGGATTTGAATTGGTGAATTCACTTACACAGGATCAAAAAGAAAAAGCGCTTTTTCAGTTAAAGGCATTTTCAGATATTGTAACTACAAACTCACAACAGGTGTCCCCATTTAAACCAGTTGGGATACCAGCAAGCGAAATGACACATGAGCAAAAGATCATACTAAATAAATTAATCGTAGCTTATCTTTCTTCAATGCCAACTGAAATAGCAAAAACAAGAATGAAAAAAATTATAACTGAAGATATGAATGCAATACGCTTTGGTTGGGCAGGTGGCACTGTAACCGGAAAGCCTCATTATTACCGGGTACAGGGAAAAACTTTCTTAATTGAGTTTGACAATACGCAAAGCAATGCCAATCATATTCATACAGTATGGCGTGATTTTAATGGTGATTTTGGAGCCGATCTTTTAAGAGAACATTATCACAATAGCAAACATCATAAATAAAAACATTATCATGAAACCCGGACAGCTAAAATTTGATTATTTCCTGGATCAACTGCAAACATTATTAGTTAAAGCGGTAAAGCAAAAAAACCCGGGACTATGGTTATATCAAAATAATGTACGTACTCCTTTGTTCATGCTGGAAGGATTAGCAAAAATGTACAGCGGCATCCATAACAAAAAACGATTTGCTAAAATAAAAGAACATTTTAAACTTTTGGAAGATACTTTAGGTGCTATAGATTATTATGATGCTTTTGCAAAAGAATTCAGTAAAAATAAAAATATACCTGCTGCTGTAGTAAATTATTTACAGGTGCAAAGTATGGAAAAAATACAGAGCCTTAATGAAATACTTACAGAAAAAGGGTGGCTGGGCACTGATACAAAACGGATAAAAAAGATTCAAAAAAAATTAAATAATGCCGATTGGTTAAAAGAAGAAGACGAAGTAAATGAAATAAATGATTACTACGGAAACGCCATTTATGAAATAGTGGAATTTACAAAAGCAACAAAATATCATTTTGATAATGTGGAAGCAGATGTACATGAGCTGAGAAGAAAATTAAGGTGGCTGAGTATTTATCCGCAGGCATTGCGTGGCAGTATTCAATTAAGCAAATCAAAAAAAACACCTAAACAGCTTACTAAATATCTTACAAAAGAAATAATTACTTCTCCATATAACATAATGCCAGATGCGGCAGGGTGGAAATATTTTCTTTTAATTGACAAAAATTATTTTTATGCATTAAGCTGGATAATTGCAGAGCTGGGCAGATTAAAAGACAGCGGCCTGGGTATTATTGCCATTAAAGAAGCCCTGCAACAGACCGGTTCTGTAAGCGATACAGCAGCGTATAACAAAGCCTACCAGTTATTGGGTAAGAAACAAATAAAGCTCCCGCAAATTTTAACTGCTTCCGAAAAAATCTGCAAACCATATTTTACCGAACATAACCTGGAGCACCTGGTGATTGGCACTGCGGCAGCAAAATAGTCTTCCCTATTATTAAATACTAAAAAATATTTTTGTGTAAAAAGTAAACTCCTATCTTTGTCTTAATTTTTAGACAAGACTAAATTTATTTTTTAAATGACTAAACATATTTTTTTGTTGGTGGTTATTTTTTTGCCCTATACACAACTGGCTACAGCTCAAATTGAGAAAATTGATACCGACCGGCCCGACCAGACTGAAAGCCCGTTTACGTTACCCAAAAAATGGGTGCAATTTGAAATGGGGGTTTTAAAACAGTCAGATAAATACGACAGTCACTCCTCAAGGGATTTTTCCTTTCAACACCCATCATTACTTTCAAAATATGGCGTATCAAAATGCACCGAACTGAGGCTTATAACTGAATATGCTTCTGAAAAATATAAAATAACTACCGGTTACTCCAAACCCGGTGGAATAAGTAGTGTTCAGCTTGGAGGTAAAGTAAATTTCTTTGACGAAAAAGGCATTCGTCCTAAAACATCCCTGATTGCACATTATAGTTTTGCCAGCCTTCGCACATTTTATTACGATTCGATTGATGGCGCCAATTTCAGATTTACCATGCAGCATACTTTATCAAAAAAAATTGGTTTGGGCTATAATATCGGGATGCAATGGGACAGGTTTGGTTCAACACCTGCATTCATTTACACATTTGCTCCAGGCTTCAATATCAGTGAAAAATGGTATGCCTATATTGAAGCATTTGGCTTTATCTGGAAAGACGATACTCCGGAGCACAGCATTGATGGCGGTGTTGCTTATTATGTGAACGATAATTTTAAACTGGATATTTCAGGAGGCTTTGGTATAAACAAAAAAGCACCAGACAATTATTTTGCAATTGGTGCTTCTTTCCGTTTTAAAACCGGTAGATAATTATTGCAGCAGCATTTTTATTTTTTCTTCCAGTGCCTTACCCCCCAAATCTATTGCAACAACCTTCCCTGTTTTATCCAATAAAAAACTGGTTGGTATCTGATTTACGCCAAATGTGGCTGCCACAGTACTGTTCCAGCCGCCGTTATCGTTTACCTGGGTATATTTTATTTTATCCTGCCTGATGGCTTTTACCCAATTGGCTTTTTTACTGTCGATAGAAACACCAAAAACTTCAAAGCCTTTATCCTTAAGCTTATTGTACAACTTAACCACGGAGGGATTAGCGGCTCTGCATGGTCCACACCAGCTTGCCCAAAAATCTATCAACACTACTTTACCTTTTAAAGAAGATAAATTTATAATGCTGTCGTTTACATTGGGCAAAGAAATTTCCGGAGCTATTTGTTCAATTTTTAGCTGCGCATTTCCGATTATTGAACCACTGCAAACTATGAGAGCTAAGAATATTTTTTTCATTTACAACAATTTTTTTTTCTGAATAAAGAGCCAACCCATTTTAAGGAAGCATAAAATATATGTAAAAGGGCTTTCATTTTTTTATCTTTTACTTAATTTAATAATTTATTGTAATCCCTGCACCAAATCCCATGTCACTATCATAATGCGTGGATACACCCAAATATTTTGTTACAATATACCTAAATCCGGCCATGTATTCTTTATCTTTATTAATGATCCAGGCAAACCGAAACTGTGGGGTAATTGCAATATCTTCTCTCGATAATTGAAAGCGGAATTTTCCATTGCCGTCAATTCTTAAATCGGCAACAGTTAAAGTGGGCAATGTGTATGCAATACCTGCTTTAATAGTTTTACGATTATTTTTATTACTTGCCTGGCCAAACCAATTTTTTGTTTCGCTCCCTAAAATGTCTTTTGATCCCCCTTCTACCTTATAATGATAATCATATCCTGCATACGTAATGGCGAATAAAAAAAGACCGGCAAAGTCCGGAAGGAGGCTTACCAGTGAAATCATCCATACCGTAGGCGTTATGATGGTGCTGTGTTTAAACATTATAATTCGTATGAATGGGCCGGGTGTTTTTTACGGAACCATTTTGAACTAGCAAAAAATAAAGTAAAACCAGACAGTATAGTTACAATTCCAAAAACTGAAAATACCCTCAGCAATAAATTATTAAAATCATCCCGGCTTTTATAATCCATGGTGTGCATCATATAAAGAAAATCGAAAATTCGCCATTTGTTATTTCGAAATTTTTGTACTGTACCCAATTCACTTGCTACATATACGGTTGTATTGGTGGGATGATTAAATGTTACCGCATAAGCTGGCAATGGGCTCTCCCGGTATTCGTGATGTTTACCAATGTAAGTTAGATATTCAACTGATAATAGCTTTGGTTCGCCGTTAAATCTTGCAGCGGCAATTTTAATTGCTTCTTCTTTGGTAAGTGGCCCACGTAATTGCCCTGTTTCTGCATCAGCTAAGTGATTCATCATTTCCATGTGGTCGGTATGCATACCCATTTTATGTTTACTACTCATACAGCGGACCTGATAATAGGGTTTACCTAAAATTTCAATCAACTGAATTGTTACGAGTGAATCAACTTTGTGTACTTTATTAATCGTATCCAAAACCATTGATGGCGAAACCAATTTTACTGATGAAGAAAGTAATGGTATCTGTTTCTTTTGAAAGTCGCCATGTATTTCATCAATATTGCTCCAGCTAAAATATAAACCGCCAATCGTCCAGAATAAAAACTGGATGCCGAGGATTAATCCCAAATAGCGGTGTGCTTTTCGGATGTAGTATTGTTTGCTTCTTGCCATACTATTTATTTTATGAAACAAATTAATGTTAATCAGGAAGGGCCTGCCTTATTTCAATTCCTGTTTTTTTTGTTCAGCAATGTATGTATCCAATGCCTTTTTTCCAAACTGTTTAAAAACTACCGGTGTAACAATCATATCCAATAATGTTGAACTGACCAGTCCACCCAAAATAACAGTGGCAACTGGATATAAAATTTCTTTACCCGAAGCCGAGGCATCTAATGTTAGTGGTATCAATGCCAGTGCGGCTACCAATGCGGTCATTAGCACAGGTACTAATCTTTCCAGTGAACCACGGGTAATCATTTTATCACCAAACACTTCACCTTCATGTTGCACCAAATGTATGTAATGGCTTATCATCATGATGCCATTCCTTGATGCAATACCGGTAAGGGTTATAAAGCCAACCATAGTGGCAATAGAAAATACACCACCCGTTAGCATTACCGCTACAACACTCCCAATTAACGCCAATGGAATATTGAGCATGATCTGCAACACAATCCGGCTGCTTTTAAAATGACTGTACAACACCAGGAAAATACCAGCAAAAGAAAAAATACTTAATATGGTAATTAATTTAGAAGCAGATTGCTGGCTTTCAAATTGGCCGCCCCATTGCAGGTAATAACCTTCTTCTAATTTCAATTCTTTTTTTACTTTTTCCTGCATCTCTTTTACGGTGCTTCCCAAATCCCTTCCCTGCACATTGGCCGAAACAACAATTCTTCGTTGTGTATTCTCATGGTTTACACTGCTGATGCTGTTTTCTAATTCCACTTTGGCAATTTGTTCTAAAGGAATTAACGAACCATCCGGTGTGGCAATCTGTGTATTTTTTATGGCATCAATATTTTTACGGGTGCTATCATCTGTCCGCAAAACAATATCAAATGTTTTTTGTCCATCCAATACCTGGCTAACAACTTTTCCATTGTAAAATACTTCAATATCTTCTGCAACTTTACCTGCCTGCAAGCCGTAACGTTGCAAAGCGTTACGGTCAATCTTCACCATCAGTTGCGGCACCATTACCTGGTTTTCTACCTGCACATCTACTGCACCTGGAACGGTGCTGATGGTAGTTCGTAACTGTTCGGCAGTAGAACGAAGTGTTGTCAAATCATTTCCAAAAATCTTGATGGCTATCTGTGCCCTTACACCACTTAATAAATGGTCGAGCCGGTGAGAAATAGGCTGACCGATATTGATTGTTACTCCTTTCAATACCGATAAATTATTGCGAATGTCTTCCAGGACTTTTTTCTTATTTCGTCCGCCGGGTTTTAATGTTACATCAATTTCGGAATAACTGGGGGGTTCTGCATGTTCATCCAATTCTGCTCTTCCTGTCCGACGTGAAGTAAGGGCTACTTCAGGTACTTTTAAAATTTGCTGCTCAGCTATCGTTCCTAATTTATTTGATTCATCTAAGGAAGCACCTGCTGGTGCTAATACATTTATCGTGTAACTTCCTTCATTAAATGGCGGCAAAAATTCTGTACCAAAAAAAGGAATGATTGCAGCCGCAGCAATTATTAATGCAATAGCAACTCCAATAATTGCTTTGGGTCGTTGTAAACCCCAATGCAGTAATTTTTTATCTTTTTTCTTTAGCCATTTTACAAGAGGGCTATCGGCCTCTCCCCCCGCCCTCTCCAAAGGAGAGGGAGCCAGGGCATCTTGGTCATTGTCTATTTTCTTGCGCTTCCAAAACGCCAAATTAATATGTGCTAAATTTTTCTCTTTATTCAATAAATAACTACACAAAACAGGTGTGAGTGTTAATGAAACTACCAACGATGCAACGATGGAAGTAATATAAGCTATACCAAGAGGTGCAAAAATCTTTCCTTCTATTCCCTGTAAATAAAACAACGGAATAAAAACAAGTACTACAATAATAGTAGCATACACAATGGAATTTCTTACTTCACTGCTGGCTTCGTAAATAACTTTCAGCAATGGTTTGGGTTTTTCACTTGCCCAGTTTTCTTTCATCCGCCTGTACACATTCTCTACATCCACAATAGCATCATCCACCAATTCCCCAATGGCAATGGCAAGCCCCCCCAACGTAAGGGTGTTGATGGATATATCAAACATTTTAAAAACAATAGCACTGATGATAAGCGAAAGTGGTATTGCAGTAAGTGTAATAATCGTTGTTCTGAAATTGAGCAGGAACAAAAACAGGATAATAATAATCAGTATAAACCCATCCCTTAGTGCATGTTCTACATTTGAGAGAGAAGTAGCAATAAAATTTTTCTGCTGAAACACATCTGTATTGATATGGATATCTTTTGGTAGTGATGCTTTTATATCTTCAATAGCAGCCAATATATCATCGGTAAGTGTAATGGTGCTGGCACCGGGTTGTTTTTCAATACTCAGTATCACCGCAGGTTTTCCATTAAAAGAACCATCACCTCTTTTAATGGGACCACCGAATTTCACTTCGGCCACCTGTTGTAATAAAACCGGCGAGCCGTTGCGGTTTGCAACAACTGTACTTTTTAAATCTTCCAATGTATTGGCACGGCCTATGTTTCTTATCAGAACCTCTGAACCTTTATTGTCAATAAAACCACCTGTGGTGTTAAGATTAGTTAATTGTAAAGCATTGTCAACATCATTGATAGATAAGTTATACTGCCGCAGTTTCTCCGAAGAAATCAACACATGGTATTGCAACCGTTCGCCACCAATGGGTATCACCTGGCTCACCCCTTTTACACTCAGCAATCTTCTTCGTATTGTAAAGTCGGCCAGGGTTCTTAAATCTGCCGGTGAAGTAGTATCACTGGTTATCGCAATCATCATTATCTGTCCCATGATGGAACTGATGGGACCCATTTTCGGTGTAATGCCATTTGGTAATTGTATGCCCTGAATTTTTTCCGCCGTTAGTTGCCTTGCCCTGTACACATCGGTATTCCAATCAAACTCAACAAACACCATTCCCAATCCCGGTGATGCAACCGAACGAACTACTTCAACACCCGGTGCTCCATTCAATTGTGTTTCTACCGGAAGGTTTACCTGTGTTTCAATTTCTTCCGGAGCCATACCATTTGCTTCCAAGAATATGGTTACTCTTGGTCTATTCAAATCAGGTAATACATCAACCGGTAATTTGACTAAGGTGAATACACCATACACCATTATCAATGTTGCTAATGAAACCACCAGTAAACGGTTCTTCAGCGAAAAAAGAATGAGTTTGTTTAACATCATTTAGTTTTTTACTTTTAACATACTTGCATTAATAGCAACAACAACTGTACTTACTGTCATCAGCACGGCTCCTGCTGCAGGGCTTAATAAAATTCCCTGGCTGTATAATACACCTGCTGCTAATGGCAGGGCCACTAAATTGTATCCTGTAGCCCATATTAAATTCTGTATCATTTTTCGGTAAGTGGCTTTGCCAAACAAAATCAAATTCACTACATCTTTTGGATTGCTGTTCACTAAAACTATCCCCGCTGTTTCGGCTGCAATATCAGAGCCGGAAGCTAATGCAATACCGATGTCTGCCTGTGCCAGAGCGGGGGCATCATTAACGCCGTCGCCTGTCATAGCAACAAACTCACCTTTGCTTTGCAGTTCTTTTATTTTTTCTAATTTTTGATGTGGTAATACTTCAGCAAAAAATCCTTCCATGCCCAGTGTTTCGCTTACCGATTTTGCAACTGCATTATTATCCCCTGTTAGTAAAGTTGACTTAATACCATTTTTTTTCAAGGTTGCAATAACATCTGCTGATTCGGGGCGGATGGCATCTGATAAGGCTATATATCCTGCCAGGTTGTTATCAATAATTACGAACACAACTGTTTCGGCAAGGTCTGTTTTAAAATCAGCAGGAAAGGGTATATTATTTTCTTTGAGATAACCGGGACTAACTACTTTTATATCTTTGCCTTCCACTTTCGCTTCTACACCTTTACCGGTAATTGCATTAAAATTTTCAGTTGCAGGAATTACCAATTTTAATTCTGCCACTTTCTGCATGATGCCTGTTGCAATGGGATGTTCGGAGTTTTGCTCCAGTGCAGAAGCTATGCGTATCAATTCGTTTTCAGACCTCACCCCTAACCCCTCTCCAAAAGAGAGGGGAACGATTTTTGAAATTTCGAACTTACCAATAGTTAATGTCCCTGTTTTATCAAAAACAATCGTAGTTATCTTTCTTGAATTTTCAAATGCTGTTCTGTTCTTAATTAACAGGCCACTCTTTGCAGCAATGGCTGTAGATTTAGCAACTACCAAAGGAACAGCAAGCCCTAATGCATGGGGGCAACAAATAACAATTACCGTCACCATTCTTTCCATTGCAAAAGCAAGGGATTGTCCTGTTAAATACCAATATAAAAAAGTACTTATGCCTGCAACGATAGCTATTAAAGTAAGCCATTGAGCAGCTTTGTCTGCCAATAATTGTGTTTTTGATTTTGAATTTTGTGCATCATCCACCAGTTTAATTACCTGCGACAAATAAGAATCCTTAGAACCATGCGAAACAGTTACTTTAATAGACCCATTCCCATTGATGGAGCCTGCAATTACTTTATCATTAATCTTTTTTTCTACCGGCTTGCTTTCTCCGGTCATCATACTTTCATTAAGATAGCTCTGACCGTTGCTAATAATTCCATCGGCGGCTACTTTCTCACCAGGCTTTACTAAAATGATATTCCCCTCTTGTAATGTCTCGGTTTTTACATCTTGTATCGTATCACCTGTTACCAGATGAGCATCATCTGGCATTAATTGCACCAGCAATTCTAATTCTCTTGATGCACCCATTACCGATTTCATTTCTATCCAATGCCCCAGCAACATGATGAGTATAAGCGTTGCAAGCTCCCAAAAGAAATCCATGCCGGCTAAACCAAATACCACTGCCACACTATATACATAAGCAACGGTAATGGCAAAGCCAATCAAAAACATCATGCCAGGAATTTTTGCTTTTGCTTCATCAACCAATCCTTTTAAAAAAGGCCATCCACCATAAAAAAACACTATTGTAGATAATGCAAACAACAGGTATTGCGAACCGGGAAATTGCCAATCTACTTTAAGCCAATGCTGTATCATTTGCGATAACAGCATGATGGGAATGGTTAAAATCAACACTACATAAAAGCGTTTTTTGAAATCATCAATCATGTTAACATGCTTATTATGTTCGCCCTTTGCATTGCCTTTTGTTTTTAAGGGAATGAGAACCATTCCACAATAGGGACATTTACCAGGCACATCTTTTATTACCTGTGGATGCATGGAGCAGGTGTATTGTTGCATGCCCTGTTTCAGTGCAGCAGCCGCATGATCCCCTTCTGACGAACTTACCTTGTCTCCCGATATTTTTATTTTACTATGGTCTACAGCTGCAGGCTTAGCATCTGAATGAATCTTGCTTTCTGCAACCTTTAAGGGAACCAGGTTCATGCCGCACTTTGGACAATTGCCGGGTTCATCCTTAATTACTTCGGGATGCATGGGGCAGGTGTATTGCTGCTTTGTGTGTTGATGTTCCATCTTTTATTTCTTAATAATTAAATTAAATTCAATCCACAGCAGCTCCCATGCTATTGCAATTTTTCCATTACCATTTTTATCATCTTCTATAAAATACTGTAATCGCTCTGTTATTTTATTTTGTTGCATTGACTTCACTTTTATTCTTACCACATCTTCTTTCTGTAAATAATCATCGGTTAAATGCTGGTTCCAGTTTTTGTTGATAATAATTGTCCATTCATCTTTACCCGGAATGGTGAAAATGGCATACTTGCCTTTAGATATGCTTGTACCGGCCACTATAAAATCTTTATCAATTTCGATGTTGGTTGCATTATGAGCACCTGTTACCCAAACATCATTGTAGGGAACCAAGCCACCCCATATAGTTCTGCCCCTAACACCAGGTGAATGATAGTTGATGGTAATATTGGCTTCACCAATTTTACCAACCGCAGCTGATTTTATACTTCGTTTGCTGGTATCGCCTTTTGCATTGGGGTTGTAGCAAATTTCTTCTAATTTCTTTTCTTGTTGTGCCTGCGCAATTTTTGCAGTGCCGGATATAATCGCAAGAATAAAAAATATTTTATTGAATTGCATACTGATTTATTTTCCTGATGAATAAAGATTAAAAAGTAAAAGAGTCTTCCTGTCAGCAGCCAGACTCTTTTACTGTAAAATATTAATGCCCTTCATGTTCGTCATGCTTCATGTCTTTCATATCAGCAGCTTTACCTTCTGCTACATTGAAAACAAAATCGCTTGTGTAAACTTTTCCCTTTGATTGATATTGAATCCAGCCACGATAAACACCAGGTTTTTCAAATGTAGTATGCAAATCAAATTTGGCACCTTCCACACCTGGGTGCACGTGCAAATATTTTTTATCAGCAAGACTTACTACCACCATATGTGCTTTAGCACCCAAATAATCTTCTAATGTATTTACATCTACTTCTTTGCCATTTTGCATAACCACACCATTAATGTGCATGGGCATATTAGTTAAAAATTTGCCGCCTTCGGCACTAAGCTTTACAGAAAAGCCATCGCCGGCATCACCAGCTAATTTGTCTGCACCATAGGTTTTTGCAGCAGGAGCAGTGCCGACCACATTTACATTTAAAACATCCACCGTATGATTGCCACCACTTGGTTTATAGTCAGCAAACAAAGTATATTTACCTGCGGCCGGAAATTTTTCTTTAACGCTGTAAGAGCCGTCAGTATTAAACTCCGGATGGATATGGTCGAACCAGCTTAAATCTTCATTCACAAGAATCAGGTGAATTTTTTTGGTATGCTCAACATCCAAAGCAACTTTCTCAGCAGCATTAACCTTATTTTTTGGGGTCATAATTAATGTAACTTCCTGGTTTGGATTTGCGGTTGCAGGATTTATGCTGAACTCCATAGCCACATTACCAGGTGCCGCTGCATTGTCATTGTGCTCTAGCTTCATCCCGCATTTAGGGCAGCTATCGCCTTCCTTGCCTGTTACTTCGGGGTGCATAGGACAGGCATACACATGGTCGCCATTATGTGTTGCTTCCAGATGGGTTGAATCTGTTGTTTCGGTTTTTGCAGTACCACTATTATTGCATGCTGCAAAAAATGTAATTACACCAATGGCTATAACAGCCGTAGAAAATTTTACTACTTGTTTCATTTTTTTATTTTTTTATTATTGATTTAATTATGATTGTGCCCGTCGTGATTTTCTTTTACTTTTTTCAGTGTTTACTTTTTTAATGCCATATTACATATCGGGCATTTGCCTACTTTGCTGTATGTTTTTTCACCTTCACATTTCATTGGGCAATAATAAACTGTATCAGCAATTGCAACATTGCCTGCTTTAACTTTAGTTTTAGAGGATTGTGCATTTACTGAGGTAAAGCAAACTATTGCCAATGCCATTAAAAGAATTCCTTTTACTTGTTTCATTTTTATTGATTTTTGTTTTTAAATAATTATTGGTTCAGGTATATCATTTTCATTTGATAAACATTGGTGGTTACCACCCTTTCACCATCTTCAGTTCCTTTATTTATTACTGTGTATTTGTCATTGCTCTGTCCTTTTACTACAAAGCTGATGCTGTATTGCTCGGCCTTGTCTTTAATAAATATGGCAGGCTTGCCATTCACGTCGGTAATAGCTTCATTTGGCACTACCACCTGCCGGATAACATCACTCCCCGTCATTCTTACATTGATATTCTCTCCTATTTTAAACTGGCTGTTCGGATTCAAAACTTCAAATACAACTTTCTGCGATTGATTGTCTGCATTAACGGTTTGTGCGGTGCTTGTCATTTTAAGTTTGTAAGACAGCGTATCATTATTTGAAGTGGCTGTAAAAGAAGTAGCTGATTTCAGTTTGGCAACATCAGCAGTAAACACCTGTGCTTCTACAAACACCTGGTTCAGGTTGGTAACTTCAAAAAGGGTTTCGCCGGTATTTACTACTGCACCAATTGAATAATTGAAAGTACCTACCACCCCATTAATTGGAGAAGTAAGGGTTACCAGTTTTGTGTTTCCTACATTTCTTCCGCCATTGGCATCAAATAGTTCTTTGTTTTTTCTTGCACTTTCGAACCGGGCTTTTGCTTCAATTACATCTTTTTTGGCTGCAATATCTTCAATGGTCTTTAATCTTTCGTATTGTGCTTTAGCCGCTTCGTATTCTGCATTTACAATATTACGTTGCGAAATAATACTGATTTGTGTACCTGCATCTACCTGTTGGTCTACTACTGCCAACACCTGGCCACGGCCTACCTGCTGACCGGGTGTTACCCTCAATGCAACAATTTTACCTGTTTGCGGCGATTGTATAACAGCCCTTCCCTGAGGTGCAGCCGTTACAGTTCCTAACAAAACGGTTGACTCATTAAAATCGCCGGCACCTATTTTTTCTGTAAGGATATTAAACAGGAACTGTGTTTCTTTTTCTATTATAAAAGTGGTAGATGAGCCACCCGATTTTGTAGCTCCATTTCCGTGTTCTTCACCATCATGTGCTGATAAGGTATTGTAAGTTGCTGTGGGCAATAAACAAAAAATAAATATTGCTACTGTGCTTATTTTCCTGTTTCTTTTTTTACTAATGAAAAACATAACTATTACTCCAATCAACAATCCCATTAATCCAAAAAACCAATTGCTGCTGTACCAGTGGGAATGGGCTTCATCCGTAACTTCGGCAACTGCCAATTCTTTTCCTGTTTCAATATTGTTTACCTGTATTAAATCGGCGCCAACAGCACTATTAATATCTGCTACTAAACTGTATGCTTTCTTTTCAGGGAATATTGTTTTCAGTTCATACACTCCTTTATCAAGCCGGGTTACAGTTACTTTTATATTGGGGTTTCCAGCAACGGTGATTGCTAAACCGGCAGTATCAAGCGGCTTATTACTGTTGTACTCGCTGATAAACAATTTGAGCACTGCTTCTTTCCCCGGAGTAAGGGGGCTGTATTTAACCAGCAACTCATATTTATCAGAAAAGCTTTCTGAAGAAAAATAGCTGGCTGGCGAAGCGGTTCCTTTTTTAGCATCTCCATGGTCTTCATCTCCATGTGCAAGGGCTAATACCGGTAACCACAATAAAATAATTAATAATTTTTTCATAACTGTCCCATTAAATATTGATAATTGATAACACTCTGGTTATAGTTTTTGATTGCTTCAAGATATTTAAGATAAATAGTATACGCATCGTTGCTGTTTCTGAGTAGATTGATAAAATCAATTTCTCCACTTGCAAAAAAACGTTGCGAAGTAGTAATTACTTCCCGGGCTTTAGGCAAACCTGTTTGTTGATAGTATTGTACCGATTGCCAGTTGCTTTGCATTTCCCCGCCAGCATTGATGGCCTGTAAGGATAATTCCTGCTGCAACCCTTCCTGTTTGCTTTGCAAAACCAGTTGCTCTGTTTTAGCAGCATTGATATGACTTTTGTATTGGCCATACCATAAAGGAATGGTAATGCCAAACCGGAAACGGTTAAACCATTTTGTTTCTCTTTCGCCCTGGTTAAAATATCCAAAGGCTAATCCGGGTAAAGCCTTGCTTTTTTGCAGGGCAATATTTTGTTTGGCATTTAATTGCTGTTGTTGGAATAGCTGAACAGATGGATTGAAAAGCAATGCGGTTGAATCCGTTACCAACCATGTTTGCCGGTTGCTGACAGAAATAGTTAATGGCTGCACCATAAAATCATCCTTCAATCCTGTGTGCCATTGCAATTGTGCCTTTGCAGATTTAGCCCTGGTAATTGCCTGTACATATTGATTGTGAATTTCGCCGTA
>JAYVPT010000039.1:0-61365 GCA_043757165.1 Ferruginibacter sp.
AATTGATAATTGATAATAAAGAAGAAACTTTAGATTTAGAAAATTATCAACTATCCATTATTTCATTATCCATTAATCCGGGGTTTCCACGGAATCTCACTCACGTTCAACAAATGTCCAATATATCTTGCTAAAACAAAAAGATAATCGCTTAAACGATTAAGATATTTTATTACAAGAGGATCTACAAATAATTCCTGTACCTGCATATTTACACAAATTCTTTCGGCACGGCGGCATACACAACGGGCAACATGTGCTGTGGATACAGCTACATGCCCACCAGGTAAAATGAACGATTTCATTTCCGGCAATTCCTCATTCATCTTGTCTATTTCTTTTTCCAGCAGCACAATATCTTCTTCTTTTAAATCGGGTATTTTCATCAACGGCGCTTTGTCAGGGTCGCAGGCTAAGGAGGAGCCGATGGTAAATAACCTGTCCTGTATTTCTTTTAAAATAATTTTGGAGTGTTTGTGTGTAATATGATCGCTTACCAAACCTATGTAAGAATTCAGTTCATCTACTGTACCATAACTTTCAATACGTAAATGGCTTTTAGGAACTTTAGTGCCGCCAATAAGAGAAGTTTTGCCTAAGTCTCCTGTTTTAGTATAAATTTTAAATGCCATAGTATTGCCAATGATTATTTTACAAAGCAACAAAAATAACCGGGATTAGTTTACAAAAAGTAAAAGGAATAATTATACAGGCTGTGCGATAGTTGCAGGATTAGCATTTTGCTTATCAGTCTCAACAACACCATCTCTTAAGCGGATTATCCTGTGGGCAAAATGCGAAATATCTTCTTCATGAGTTACCAAAATAACAGTATTGCCATCAGTATGTATCTTACCCAGGATATCCATTATCTCATGACTTGTTTTGCTATCTAAATTACCGGTTGGTTCATCCGCTAAAATTATTGAAGGATTATTTATTAATGCACGGGCTATAGCTACTCTTTGGCACTGACCACCACTTAGTTCATTTGGTTTATGATGGCTCCGGTCGTCTAACTTTACTTTTAACATTACTTCCATTGCTCTTTCAATTCTTTCTTTTTTGCTTACACCGCTATAAACTAACGGCAGTGCAACATTTTCCAATGCGGTTAAGCGTGGCAATAAATTAAATTGTTGAAATACAAATCCAATTTCCTGATTACGAACTTCTGCCAAATCATTATCGGGCATTCGGCTAACATCTTTTCCGTTTAAAATATACCTGCCGCCGGAAGGGGAGTCTAAGCAACCCAAAATATTCATTAAGGTAGATTTACCACTGCCACTGGGCCCCATTAATGCTACATATTCATTTTTAAAAACATCAAGAGTGATACCCTTAAGCACCTGCAATTCGTGCTTGCCTAAATAATAACTTTTACGGATATTTTCTAAATGAATTATTCCCTGCATAAAATTGGTTTAGTGTTTAGTAGTTTAGCGTTTAGAAGTTTAGTAATCAATTTGCTTTAAACCTCTAAACTTCTAAACTATTTCTTTATCACTTTCGGTACTTTAAAAAATTGTTCATCATGCACGGGGGCATTTTGTAAACCTTCAGCCCTGCTAACGCTTCCTTTCACCTCATCATCCCTTAAAATATTTACCTGGTTGCTCATGTGCAGCAATGGCTCCACACCGGTGGTGTCCAGTTCATTCAGTTTTTCTACAAACTGTATCATGCGTTGCAAGTCGTTTTTAATACCTTCTTTTTCTATAGCATCAAATTGCAGTCTTGCAAGGTTAGCTAATTTATCTACCAATGCATCATTTACTTCCATATTACAAAAATACAGGATTAGGGTGATAGCTTTTTTCTTTTACATAAACGGCGGGTAATTTTTCTATTACATGTATTAAGAATAACATCCTGTAAAAGATATTGCATTTTTCTATCGACTATTGACTATTGACTATTGACTTTTCCTATCTTCGCCACCTGATGGAAAAGAAGGCAGCAATAGTAATGAGTGGCATACGGCCAACGGGTTATTTGCATTTGGGCAATTATTTTGGTGCCATCCGCAATTATGTAAAAATGCAGGAGCAGTTTGAATGTTATTTTATGGTCGCTGATCTGCACTCGCTTACCACACATCCCGATACAAAAGAGCTAAAAAGTAATGTAGAAAGAGTTTTGGCAGAAAATATTGCCTGTGGCTTAGATCCTGATAAAGTGGCATTGTATTGCCAAAGCCATGTACATGAAACTGCAGAGCTGTATTTGTATTTAAATATGCTTGCCTATAAAGGCGAATTAGAAAAGACGGTTACATTTAAAGATAAAGTGCGGCAGAATCCGGAAAACGTAAATGCTGGGTTGTTAACTTATCCTGTATTGCAAACTGCAGATATTATCATACACAGGGCTAAATATGTTCCGGTTGGCAAAGATCAGGAGCAACACCTGGAAATGGCAAGAAATTTTGTAAACAGGTTTAATCATCGTTATGGAGAGGTTTTTCCAGAACCGGTTGCTTATAATGAAAATGCAGAATTGGTAAAAGTACCCAGCTTGGATGGAAGTGGTAAAATGAGTAAAAGTGAAAACCAGATGGCAACTTTATACTTGTCAGATGATGACGATTCTATACGCAGGAAAGTAATGAAAGCTAAAACTGATGGCGGTCCGGTTGAAATGAATTCGGCCAGGCCGGATTACATTGAAAATATTTTCGGGTTGATGAAACTGGTTAGCGCTGCTGATGTAATTAATAAGTTTGAAGCTGATTACAATACCTGTAATATTCGTTATGGCGATTTAAAGAAGCAGCTGGGGGAAGATATGGTACACTTTATTGCCCCGATAAGGGAAAAGATCAATACCATTTTGCCCGATAAAAAATATTTGAAAGGGGTGATGGAACAGGGAGCTGCCAAGGCAAATAAAAGTGCCAATACCACTATGGAATTGGTAAGGGAAGCAATAGGTTTAAAGTATTATTAAAGATTTGATTTTTTAAATCGAATATTCATTATTTTGTGCAAACGTCAGTGATGGGCTGACGTTTTTCATGGGCAGATAAAAGTAAGTACAAATGGCAAAGACAAAAAAATCAAAGCATATTGCTGTGGCCGGAAATATTGGCGCCGGTAAAACCACCTTAACAGAAATGTTGAGCAAGCATTATAAATGGATACCCCAGTTTGAAGATGTGGATCATAACCCGTACCTGAATGATTTTTACGAAGACATGCCGAGGTGGAGTTTTAACCTGCAGATATATTTTTTAAACAGCCGCCTTAATCAGCTACTGGAAATACACAGAGGTACCGAAACGGTGATACAGGACAGAACTATTTATGAAGATGCCAATATTTTTGCGCCAAACTTACATGATATGGGCCTGATGGGTAAACGTGATTTTGATAATTACTACAATTTTTTTGAAACCCTTAAAACCATGGTGCAGCCTCCGGATTTATTAATATATCTTAGGGCATCAGTACCAACTCTGGTTGCACAAATACAAAAGCGGGGCAGGGAATATGAAGAAAACATACGTCTGGATTATTTAAAAAAATTAAACGACTACTACAATTCTTTCATTGATAATTATAAAGAAGGGCCGTTATTAATTATTGATGCAGATAAAAATAAATTTGCAGAGAATGAAGAACACCTAGGGCAGATTATAACGAGTATTGACAGTAAGTTATTTGGGCTGTTTTAAATTCAAATTGTCTAATCTATCAACGAATTTTTCATTGCATAAAACACCAGGCCTACAGAGTTTTTAACGCCAAAACGTTCCATCAACCTGTCTTTGATGGCTTCCACCGTTCTGGAACTGATATCCATTTTAGCAGCAATTTCAGATGCTGTAAATTCCATACAAACCAGGGTAAGTACTTCTTTTTCCCTTTCACTTATAACAACTTCTGTAGTTAATGTGGGGCTGAATTTTTGTTTGGAATAATTTTTCTTTATGAGAACTTTATTTACAAAGGGGTTAAGGTAAAAACCTGTACGCATTACATCTATTATGGCTTTTCGTATTTCGCTGGGCTCTGTATTTTTTAATAGATAGCCGGCAGCACCCCAATCCATCAGGTGGCCCACAAAGCGTTCATCTTCGTACATGGTAAGAATGATGACACGAATGTTCGGGAAATTTTTGGTGATGAGTTTGGTAGTATCAATACCATCTTTAATAGGCATTTTTAAATCACATAAAATTACATCGGGTAGGGCTTCTGGTATCTTGGCAATCAGGTCTTCACCGTTTTCAGCTTCCATCACAAATTTAATATTGGTGTAGGATCGCATGGAAAGGATTACTCCTTTACGGAAAATTTTATGATCATCTGCAATGGCAACGTTTATTTCTTCTTTTATTTCTTCCATAGATTTTGGGGTACTGTAAAATTACAGAAACTAATTTGATATTTGAAACCTGAATATAATTTGAAATATATCAGCTGAGTTTGAGAGTAAATAATGATAAGCCTTTTTATTTTAATGGAGAACAAATGCAGAAGGATCTGTTGAAAATTTCCAATATGCCAGCAGATTGATTTCTTTATATCGGCGGTTCCATTGGTACTTCAATAGTTACTTTGTAGTAAGTATGGCTGGGGTCAATTTCAAAAAATATCCTTCCATTAAGCACTTTTACACGGCTGGCAATATTTTTTAACCCAAGGCCCAGGGCGCTATGGTTCAGCTTTTCAAAGTCAGCCTGCACAATACCGGAGCCATCGTGGTGCAACCTTAAGTACATATTGCTGCCGCTTACATTTTGGGTAAGGTGTATAAACCCTGCATTACTGTGTTTAAAAACATTGTTTACCAGTTCCTGTATTATACGAAATACCAGTAATTCCTGTTCTACTTTAAGCCTGGTGCGGTAATCATGAAACCTTGCACTTGCATTAATGCTGCCACTGCCGCTTATTTTTTGAAACAGATCGGTAACAGCACTTTCCAAACCAAAGTTTTTAAGCGTTGGGGGCATAAGACTGTGGCTGATGTTACGTATAAGCAATATAGCATCATCAATAATTTGTTTGGCACTGTAAATACTTTGCAGTTGCTGGGCTTTTTCCTGGTTAACTAAGTTTTCGTTAAGGTAAAGGCGGGCTGTTGCTAACAGTGGCCCGGCATCATCATGTAAATCTGCTGCTATACGGTTTCTTTCTTCTTCCTGGAAACGGATTGAGGCATTAAGGAGTATCTGTTGTTTCTCTTCTTCTAATTTTTTTAACTGGGTATTGTAACGGAGTACTTTGCGCTGGTGAAAAATTATAAAGCCAACTATAGCCATTGCCAGTATTAACATACCAATAGTGCCAATAAGTAAAACAATATTCATAGTTAATAAACGCTGGTTGGGTTATTTGATATTATTAGGGTTGTGGGGGTTAAGAATATCTTTAAAATCAGACTCGGGTATTAGTCCGTTAAATGAAACTTTATTATCTTTTATGGGTTCTTTAATACTAGCTGCAATACATAAAAGAATATTTTTTACTACTGTTACGATACTATAGATGATGGTATAATTTGTTTTAAAATCGGTTTCCTTATTAGATGTTTCAGAATATACAAATAACAAAAAATTGCCGGCAAAATTTATTAAAAAAGCTACTGCAAGCCAAAAAATAAATCCATTAAATAATGGTTCATTAACATCTTGCTTTATTTTTTCATAAAAAAAATATATAATTAAAATAATAAAAAATAAGCTTTCAGTCATTAGTGGGGTATAGGCAACGGAAGGTTCCTTAGAAAGGAAATAGTCGATGCAGCTAAGAAGGAAAAAGGGAATTATCAAAAAAAGGGTAGTCTTTCTTAATCCCTTATTTGTTATAGAAAAAGAAAAAATATAGGTAAGTAGTGAGAATTCGATTATGGTATGAACTCTGCCAGTAAAATAATAAGATGCTTTAGAAGGATAAATATAAAAGAAAAGAGCAAGTAATAGAATTAATATAGCGGTCAGACTTGCATAGTAAAAAAAAATCCATTTATCTCTCCTTAAAATTCTTTTAAAAAAAATCAAGAGAAAGATAAATGGGAGTAATTCACTAAATAGAGTGATATTTCTAAGCTGCTGTATGATATTTAGTTATTTTTTTCAAATTTAACTAAATATTCAATCTAATCAAGAATAAAATAAGTACAAAATTCTTAATCAGCTAATAATGTCATCAGACATTCTAATAGATCCCATTGACTGTGCATAAAAAATAATTTTAAGTGGTTTAGAAATATTTCGTGATGTAAACTTCCCCCAAAACAACATCCTAAGCAACCGCCTGCTAAAATGTGGATATGTGGAAAAACTACTTAAACCCTTATTGGTAAATGATTTTAGTAGTTACAACAGGTAAATTAACTATTAAATATGAAGTAAATATACGAAAATAAAATAGTAAAATTACGATGGAAAAAACGTAGCTTTCCCATCGTAACTTTACTATAACAAAAAGAGTGGCTAAAAACAGAAGATTTGTCTTCCGAATGACTTTCTTTGGCAGGGTATTGGCTTTAAATAGTCCGGTTTCAAACGGCTAATGCTGTTTGCATTAGCCGGATAAGATTTAAAGGTGGTTTTTTAGATCAGAGGTATTAGATAAATAAAACGGGCATTATTAAAAATCAGTTGATTGACATCGGCAACACAAGCACAAACAGGTTTTTCTTGGATATCAGGTAATACTATTGGTTTTTTGGATAAGTTGGATATGAAATATTTCCGTGAACCAATGTCAATCAACTGATACAAAAGTATATTGTAGTGTAATGATGTACAAGAGCAATACTGCCCTTTTTTTAACCTGTACAATTACTTTTTATTGAGTGGTAATGCAATTAGCCATCGTAAATAAACGAATTAAAAATATAGTAGTATTACGAAGTGTTATTGCTAAAAGCAGGTGGTAATCAACAGTATGGGGAAAAATTTTTACTATTCTGTTTTTTAAAATACCCGGGTAACTAAACGTAAAATTGTAACTTCAAAAGATTTTTATACTAACCCCCATTTGCAGTAACTATTATGAGTAACGATCACGTAATTAAACTTGCCATTGCCGACGACCACAAAATTTTCAGAGATGGTATTAAAATGGCCCTTTCGGGCAAAGACAATCTTAAAATGCTTTGGGAGGCCGAAGATGGTAAGGATATGATGCACAAAATTTCCATTAAAAAACCTGAGGTATTATTAATGGACATCCGTATGCCGGAGATTGACGGTATCAATGGCATTCAGTTGATACGTAAAGAATACGAGGATATTAAGATAATTGTACTCACCATGTACGATGATCAGCAGATGATTAGCAAGATGATGGAAATGGGAGCCAATGCATACCTTACCAAAACCACCGACCCCGAAGAAATTTATGAAGCTATACTCACCTGCATGAATGATGATTTTTATTTTAACGACCTCGTGAATAAGGCTGTAATGGGTAAATTGATGCAAAAAAAGAACGTTCGTCAACATTATGGTACCAACACACCCATACATTTTAATGAAAAAGAGCTAAAAATATTAAAATTGCTTGCCGAAGATAAAACCACCGAAGAGATATCCAAGATTATCTTCCTTAGTCCCCGAACCATAGAAACAATTCGCCAGAACATGAAAACCAAGGTAGATGCAAAAACCATTGGCGGATTAATAATGTATGGTATGCGGAATAAGCTTATAGAGTAAATACTGGAACTATTTTACTAATATCATTTAAGGTTTATATGGATATTCTTTGTGCCTGATTTTTTAAACTAACGAACATTTCCCTTCAATACACGTAAAATTCCTATGTTTAACATAGGGTAATTACACGCTTTCTTATAACTAATTATAATTTGAACTTGCACTTCGGCGTTAGTATGTAGAAAACTACTAATCGCAAACCCGAATTATTATGATTGAGAAAAACGATAGCGAAGAACCCATCCAGGTAATTATAGCAGATGACCATGTTTTGTACCGTGCAGGTGTTAAAACCGCATTGAGTGCTAAAAAAGATATTAAAATAATTGCAGAAGCCGATAACGGAATGCATTTATTAAATATGCTTAAAAATATATCTGCCGATGTAATACTGCTGGATATACAAATGCCGGTTATGGATGGCATTGCCACTTTGCCCGAAATAAAAAAACTCTATCCCCATATTAAAATAATTATGCTAACAATGATGGACGATCACAGTATGATTACTAAACTAATGGAATTGGGTGCTAATAGCTACCTTACTAAAACCAGCGACAGTGAAATAATTTACGAAGCTATAAAGACCTGCTACGAACAGGAGTACTATTTTAATTCTCTAACCAACAAGGCCTTACTTACAAACCTGAAACAACGGAATTTTCCTGGTCCGCAAAAATTAATGCAGCAGGAAGCACAACTGAATGACAAGGAAACCCTGATTTTAAAGCTGATGTGCGAAGAAAAAAGCACTAAAGAAATTGCAGACATTGTTGACCTTAGTCCACGTACGGTAGAAGCTATACGTGATAAGTTAAAAGTAAAGACCGGTGCTAAAAGCACAGCAGGGTTAATAATGTATGCAGTAAAACATAAAATATTAAATGACGAATTATAAAAATAAAAATATCTATAAATAAGCCACCTCTTACAACTGTATTGAAGAAGTAGATCCCGCCGGTAACAGGCGGGATTTTACTTTGGCAAATTCGTGTCATTTCAATTCCGAATATTTTCGGTAATAAATCTAAATAACTTCATAAAATTACGAAACAGATTCCCCTTCCGCTCAAGACGGGACCGATGACAGCGTTCATAACATGTAATTGTTTCCGGTATATTTGTACCATGACATCTTTCAATTTTAATGGAAAAATTTATAAGGAAGCGACACCAATAATTGGTGCAGATTACCGTGGCTTGCGTTATGGCGATGGTTTGTTTGAAACGATAAAAATGAAAAACGGAAAGTTGATTTTGGAAGATGAACATTTTGCCAGGTTGTGGAAAGGTATGCAGGTATTGCAATTTGCTATTCCAAAACATTTTAATCCTGATAAATTGCAAGAAGAGGTTTTGTTGCTGGCAAAAAAAAATGAGCATGAAAAAGCCGCACGGATACGTATAACAGTCTTCAGGGGAAACGGCGGTTTGTATGACGCAACAGATCATTTTCCCAATCACATTATACAAAGCTGGCCTTTACCTGAAGGAAATGGCGAATGGAACAGTAATGGACTTGTAATGGGGGTTTATAACGAGGTTAAGAAAAGTTGTGATATACTCAGCAATCTTAAAAATAATAATTACCTCCCTTATGTAATGGCTGCGTTAGAGGCAAAAAATAAAAAATGGAATGATGCGGTGGTGTTGAATAGTTATGGAAGAGTATGTGATACAACTATTGCAAATATTTTTTTAGTGAAAGATGAAGTTATTTATACGCCGGATTTAAGCGAAGGTTGTGTGGCCGGAATTTTAAGAGCACACTTAATTCGTCAATTAGCTGTTATGGGTTTTATATGTATAGAAAAAGAAATAACCATTGAAGAACTGTTAACTGCTGATGAAATCTTTTTAACCAACTCCGTTTACAATATACACTGGGTGCAACGTATCAACGATACTGCATTTGTAAATACAGTTACTCAAAAAATATATGCTGCTGTTCTGCCAACTATTTCATAGTTTTTTTGTTTATTAAGAAGCCAAAAAAGTCTCTTTAATTTATGCAAACAGTAAATATATTTTGGTTTCGAAGGGATTTGCGCCTGCAGGATAATGCAGGGCTTTATCATGCCTTAAAAAGCAATAACCCGGTTGTTCCCATTTTTATTTTTGACACTAATATTTTAGATCAGCTGGAAGACAAGGCCGACAGGCGGGTGGAGTTTATTCATGCATCATTGGAAGAAATGCAATTGCATTTAACAAAACTGGGCTCATCACTTGAAGTGTACTACGGCACACCATTATCGGTTTACAAAAACTTATCGAAAAAATATAAAATTGAAAAAGTTTTTGCTAATCATGATTATGAGCCTTATGCTTTGGAAAGAGAAAAATTAATTGCAAATTTTTTACAAGGTAGCGGAGCAATTTTTAATACTTATAAAGACCAGGTGATACTTGAAAAAGATGAAGTACTTAAAGATGATGGTAAACCCTACACAGTTTTTACGCCATACAGCAGAAAGTGGAAAGCAGTGTTAACTGAGTTTCATTTAAAAAAATACCCGGTAGAAAAATATTTCTCCAATTTTTATAAACAACCGGCTTTATCAATATCATCTTTAAATGAAATAGGGTTTAATATAGTAGATAAACCATTTCCATCAAAAAATTTGAATACAGAATTAGTAAAAAAATATCAGGAGCAAAGAAATTTTCCTGCAATACATGGAACTTCTAAATTAGGCGTTCATTTTCGTTTTGGTACTATTAGTATAAGATTATTAGCAACAAAAAGTAAAGCTCTTTCAGAAACTTATTTGAATGAATTGATATGGCGTGATTTCTATCACATGATACTCTGGCATTTTCCGCAGGTAGGAAAGGGAAAAGCATTTAAAGCTATTTATGATACTATTGAATGGCGGAAAGATAATGGAGAGTTTGAATGCTGGTGTAACGGGCAAACAGGTTACCCAATTGTAGATGCAGGTATGAGGGAACTAAATGCAACTGGTTTTATGCACAATCGTGTTCGTATGATTGTGGCCTCTTTTTTAACCAAACACTTATTGCTCGACTGGAGATTGGGCGAAGCTTATTTTGCACAAAAATTATTAGACTTTGATCTGGCAGCTAACAATGGTGGCTGGCAATGGGCTGCAGGCAGTGGTTGCGATGCAGCGCCATACTTTAGAATATTTAATCCTTATTTACAAACGCAAAAATTTGATCCGAAGTTAGACTATATAAAAAAGTGGGTGCCGGAATTTCAGGAATTTAATTACCCTAAGCCAATAGTGGATCATGAGCTGGCCAGGAAGCGTTGTTTAGAAGTGTACAGTAAAGCTTTAAAAAGCGAAGGGGTAACTACACTTAAGGGTTAAGTTTTGGCTAAAAAAATATTTTCTGTAAATGTAATTGAAGGGTTTAGCTGTTTATATACCCACAATAATTTCACTATTGCCTTCTTTCCTTCTTCTCCCAGGTCAATCGAATAATTATTTACATACAGGTCAATATGTTTTCGCATTACAGCCTCGCTCATTTCCTGAGAATGTTTTCTGATGTAATCATTCAATTCAGGATATTTTGAATAAGCGTATTCAATGCTTTTTTTTATTAAGCCATCAACTTTTCTTTGTATTGAAATATCTATTCTGTGGTTGATTACGATACCCCCTAGTGGAATAGCGTTGCCGGTTTCCTTCTCCCAAAAATCTCCCAGGTCAACAATTTTTTTTAACCCCTTTTCTTCGTAAGTAAACCTGTTTTCGTGAATAATAACCCCAAGCCCTTTATTTTCTGCAACAAAATCTTCAATTTTATCGTACCGTAAAAAAATTTTATTTTTTGCATTGGGATAAGCCAATGAAAATAGTAAATGCGCTGTAGTATTTTCACCGGGTATGGCAATAATGCAATCTTTTGTTTTATTAATTTTTAATTTTTCATTTTTAATTAATAACGGCCCAACTCCTTTACCCAATGCACTGCCGCTGTTCAACACAATATATTTATCCAATACCAATGGCAATACGCCATAGCTTAGTTTGGTAATATCCAGCCTGCCTTCAATTGCCCATTGGTTAAGGGTTTGCACATCTTCAGGTACTACATCAAATTCAATACCCTGCGTATCAATTTTTTTATTAACCAGTGCATCAAAAATAAAAGTATCGTTTGGGCAGGGAGAAAAGCCAAGGGAGAGTTTCATTGTAGAAAAATTAATCCGTTAATTGGTCAATTAGTTTTAGTAATTCATCATTTAAGTTTTCAAAAGCTTCATTTATTTTCCATTTGGTTTTATCTCTCTCTCCAACGTAATTGCTCACCGTTCTTATTTGTACAAAGGGAATTTCTTCCTGTAAACAAATATAATGCAGGGCCGCGCCTTCCATACTTTCAATTTGTGGATAAAAAGCATCCAGCAATTGTTGTTTTTGAATAATACTGTCGCTTACTTTATTTACTGTTACTGCTTTTACAGATTTAAGGATTGAGGTTTTAGGAATACCCGTTGAGTTAATTAACCATCCATCGGCAAAAGGGAATTCATTAGGGTTAATTAATCCAGAAGCAATGCATGGCGTAAACAAATCTTTTTCTTCTGTTCCCAAATCACCAAAAGTATCCTGTTTTACTAAAACGGTTTCAGCTAAATTTAATTCATCAGAAAAAGCACCGGTAATACCGGCTTGTATTATAATATCGTAGTCAACCTGGTGTAACCTTTTTTGCAAATGATACATGGTAGAGGGTACCCCGATACCCGTAATTAAAATATCGATATTGGGATATATATTAATAAACAGTTCAATTTCGTTGGCCGTAGCTGCTGTCAGTAAAATTTGCATGGTGCAAAATTCGTATTTACACTTCATATTTCAGGATTTAGGGGCTACCTTTGCCAAAATTTTTGAAAAATCAATGATTTACATCACCCGTATAGAACATTTTAATGCTGCACACAAGCTTTTTAACCCCAGCTGGAGCAGGGAAAAGAATGAAGAGGTTTTTGGTAAATGTGCCAACGAGAACTGGCATGGACACAATTTTGAACTACATGTTACTTTAAAGGGTGACCCAAGCTATGAAACGGGTTTTGTATATGATGTAAAAAAACTGAGTGTTATTTTAAATGAGTATGTAATTGAAAAACTGGATCATAAAAACCTGAATGTTGATGTTGATTTTATGAGTGGCAAACTCTGTTCTATCGAAAACCTGATCATTGCAATCTGGAGCCAACTGGTGCCACACCTTCCTGACGGCGTTCAACTGCACAGCCTTAAATTATACGAAACACCACGTATCTATGTGGAGTATTACGGAAACTAAGTTTTTGTTTCCTCACAACAATTGGTAACTTTATTTGTAATAGCTTTCAATAGCTGATGTGTTTGAACAGCAAACTTCTGTTATAACCTCCGGCAAAATGTTCTGAATAATTTCCACACAATTTTTCAGTACTGTTGTTGATGCTGCTGTTTCAACAAAAAATAGTTTTGTGTGTTATATTGTTATGAATAATAAAGTAGCTGTTTACAGAAAAGAACATTTTAACGCAGCCCACCGGCTAAATAATCCCTTGTGGGATGAAGCTACCAACGTAAGGGTTTTTGGCAAATGCAATAATCCACATTATCATGGACATAATTATGAGTTGATTGTAAAAGTAATTGGTGTGCCTGATGCAGCCACAGGCTATGTGTATGATATGAAACTGCTGAGTGATCTGATCAATGAAAATATAATAGAACGCTTTGATCATAAAAACCTGAATGAAGATACAGCAGAATTTAAAAACCTTAACCCGAGTGCCGAAAATATCGTAATTGTTATCTACAATATTTTACGGAAAAAGATTGACAGCAAATTTGATGTGCAGGTACGTTTGTATGAAACAGAAAAAAATTTTGTGGATTATCCCGTTTCTTAAAAAATAATTTAAACAGCAACTGATGGCATATACAAAAGCAGAGCAGTATGATGAGAAGGTAACTTCCGGCCTTATAAAAAGTTATAAGGATACCCTGGAACTTTTAGGTGAAAATTCAGAACGGGAAGGTTTGCAAAAAACACCCGAACGTGTGGCCAAAGCCATGCAGTTTCTTACACAGGGGTATAAGCAGGATGCCAATGCAATTTTAAATTCAGCAAAATTTCATGAAGAAGTGAGTGAAATGATAATTGTAAAAGATATTGAATTGTACAGTATGTGTGAACATCATATGTTACCCTTTTACGGCAAGGCGCATGTGGCCTATATTCCTAATGGCTATATAACAGGCCTTAGTAAAATTGCTAGAGTGGTGGATGTGTTCAGCAGGCGCCTGCAGGTGCAGGAAAGGTTAACGCACCAGATATTAAATTCAATAAAAGAAACCTTAAATCCGTTTGGTGTGGCCGTTGTAATTGAAGCATCGCATTTATGTATGATGATGAGGGGAGTGCAAAAGCAAAACTCAGTTACCACCACATCTGCATTTTATGGGGAGTTTGAAAAAAACAGTACAAGGAGTGAGTTTATGAAACTGATTAGCGCCCGGCTACATTAAGCGTTTATATTTTACTATTGCTTTTGTCAGTAAATTTTTGTAATTTTCTAATAATCAGTTTTATTTATTAAAATTCATTTTATGAAAAACCTCAAATTGTTATGGATAGTATGCCTGACTATTTGTTGTAATCTTTCTGTACTCAGCAGTTTTGCACAGGATTTCGATGAATTGAATGAACAGGCAGATAAAGAATATATAGCCAACAATTACCAGAAAGCCATTGAGCTTGCCACCAGGTCCATCAACCTTAAAGTAAATCCACGGGCTTATTTCATCCGTGCCGATAGCTGGTTCTCCCTTAAGGACTACAAGGCGGCATTGATTGATTACAATACCGCCATTTCGGATTACAGCAGCTATTATACCACCGATAAGTATAAGGGAAGACTATATTACTGGAGAGCTCGAACCAAACAAAAACTTGAAAAGTATGATGACGCCATCAGCGATTTTGGCACTTCACTTTCTTATAATTTTGAGGATGCAGGCTATGCCTATTGGAACAGGGGCAATTGTTATTATAGCCTGGAAAAGTATAAAGAAAGCGATGAAGATTATGCAAAAGCTATCGACAGAGTATCTGATACTAAAGACCTGACCAGCTTATATAAATACCGGGGTGATTGTAATGGCAAGCAGAGAGACTATGCCAATGCTGAAAAGTTCTTTACAAGGGCTATCAGCTATAATGCAGATTACTACAATGCTTACTGGTCAAGGGGATATTACCGTTACCTGAATTTAAAAGAAGAAGATGCAATAGCTGATTATGCTAAAGCAGCTTCAATTATTGAAGCTTCCGGTACAAAAGCTAGCAACAACAGCGACCTTGCTTCCATCTACCGCAACATGGCCCTTTTGTATTATGAAATTAATAAAAATGATGAGGCACTGCAGGCGATCAATAAAGCACTACTCGCCGATCCTAATTACATTAAAGGTTTTCAAACCCGGGCCGATATCTACCAGCAAATGAAGAGCTATGCCAAGGCGAAGGAAGATTACACTAATGCGATAACCCTTTTGAATGATGATAATGCTATCAGTAATCTTTACTTTGAGCGTTCCTGGAAATTAGGATGGAAAACACTGGATTATAAAGGTACGCTTGATGACCTCAATAAAAGCATTGCATTGGATCCAAAGGGTGCTATGAAATTTTGGCACCGTTCTATTACATACGGGTACAAGAAAGATAATGTAAATTCATTGGCAGATTGTAATAAAGCCATTCAGCTATACGACGAAAAAGTACCTTCAGGGTTGTACCAGTTAAGGGCATCATTAAAAGAAAAAGCAGGAGATTTTAAAGCTGCAATAAGCGATTACCAGTTAGCACTTAAAACAGACGATAAGAATGCCACCCTTTATTATAATATCGGACGGTTATTTAAAACAAAACTGAATAATAGCGGGCTGGCCGAAACTAACCTGGTTAAGGCCATTGAGCTGGATAAGGCCGATGGCATAGCTTCTTCCACTTATGCTTACGCTAAACTGTTTTTAGGCGAAACACTGGAGGCGATAGCTTTCATTTTGGAAAATATAGAAAAAAATAAAGACGATAGTTACCAATATAAATGGCAATTGCATAATGCAGCCTGTATCTATGCATTGGCAGGCAATAAACTAAAGGCGCTGGAATATCTCGATAAATCGCTGGCTGAAGGTTTTGATGATTACGATCATCTTGTAAACGACAGGGATCTTGTTTCCTTAACTGCTTTACCACAATACAAAGCAATATTTACAAAATACAAAGTACCCCAGCCAAAATGGTGATCATTTTACTAAATGTTTAATCACTATGCTTTATTTTTGACGAATAAAAAGATAAAGATTTGCATGAAAAAAGCATTTGTATTCCCCGGCCAAGGCTCACAGTTTAAAGGAATGGGTAAAGATTTATACGATACCAATTCATTAGCAAAAGAATTATTTGAACAGGCAAATGAAATTTTAGGTTTCCGTATTTCTGATATCATGTTCAGCGGCAGCGACGAGGATTTAAAACAAACCAATGTAACACAACCGGCAGTTTTTTTGCATTCGGTAATTGCTTATAAAACTTTAGATACGGCAAATCCTGATATGGTGGCAGGACATTCCCTGGGAGAATTTTCTGCATTGGTGGCCAATAAAACATTGAGTTTTGTTGATGCATTAAAATTGGTTTCGATAAGGGCCACAGCCATGCAGAAAGCATGCAAACTAAATCCTTCTACCATGGCTGCAGTATTGGCATTAGCTGATGAAAAAGTAGAAGAGGTTTGTGCAGAGGTTTATGCCGAAACCAATGAAGTGGTTGTAGCAGCAAATTATAATTGTCCCGGGCAATTGGTTATAAGCGGCTCGTTAAAAGGGATTGAAATAGCCTGCGAAAGAATGAAAGCAGCAGGTGCAAAACGGGCATTGGTATTACCAGTTGGCGGTGCTTTCCACAGCGCGTTAATGTTACCTGCAAAAGAAGAACTGGCTGCGGCAATTGAAGCTACAGCGTTTAATGTTCCAACCTGTCCCGTCTATCAAAATGTAGTGGCAAAAGCAGTTACTGATGCTGCAGCAATAAAAAATAATTTAATTGAGCAATTGACTGGCGCAGTGCGATGGACACAAAGTGTGCAGGCTATGATTGCAGATGGCGCCACACATTTTACAGAAGTGGGTCCGGGCAAAGTATTGCAGGGGCTGGTACAAAAAATTAATAAGGAGATGGTGGTGAGTGGGGTGAGTTGATGTTGTGGATGTAATCATGAGGCGATGATCATTCTGAAAAAATCTATAAACAGCCCGTCGATATTTTAGGATGGCTGTTTATAATATAAATCCTTAAAACAACTTCATTCCAAAATGCCCCAGGGTTGTAAAAATGGCACACCTTGCAAACACACCCAGGCAACACCAGGGTATCAGTTTTGACAGGTTAATATTAAAACCCACGCCTACAGCAAGGCTTGCAGGTGCACCAACAGTAAAAGTGCCAATAAAGCCAAGGCCAATCAGCCCGTATTTTTTCCATATTTTATGAGCCAGTCCATCTTTTGGTTTTTCAGTTTTTGTTTTTCGGTATTTGCTGAAAAAAAGCTCGATCTTATTGCCTAAAAAAGCGGCTACAAATACTCCAACAAGCCCACCGATAAGGCTGGCAAAAAATATTATCCACGGGTTTAAGCCAAACGCAAACCCTGCAGGAATGGCTGCATATATTTCAAAAGTAGCAAGGCCGGCAACGGTAAGAATTTTAAGCATTAATACTAAATTAAAATATTGATTGGTGACTGTGCAGCAAATATAGTGTAACTGGTTGTTGTTGCTGTACCGATTTAAGAAACAAAAAAGCCATCCTGATAATTATCAGGATGGCTTTCTATTTTAAGGAAAACTTTAATTTTACAAAGTAGCCAATACATCATTCATACTCTTTACCGCAGCAGCACTTTTTTCAAAAGCAGCTTGTTCAGCAGCATTCAAATCAAAGTCAAGAATTTTTTCCCAACCCCCTTTACCGATTATTACCGGTACGCCAAGGCAAATATCTTTTTGTCCGTACTCACCATCCAATGCCACACAGCAGGTAAATAATTTTTTCTCGTCACGTAAAATGCTTTCTACCAAAGCAGCACCGGCAGCTCCGGGTGCATACCATGCAGAAGTGCCGATCAGCGCCGTTAATGTAGCACCACCCACCATAGTATCTTTTACAATTTTTTCCTGCTGTTCTGCACTTAAAAATTTGGTAACAGGTACACTGTTCCAGGTAGCTTTGCTTATTAAAGGAATCATGGTAGTATCGCCATGGCCACCAACAACTACAGCATTCAAATCAGATGGACTGCAACCTAAGTGCTGACTCAACTGGTATTTAAAACGGCTGCTGTCTAATGTACCGCCCATTCCAATGATCCTGTTCTTTGGTAAACCGGTAGATTTTAATGCCAGGTAGGTCATGGTATCCATCGGGTTGCTTATAACAATAATGATAGCATTTGGAGAATGCTTTAAAATGTTCTCACACACACCTTTTACAATACCTGCATTTACACCAATCAGTTCTTCACGGGTCATACCGGGTTTACGGGGTAAGCCGCTGGTAATTACCACTACATCGCTGCCTGCAGTTTTGGTATAATCGTTTGTGCTACCTGTAATTTTGGTATCAAAACCAAGCAAGGTGGCGGTTTGCATCATATCCTGAGCTTTGCCTTCGGCAACGCCTTCTTTAATGTCTAACAACACCAGTTCGTTACACAATTCTTTACGGGCAATATTATCGGCACAGGTTGCCCCCACGGCTCCGGCACCTACAACGGTTACTTTCATATACTATCTGTTTATTTTTTAAGAAATTATTTTCGGCGCAAAGGTAATTGATTAGTTAATTGGCGGTGATGAAGTTGCTGACATTTTTTACTGTCGTTCATCAGGCAAAAAAGGGCAGCTAAAATATTTTAACGGTTTGGTAAGAGAGTTTGGACAGATTTTTTCGTTAGGTTGTAGTTAACTTCTTGTCCGATATCTAAAACCCTTTTTGCAGTTATTTTAATTACAATATTATGCAGTTTTTGGAACCCAAAAACTGCTCCCGGCATTACCGTTGTTTATGATGCACAAAAAAAAATAGTGACGATTAAATGGCAGCAGAAATTGCCGGGTATTAAAACATTCATTATTCAAAGAAGTGCTGATAATAGTAAATGGGCAGATATTGCCCTGCAGGCAACGGTAAACTTTAACCCAAATAAAACTTATCAGTATTTAGATTATAAACCTGCTGCAGGAGAAAATTATTACCGTTTAAAATGTATAACTGATAAAGGGCAAACAGAATATTCGGCCAGTATTATAGTAGTTACAGGAAATAATAATAATTGGGTGATGTACCCGGTTCCTGTTAAAGATGTACTTACCTTACAATACAAAGGAAGGGAAAAAATTACAGGCGTTGTAAATGTGTTTATACAATCAATGTCGGGGCAAATGTTGAAAAGGATACGCAGTGCTTCACTCAACACCATCATTCAAATTCCTGTAGATAACCTGGGTAAAGGTATTTATGATATTAGGATAGTTATAGAAAATGAAATTGTGTGGAACCAGCGTTTTATAAAGTAACCGCTTATAAATTGGGTTACCTGCACACAGTCATTTACTGTTGCAGCGATTTCTGCACCTGCTTTTTTTTAGCAGTACCCTGAAAAAGATTTACAAATTTTTGTTCTTTATTATAAAATGCCAGTACCGGTATTGTCTTGGGTTGAAAGTAACCGCCAAAAAAATATTTAAAATCTTTACCAATAAAAATAAAAGGGTATTTATCTAACCCATATATTTCTCTAAACGTTTTTATTTTATACAGAGATTCACTGGTAGCTAAAATTACCTGTGTTTTTTGTGTTATTTCCGGCATGGATAATAATAGTTCCAGTTGCTGTTTACAATGCCCGCAGTCGGGGTTAAAAAGCATAAAAAGTGTGGGTTTGTTTTTTGCCAAAACAGATTCGGTAAATAATACAGAGTCAACATTTAATAATTTAAAAGAAGGTATTTGCTTTGTTTTTAAATATGGAGGCGTGGTATCATACTGAGCAAAGCCTGTTGTAATTAGAAAAAACATGCTAAAAGCCAGGCTTATCCTTTTCATAATATTTATTGTTTTTAATAAGGGGAGGGAAGTTTTAACGCAGCAGCAATTTCTTCAACCGGGGTACTTCCAATAAAAGAGTTTACCAGTTTCCCTTTTTTATCATACACAAATATGGAAGGGAAAGAGCGTACCTTATAAAAAGTGCCTAAAAAATAAGTAGGGTCCCTGCCCATGGTAATGTTAGAGAAATCTGCAATTTTATATTCGTTGTAAAATTCTTTCATGTAATAAAAATCAATGGGAGATACCATCACGATCTGTGCTTTTTTAAACAGGTTTATCTTTTCGGTAAGCGCTTTGGTTTCTGCCTGGCAATGCTCACAATCGGGGCTGAACATCATGATGACGGTGGCCTTCTTTTTTTTCAAATTATCTTTGGTAAATATGCTGCTGTCGGCAATATTAATAAGTTTAAAAGACGGTACTATAGGAAACCGCAGGTATATTAACGAGGTGTCGGTTTGGGAAAAACCTGTTACACAAACAATCAGCATCAGAATAGAAAGAAAATATTTTTTCACTGCGTAAATTTTTACAAAGCTAATTTTTTTACCTGAAAACGAAATGTTAAGGACAATGGACTTATGCTTTCCACAAAACCCCAATTTCTTATTTACCATTACTATTACTACTTTTGCACCCACTAAAATAAAAGCTATTATGGCAACTACAGCAGATATGCGTTCGGGGCTCATCATTAAGGTTGATGGGAGTTTATATTCAGTAATTGAGTTTGGGCAAAATAAAACAGCCCGTGCAGCAGCAAAGGTTTGGGCAAAATTGAAGGGTGTAGATAATAACCGTACTATTGAAGTAACCTGGAATAGTGGCGAAACCATTCACCCGGTAAGGGTGGAAAAAAAGACTTACCAGTATTTATATAAAGATGATACAGGGTACAGTTTTATGGATACCGAGACTTTTGAACAGATAACTGTGGCAGAGGCAATGATTGATGCGCCAAAGTTTTTAAAAGATGGACAGGAAGTATCGGTGCTGATAAATGGCGAAACCGACCAGCCAATGGGCGTGGAATTACCAGATAAGATTGTATTATTGGTTACTTACAGCGAACCGGGTATGAGAGGCGATACGGCAACAAAAACTTTAAAACCGGCAACAGTTGAAACCGGGGCAACAGTAAACGTTCCGCTTTTTGTAAATGAGGGGGAGTTGATAAGGATCAACAGCAAATCAGGCGAATATGTGGAAAGAGTAAAGGCATAAATTTTTGATACTAATTTTGCAAAATGGATGATAAGTAAGCTTATCGTCCATTTTTGTTTTCAGCCGTTTTTTATAGCTTTTTTGGTATTTTTTGCACATTTTTAGCCCATTTTCATCAAAAAAAGCCTTTTTTTCATTTTTTTTATTTTGATAAAACTTGTTTTTTTGACTAATCATTTATTACCTTAGCAGCCCCTATGGTTTTTTCCATTAACTAAACAAAAACTTACAGCATGGACATCAAGCAAATTCAGGAGTTGGTTAAACTCATCAACAAAACCAACATTGGAGAAATAACCATTGAAGAAGAAGGCGTTAAAATTACAGTTAAACAAAAGAAAGATCCCATACAACACATAGTAGCAGGCGTACCGGCAACTTATTCCGCTCCGCCACCTCCACAAGCTACTGCTGCAGCTGCGCCACCAACGGCTGCAAAACCAGCCGAAGAATCCAAAGTCGATAATTTTGTAACCATAAAAAGTCCCATGATTGGTACATTCTATCGTCAGGCAGGTCCGGGTAAACCAATATTTGCCTCCGTTGATGATGAGGTTACACCAGGTAAAGTGGTATGTATTATTGAAGCCATGAAACTCTTCAACGAAATTGAAAGTGAAGTAAAAGGAAAGATCGTGAAGGTGTTAGTGGAAGATGCCAGCCCGGTAGAGTATGACCAGCCTTTATTTTTGGTTGATCCTTCGTAAGTGAAAATTAAAAATTCAAAAGCAAAAAGGAGTAATTTCTTTTGCGGAATTCTTAATTCTTAATTTTTAATCTATAATTCAACTATTGTGTTTAAAAAGATATTAATTGCTAACCGTGGAGAAATTGCACTTCGAGTAATACGTACCTGTAAAGAAATGGGTATTAAAACAGTAGCAGTTTATTCCACTGCCGATAAAGACAGCCTGCATGTAAAATTTGCCGACGAAGCGGTTTGTATTGGCAAGCCGGCCAGTGCAGACAGTTATTTAAACGTGGCACACATTATAGCTGCAGCCGAAATTACCAATGCCGATGCTATTCACCCCGGATATGGATTTTTAGCCGAGAATGCCAAGTTTGCAAAAATTTGTGGCGACCATGGTATAAAATTTATTGGCCCCATGCCGGAAATGATAGATGCCATGGGAGATAAAATTACAGCCAAACAAACCATGATAGCTGCAGGTGTACCGGTTGTACCTGGTGTTGACGGTTTATTGGAAAGTGTGGCACATGCAAAATCTGCAGCCAAGGAAGTGGGCTACCCGGTTATATTAAAAGCAACCGCAGGCGGTGGTGGAAAAGGAATGAGGGTGGTATGGCATGAAGAGGAAATTGAAAAGGCTTTTGAAAATGCCAAAACCGAAGCAGCAGCATCTTTTAAAAACGATGGCATCTACATGGAAAAATTTGTAGAAGAGCCACGCCATATAGAAATACAAATAGTGGGAGACCAGTATGGCAATGTTTGCCATTTAAGCGAAAGGGATTGTTCTATTCAGCGCCGCCATCAAAAACTGGTTGAAGAATCCCCTTCTCCGTTTATGACACCGGAGCTTAGAGAAAGAATGGGTGAAGCTGCAATAAAAGCTGCCGCCTCTATCAGGTACGAAGGTGTTGGTACTGTAGAATTTTTGGTTGACAAACACCGCAATTTCTACTTTATGGAAATGAATACCCGTATACAGGTAGAGCATTGCGTAACAGAAGAAGTTATTAATTACGATTTGATAAAAGAACAGATAATGATTGCCGACGGCGACAGGCTTAAGGGCAGAAATTATATTCCTGTAATGCATGCCATTGAATGCCGTATTAATGCCGAAGACCCTTATAACGATTTTCGCCCAAGCCCGGGAAAAATAACTGTGTTGCACCAGCCAGGCGGCCACGGCGTTCGGGTGGACAGCCATGCGTATGCAGGTTATGTTATTCCACCTTATTACGACAGCATGATCGGCAAGCTGATTGCCGTGGCACAAACCCGTGAAGAAGCGATTAATACCATGAGCCGTGCATTAAGTGAATACGTGATTGAAGGTGTTAAGACAACCATTCCATTTCACCTGCAATTAATGAAGCACCCCGATTTTAGAAGCGGTAATTTTACCACCAAGTTTTTAGAAGGATTTAAAATGGAGTAACAAAAAAATATTTTTACGTGAAGCCGCCTTTTAATTAATGGGTGGCTTTTTTATTTTGTACCAGACAGCGGAATTTCTATTTGGCTTCGGTGGCGTCGCACACTTGTACAAAATATCTTTCTTCAACATTTATTTAAGCGTAAATAGAAGCAGGCAATCCTTTATCTTTTTCTTAAACATGTGGTAGTATGATGATTCTGATGTTTTCGCCACCATCTCTTTATTGATACTTTTTGTTCTGCATTCAAAAAAAGAAAGAATTTACGCCTTAATTCATTCCTCCTTTTTCTATCCAGCCACCTATAATTCCATATCAATGGTTTAAAAGTAATTTTTTGTTCGTTGGTTAAATTCAATTCTTTAAGAGTGGAATTTACTGTACTGTCGCTAACAGGTTTTTGTGCCTGCGAAGGTGATATAATAAACAAACAATAAAATAAAAGAAGAGCTAGGAATTTCATCAGTATAAATTTCCTGTATTGACCTTAGCAGTTGCAAACAGTTTAATTATGGCTAATAATTATTGCAGCAGCTTCAAACATTTTTCCAAACTGTCTTTCCAGTTGGGAATTTGTAAATCAAAAGTATCTTTAATTAAAGCAGTATCTAAAGCAGTGTATTTTGCCCGTTTTGCCGGGGTTGGATATTGTGTTGTTGGTATTGGATTAACAATACAATTATTTTGTGTTAATTCTTTTATGGCTACAGCAAATTCATGCCAGGTTATTATGCCTTCATTACAATAATGAAAAACCGACGACTGACCAGTGACCACTGACGGCTGTAAAACTATCTGCATTATTGCAGCAGCCAGGTCAGCAGCATAAGTTGGAGAGCCCAATTGATCATCTACCACATTAATGCTTTTTCTTTCTTTCATCAGCCGTAGCATGGTTTTTACAAAATTATTTCCAACTGCTGCATACACCCAGGATGTTCTTATAATTATTGTGTCGGGGTTATTTTGCAGTGCCAATTCTTCTCCCCGCAGTTTAGATTGTCCGTAAATATTTATAGGGTTGGTTTTGTCCGTTTCTTTATACGGCTGTTGGTTGGTACCATCAAAAACATAATCGGTGGAAATATGAATGAGTTGTGTATTGAATTCTTTGCAAATGGTTGCAAGGCTACCAACAGCAGTGGCATTAATTGCAAAGGCGCTTTCTTTTTCTGTTTCTGCTTTATCAACGGCGGTATAAGCCGCACAGTTTATGCAATTGTTAACGGAATGAGTTGTAAAATACTTTTTTAAAATTTCAATATTATCAATTGGTAATTCTTCTTTGGCAGCAAATAAAAATTTATAATCCTGGTAAGCAGCAGCTAATGCCCTGAACTCGTTTCCAAGCTGCCCGTTAGCACCGGTAACCAGAATTGTTTTAATTGGCACCACTTTATTTTTTAAAAAGAAAAATTATTGATACAATCATTTAAGCCGGGGTGATGTTCATCTTTTTCAGATATCATCGCTTTATCTGCCGGTATCTGCCAGTTAATATTTAAAGCCGGATCGTTATAGATAATGCCACCTTCGCTTTCTTTATGATAAAAAGTATCGCATTTATAAAAAACCTCGGCAGTTTTGCTTAAAACAGAATAGCCGTGTGCAAAGCCCTTAGGTATCAGCAATTGTTTTTTATTTTCGACAGAAAGTTCAAGCATAAACACTTTGCTATAAGTGGGGGAACCTTTGCGGATGTCAACTGCCACATCTAAAATATTGCCACTTAGTACCCGTATTAATTTTGTTTGCGCATGGGGGTTTAACTGGTAATGCAGGCCACGTATTACACCATACGACGATTGCGCCTGGTTATCCTGTACAAACTTTATTTCAATACCTTCTGCCAAAAATAACTTTTCATTATAGCTTTCAAAAAAATATCCACGGGTATCTTCAAACACTTTTGGTTCAAAAATTAATAAACCAGGGAAATCTGTTTTAATGAAAGGCATAAATAGTTGATAGTTGATAGTTGATAGTTGATAGCCGGAGCGCTACCGCTTTATCAGCTATACAAAGTTTTGAAATATTCGATTGTTTCTATCAGTCCGGCTTCGAATTTTTTTACTGGCTGGTAGTTTAATAATTCTTTTGCCAAAGAAATATCAGCTAAGGAATCTCTTATGTCACCTGCCCTTGTCTCCCTGTACGTGGCTTTAAAATTACTGCCTAATTGCGTTTGACAGGCTTTATATAAATTATTCACTGTAAATCTTTCGCCAACAGCTACATTATATACTTTCTTAAAGGCCTCTTCATTATCAATAAGCATTCCCTTAATATTTATCTGCACTGCATTATCTACAAAAGTAAAATCCCTCGTTTGTCCACCATCGCCATTAATAAACACAGGAGTTTGCTTTATGATGCCTTTTACAAACAAAGGAATAACGGCTGCGTAAGGGCCATTTGGGTCCTGCCTTGGCCCAAAAATATTAAAATACCTGAAACCAATCAGCTTTATGCCATATACATCAGCAAAAATTTGGGCATACAATTCATTCGTTTTTTTTGTTGCGGCATAAGGCGATAAGCAATTGCCAATTTTGTTTTCAGTTTTTGGTAAGGTAAGCTCATCGCCATAAACAGATGAAGAAGATGCGTAAACAAATGTTTTTACTTTATTGTCAACTGCAGCTTTAAGCATATTTACAAAGCCACCCACATTTACATCATTAAAGTACACCGGTTCTTTAATGCTCCTAGGTACAGAGCCTAATGCAGCCTGGTGGCTTATATAGTCTACACCTTCGCAGGCATTTAAACAGGTTTCAAAATTCCTTATATCGCCTTCAATAAATTCAAACCCGGGATACTGTTTTAAAATATCAAGGTTAGTTGAGAAACCATTCACCATATTATCAAGCACCCTTACTTTTCCGGCGCCGTGTTGCAATAAGTATTCAGCAATATGGCTGCCAATAAAGCCTGCACCTCCTGTTATTAAAAAAGAATGAGTGCTTAAATCTGTTGTATGAAACGTATTACTCATTGTTGATGTGGAATGCTATTCAGTTTAAAAACCATTTAGAATTTACAAATTTGAAATTTTTACAGGCTCCAGTATTTTCTGCTGCTTATTTTACCTCTGTAAATTCCTTTTAAGTCAGCAATCATAGCATGTGGTTTTGAAATGGAGCTGAAATAAGTATCATCTAATTTTTTGTATGCATTATGAGGCACTGTTACAATTACCGCATCATAATCGTTGGTAAGCTCAGGCGTTAATTCAAATCCGTATTCATGTTTTAAATCTGCACTTTCGGCATTCGGATCAGTTACATGTACGTTTAATGAATAAGATTTTAATTCTTTTACAACATCTGCCACTTTACTGTTTCTTATGTCACTTACATTCTCTTTAAAAGTTGCACCCATCACTAAAACTTTGGCATCTTTTATATTGCCATTATTCAAAATGAGATGACGGAGTATTTTTTTTGCAACATAACCAGCCATGCCATCATTGATATTCCTGCCGGCCAGGATCACCTTGCTGTCGTAACCTAATTCTTTAGATTTATAAGTAAGATAGTAGGGGTCAACACCAATACAGTGGCCACCTACAAGCCCTGGCTGAAATTTTAAAAAATTCCATTTGGTGCCTGCAGCTTCCAGCACTTCGTATGTATTGATGTTCATCTTATCGAAGATGATGCTGAGCTCATTCATTAAAGCAATGTTAAGGTCACGCTGTGTATTTTCAATAATTTTTGCAGCTTCGGCAACTTTAATGGAAGATGCTTTGTGTACCCCTGCTTTTACAACCAGTTCATATACCCTGGCTATTACATCCAGGCTTTCTGCATCGCAGCCGCTTACCACTTTTACAATACTGGCTAAGGTATGTTCTTTGTCTCCGGGGTTAATTCTTTCCGGCGAATAACCTAATTTAAAATCAACAATATTTTTTAAACCACATAATTTTTCAATTATGGGTAAACAATCTTCCTCGGTACAACCGGGATATACAGTACTTTCAAATACCACATAATCATCTTTCTTTACCACTTTGCCAATAGTTTCACTTGCTCTTTGTACAGGTATTAAATCCGGTACATTATGTTCATCTACAGGAGTGGGTACAGCAACAATAAAAAAATTTGCCTGCTTTAATACTTCCAGGTCATTGGTAAATTCAATATCGCAATCATCAAATGCACTGCTCTCCAGTTCCTGGCTGGGGTCAACCTTATTACGCATCATCTCTACCCGCTTTGCGTTAATATCAAAGCCAATTACTTTTACTTTTTTTGCAAATTCCAATGCGATGGGTAATCCTACATAGCCTAAACCTATTACAGCTAGTTTCTTTTTTTTCTCAATTAAATCCTGGTACATTAATAAATTATAAATGATGAATTATAAATACAAATTATTTTTTACTATCAAACTCTTTAGGCAGCTTATACAGCTCTTCTTCGGGTAAATTTTTAAAATACTCATAGGTAATTTTCAATCCTTCAGCCCTGGCTACTTTTGGTTGCCAGCCTAATATTTTTTTTGCTTTTGTAATATCCGGCTGTCTTTGCTTAGGGTCGTCAGTAGGCAATTCCTTGTAAATAATTTTTTGTTTTGTGCCGGTGAGCTTAATAATCTCTTCAGCAAAATCTTTTAAAGATATCTCATCAGGATTACCAATGTTTACCGGCTTTGCATGATCACTCATCAGTAAACCGTAAATGCCTTCCACCAGATCATCTACATAACAAAAACTTCTCGTTTGGCTGCCATCGCCAAATACTGTTAAATCTTCGCCACGTAATGCCTGGCCAATAAATGCAGGTAATGCCCTGCCGTCATTCAATCTCATGCGTGGACCATAAGTGTTGAATATTCTTACTATCCGTGTTTCTACCTGATGAAAAGTATGGTATGCCATTGTAATGGCTTCCTGGAAACGTTTGGCTTCATCATAAACTCCCCGTGGCCCAACAGGATTTACATTACCCCAATATTCTTCATTTTGAGGATGTACCAATGGGTCACCATACACTTCGCTGGTACTGGCCACTAATATTCTTGCATTTTTTGATAATGCAAGCCCTAAACAATTATGTGTACCCAACGAACTGACTTTTAATGTTTGGATGGGAATTTTTAAATAATCAATCGGGCTTGCGGGAGATGCAAAATGTAAAATATAATCGAGTTTACCCGATACGTGAATAAATTTTGAAACATCGTGATGGTAAAACTCAAACTCTTTTAATTTAAAAAGATGCTCAATGTTTTTAAGGTCGCCGGTAATTAAATTATCTATGCCAATAACATGACATCCTTCTTTGATGAACCTGTCGCAAAGATGACTCCCTAAAAAACCTGCAGCACCTGTTATTAAAACTCTTTTTTGCATTGATATTTTTTTATTGATGATATTTTGAAATAAATAAGATAGCGTTCAACCGCAAATTTTTAACCATTAACTATTCTTCTTCCCACACTAACATAATAAAAGCCCAGATCCCCCATATGTTTCAGATCAAATAAATTTCTTCCGTCGAAAATTACTTTATTCTTTAAAAGAGAAATTATTTTCTCAAAATCCGGTGTCCTGAATTCGCTCCATTCTGTTGCAATTACCAAAACATCTGCATCTACCAAAGTATCATATTGTCTTTCAGAAAAAGTAATGGTATCGCCCAATATTGCTTTTACATTATTCATTGCCTCGGGGTCATATGCATTTACTTTGGCACCTGCTTTTAATAATTCATCAATAATATACAAAGCCGGCGCTTCTCTTATATCGTCTGTATTAGGTTTAAATGCCAGCCCCCACAATGCAATTTTTTTTCCTTTAAGGTCTCCTTTAAAGTAAGCTTTTATTTTAGGGAGTAAATGCAGCTTTTGTTTTTCATTTACATCCATTACTGCATTTAATATTTTAAAATCATAATCTACCTGGGTAGAAGATTTTACCAATGCCTGTACATCTTTTGGAAAGCAGCTGCCGCCATATCCAATACCCGGGAATAAAAAGCGTTTACCAATTCTTTCGTCGCTTCCAATTCCTCTGCGTACCATATCCACATCTGCACCAAGCAGTTCACATAACCGGGCAATCTCGTTCATAAAAGTTATTTTGGTGGCCAAAAAAGAGTTGGCAGCATACTTGGTAAGTTCTGCACTTTTTTCGTCCATAAAAATTATCGGATTTCCCTGCCGTACAAAAGGAGCATATAAATCAAGTAATATTTTTTTCGCTTTTTCACTTTCGGTACCAATAACCACACGGTCTGGTTTCATAAAATCTTCTACTGCCACACCTTCTCTTAAAAATTCAGGATTAGAAACAACGTCAAAAGATGCTTCAGCGGCTCCATTTTTTATTATGGCAGCTTTTACTTTATCTGCAGTACCCACCGGTACTGTACTTTTATCAATAATTATTTTATAATCATCCTGCTTAATCAGTTTCCCAAGATCATCGGCCACACCTAAAATGTATTTTAAATCGGCACTGCCATCTTCACCCGGCGGAGTAGGCAAGGCCAAAAAAATTACTTTGGCATCTTTTATTGCATCTTCAAGTACTGTTGTAAAATGGAGGCGGCTTTCTTTTTGATTGCGGAGAAATAATTTTTCCAGCCCCGGTTCAAAAATGGTTATCTGCCCGGATGACAGTTTATCAACTTTTCTTTTATCAATATCAACACAAATAACATCGTTGCCTGTTTCGGCAAAGCATGTACCTGTAACCAAACCAACATATCCAGTTCCTACAACTGCTATCTTCATATTTTATTTTATTTAGTGAATAAATAGGCTAATACAAAGGTTGTTCATTTTACAAATTCTAAAACCTTATTTACAATTAGTGTTTGTTGTTCTTCGTCCAGTTCTGTATGTATGGGTAAGCTTATCACTCTTTCAGTTAACCAGTCGGTTATTGGTAACTGGTAACTGCTTCCGCCAAAGGCATCAAACATTTTTTGCCGGTGCGCAGGCACAGGATAATAAATCATTGATGGAATACCATTGTCTGCAAGAAACTGATGCAATGCATCCCTGTCAACACCTTCTAAAAGCAAAGTGTATTGGTGAAATACATGTTTGTTTGCCGCATCTCTAAACGGTATGGTTATCTTTTTATTATTTGCAAAGGCTGTATCATAAAAATCTGCAGCTTTTATTCGGGCAGCAATGTATTCATCTAAATGCCTTAATTTAATATCCAGTATTGCTGCCTGTACAGCATCCAGCCTGGAATTGCAACCTACCACATCATGATAATATCTTTTGCTTTGCCCGTGTGATGCTATCATTCTTAATTTATTGGCCATCTCTTCATCATTGGTAAACATAGCACCACCATCGCCATAAGCACCCAGGTTTTTGCTGGGATAAAATGAGGTGCAACCGATATGCCCGATACTTCCGGTTTTTTTTATGGTGCCATCACTAAATGAATAATCATTGCCAATGCCTTGCGCATTATCTTCAATTACAAATAAATTATTGGCTGCCGCAATTTTCATCAGGGCTTCCATATTGGCCGCCTGGCCATATAAATGTACCGGTATTATAGCTTTTGTTTTTGGTGTAATAGCTTTTTCAACAGCCAAAGGGTCAATGCAATATGTTTTGGCATCTACCTCAACAAAAACGGGCTTTATGTGCAGCAGTGCTGCCACTTCCACAGTAGCTATATAAGTAAAAGATGGTGTTATAACTTCATCGCCGGGCTGAAGGCCCAATGCCATCATGGAAATTTGTAACGCATCGGTACCATTTGCACAGGGAATACAATATTTGCTGTTATGATATTTGGCAAGATTATCTGCAAAACCGGTAACCACTTTTCCACCAATAAAAGCAGAGCTTTCTAAAACACTTATTACGGCAGCATCCACCTCAGTTTTTATCTTGTGATACTGCGTTTTAGTATCCACCATTTGTAAGGGCCTCATAAATCAGTTTTTAACGTGAGCAAAGATAAGGCTCGGGCAGCAGTTGGCAAAAGGGAGTTGATAATAACAGTATAAGTTTTACAATAGGCTTTTTTATATAGATTTGTTGCAAAATTGCTTTTGAGTAAACTATTTTACAATATATTTCTTTTCCTGTATTCAGCAGGCATCAGGCTGGCCGCTTTATGGAACCCCAAAGCAAGATTATGGCTTGAAGGAAGAAGAATATTTCCAATAATTGATCATGCTGATGCCTCAAAAACTGTATGGATGCATTGCGCAAGCCTTGGCGAATTTGAACAGGGCCGGCCGGTTTTGGAACAATTAAAAACTAAACATACCGGAATAAAAATTGTACTGACCTTTTTTTCTCCAAGCGGATTTGAGGCCTGCAAAAACTACAAAGGCGCTGATTATATTTTTTATCTGCCGATGGAAAATATTTTTTCTGCCAAAAAATTCATTGCTTCAATAAACCCGTCGCTGGTATTATGGGTAAAGTATGAGTATTGGTTTTATTATTTACAGGAATTAAAAAGACGAAATATTCCTGTATTGCTGATCTCAGGTATTTTTAGAAAAGACCAGCCTTTTTTTAAATGGTATGGCGGCAGCTGGAAAAAAATGCTGCAAAATTTTGATCATTTTTTTGTGCAGAATGAAGCTTCAAAAAAAATGCTTGAAGGCATTGGGATTACGCAAAATGTAAGTATAAGCGGCGATACAAGATTTGACCGTGTAATTGATATTGCCGGTCAAACACTGGACTCAGAAATAATTACATCGTTTTGCAAAGATGAAAAAGTGATAGTGGCCGGCAGTACATGGGAAGATGATGAAATTATTTTAGCTGCTTACGGAGATGAAACAAAGCATCAGCAAAAAATAATATTAGTGCCACACGAGTTGGACAAAGCCCATATTGAGTTGATAAAAAAGATGTTTAAAAAATCAATTTGCTATACTGAAATAGAAAAATTGCCTTCTCTGTTAAATTCTATTCATGAGTATAATACATTAATAGTGGATACTATTGGAATGTTGAGCCGGTTATATAGTTATGGATATATTAACTATGTGGGTGGCGGATTTACCAATGATGGTATACATAATATACTGGAAGCTGCTGTATGGGGCAAACCTGTGATTATCGGAGAGAATTATGAAAAATATTTTGAAGCTGTTGAACTTGTGGAAAATGGCGCAGCAGAAACTATCAGTGATACCAACGAGTTGAAAGAAGTAATTGGTGCCTGGCTTACTGATAATAAAGCCTGTGAAGAAAGTGCAGCTGCTGCAAAAAAATATGTTTATGAAAACGGCGGTGCAACAAAAAAAATAATGGCCTATATTCAGGTAAACCGCCTTTTAACCAGTTGAGTAAAATCTTTTACAGTTTCATTACTATCGCTCCAGCCCAATTTTACTTTTAGCTCCCTTTGTATCCAATATTCTGCTTCGGGCAAAATAGAAAAACTGTTGATGGTTTTTATACTACGCTCATACATACTTTCATCGCCACGGAATAATTCGTTGATGTATAAAAACCGGTCGTTAACGCCAATGGCTTTTTTCAAATCTCTTATAGGGATTTCTGTTAAAGTATCACCAAGGTCTATTTTGGTTTGTTTTAATTTATCATTTAATGAACCGCTGTTATGTATAATGGTTTCATTAATTTCTTTTTTGTTTTTAGCAGCATCTGATAAATGATGCGCCAATGTGGGAATATGCTGTTCTTCCTCATCTTCAAAAATCAGCGAAGGCTTGTTTTGCACACTCATTTTTTGTACCGCTTCAGCATTGCGCTTTATTTCTTCCAGCTCTGCTGCTATTTCAGCTTCATCTACCTGCAGTACCTCTACCGTTTTTTCTTCTTCAGGTTTAGCTGCCGGTAAAATAGTTTGTGGAATATATACAGAAATGATGTTACTGCTTTCCGCAGGGGCATTGTTGTTAAGATGTGACAATTCTGTCTCCAGCATTTGCACTGTTAACAGCAACTGGCTTGCCGGTATATTGGCGGCAAACTGTTCCTGTAATTTTTTTATGAGTGTTTCCACTCTTTCCATTTATAATTATACTTTTGATGCCCGGATGTTAAAATGGCAACGTTAATAAAAATTTGTGCCGTAAGTTACAAACTCAAATTTAAAAATATATATAAATGTTTATAGAGCCCGGTTTAAAAGGAGAGCGGAGGGGTTGGATAGAAGTGATATGCGGCAGTATGTTCAGTGGAAAAACAGAAGAACTGATCCGGCGTTTAAAGCGGGTAAAAATTGCTAATTTAAAAGTAGAGATATTTAAGCCTGCTATAGATGTGCGTTATGATGCAGAAAAAATAGTAAGCCACGATACCAATGCCATACTTTCCACACCGGTTGAAAGTTCGCAAACCATTTTACTGCTGGCGCAGGGTGCTGATGTGGTGGGTATTGATGAAGCACAATTTTTTGATGCTGAAATTGGAAATGTTTGTGAACAACTGGCATTAAAGGGCATTCGTGTTATTGTTGCCGGGTTGGATATGGATTATCTGGGCAATCCTTTTGGGCAAATGCCGGGGCTATTGGCAAAAGCAGATTACATAACAAAGCTGCATGCCATTTGTATGAAGTGCGGCAATATTGCCAATATCAGTTACCGTAAAAAAGCAGAAGGCCCTCAGGTTTTACTGGGCGAAAAAGATATTTACGAGCCAAGGTGCAGGCACTGTGCACAGGAGAGGGATTGATTTTTTAATAACTTCTTCCCACCGTATCACAGACTGCTTTCAATAAAGAATTGTTATCATGAGCATCCTGGCTTTTTTCCCATAACATAATTCCATTGGCATTTTGTTTTGCCAACATAGCTTTCTTTTTTACTGTTATCAGTCCATTATAATAAATAGTGTAGTTGGTAAACGAACCGTTTGTAACAATCGCAGAATCTGACTGTGGATTGCCGCCTTTTAAAAGAATATCGTTGTAGCTAAGTATGGTGCCGGTTTGTGTAATACCACTTGGCCTTCCATAACCTGCAATGCCTAAAACTGCTTTTGATGCTGGTAAGCCACGGGTGGTTATCCAATAATTTATACTGGTATTTGCCAGTGCATAATCACAATGTTGTTTATAAGGTACAGTGGTACTAAAGTCATCATAACTCATAATATTGAACCAGTCTACATAATTGCCCTGCCACAATTCACTTTTAATGGCATCTCTTATTACACCTGCATATTTTCCTGCGGTAATAGCTGCGGTTAAATAATATTTACTTCCGGTATGGCAACTGTCGCTTAACTGTTTCATTAATCCGGTAAAACTTACATCCGTACCATCGTCAGTTCGGGGGAATTCCCAGTCAATGTCAACACCATCTAAACCATATGCTCTTACCAAATTCATAACCTGGTTTATAAATGTAACATTACCTGTGGCACCGGCGGCCATTAATTTAAAATCGGCTGCTGCCCCATTTACGCTTAAAAATATTTTTGCCCCATTGGCTTTTGCTTTAGTTTTTACTTCAAGTAAATGACTGCTGTTGCCTAATACTATGCTACCACTGCTGTTAAGTGTGGCAAATGCATAATTAATAACATTGCACATCCTGAATTTTACATCGGGTACCGAAGCTACAGTTCTGTAAGATGGAAAATATCCCACTACGTAAAATCCAAATGCAGGCGGAGGGGCAATGACAGGGTTTACGGGATTAGAGAAAGGAGCGGTATCAGATTTTTTACAGGAATTAACGAGACTAACAAAAATAATTCCCAATAAAAGATAACGCAGTTGTTTAAGCATAGTTGTAAAATCTTGTTATGAAGATAATAAAATGGGCTGTCAATTGACAGCCCATTTTTAACTAATTTTTTTTTAATTATTTGTTGATGATCAGTTTTTGTGTCTGAACCTGTTTGCCATTATTTACTTTAACGTAGTAAACACCTGATTGAAGTTTGCTTACATCAAGCGTATTAAAGTTAACACCATTGTCAACATTAACCTGTTTGCGTAATACTTCCTGGCCAAGTTGGTTGCTGATAACAATATCAACATTTCCTTTTGCAAAAGCATCAAACGAAACAGTAACCGCATTAGAGGCAGGAACAGGATAAACTTTCATTCCGCTTCTTACAGTTTCTATTTTGTTACTTGGCTCTTCCGGTGCAGATGTAAAATTAGTGGCACTTAAATCAACCCTTAATGTATAACATTGGGTATTGTTAAATGCACCACTAAAGCCATATACATAAACCTTATAAGCACCCACATTATTACCGTTATTATTATTAGGGTTGTAAATGATCTTTTCATCTGTTAATCCTGAATTTTGAGAGGTTGCCTGTAAAGCACCATTTGGCTTGTACAACTTCATATCATAATCTGCAGGTAAGGTTGTAAGTGTTACCCTTATTTTCTTTAATGCAGAAGTGTTGCTAAAGGTATAATAATCATTATCAACATTTGATGCAATCTGTGCAGTATAGTTGGTACTCACACTAATTGCTGCTGCAGTTGCAAGTGTTCCGTTAGGTTCTAAAATATCCACGCAGGAACTAACAGCAGTTGTAGTAAACTGCGCCTGGGAATAAGCACTGCTTAAACTTACAGCAGTACAATTTGCTCTTACTCTCCAGTCGTAAAATGTAGAAGCTGTTAAACCACCTAATGCTACGGAAGTTGATGGGGTTGCTGTTGCAGCATTTGTCCAAGTTGCATCAGTGGTTAATTTATAGTCTACATCATAATTAGCGGCACCACTTACAGCAGCCCAGCTAACAACAGCACTGTTACTTGTAATTGACGAAGCAGCTAAACCTGCAGGTGCATTACAGCTTGCAGGTGCGGTGGTTGTAAATTGTGCACTTACATAATTACCGCTTCCGCCACTGCATGTTGCCCTCACTCTCCAATCATAAACAGTGCCCTGTGTTAAACCCGTAATATTTACAGATGTAGATGTGGTTGCAGTTGCAGCATTTGTCCATGTTGCATCTGTTGTTAATTTATAATCCACATCATAGCTTAAAGCATTGGCAACAGCTGTCCAGCTAACCGTTGCAGATGTATTGGTAATTGCTGAAGATGTTAAACCTGTTGGGTCGCCGCAAACCGGAGAAGTACAATTATCCAGAGTAAAAGATGCAATTCTTGTACTCCATGTACTGGCCGCATTGTATTCGCATGTAAACCAAAAACGCACACCATCGGGGTCCATAACCAAGTGGTTGTAATCGCCATAACGGGTACTGCTGTTGGCTGCGGTGCCGGCAATAATTACAGTTTCTGCATAAGTCATTGCGTTTAATGCATCGCATTCTTTTCTTCCGGTATATCTTGCACCGGGATTAAAACCTGTTGCAGCAGAAGAAACATTATATGCCAACCCGATATTACCGGCTGCATCGTAACAAATACCGGGTAACCATCTGTGGGTATTATCAGGGGCATAGGTACTTTGCTGATATATGCTCCAGTTGCCGGTTGTTTTACGCAACTCATACCATCGAACTCCGGAAATATTGCTTCCTTTATCAACCACATGCGATAAAACAATGCCTTCGTAAGTACCAAACCTTCTGTAAATAGGCTGGTTCATTATTTTTTGGTGAAGTGCTTCCACATTTACTGTATTTCCTGCCTGAGAAATACACTGTCCTCTTGTGGCAGTGCATATATCTGATTTAAATGCAGTAACTGCTAAGGAAGATTTTGTTACAATTGATGTAAGTGATGGCGTGGTGAAATTTACTTTAAATTCAAACATACCAATACTGTCAACATCGCCGGTTGAAGACGTCCATGCATCATCAGCCATATAAGCAATTAATCCGCCGGAACCTGCCGGAGGTAATGTTGTTCCTTCCAGACAAACCGGGCTCATAGAAAAATGTTTACTGGCAGAACCCAATGTAATTTTTTGCATGGCGGCTGTTGCATTACCTGCCAGCATTTTTGTTCTGTCAAAAGCAAGTACAGATGAACCGGAATAGGATACTGCAAACGCAAAATCATTAGTGGTTGCATAATACGCATCGGGCCATACAGAAAATTTAGGGTAATCCGGAAAAGTATTACCCGTGCTGAAAAAATAAACAAACCATGCACCTGCGGGATCGTTGGTTTGAGAAATAGCAATAGTTAATCCTTCCGTTCCAGTTTCCGGTTTATTATTAAATTCAGTTAACATAAACCTGTCTGCCAGCTGATCGTATAAAGCAATAGGGTCTCCTAAACCACCTTTTCCTGTAATGGCATCTAAATAGGTTTGTGCCACAACCTGGCCACCGGTTTTATTATACACTTTAAATAATGCGCCAGATGAACCATTTATCATTTGGATGATGTGATTAGGCCCAACACACATACTAGGATCTGGCGGGTTAAGTGGCTGATAAGGCATGCCATCAAAATTGGTAATAATAGCATTATTGGGAGTTATATTTTTTTTAAGGTTTTGATACACTTGTTGTAAAGCAGGGTCCTTCAAAAAATTATTTGAATTGCCATAGTTAGGAGCAGATTCTCCCTCTTCAAAATCTTCATCTTTTCCAATTATACCATTTAAGTCCCTCACAATTATATCGGGGATGGCTTTATCAGCCGGAGTAAAGTCTCTTAATGGCTTTGTAATTTTAATTAAGTGGCCTGTTATAACAACAGGATTTGTAGCTACTACATTTTTTTGTGCCTGTAAAACGCACACAAAAAAAAGCGATGCCGCTGCAACTAATAGTTTACGCATAAAGTTTGTTTTTAGAATGTTCCTAAATTTAGAATATTTTTTTTATATAACAAATAGTAAAACTACAAAAGCAGACCTTCTGTGGATAAGACGGAAATTAACTTAAGATTGTTATCTTATAAATCAAATAGTTAAGCAGGACAGGGCAGTATTTTTTGTGCACTATTTTGTTTATGTAGTAATTAGTAAATTGCAGGAATGATTAAAAGAATTTATGCGTTGCTTAAAAAAGATATTTTGCTGGAATTCCGGCAGCAACATACTTTTTATGGAGTTATCTTATATATTGCTTCCACGGTTTTTGTAATTTATTTATCAATGCCAGATAAACCGGATGGTACTGTCTGGAACAGTTTATTCTGGATCATTCAATTATTTATTTGCGTAAATGCAGTTGCAAAAAGTTTTTTACAGGAAAGTAAAGGGCGGATGCTGTACTTCTATTCTATTGCCTCGCCTGTGGAATTCATCATCAGTAAAATAATCTACAACGTTTTATTAATGATATTAATGAGTGTAATAAGCCTGGCATTATTCTTTTTCTTTCTCACAAATCCTGTAAATAATGCCCTGCAGTTTACCGGCATTGTAATAGTTGGAGGTGTAAGTATAAGTTTGGTTTTTACTTTAATGAGTGCCATTGCAGCAAAGGCACAACAAAATGCAGCTTTAATTGCTATAATGGGGTTTCCTATAATTTTGCCACAGCTTTTAATGTTAATGAAGTTAAGTAAAGTGGCATTTGCTGAAGTGTTCAGGGCGGGGGCTGTATTGCAATTAACCGGGTTAATTATAGGGTTAGATGTTTTGGTAATTGCAATGGCCATTGTACTGTTCCCTTACTTATGGAAAGATTAAAATCATTAATAGTAAAATAACTGAAAACTCTGCGCTATCTTTGCGCCACTTAATAAATTTTATCTTCTTTATGAAGAAAATATGGTGGAAAATACTATCCTTGTTTTTGTTGATATACACTGTGGTTGCTGGATTTTTAATTAAAGTTCCTGATCTCCCAATCATTCATCAATCCATACGAAACCTTTATTTTCATGTGTGTATGTGGTTTGCCATGATGATCATGTTCATCATCAGTTTTATTTACAGTATTAAGTACCTAAGGAACTCAGATTACCGCAATGATATTTTCGCTGTGAATTTTGCAGCCGTTGGCGCTTTCCTGGGCATTTTAGGATATACAACCGGGGCCATCTGGGCCAATTACACCTGGCTTACAGATCAAAGCCAAAGCCTGGGCAGTGTATTAAAAGAGCCTAAACTGATAGGAGCTGCTATTGCATTACTTATTTATGGCGCTTACTTTGTTTTACGTGGTTCATTTACCGATATGGATAAAAAAGCCAGGGTAAGTGCTGTGTATAATATTTTTGCTTTTGCAATGCTGTTCCCCAGCATATGGATCATCCCAAGAATGGTGGGCAGTCTGCATCCAGGTGCTCCCGGAAGTGACAGTGGAAACCCGGCATTAAATGCACAAAAAGATCTGGATGCTGCAATGCGGATGATATTTTATCCGGCTGTTATTGGCTGGACATTACTGAGTGTGTGGATTGCCACATTGAAAATAAGAATACAATTATTAAAAGATAAAACCTTGCTACATGAATAAGATGCTTGCACGTTTAGTATTTGTGGTTTGTGGTTTGTTACTAAACGCAATTGCTTTTGCACAGGGCACAGCAGCAACTGAAGATATAATGCGGAGTAACGGAAAGATTTATGTAGTGGTTGCAGTTTGCCTTACCATTTTAACAGGATTATTTATTTACGTTTTTTTGATAGACAGAAAAATAAGTAAATTAGAAAAAGATAATTAAACCAGCCTGCCAGCAAGGGTTATACTATCTGCATAAAAATATTTTAAAACAACGATTGCAAAAACTAAAACAACAACTTTATGAGTGCCAACCAGCCGTATAGCTTTTTCCACAGCGTGGAAATAAGCTTTGACAAAGCCGCAAAATTTACAACCTGGGATTCCGGATTACTTGAACAGATCAAACAATGTAACTCAGTATTGCGTATGCATTTTCCTGTAAAGGTTAATGATAAGATAGAGGTGATTAAAGCTTACCGTGTACAACATTCACACCATAAAGCTCCCTGTAAAGGTGGTATACGTTACAGTCCCGAAGTAAACCTTGATGAAGTAATGGCACTGGCTGCATTAATGACTTTTAAATGCGCCATTGTAAATGTTCCGTTTGGTGGTGCAAAAGGTGGTATTACAATCGACCCCAAAAAATACAGTGTATACGATCTGGAAAAAATAACACGACGCTATACAGCAGAACTGGTAAAGAAAAATTTTATCGGTCCGGGCATTGATGTACCGGCGCCGGATTACGGAACCGGAGAAAGGGAAATGGCATGGATAGTAGATACGTACCAATCGCTTAAGCCAGGCGAAATTGATGGGGCCGGTTGTGTTACCGGTAAGCCTGTTACACAAGGTGGTGTACGTGGAAGAAAAGAGGCAACCGGGCTGGGTGTTTTTTATGGTATACGTGAAGTGTGTAACATGGAAGATGTAATGAAAAAACTTGGCTTAATACCGGGTATTAAAGGAAAAAAAATTGTAGTACAAGGTATAGGAAATGTAGGGTATCATTGCGCTAAATTCTTCAGGGAACATGGAGCGGTGGTTATTTCAATTTCAGAACATGATGGGGCTGTTTATAATGTTGATGGATTGCATGAAGAGGAATTGATACAATTTAGAAATAAAACAGGTTCTATTCTTAATTTTCCGGGTGCAACCAGCATCACCAATAACGCTGAAGCATTGGAACTGGAATGTGATATTTTAATTCCGGCTGCATTGGAAAATGTTATCAATGCCGAAAATGCCCCAAGGATAAAAGCAAAAATTATTGGCGAAGCCGCAAATGGACCGTGTACTCCCGAGGCGGATGAAATATTTCTACAAAAAGGAATTTTATGTGTACCGGATATGTATTTAAATGCAGGTGGTGTAACTGTAAGTTATTTTGAATGGTTAAAAAATTTAAGCCATGTCCGCTACGGACGTTTGGAAAAACGATTTGCAGAAAATTTAAATGGCCGTATTCTGGGGCAAATTGAAGAGTTAAGTGGTAAAACTGTAAGCCAGAAAGAAAGGGATTTTATTATGCATGGCCCCGAAGAGCAGGACCTTGTTCATAGTGGCCTGGAAGAAACGATGATATCTGCAACAAGAGAAATTATGGAGATATGGAAGAGCAATCCTGCAATTCCGGATATGCGTACCGCAGCTTATGTAAGTGCGATTAACAAAGTGGCTAACAGCTATAATGAATTAGGTATTTTTCCATAAAACTTTTACAGTTTCAAATAAAAGAAAAGTCCTGGTTTTTTGCCGGGACTTTTTGTGTCCGGAAGCTCCAACTTCCGGTATTATGTTTGAAGCAGGAGCTTCAACTTACAGGTTTTTAATTTTTATGTTTCTGTACCAAACCGTATTGCCATGATCCTGCAATGCGATCCTCCCTTTTTTATAAGTACCAAAGTCGGGCCTTTCTTTAAATTTGCTTCCGGCAACCAGTTTTTTCCAGTTATCATCCCAAAGTGTTGTGGAAACAACATTTGTTCCGTTTAAATATAGATCCAGTTTGCCTTTGTTAGAAATAATTTCAGCCTGGTTCCATTCACCTACCGGTTTTACATTTTCTTTGCTGCAGTTTATCAGGTCGTATAAATCACCTGCTCTGTGCCTGAATAATTTACCATCAGAATGTCCATCGTTATCCAGCACCTGCATTTCCGGACCAGTGTACCATACATACTTGTATTTGGCAGTATCTTCATGAATGTAAAATATTATTCCACTATTGCCATTGGGTGCAATTTTCCATTCTAGTTTTAAATCGAAATTTTCATATTCATCGGCAGTAAGAATATCACCACCCTGGCTGGTTTGCCAGCCTGCTTTTTTTGTTGTATCTAAGTACAAAGTGCCATCAGCAACTTTCCATGCTTCGCCAATTGTGGTTTTACCATAGCTGTGCCAGCCGGCTGTGGTTTTTCCATCAAATAAAGAAACCCAGCCTGTAGTATCAGCAGCGGGAGTTTCTATTGCAGTGGATTTACCATCCTCGATGCTGTGGCAGGCAAACAAAAACAAAAGTGATGCAAGCGGAATTAAAAATTTGATTTTCATTTTTTATTTTGTGTCTTTTAGTAATAAAATATATTTTACCATTGCTATCGCATCTTCTTTCGATAAATTAGCATGTGCTGCCATTGGTACCTGCCCCCATACGCCGGAACCGCCTTTTTGAACTTTTTCTGCCAGAAGATTTATGTTAGGTTCTGTATTTTCATACTTTCCTCCAATAAGACTATACATTGGCCCAACAGACGGTTCATTGATCTTATGACATCCAAAGCAATCTGAACCTGCCACCAGTTTTAATCCTTTTTCATAATCAGGATTGTCTTCTGTAGCCGTGGTTTTTGTTCCGGTACCTTTTTCACCTGAACTGCTTTGATTATTACTGCATGAAAAACAAAAAGCTGCCAGTGAAAGAATAAGAAATGTCTTTTTCATTTTTTGATTTTTTATGTTAGATAGTTTGATGTCTGTTTATTAATTATAGTATCCCTAATATTTTTTTATTGAAGTCTGCGTTATTACCGGTTTCGGCAAAATCATCAAATGCTTTTTCGGTAACTCTTATAATATGGTTTTGTATAAATGCTGCACCTTCTTTAGCACCATCTTCGGGATGTTTGATACAACATTCCCATTCCATAACTGCCCAGCCTTTATAGTCATACTGTGCTAATTTGCTAAAGATAGTTTTAAAATCAATTTGACCATCACCCAACGAACGGAAACGGCCTGCCCGGCCGATCCAGTTTTGAAAACCACCATACACTCCCTGCTTGCCTGTTGAATTAAATTCTGCATCTTTTACATGAAACATTTTTATACGCTCATGATAAAAATCGATGTATTGTTTATAATCCAGTTGTTGTAAAACAAAATGCGATGGGTCGTAAAGCAAACAGGCTCTTTTATGGTTGTTTACTTTTTCTAAAAACATTTCGTAACTAATGCCATCATGCAGATCTTCGCCGGGATGAATCTCATAACACACATCTACACCACATTCATCAAATTGATTTAAGATGGGCAACCAGCGGCTGGCCAGTTCTTTAAAACCATCTTCCACCAATCCGGCAGGTCGCTGCGGCCACGGATAAACGGTATGCCATAATAATGCACCGCTGAATGTTGCATGTGCATTCAGCCCTAAATTTTGAGATGCTTTAGCGGCATACAGTAATTGTTGTACCGCCCATTGCTGTCTTGCCATTGGATTATTCTTTACCGCATCAGGTGCAAAGCCATCAAACAAAGCGTCGTAAGCAGGATTTACTGCAACTAACTGGCCTTGTAAATGTGTGGAGAGTTCTGAAATTTCTACACCACATGCATTGATGGTTCCTTTTAGTTCATCTGCATAAGTTTTGCTTTCGGCACATTTTTGCAGATCAATTAAGCGGCTTTCCCATGTAGGGATTTGTACAGCAACAAAACCAAGGTCTTTTGCCCATTTGCAAATAGAAACCAGATCATTGAACGGAGCTTTATCTCCCATGAACTGGGCTAAAAAAATACCAGGGCCTTTTATTGTTTGCATAATAGTGTTACGCAGAGGCGCAGAGAGCGTCGGGTTTAATAATTGTTAACAATACGTTTCAATCCATTTTTTAAAAGTACTTCATTAAAATTTATCAATAAGCCAACTTTTAAAGATGTTAATTTTAAATAAGTGAGCAATTGTTTGTGATGAACAGGTGATAATGTTTCAATTGATTTTATTTCAATAATTACTTCATCTTCTACAATTAAATCAGCTCTGAATCCTAATTCTAATTTTACATCTTCATAAAAAACAGGAATGGCAACCTGCTTTTCAACTTTAAGGTTTCTTTTGGTAGTTAAACGATAATACAAAACTTCTTCATACACAAATTCAAATAATCCCGGCCCTAAATCCTGGTGAATTTTAATGCATTCTTCAATAATAATTCCTGTAATATCATTTGTTTCCATATAATACTTTTTTCTCTGCGTCCTCTGCGCCTCTGCGTGCCACTACACCACAAAATCCTTCCACTTCATTTCACTTTGCCCACTATCCACCACATTCTCCACAAACGCCATCCCTCTTATACCTTCTTCAATACCGGGAAAATCCAGCCATTCTTCTTTAGGTGTTTCACCATTCTTTTTTGCTCTTACAGTTAATGTAAAGTTGCGGTACAAATTTGCAAATGCTTCTAAATAACCTTCGGGATGGCCCGCTGGTATTCTTGTATTATGTGCTGCAAAAGAACTGTTGTACCCTGCACCGGTTCTGTAAGTCTGGGTTGGTTGATCTAACCATCTTACTAAAAGCGTATTAGCATCTTCCTGTCTCCATTCTATTCCACCTTTTTCTCCATATACCCTTATTTTTACTGCGTTCTCTTCGCCAGCTGCAATTTGTGTGGCCATTAATACACCGGTTGCACCGTTATTGAATTTTAAAAAAGCAGCACCATCATCATCCAGCATTCTGCCTTCTACAACAATATTTAAATTAGAGCAGAGTTGCTCAACCTGTAAACCTGTTACATACTCTGCTAAATTAAAAGCATGTGTTCCAATATCACCCATGCAACCGGCTTTGCCACTTTTTTTAGGATCGGTACGCCAGCTTGCCTGGGCTTGTCCTGTACCTTCTAAAAAAGTACTCAACCATCCCTGCGGATATTCAACATATACTTTTCTTATTTTTCCTAATGTGCCACTTTTTAATAATTGTTTTGCCTGCTTAACCATTGGGTAGCCGGTGTAAGTATGGCATAACAATAAACTTAATCCGGTGGCAGCTAATTTTTCTTTTAATTGTTTTGCCTGGTCTAATGTAAAAGTGATGGGTTTTTCAATTACCACATTAAAGCCTTTGTCCAATGCCATCATTGCAGGATCGAAGTGTACAAAATTTGGTGTAACAATACTTACAAAATCAAGCCGCTTACCCGCTGGCATTGCAGCTTCTTTTTCCAGCATCACTTTATAATCGGTATAAATTCTGCTTTCATCTAAAAATAATTCTTTACCTGATGCAATAGCCACTTCCGGATTTACACTGAGTGTTCCTGCAACCAGTTCACATTGTCCGTCCATATTCATTGCAAGACGGTGTACTGCACCAATAAAGGCATCTTTACCACCACCGATCATTCCTAATTTTAATTTACCCGGAGTCATTGTAGTCTTATTTTTTTTGTTTAAAAATTTTATAAAGTTAAATTCCATCCCTGCCTGTACTCTCTTTTTACAAAAGTATTGGCTTCGTCAAAATTGGTGATTTTCATTGCTGCAGCATCCCACAATAATTTTTTTCTGCCTAAATATTTATCACCCCATCCCGTAAGCTTGGGATTTTTTGCCACATAACTTCTTATAGCCAGGTTGCCCAATAAAATACTTTCGGTAAAAGGGCCAGCATAATCAAATGCAGAACTTAATTCTGTTTTGCCATAGCCTGCCTTGCAGGCATTTACCCATTGCTGGTAATGACCTTCTTTAACTCTTGCAATTGTTTCCTTAGGTAAAGTTTTTTCTTTCATTAAACGTGTTGGTAATAACCGAGGATTTTCGCCATAGCAATCCATTAATAATTTTCCTTTTGTACCAATGAATAAAACACCACCATCCCAGTTGCCAAATTTATCTTCTTCAGTTAATTCTTCCGGTAATGGCGGCATCAAGCCTCCATCGTACCAGCTTACTTTTATATCTCCTGTACCATCTGTTTTAGGATAATTAAAATTTACAATTGTAGAGGGCGGGCAGGCATCATAATTCTGCGTATCGTTCCACATTTCTTTCCATATCATGCTCATGCTTGCTTCTACAGAGTTGGGATATTTAATAGGTAGAATGCGATAAATAGGATCCATGATATGGCAGGCCATATCTCCCAAAGCTCCGGTACCAAAAGCCCACCAGCCACGCCAGTTAAATGGTAAATATGCAGGGTTGTAATCAATTTTTTTTGCAGGGCCCAGCCACAGATCCCAATCTAATTCTGTGGGAATATCAAACTTACCGGTAGGAGTGGGGATACCCTGCGGCCAAACAGGCCTGTTAGTCCAGGCATGTGCCGTATGTACATCGCCAATAATACCACTGTTGTAAATTTCTTTAGCTCTTCTTACGCCATCGCCGCTGCCACCCTGGTTGCCCATTTGAGTAACCACTTTATATTTTTTTGCAGCTTCAGTTAATATTCTTGCTTCGTAAATATCGTGTGTTAATGGTTTTTGAACATACACATGCTTTCCCAGTTGCATGGCAGCAAGTCCAGCAACTGCATGTATATTATCCGGCGTGGAAACTGAAACAGCATCTATATTGCCTTTTTCTTTTTCCAGCATTTGCCTGAAATCTTTATAGTAAGTGGCTTTGGGAAAACTTTCCCTTGTTTTTTTTGACTGCCTGTCATCAACATCGCAAAGCGAAACAATATTTACAAAAGGGCTTTTTGCAAATTCGCTGATATCACTTGCACCCTTGCCACCTGCACCAATAGATCCAATATTCAATTTGTCACTTGGCGCAATAAATCCTTTGCCTAATACATGTCTTGGAATAATGTAAAATCCTGCAGCAGTTACAGCAGTATTACGGATAAAATTTCGTCTGGATGATTTGTACTGTACCATATTTATTTTTTAAATGGGTTTATCAAAACTAATGCACTCTTTTAATTCTTTTTCGGTGTAGGCAACATTATATTGTTTTAAAACAGCATCAGGCACACCGTTCCATTGTGTGGGAGTGTTGCCTTTGTAACCAATATCCTCAATACCAATTTTAGAAGTATAAAAACCAGTGACCGTTAAATTTCTTATTAGGCTGAAAAAGGAAACACCTGCTTTCATTTGAGGCTTTGCTTTATTGGGATAAGCAATGGCATCCACCATTTCTATTTGCTGGGTTGATGAAGATGTTTTAAAATCGCTGTTGTATTTTTTTAAACATTGCATATCCAGCCAGCGTAAACCACCTATCATAGGGATTTGGTGTTCGGGTTTGTCTTTTACAATAAACTCAATAAAGTCAGGCACTTTGGCATCGGTGGCGCTGCCGCTTATCTCATCCTTAGGAATAATAATATCGCACAAAATAGCAATGGTTGCCATTTCATGATCAGTAAAGAAAGTTTCTTTTAAAAGTTTATTTTCTCTTACCAGTTCTTCCTTTGCCCTGTCGAGGGTATAGGTCTTAGGGTCGAAGGCTGTTGAAGGAGTAGCAGGTACAGCTTTCTTATCTTCAGTATTACAGGCATCCAGCAAAGCTGTTGTTGCAAAAGTGCCGGCAATTAGTTTTAGTGATTTACGTCTGTCCATTTTTAATTTTTTGCACGCAGGGGCGCAGAGGCCGCTGAGTATTTACAAATTATTTTTTTTCATCTCGTCAATGATATAATCACAGGCCCTCATACTTAATGCTAAAATTGTCCAGGTTATATTTTTATCTGCCTGGCTTACAAAAGCGCCGCCATCCACTACAAATAAGTTTTTACAATCGTGTGCCTGGTTATGTTTATTTAATGCACTTTTTTTAGGGTCATTCCCCATTCGTACAGTTCCTGCTTCATGAATAATTTCGCCGGGTTTACTTAAACCCCAATCATTCTTTTCATCATCATCGCCACCCCAGGTAACAACTGCACCCATATTATGCATAATTTCTTTAAAGGTTTCCTTCATGTGTTTGGCCTGTTTAATTTCATGATCGGTCCATTTTACATTAAACTTAAGCACAGGTATTCCAAAACTATCTACCATTTTGTCGTCAATGGTACAACGGTTTTCATACAAAGGAATTGCTTCGCCACGGCCAGCCATACCAACACCGGCACCATAAAAAAACCGATTGTCTTCCTTTAAAGATTTACCATAACCGCCGGCTTCTTTCTGTTTGCCATGCACCAAATATTTGCCATTTAAATTTTCGATGCCCCAGTTAAAACCATAAGATGGCATTCCTTGTCCGCCCCAGTATTCAATATGATAACCACGTGGGAAATCTAATTTTTTGTTATCGAGCCACCATGGTGTATAAACATGCATGCCACCAACGCCATCCTCATTGTATCTTTTTCTGTCGAATAATTGCGGCAGTACACCACCAACTGCGGCACCTGTGCTGTCATGCAAATATCTTCCCACCACATCGCTGCTGTTGGCAAGTCCATTTGGGTGCCTGTCTGATTTTGAATTTAATAACAGCCTTGCACTTTCGCAGGTACTGGCGGCAACAATTACCACTTTTGCATTAACCTGGTATTCCAGCATATCTTCCTTGCTAATATAAGATACACCTGTTGCAAGGCCTTCTTTATTGGTCAGTACTTCTCTTGCCATAGCATTGCAAACAATATCAACATTGCCGGTTTTTAATGCAGGGTAAATCAACACATTGGTGCTGCTGAAATCTGCTTTGGCCATACTGCAGTTTCTCCCGCACTGGCCGCAAAAAAAACAGGCACCTCTGTCCTCATTAATTTTTTTTGTAAGAATAGAAAGCCGTGATGGGATAACCGGAACACCAGCTGTACCGGCTGCTTTTTTTATAAACAATTCATGCAGGCGGGGTTTGGGCGGGGGTAAAAAAATACCATCAGGGTCATTTTCCAAACCTTCGTTGGTGCCGAATATGCCAATCATTTTGTCAATGGCATCGTAATAAGGCTTTACATCTTCATATCCAATCGGCCAGTCATCGCCAAGGCCATCAATACTTTTTCTTTTAAAATCTTTTGGGCCAAAGCGTAACGAAATTCTTCCCCAGTGATTTGTTCTTCCACCCAGCATTCTTGCACGCCACCAGCTCCAGTCTGTTCCTGCTTCTTTTGTAAAGGGTTCACCTTCCACATCCCATCCGTAATAGCAGGCATCAAAATCGCCAAAGGGGCGAAACTTTGTGCTGGCACCCCTTCTGGGACTTTCGTAAGGCCATTTTAATTGGGTAATATTTTTTTGTGGATCATACATGGCACCGGCCTCAATAAGGCAAACTTTTAAACCGGCTTTGCTTAATTGATAAGCGGCCATACCGCCTCCGGCACCACTGCCCACAATTACCACATCATATTTTTTCGGTTGAATTTTTATTTGCAGATCTCCCATATAGCCTGTTGGTTTAATAATGGAAGTTAGAAATTAAATGTGTTTTAAAATAAATTTTTTTTAAACGGTGACTGCAAAAGGTGGCGGTGTAATATTTTTTTAATTGATATGATTATTGAATGATTTTTAAAATTATATTTACCAACGCAAATTCATTGCTTCATTAAACAAAACGATATGCCTGTTTCCATCAACCGTGATAAATTATTTGTAGCCAGTTGCCTGGCATTATTAGTTACCTCACTTTCATTTGGTATCCGTGCCGGGTTATTAGGTACATGGGGTACACAGTTTAACTTAGACAAAGCTGAAATATCAACAATTACTGCAACAGCATTCTGGGGCTTTCCACTGGCTGTAATTATTGGAGGCATGATCGTTGATATTATTGGTATGAAGAAATTGCTGGTTATGGCTTTTATTTTTCATTTGGCAGGAATATTATTAACCATTTTCGCAGGCAGTTTTGGCAGCCCTTACTGGGCACTGTTTATTTCTACATTATTAATTGGTATTGCCAATGGAACAGTTGAAGCGGCCTGTAATCCGTTGGTAACTGCATTATATTCTGATAATAAAACAACCAAGCTGAATCACTTTCATTTGTGGTTTCCTGGCGGTATAGTGATAGGGTCTTTAATAGTTTATTTTTTAAGTAAACAAGGCGTTAACTGGCAGATACAGGTAGCATTAATGCTTATACCTACTTTTTTATATGGATGGTTGTTCCTGAAAGAACAGTTTCCAGTTACAGAAAGAGTTGCCAGCGGTGTATCTACTGCAAGTATGTATAAAGCATTGGCCAGCCCACTTTTTATTTTTATGATCATTTGTATGTTTGGTACAGCCATTACAGAATTGTTTACCGGTCAGTGGATTGGAGTACTGTTAAATAATGTTACAACCAATTCGTTACTTATTCTTGCGGTATCAACAGGTGTAATGGTTATTGGGCGTGCTTTTGCTGGCCCTGTTGTTCACAGGCTGGCACCACAAGGTGTTCTGTTAATGTCGGCAATATTAGCAACTTTAGGTTTATATATTTTAGGTCATTCCGGGGGCAGTATGGTTTTTGTAGGCGCTTTAATTTTTGGAATGGGGGTTTGTTATTTCTGGCCAACCATGCTGGGTTTTGTATCGGAGAATTTACCAAAGACTGGTGCTGTTGGTTTAAACCTGATGGGTGGTGCCGGCATGTTTGCGGTGTCTTTATACACCATGTTTATGGGAGGGGTATATGACAATAAAATTGCAGCTCATTTACCGGTTGGCGCAGATTTAAAAATGTACAATTCTCCCGAAGCAACAGAAACAATGAAAGCTGCTTTGGCAGAAGCAAATAAAACGGCGGGGCCCGAAATCATTAACACAACCCTGGTGCTGCCGGTAATATTAATTGCAGCATTTGCCGGATTATACTTTTACATGCGTAATAAAAATAAAGCTGTTGGATAATTAAAATTTTTTAGTAATGAATGAAAATTCTTCGAGAAGAAAATTATTAAAGCAATTGGCTGTTGGCTCACTTGCCATTGCTGCCAATCCGTTGGCATCATTAGCGGCTAATGAAAATGATGAAATGTATAAACTCAAAGGCAATATCAACCACTCTGTTTGCAGATGGACATACAATTTTTTACCATTAGACGAATTGTGTACAGTAGCCAATAAAATCGGTTTAAAAGCCATTGACCTTGTTGGGCCCAAGGAATGGAATGTATTAAAAACCCATGGCCTTGATTCATCAATGTGCAACGGCGCCGAAATCAGTTTAACAAAAGGATGGAATCATACCGAATATCATTCAACATTAATAAAAAACTATACCGACCATATAAATTATGTTGCAGACGCCGGGTATAAAAATTTAATTTGCTTTAGCGGAAGCCGCGATGGCATGGATGATGAAACAGGATTAAAGAATTGTGTGGAAGGATTAAAACAAATAACAGGCCTTGCAGAAAAAAGAGGCGTGATCATTCAAATGGAATTATTGAACAGCAAAATTGATCACAAAGATTACATGTGCGATAGAAGTAAATGGGGAGTAGAGTTATGCAAACGTATGGGATCAGAAAATTTTAAACTGTTGTACGACATTTATCACATGCAGATTGACGAAGGCGATGTAATAAGAACTATAAAAGATAACCACCAGTACTTTGGCCATTATCATACAGCAGGGGTTCCCGGACGGCATGAGATTGACGATACACAGGAATTATTTTATCCTGCTATTATAAAAGCAATTTTAGATACCGGGTTTAAAGATTACCTGGCCCAGGAATTCATACCTACCGGAAAAGAAAAAGAAGATAAAATAAAGGCACTGAAAAAAGCCGTGAAGATTTGTGACGTTTGATTTACTTAACAACTTATTATTTACAATTTATAACTTTTACGAATGCCAGAAACTACTTACGATGCCATTGTTGTTGGCTCAGGAATCAGCGGCGGATGGGCTGCAAAAGAACTTACCGAAAAAGGCCTTAAAGTTTTAATGCTGGAAAGAGGCAATCACATTGAACATGTGAAAGATTATGTAACTGCCAATAAAGAAGTTTGGGAATTTCCACACAGGGATACCCGTACACAACAAATGATAAAAGAACATCCCGTTTTAAAAAGGGATTACGCCTTGGGAGAAGCAACTTTGGGTATGTGGGTAAAAGATACGGAAAGCCCTTACACCGAAACAAAACGTTTCGATTGGTTCAGGGCATATCATACAGGCGGCCGTTCTTTACATTGGGGCCGGCAGAGTTACCGATGGAACAAATGGGATTTTGAAGCCAATGCCAAAGAAGGTATTGGCGTTGACTGGCCAATCCGTTATAATGACCTGGCAGATTGGTATAGTTATGTTGAAAAATTTGCCGGCATACAGGGAAGTAAAGAAGGGTTGGAAGTTTTACCTGATGGTGAATTTTTACCTGCAATGGAAATGAATATTGTAGAGAAGGATCTTGCAGCAAAATTAAAAACACAGTTTAATGGTAAGCGCCACATGTTTATTGGCCGCAGTGCAAATATAACAGAGGCAAGGCCTGAGCAGGGTAGAACCAATTGCCAGTACAGGGACAGGTGCTGGCGTGGATGCCCGTTTGGAGGATATTTCAGCACACAATCTGCAACATTACCTGCCGCAAGAAAGACTGGTAACTTAACAATGGAAAACAATAAAATTGTTACCAAACTTATCTACGATAAAAACACAAAAAAAGCAACCGGTGTAGAAGTGATAGATGCCGAAAGCAACAAGACCTACACTTACAATGCAAAAATTATTTTCCTGTGTGCGTCATCCTTTAACAGTACATGGGTTTTAATGAATACGGCAACAGATATATGGCCTGATGGTTTGGGCAGCAGCAGCGGGGAACTGGGGCATAATGTAATGGATCATCATTTTAGATTAGGTGCCAATGGTAAAGTAGATGGCTATGCCGATAAATATACTTATGGCAGAAGGCCAACAGGTATTTATATACCACGCTTTAGAAATATTAATGATGACAAAAGGGATTATTTACGGGGCTTTGGTTACCAGGGTGGGGCTGGCAGGGGCAGGGGAGTTGAAATTGCAGAAATGACAATTGGTGCCGATTTAAAAAATGCATTAATAGAACCAAGTGATTATTGGCATATGGGCATTACTGCATTTGGCGAAATGTTACCCGACCACAGCAATAAGATTTCGCTGGACAGCACTAAAAAAGATAAATGGGGATTACCTGTTTTAAATTTTGATGTGGAGATAAAAGAGAATGAGAAGAAGATGCGTATTGATATGATGAATGATGCCAAAGAAATGCTGGAAGCTGCAGGGGTTAAAAATGTAAATACTTATGACAATGGTTATGCACCAGGACAGGGCATTCATGAAATGGGTACGGCACGTATGGGAAGAGACCCGAAAACATCTGTGTTGAATGCTAATAACCAGGTTTGGGATGCATTGAATGTTTTTGTAACCGATGGTGCTTGTATGACGAGTGCAAGTTGTGTTAATCCATCACTTACTTATATGGCATTAACTGCAAGAGCAGCAGATTTTGCTGTAAAAGAATTGAAGAAAGGAAATCTCTAAGTTGGGAATTGATAATAAATTAAAGTGAAACATTTAACTATTTAATAAATACTCAGCGGCCTCTGTGCCGCTGCGTGCAAAAAAGCTCAACATGGAAAGAAGAGAACTTTTAAAAATGATTGCCATATTAACCGGCGGTGTTGTAATCGGTGGCGATGTTTTTTTATCGGGTTGTAAAACTAATACATCAGGCGGCACCACATTTTCTGCAGAAAATATTGCATTGCTCGATGAAGTAGGTGAAACCATCATCCCCACAACAAATACTCCCGGTGCCAAAGCCACAAAAATTGGCGAGTATATGAAAACAATAGTTACTGATTGTTATACCGAAGAACAGCAAAAAATATTTACCGAAGGGATGGCCGGTTTGGACGAAGCCTGCAAAAAAGTAAATGGAAATACATTTATGGATTGTAATGCTGAGCAACGCAAAGCTTTTTTAATTACGCTTGAAAAAGAAGCAAAAGAATACAACAAACAACGTGATGAAAAAGATAAAACTGCTAAGGAAAAAGCCAAACTGCAAATGGATCCCAATTATGTGGGTTCATCATCTCATTATTATACCATGATGAAACAATTGACCCTGTTGGGTTATTTTACTTCTGAAATAGGCAGTAAACAAGCGTTACGCTGGGTGCCAATTCCCGGAAAATATGATGGTGCCCTTCCTTATAAAAAAGGAGATAAGGCCTGGGCTATTTGATAAATAAAAAAAATTACTTGCCTTTTTAAAAAATATTAAAAAATATATTTTTTGCAGCCTCCATACTAAAAGTTTGAGACTGTTCTGTTTTATTATCAGCCGGTGTAACAGAAATTTCATTGTCTTCTTTTTCACAAACCGGAATCTCTCTTATAAAATCATCATAGCCCTCCTCATTATCATGGTTACTGTACACCCCGAAGGCATCTATGCTGTAACCAATCAGCCCGTCGTTGGCCTCTATTAAATAAATTATGGACGAGTCTGAAGGATCGGAGTTGCCTTCAAAACGATAGGTTTTAATAATTTTTAATTCACTGGCAAGATATTGTTTGCCTGATGGGGCTGAAAATTTTCCATTGGTAATCCTGAATTCATTATCCTGTTTTCTTATCCTTAGTTTTTCTAAAACCTGGCTTAATGTAGTCATCATGATTTTATTTTTTTTAAGATGAAAAAAATTGTTCCGCAATAAAATTCCTTTTTAAAAATTCTTCTGGAATAAACTTAGTTATTAATCTGATTTGGAAAAAGCGTTTTCAATTTTATGCATTAAAGATGAAACAGGGCCTTCCATTTTGTTGGTATTATCCTCTAATGCCTGGTCGTTTAACAGATCACCCAGTTTTAAACCGGGGGGTAAATATTTAAGTATTTCATTGCGTTGTGCTGTCATTAAATTATACAGATGATCTTCTTTTTGAATTTCATCAGTCCCTGGTGTTTGTAATTGTACGAATGCAAGATACCCGGTCGATACTTCAAGAAGTTTTTCCTTTACAATATTATTTGGTTGATTGGTAAATGCTGTAACAGCATTTACAACCTCATCTTCATTTGTAAAAATAGCAGTCAACAATTGTTGAGCATTTATCTGTCTGTTTATAACAGCAGCGCTTTCTTTTGTACGTGTGACTTTATATAATCCGGCTAAAAATGTGATTAGTACTGCCTGTGTTAAAGCATTAAAAGTTGTTTCATCTTCAGGCAGGCTGGTGTTGGCATCAATCATTTGAAGCTTTGGGTAGTTCAGGTACTCCTGTAATTGTGTTGGTAAGTTCATACAGCTGTTTTTATATCATGCTTAAAAACTATGCCGAAATTATCAGGCATAAATCATGGTTTTATTTTTAAAAACCCCAATCCTTTGTAGAATTTAATCCACAGATTGGGTATCGTTACTGAGCGTTGTAAAATCCTTTTAAAATGTATTTTATAACAACTAAAGTTTTTTATCTGCCACAGCAGCCAGGTTTGGTATTAAAGGGCGCTTAACTTAACCAACCCGTATGTAACTGATGTTAATGATAAAAATAGGAAGCTAGGTGTTAATGCAGGGTTTTATGCAAAGGTCCCTATATCAAAACATTTATCTTTTCAACCGGAAATGCTGTACAGTATGAAAGGCGCACAGGTAAATTTGAAAATGTAACAATTGGCGGCAGGTATACTTATGTTTTAAGGGAAATAGACAAAACCGGATTATCCGGCAACCTCACCAAAGATTGCAGAAATAGCGCAATTTCTTTCTACATCGGTTTTGGGTTTTAGGATTTCGATAAATATACGTGCTTTCTCCCGTGGGAGCACTTATATTGTATTGTATAGATCTTCCAAAGCCAGAAAGTAAATAAAACAAGTTCAACAATCATTAATGATAGTTATCTTTAACAAAATGCATGCAGATGGAACACATATTGATTATTGACGACGATGTGGATATGTGTAAATTGTTACACCGTTTTCTTACCAGGCATGGTTACGAAGTTGCTGTTGCACATAGCGGAAAAAAAGGATTGGAGGCGATGGAACTTCAAATACCTGATGCAGTACTTTGCGATTTTCGGCTGGGAGATACCGACGGCAAAAGTTTGTTGTTAAAAATAAGAGAGGCAGTACCTGCCATGCCGGTAATAATTATTACAGGATACAGCGATGTGAAGATGGCAGTGGATGTGATGAAAAATGGCGCTTTTGATTATGTTACCAAACCGCTTTTTCCCGAAGAAATTCTAGTGACCATCAAAAGAGCGATCAGCACAAAAAATGATGATAACGATGTTAATACAAGTGTAAAGGAACATAACCGTACAGCTAAGCCCGGTAATGCAAAAGGAAATAAAAACGGCGACAAATATATTTTTAGTACTACCGGCGTCTTTGGAGAAATACTGAAGCAAATGAAACTGGTGGCGCCAACCAATTACAGTGTTATTGTTTATGGCGAAAGTGGCAGCGGCAAGGAATCGGTGGCGCATTACATACATGAACAAAGCAACCGCAGTAACAAGTCATTTATTGCCATTGACTGCGGGGCCTTATCAAAAGAATTGGCGGGCAGCGAATTATTTGGACACGAAAAAGGCGCTTTTACCGGTGCATTAAACGAAAAGACCGGTAGCCTGGAATTAGCAAATGGCGGTACCGTTTTTTTAGATGAAGTAAGTAATCTTTCTTACGATATACAGGTGTTGTTGTTAAGGGTGGTGCAGGAAAGAAAGATGCGAAGGGTGGGAGGCAATAAAGAAATTGAACTGGATGTAAGGATAATTGTGGCAAGCAATGAAATGCTGTATGATGCTACCCAAAAAGGAAAGTTCAGGGAAGATCTGTATCACCGCTTTAATGAATTTAGTATTAGTGTGCCGCCCTTAAGAGAAAGAAAACCTGAAATCCTGCTGTTTGCCCATTTCTTTTTAGAAAAAGCAAATACCGAATTGGGTAAAAATATCATCGGTTTTTCGCCTGCTGCAGAGCAACTGTTTAAAACTTATCAATGGCCCGGTAATTTAAGAGAACTGAAAAATGTAATAAAACGTGCTGCCCTGTTAACAGAAACAGCTACGATAGAACTTACAGCACTTCCTTTTGAATTGGTAAACCATAGTAAATTATTATTTGAAAGCAACACTGCTTTTAATACTGATGAAGGTTTGCAGAACGAAGCAAAAGATAAAAACATTTTTATTCAGCGGCCGGCAGAAATAAATGAACACACATTAAAATCAGTAAGTATTGATGCCGAATACGAAACTATTGTAATGGCTTTAAAAAAGGCTAATTATAATAAAAGCAAGGCTGCAAAATTTTTAAATGTAGACCGTAAAACATTATACAATAAAATGAGGCAGTACAAGGAGTTTAATGAAGGGTAATAAAAAACTGTTTTACGGCAGGTATTTATTGCTGTTATTTTAAGTTTGGCAGTAATATTGTAGTAAGTACATTTGAAAATTAAAATCGTAAGATGGTAAACGCTTTGATAATTGATGATGAAATTGATATATGCTTTTTGTTAAGCAGTATTTTACGTACAAAATGTCTCGAGGTAAACTATGTTAACTCTATATCAGAAGCAAACATCGCATTAGATAAATACCAGCCCGAAATAATCTTTTTAGATAACCATTTGCCCGATGGTATGGGAGTTGATTTTATAAGGCAATTGAAAATATTGCACCCTAAAACCAAGATTGCAATGATCACTGCATTTGATAACTATACCGACAGGGCAAAAGCATTCAGTAACGGGGCAGATACTTTTATAACCAAGCCTTTTACCAAGGATAGTATTTATCAAACCCTTAATAACCTGTTGAGGCCATAGCTTTTTTTTCAGTATGAGTACAATTTTCCCCACTTAATACTATCTGGTTTATTTATCTCCTCAGTTTTGTGTGTAAACTGTTACCTGCAACCGCATTTACACATATTAATAATCTGGCAGCATTTTTTCAGTATAGTTTACAAAACATTTTTAAACTTTAAAATTATATTGTAATGGGAAATTTATTGTATATAGTTGCAGTGATATTGGTAATTGCCTGGGCTATTGGCTTTTTGGGCTTTCATGCCGGCGGTATCATTCACATTCTTTTGGTAATAGCACTTGTAGCTTTCTTACTAAAAGTAATCAGAAGGTCTGCATAGGAATGCTTTTATAAGCCGGCAGGCTAATATGCAAAAGCCTGCCGGTTTTTTAATTTGGTTCCTTCAATAACGGCAATAAAAAAAATTAATAATAAAGGTGTTGTGCAAAGGTAATGATCACTTGTGCTTAGTAATTAAACAGCAAAATCAAATGTTATTATAAACCTGGTGCCTTTACCAGGCATACTGTCCACATCAATGGTACCCTTATGGTTTAATATAATGTTATGGGTATTGGTTAACCCCAGCCCATTGCCTTTGGGCTTTGTAGTGTAGTACGCTTCAAATAACCTTATCAACGCTGTGTTGTCCATTCCAATACCATTATCACATATCTCCACCACACATTTATTATTTTCGCCTTTTGTACACAGGGTTAATGTACCTGCTTCTTTTTCTTTCATGGCTTCAATGCCGTTAATGATAATATTTAAAAAAGCAGTTTTTATTTTTTCAGCATCTACCAATATATCACAAATATCGGTGCTGTAATTTTTTTGTACAGTAATGTTATTCAGGGCAATCCTGTCTTTGGCAAGTTCCAGTGCATTATCCAGGATGCTGTTAATGGAAACCCTGTCAGGTACAAGATCGGTAAACCGGGTGGCATTCAGCAATTCGGTAATCAACTGGTTAATGCGGTTGCTGTTCCTGGTTACCATGTCAAATAAAAAATCCACATCTTCAATTTCTTTATTTACCTCTTCTTTTATTTGCGATACCGCCAGGTCAATATTGGTAAGGGGATTACGTACTTCATGGGCAATGGTACGTGCAATCCTGCCGGTAGATGCAAATTTTTCTTCCCGCCGCATTACTATCAGTTCCCTATTGGCCTTGTCTAACTCTTCAATACGCTTCTTTAGTTCCTCCTGGTAAACGGTTACTTTTTTATCCGACTGAAGCCTTGCTTTACTTTCCTTTATAAAAGTTATTACCCCAAAAGCAGCAAAAATAAAAGCTAAAAATAAAGAAGTAATTACAATGGTATTTAATGCGGCATACCTGCTGTCAACTTTTTTGGACCTGATTAGTAATAAATTTTTTTCATGATCCTGCATGTCACTTACCTTCAACCTGATACTATCCATTAATGCCCTGCCAGTATAAGTATCTTCCAGCAATACCTCATCTATAGTTTTGTTATGCAAAAGAAAACGGTTAATTGAAGAGTTGATGTTAGCATACTTTGCAGCGATGAATACTTTTAAATTTTTTATTTGTTGCTGTTGCCAGTCACTGTCTTTAGTTTCATCTTCAACAGTTTTAATCATAAAGCGTGTACTGGAAAGGCTTTTATTAAAAGGGGCTAAAAAAATAGTATCTTTTGAATTTAAGAATCCCCTCAGGCCAGTTTCACCATCTTTAACTGCCGATAGTAAATTTTCCAGATCTGTTATTACCTTTTGGGTATGTGTAACAGATTCTGTTTGTTTTATCAGTTGTTTGTTAGAGTATAAAGTAATAAGGTAACTGGTTAACAACAAAAAAAAAGCAATGGCATAACCGGTAATTAACCTGTTGTTGGTGCTGAACAGGGGATTCTTTTTTTTTGTCACAATATTTTTTTAAATATATTTTTTTACAAACGTGGAAATAATTACCCAATGTTGTTACTATTTTTATGCCAAACCATTTTAACTGGTTAAAGAACTGGTGGTACAATACTTGTTAGCTGATTAAAGATAACAAAGCATTCCATAACAAATAAAACAATCTTACATGAAACCTGATATTGGTATCCCGGAAAAAAAACTGCAGGCTGTAGCAGGCATACTTACAAATGTATTGGCCGATGCAATGGTGCTCTACAGCAAAACAAGAAAATTTCACTGGAATGTAAAAGGCGAAAGTTTTATGGAACTCCATAAATTATTTGAAGGTCAGTATAACCAGCTGGAAGAAGCCATTGATGAAATTGCAGAACGTATTAATAAACTGGGTATGCCGGTAATTGGCACTTTTAATGAATTTCTGCAACATGCTTCCTTAAAAGAAGAGCCGGGCAAATACCCTGGTAAAAAAGAAATGTTGAAAGAATTGTTGACCGACCACGAAACTGTAATAAAAGCACTGCGTAACAATATTGATGACTGCGCTGAAAAATATAAAGATGCAGGCACAGCAGATTTTTTAACCGGCCTTATGGAAAATCATGAAACCATTGCCTGGACATTACGCAGGTATTTTAATTGATGAAGTGAGGAGGTATAATTGCCGGGGGAAATTAATTATGATAATACACATAAATTTTTAAAACATCCTGTATGAAACCTAACAACAGCATTGCAGCACAAACTTTGCCGGTAACATGCTTACTTACCAATGTACTGGCCGACATAATGGTTATGTACATTAAAACAAGGGAAATACCATGGTCTGTAAGCAACAATAGCTTTTTGGAACTGGAAAACATTCTTGAAGACAGGAGTATAAAACTGGAAGAAGCCATTGAGGAAATTGCAGTGCATAAAAATAATTCAGGTTCCCCTGTAAGCGGAACCCTGGAAAATTTTTTACAGTACGCTTCACTAAACGTAGCCATGGCAAGATGCGACGACAATTATGACATAATGAAAGAATTATTAACCGATCATGACATTATAATTAAAGGGCTACAAAAAAATATTGATGATTGTTATAAAAAACATGAGGATAGATCTACTGCCGATTTTTTAAAAAAACAGGTGGTAAAACAGGAAGCAATAGCATACAAACTACGCATGTGTTTAAAAAATCAGGAAAAAAATATTATGCACCAGATAGCCTGTTAATATAGCAACTCAAATATACGGGGCTGGCATTAAAAAATGCCGGCCCGTTTTCGTTAATTTTAATTTAAAAACAGTAAACCGCTAAGGTCATTATAAATTAATTAAACACTTTTAATTTATAAAAAGGCAATAGTTTACAGCGACGAATTAACTACCTTTAGTAAACTACATTGTACAGCTCTTTTGTTATCGCACTTAATGATATGAAGGGAAAACAAAAACACCATGCCAAAAGCACAAATAAGCAAACCCAAAATACCTTCCCAAAATCTTTTTCCGGTGGTGGGTATTGGTGCATCTGCAGGTGGGCTGGATGCTTTTAAAAAATTGATAAGAGCTATTCCGGAAAATTCAGGAATGGCATACATACTTGTACAGCATTTACATCCCGAACATGAAAGTGCCCTGCCCGAAATTTTACAAAGGGTAAGCAACATTCCGGTGGTAGAAATAAGCGACAATGTACATGTAGATCCCAATTGTATCTATGTCATTCCTTCCAATAAAATATTGGTGGCCACGGATGGTGTGCTGAAGTTGAGCCCACGCTCTGCAAAAGGAGTGCAGAATTTACCCATCGACATTTTCTTCTCTTCCCTGGCAGAAGTACACCATGCACATGCTATCGGTGTGGTATTATCCGGCACCGGTTCAGATGGCACTGCAGGGTTGAAAGATATTAAAGACCAAGGCGGGCTTACGTTTGCACAAGACCCTGCCTCTGCCGCTTATGATGGTATGCCGCAAAATGCCATTGATGCAGGCATCGTTGATTTTATTATTGCACCCGA
>JAYVPT010000040.1:0-136337 GCA_043757165.1 Ferruginibacter sp.
AGCTTTTTTCTTTGTTGCCATTTTTTTAAATTTAATTGGTTAGTAAATAATACTTAAAAATAGAAATATTTATCAAACTAACAAAAAAAATTAAAAAATTTTTACTTTTTTAGGCAGTTGCTTCAATGGCTGTTACAGAAACTGTTGTTCTGTCTCCTTTCGTTTTTTTGAATTCAACCAAACCATCAGCTAATGCAAAAATGGTAAAGTCTCTTCCAACACCAACATTTTTACCAGGATGATAAACTGTGCCGCGTTGACGAATAATGATGTTACCTGCAAGCGCCGGTTGTCCACCATAAATTTTTACACCTAATCTTTTGCTTTGTGAATCTCTGCCATTTTTTACGGAACCTTCACCTTTTTTATGTGCCATGTTTCTTTAATTTAGAATTTAAAATTTTGAATTACTGTATTCAAAATAATTAAGCAATAGCCGTTACTTTAATGTGAGTGTATTGCGTACGATGTCCGTGTTTTTTACGGAAACCTTTTCTTCTTTTCATTTTAAAGGCAATTACTTTTTCACCTTTAATCAGGTCGCTGATAATTTCAGCTTTAACAACTGTTTTTATACCGGTGCCTGCAACAACTGTTCCGTCGTTTTCAGTCATCAATACATCGGCAAACTCTACTGAGTCACCGGATTTACCTGCTATATGAGGTACATACAAGCTGTCGCCTGCTTTAACTTTAAATTGCTGTCCTGCTATTTTTACTATTGCTAACATAATTTCCCAAATTTAGGACGGCAAAGGTAGGGATTTTAGCTTTAAATTCCTCCGGTAAAACAGAAAAATATATCCCCTTATACGATCTTATTGGGGATAAGACCAGCTTTGCAGGGTTAAAATCAGTGCTAAACCGTTCTGGCACAAGGCCAAAACTGCCTATATTCGTTGTTTATTATGCGCTATTTTGTACGGTTTATGCAAGTGATTTTTACCCTTTATGGATTAATACTCTTTATTGGGTTTCTGTTGGTAATATTTCCCTTGGTGATAATAGCCTCTTTTTTTGGTAAGATCAGGGGTGGCAACTTCATATACCGGCTCTGCCGGGCCTGGGCCGATTTTTTTTTATTTATGACAGGCATAAGGATACAATATATATATGAGTCGGAACCGGATCACCATAAACAGTATGTTTTTGTGTTTAATCACATTGCTTATCTAGATACCCCGCTTTTAATGAAGGCCATCCGGAAACAACATTTCAGGGTTTTAGGGAAAGCTGAAATGGCTACAATTCCAATATTCGGTTTTTTGTACAGGAATACGGTGGTATTGGTAGATAGAGCAAATGCTCAAAAAAGGGCAAAAAGTGTAATGCAGCTTAAAAGTGTTTTACGAAAAGGTATTTCTATTGTAATAAGTCCCGAGGGTACGTTTAATATTACGCATCAACCCTTAAAAGAATTTTATGATGGCGCTTTTAGAATTGCCATTGAAACACAAACTTCCATTAAACCCATTTTATTTTTAGATGCTTACGACAGGAATAATTATAAGAGTATCTTTTCGCTAACACCCGGTAAAGCCAGGATTGTTTACCTGGAAGAAGTGCCGGTTGATGGGTTGACATTAAAGGATGTACAATCTTTAAAAGAAAATGTATATAAAATAATGGAGGAAAAACTGATTGAGTACAAAGCAAGTTGGATAACAATAACGCCCCAAACCTCCCGAAGTAAATTCGGGACAGGCTCTAAAGGTTTTTTTGAAAATTAAACCGATATGAAGGCCTTCATAAATTTTTGCAGAATTCATTTCTAAATTAAAATAGAACTTTAAATAACTTTAGGGCATTTGATGAATACAGGAAATGAAATATTATTTAAAGAACCATCCTCAGGATTATGGGCTGAAATAATTATGCCCCTGGCATTACCTAATACTTATACCTATGCCATTCCTGTTGAATTAGTTGGAAAAGTACAACCTGGTTGCAGGGCAGAAGTGGAGTTAAAGAATAAGAAATATGCAGGCATTGTAAAAATTATTCTTGATAAGGAACCAGTCTATAAAACCAAAGCAATACTGAATATACTGGACGATGAACCAATATTGTACCCTCAGCAATTACAATTATGGCATTGGATAAGCAACTATTATATGTGCAGTGAAGGCGAAGTGATGGCCGCTGCATTACCCACACATTTTAAACTAAGCAGCGAAACGGTTTTAATTTATAATGAAGAAGCCGGGGATGATTTCTCTCATTTGAACGACGAAGAGTTTTTGGTGGCAGAAGCTTTACTGATAAAAAAAGAATTAAGGCTTACGGAAGTACAGCAGATATTAGACATTACCCATATTTACCCTATTATTAAAAAACTGATTGATAAAAAAATCTGTTTTGTTTGGGAAGCAATGGATGAAAAATATAAAGTGAAGAAAGAAAATTATGTTGTACTAAATCCGGTGTATAATAATGAAGAGGAACTTAGTAAAAAACTGAACGATTGGAAAGGCGCCACCAAACAAATGGAACTGTTGTTAGCTTACCTGCATCTGGAAAAACTGGAAGGAGATGTATTGCAAACAGAATTACTAAAAAAATCCGGGGCCACCGCAGCACAACTAAAAGGACTTACAGATAAAAATATTTTATGGGTGGAGAAAAGAAGCGTGGACAGAATTAAAACATTGCCAAGAAATGTTGACATTGATTTTGAATTCAGCGAAGCACAACAAATAGCTTCTGATTCGGTTACAAAAGCATTTGAAGGAAAACCTGTTTGTTTATTGCATGGCGTAACAGGCAGTGGAAAAACACAGGTGTACATCAAACTGATAGAACATTATTTTACACAGGGCAAACAGGTATTATACCTGTTGCCCGAAATTGCGTTGACTGCACAGATTATCCGCCGACTGCAAAAACATTTTGGAGGTAATATTACTATCTACCATTCTAAATTTAACAATAACGAACGTATAGAATTGTGGAATAAGATTAGAACCGGAGAAGTGAAAATTGTATTGGGTGCAAGAAGTGCTTTATTTCTTCCTTTTAAAGAATTGGGTTTGATGATTGTGGATGAAGAACATGATGCATCTTACAAACAACAGGAGCCGGCACCAAGATATAATGCAAGAGATGCGGCAATTTATTATGCAGGTTTATTTAACTGTAAGGTTTTATTAGGCAGTGCCACACCTTCGGTAGAAAGTTATTTTAATGCAGTGGATAATAAATATGCATTAGTGGAATTGAATGAACGTTTCGGCGGTATTCTTTTACCCGCCATTGAAATTGTAAATACCCGGCAGGTGGCACAAAAGGGTAAAGTGATGATCAGCCCTCAATTAAAAGAGGCCATGCAAACAGCTTTGGATGCAGATAAGCAGGTTATTTTATTTCAAAACCGAAGGGGATATAATCCTTATCTCATTTGTGGTATCTGCGGTTTTATTCCGCAATGCGATCATTGTTCTGTATCATTAACCTTACATAAGTACAGTAATAAATTACATTGCCACTATTGTGCCAGTCAATATCCAAAATTAATTACCTGCCCGGCATGTGGCGGTAATAACTGGCTGGAGAAAAATTTCGGTACCGAAAAAATTGAGGAACAGCTGGAAGAAGAATTTCACAAACATCGTATTGCAAGAATGGATGTGGATAGCGTTAGAGGAAAATCTGCACACGATAATTTGATACAGTTATTTGAACAACACCGCTTCGATATTTTAGTAGGCACACAAATGGTAGTGAAGGGCCTGGATTTTGATAAAGTGAGTTTGGTAGGTATTTTAGATGCAGATGGTTTGTTAAGCTTTGCCGATTTTAGGGTAAATGAACGTGCCTTTCAATTGATGGAGCAGGTGAGCGGCAGGGCAGGGCGAAAAGGAAAACAGGGGACGGTTATAATACAAGCCACCAATGTTAAACATCCGGTATTGCAGTTGGTACAGCAGCATGATTACAAACAATTCTATAAAATTGAAATTGAAAACAGGAAAGAGTTTTTCTATCCGCCTTACAGCCGTATTGTTTTATTAACACTAAAACACAAAGACAAGACGGTAGTCGCAAATGCGGCAGATAAACTGGCGGCTTTATTACGGCAAGATTTGAAAGATTATATTGTTGGCCCTGCTGCACCAGTCATCAACCGCATACGCAACCAATACCTGATGGAGATTTTAATTAAATTACCGAAAGAACATGGTATGAGCGGTACCTATAAAAAAATTATCCGCAACCATATTAATTTATTAGGAAGCGAAAAGAGTGTAAAAAGCGTAACAGTTGTTGTTGATGTGGATACAAATTGATTTTGAAACAAACTGTTGAATCCTGATTGGGCCCTGATGGCGTACGCCATTTGGCGAATCAACTAAGAATTTCTATTTAGCTTTGCTCACAGTTTATTATTAACATGATACAGGAAAATATATCACTTAAAAAGTTAAACACCTTCGGTATTGATGTAACTGCAAAATATTTTGCAACATTTAATTCTATTGATGAATTAAGAGAACTGCTTGAATTCAACAAACTACAAACAACAAAAAACCCACAGGGTCCTGCGGGCAAACTACAAACACTGATTTTAGGCGGTGGCAGCAATATCCTTTTTACAAAAAACTTTGACGGCTTTGTTTTAAAAAATGAAATAAAAGGAATTGAGATTGTAAAAGAAGATGAAGATTATATTTATATAAAAGCAGGTGCAGGAGAGAATTGGCATCAGTTTGTTTTGCATTGCATCAATAATAATTGGGCAGGAGTTGAAAATTTGTCGTTGATTCCCGGCAATGTAGGGGCAAGCCCTACGCAAAATATCGGGGCCTACGGAGTGGAAATAAAAGATGTGTTTTGTTATTTAGAAGCCATTCATCTAAAAGAAAAAGTGATACATTTTTTTAGTTTGAACGATTGTGAACTCGGATACAGGGAAAGTATTTTCAAAAGAAAATATAAGAATGAGTTTGCAATTTTGAATGTTTTTTTCCGGCTTGGAAAAAAAGCAGTTTATAATACTTCTTACGGCGCCATTGAACAGGAACTGGAAAAAATGGGAATAAAAGAGTTAAGTATAAAAGCAATTTCAAATGCTGTGATAAACATTCGTTCTTCTAAATTACCTGCCCCTGCACAAATTGGAAATGCAGGAAGCTTTTTTAAAAATCCTGAAGTTGAAAGTGTCACTTTCGATATGCTACATTCAAAATTCTCGGAAATAGTTGGATACAAACTACCTAACGGTAACGTAAAGCTTGCCGCAGGCTGGCTGATAGAGCAATGTGGTCCCGAAAACGGCACAAGCTGGAAAGGTTACCGGAAAGTTGATGCAGGTTGCCATGCCAGGCAGGCATTGGTATTGGTAAATTATGGTAATGCAAAAGGAGATGCGATTTATGCATTGAGTGAAAAAATTATAGAAAGTGTTAAAGAAAAATTTGGTGTTGCTTTAGAAAGAGAAGTAAATATTATTTGATTTTAGTTTGAATTTCATGTTCTAATATATTATATTTAATAAACCAAAATATAATTTTATGAAAAAAATAACATTAGGCATAGTGTTTCTTTTAGCAGCAACAGTATTGGTAAAAGCACAGGGTAATAAAGCAGTGTATGGTGAATTAGCAGGAAATGGTATTGTTTTTTCTGCAAACTACGATATGCGGTTTACAAAGAATGAATACGGGCTGGGTTTTCGTGTAGGTGTTGGTTTTGCGGGAGGAGTTGGCGCATCGGTTGTTACTTTTCCCCTCGGTATAAATTATCTTACCGGTAAAGGGCCTCACCATATGGAAATAGGTTTAGGAGTTACTCCTCTTACAGCAACTGTTTCAGTGTTTGATGGCAGTAATTCAACAGGCGGCACTACCTTAATAATGCCGACAGTGGGCTATAGGTATGGGAAATTAGGGAAAGGCTTTGTTGGCCGTATTTATGTTGGGCCGGTAATTTATCAAGGTGGAGCCTTTTTTCCATGGGGCGGTATTTCTGCAGGAGTAAAGTTTTAATTATTCTTTCTGATTGTTTTTCTGCCGGTAATATTAATAACTACAAGATACCGGAAGTTTTAAAACTTCCGGTATCTTGTAGTCTAATTGAAATCCTCTTCAGTAAAATCTTCCTCACTAAAATGCTGACTGCCTATGTTAAGCATACTACCCATCAGGTCTTTAAATTCAATTTTTCCTTCCAGTACTTTTTTACTTATTAAAGAATAGGCTGCCAGGCCATGTAAAACAAATTCCATTAATAGGGCGTTTTCTTTTTCGTTCGCCGTTTTAAAATATTTTTTTACTAATGCATGTAAGCCATCCACTTTGTATAAGAGTTGCACTTTGTCTTCATCCTTAGTTTCAAAAAAAGTATTTAAAGCATTACCTGCATCAAACCACCTTGTAATGGCTTTGTAAGGGTTGTCTTCCGGCGTGGCATCTTTACCTCTTTTCTTTTTTAAACTGTCAGGGTTGGGGAAATACAGGCCAAACTGTGTACGTATCGCTTTCTCCAATAAATTAAATGCCACCTGGTAAGGTCCTTCCTGTTCACCTTCATAAACCAATTCTATTTTTCCTGTAATAGACGGGATGATACCAATCAGATCACTTAACCAAACCTGTGTTTCTTTTTCATTGTTAATTATCGCTCTTCTTTCTGCAGCACTTACTGCATTTTCATAAGCGCTGATGGTAAGCCTTGCACTTACTCCACTTTTTTTATCTACCAGTTCACTTCCCCTTGCTTCAAAAGCAACCTGTTCAATTAAACGCTTTATTAAGTCACTTACTTTTACTCTTTGCAATTGTTCATCATTAATGCCTGCTTCCTGTTCTGTAATGGCAAGCGATGTTTCAATACTTTTTGGATAGTGGGTGAGTATCTGGCTTTCTATCCTGTCTTTCAATGGTGTTACAATACTTCCCCTGTTGGTATAATCTTCGGGGTTGGCAGTAAACACAAACAACACGTCTAAAGGTAGCCGCAGTTTGAAACCACGTATCTGCAGATCGCCTTCTTCTAAAATATTAAACAGCGATACCTGTATTCTTGCCTGCAGATCGGGTAATTCATTTATTACAAAAATACAGCGGTTGCTTCTTGGTATAATACCATAATGCAATACCCGTTCATCTGCAAAACTTAATTTTAAGTTGGCAGCTTTTATCGGATCAATATCACCGATAAGGTCGGCAACACTTACATCCGGGGTAGCAAGTTTTTCACCATAACGCTGGCTGCGGTGCAACCATGCAATCGGAGTAGCATCGGCTTTCTCTTCAATAAGATCTACCGCATATCTTGAAACAGGGTTAAAGGGATCATCATTAATTTCACTGCCGGCAACAACAGGAATGTATTCATCGAGCAACTCAGTCATCTGCCTTGCCATACGTGTTTTGGCCTGGCCACGTAAACCCAAAAACAAAATATTATGTTGTGATAATAAAGCTCTTTCTGTATCGGGAATTACGCTGTCTTCGTAACCCAATATGCCTGGGAAAGGATTTTCTTTCGCCTTGATTTTAATAATAAGATTATCCCGAATTTCCTGTTTAATGCTTTTTGAAACGTAGCCGCTCTTTTTTAATTCGCCTAATGTTTTAATTTTTTTATTATCCATTTTTTATTTTTGTATAATCTTTTTTATAAGAATTATTCACGCAAAGTTGCAAAGATAAGATTCAAAAGACGCTAATATAGCTTTGCGTCTTTACAATTTCTTTGCGCCTTGGCGTGAAAGTTTTAGTAAACCGTCTTCCTCTTCCCGCTTTCAAAATCCTTAAATATAAATGCCCCTAACTTATCTAATCCTGCAAAGAAGGCTTTACCATGATTGCATTCCGTAAACTCCTGTACAAATTTTTGCAGGTAGGGATCAGTTGCTATCATAAATGTAGTGATGGGTATCTTTAATTTTTTGCATTGTGTGGCTAAACTTAAACAACGGTTCAGTATTTTTCTATCTACTCCAAAACTGTTTTTATAATACCGGCTGCCTACTTTTAAACAGGTGGGTTTACCATCCGTTATCATAAATATTTGTTTATTGGGATTGCGCCTTCTGCGTAAAATATCCATTGCTAATTCCAGTCCGGCAACTGTGTTGGTATGATAAGGCCCAACCTGCAGGTACGGTAAATCTTTTATTTCAATTGTCCAGGCATCATTGCCAAATACTACAATATCTAAAGTGTCTTTTGGGTATTTTGTTTTGATGAGTTCGCTTAAAGCCATGGCTACTTTTTTTGCAGGCGTAATTCTGTCTTCGCCATATAATATCATGCTGTGAGAAATATCGATCATCAGCACAGTGGAAGTTTGACTTTTAAAATCTGTTTCCCTTATCTCCAGATCATCTTCCTGCATTTTAAAACTGTCAATGCCATGATTGATCTGTGCATTGCGGATGGAACTGGTAAAATCAATCTGCTCCATGGTATCACCAAATTGAAATGGCCTTGTCTCCGGGTTTATTTCGTCGCCACCGCCGGGTTTAAATGTATGGTGATTGCCCTGCTTTGTTTTTTTAAGTTTGCCAAAAATTTCTTCCAGGCTTTTTTTTCGGATGCTCTGTTCTGTTTTAGAAGTTATTTTTATTTCACCATTTTCTTTTTTCTCATCAATATATCCTTTGTCTTTCAGGTCCTCTAAAAAATCGCCAATGCCGTAATCATCGTTGGTGAGTTTGTATTCTTTGTCCAGTTCATTCATCCATTGCATGGCTTCGTTAAAGTCACCATTGGTATAGGTGAGCAGTTGCAAAAACAAGTCCAGCAATTTCTCAAAAGGAGATTTGCTGTTATCGTTGGGGTCGTATTTGGAAAAATTGTAGCCGAGCATAATAGTAATTAGTCAATAAAATCTATCTCATACTAAATTACGAAACATTTAAGTGTACTGTTTGGTTCATTTGTTAAATAAAAAAATCCCCCAAAATATTTCAGAGGATTTAATGTTGAATAATATTTTGTTACCCTTTTTTCTTTGGCGTATCAGCAGCTTTGGCCGGAATTACGGGTGGTGAAATAATTGTTCCGGGATTTTCAGGTAGTGGCATCTTTTGCATTTTAAACTGCATTTCTATCTGCTGTATTCCCATTAATAAACGTTTTACTTCTTCTGCTTCGTATTGCATGTTTTCCTGCTTGCGGTCATCAAGATTACTCATATATTTCATCTGTTGCTCCAGATCTTTTTTTACGCTTTTGGTAATCTTATCTGCCAATACTGTATCTCCTGCTTTATAACTCGAAATCAGCATTTGTAAAGAAAATTTATTATGCTGTTGACCCCTGCTTACCATACCATAAGGGAAATTTTCTTCCAGCATCATCTGGTCGCATTTGTTCAGCATTTTTTTTGCTTCTTCTTTTTTACCATGGTCAGCAAGGCTGCCGGCTGCAAGTGCATATGCCAAACGAATGCTGTTTAAGTGCCTGCGGTTTTCTTCATCATAATAAACACCGGCAAGGTTGGCGTTGCCAAACTTAAATTTAGTCATCATCTTATCATACGCCCAGTCATTATTAACCTCACTGTTTAATACCGGTACAAAACGGTAGGTAAGTCCATCCTGCCGGATATAATTATTAATACCAATACCACCTGCATCAGGAGAAGTGAAATAAACTGGCCTTTTCCATTTGTTGGCAGCAATGATATTTAAAACAGCAGCATCGTTTTTAAATATCACACTTTTTGGTATTTCAAATTGTACAGCCGATACCACGCTGTCGTTTGCATTAACTGTACCGTTTTGCTTAACAAAATTTATATCAACAGGAATACTTACTTTTTTTGAAGGATAAACATTCAATGTACTGCCATCTCTTCCCTGTTCTGTTTTTGATGGATCATCACTACCTGCATAATCTTTCATCATGGTATAGAGATCCATGTATTGATTAGGGTCGATACCGGGCTTTGGCGCATTATAAATAATATCCCGGTTACTGCCTTCAATCTGTTCTGCTGTCCATATCGGGTCAATAGGATCGCTCTGGTTTACTTTATAGCGTAGCTGGTTAATGTACCAATCGGTTCCGAGCAAACTGGAGTTTATTACACGGATATCTCTGCGAATGCCTTCCACTTCCTGTGCATACCAAAGGGGATAGGTATCATTATCACCAAATGTAACAAGTATTGCATTGGGTGCACAGCTTTCAAGATAATCTGTAGCAAGATCTCTTGCCAATACTTTTTTACTGCGGTCATGGTCGTCCCATTCCTGGCTGGCCATTAAAACAGGAACTGCTAAAGTACATAAGCCTGCTGCTGCATAACCTGCCATTGTGCTGTTCTTAATAAAGCCGCCAAATAATTCTTTTACATATAAAACACCAAGGCCAATCCAAATAGCAAATACATAAAATGAGCCTACAAAAGCATAATCTCTTTCACGGGGCTGATTGCCGGCCATGTTTAAATAAACGCTGATAGCTATTCCCGTAAAAAAGAATAATAAACCTACCACTAATGCATTACGGCCATCTTTTTTAATATGATAAATTAAACCAAGCAGGCCTAATATAAATGGTAAAGCAAAAAGTTTATTATTTGCTTTATTATTTTTTAAACTGTCTGGTAAAGTACTTTGGTCACCAAGGCGGAAAGTATCCCATGGGCCAATACCTGTTTTCCAGTTACCATCACGAACATTGCTCATGTAAACGCCCTGTAAGTCGTTTTGCTTACCGGCAAAATTCCACATAAAGTAACGCATATACATCCAGCCAAACTGATAGCTTAATGCAAAGCCAATATTTTCGCCCATTGTTGGAGGCCTTTCCCAATTTCCCTGTTTGTCTTTTCCTATCCCCATCCAGTTGGCATAATAATCGGCATGTCCCTGTTCATTTCCCTGGTCCCACATACGGGGAAACAGGTGCATATCTTCAGGAGCATAAACATATTCTACTTTCCTTCCGTCTTTTTCGTATTTACCATGGCTTTTTACATAAGTTTCGGTTACTTTATTGTCGGTAGGTTGTGCAGTAAAATCCTGTCCGTAAATAATTGGCCAATCGCCATATTGCTCTCTTGCCAAATAGCTCATTAAGTTTATGGGGTTATCTACGTTGCTCATATCTAAGGCTGGGTTTGCATTGCCCCTAACCAAAGTTGTAAAGTAAGATGAAAAGCATCCCAGCATCATAAAAGATAAACTCCAGATACCCAACCTTAAAAAATTCCAATTTTTCTTTATGGCTATGCGTACACCAAAATAAAAAACCGCAGCAATAAGTACAAAGAAAAATGCAAAGCCCGAAAAATAAGGTAAGCCAAAATCGTTTACAAATAAAACATCAAAATTGCCGGCACCTTTAACTGTCCATTGTATCATTGCTTTTTGCACCAGCCCGGTAATTGTACAACCAATAATAAATGCGAAGAATGTACCCCAGTTGGATACTTTATGGCGTTTAAAATAATAGATCATTACAACAGCCGGTATAACCAACAGGTTTAATAAATGCACGCCAATGGATAAGCCCATTAAAAAGAAAATTAAAATGATCCAGCGGTCGGCTTTGGTAAAATGGCCTTTAATACCATTAGCTTCTTCTATGGTTACACCCTGTTCCCATTTAAGTGCGGCCCAAAATAATAAAGCAGTAAAAAAAGAGGATAAAGCATATACTTCACCTTCAACAGCACTGTACCAGAAGGAATCGGAAAAAGTATAAGCCAATGCACCAACAACGCCTGCGGCCATTATACCAAATATTTTTTCATTGGTTAACTCACCACCGTTTTTTGTAACTATCTTATGTGCAAAATAGGTAATACTCCAGAATAAAAACAGGATAGTAAACCCACTTGCAGTTGCACTCATCAGGTTAATACCGGTGGCAGCATGTTGCGGATCAAAGGGAGCCATAAACAAACGGCCAATCAAAGTAAAAAAAGGTGCGCCCGGTGAGTGAGGTATCTGCAATTTATAAGCACTTGATGCAAACTCTCCACAGTCCCAAAGGCTGCCGGTGGCTTCCATCGTCATAATGTATACCGAGCATGCAATAATGCAAATAATCCACCCTGTAATGTTGTTAATACGTTTAAAACTCATATAGTATTGGTTATTAAGTTGGCAAATATAATATGTTTACAGCTTAGAGTTGAACCTTAACTACTAATTATGATTTTTTTTATACCAGTGGTATAAACATCGGGCATCCAGTATCTTTGAAAGAATGAAAAAAGCACTCATCCAGTTACATATTGCTGTTTTTCTGGCTGGCTTTACCGCTATTTTAGGAAAACTAATTACACTAAATGAAGGCTTGCTGGTTTGGTACCGGCTTTTAATTACAATTATTACTTTGCTGACGCTGCAATATTTTAAAAAGCAATTGCAGCGTATTGCATTAAAAGATGCGTTAAAGATTTTTGGAGTGGGAGCAATTGTTGCCATACACTGGGTAACATTTTACGGGAGCGTAAAATATGCCAACGTATCGGTGGCATTGGTTTGTTTTAGTGCCACAGGTTTTTTTACTTCATTTTTAGAGCCGCTTATTTTAAAAAAGCCCATTGCTTTAATTGAAGTTGCATTGGGATTGTTAGCCATCGCAGGTATTTATATCATTTTCGATTTTCATCCGCAATACAAAACAGGAATAATTTTTGGGATAATTTCTGCATTAGGCAGTGCATTGTTTCCCATCTTTAATAAGCGATTGGTAACCCGGTTTACGCCGCAAACACTTACATTATACGAGTTAGGCGGTGGGTTAATTACGCTTACTTTGTTGGTGCCACTTTACTTACAGCAGTTTCCTGCCACTTATTATTTACCAACTGTAAGTGATTGGTGCTGGTTATTGGTATTGGCTTGGTTTTGTACTGTACTCAGTTTTCAGCTGCAATTAAATGCCCTAAAAAAAATATCGGCATTTACGGCCAACCTTACTTATAATTTAGAACCTGTTTACGGAATTATTTTAGCGTTCCTTTTTTTTAAGGAAAATGAAGAATTGAATAAATGGTTTTACTTAGGTGTAAGCCTGATACTGCTGGCGGTGATATTACAGATGTATAGAGTTGCAGTAAGTAAGAGAAATAAATTTTTATAAGGGCTTTAAAGTAAAAATCAAAGTGGCATATCCTGCATTTTCCACATGCTCAATCCTGATATCATGTTTACCATTTAATGGCACAATGGCACTGTGGTGAGCATCTTCATCATACACGTATTTTTTTGCATCCCAAAAATCAATTACTAATTTTCCATCAACAAAAACTTTAACCAGGTCATCAGCAGTTACTCCTAAATCGTACGATCTTTTTTTTACATTTATTGTTGTTGTGGCAACTGTAGCAAAACTATCTGCCGGTAAATTTTTTCCAATTTCATTCCACCAGATATAGTTTAACTGTTTGGAGTTTTCCGTTTTCAGTGCAGAGCTTTTGCCAATGAAATTTATAAAACTTTTATAATCTTTATTAGGATTATGTGCCGCATCCCATGAATACCAGTTTACATTCCAGGTAATATCCGGTTTATAATCTCTGAATGAAAAAGTGTAAGGCTTGCCGGCGGCTTGTGCTTTTCCAAATTGATCTGTAAATTTTTCACCAGTGAATTCCATTTCTATCTGTACATCTTCACCTGTTTTTTGGGCAGTAATTTCATTGGGGAAACTGCCTTGGGTTTGTGTAATACCGGTTATATCATTTGATTTTTTTATTTTCCAATTGCCTTTTGGCCCCAATACATCAAAGTGATAAATATTATTACTGTCAACCTTTTTTAAAAATAAAATGGGGTAGCGGAAATCGTATGGACCCCATTCGGTAATACGGATCTGATCTTTACCAGATGGTGTATTTATAACAGGGATGTTTTTTTCTTTCCATTTGCTTATAATATCAATTGCAATTGCCGGCGTGTCTAAAATTGTTTCAGGGTTTATAATTATATTTTCTACAGAACTGTCTTTTTTAAATGTAGTTTTTGTGTTTTCATAACTGTTTTTATAAAGAGTAATGTTTTGAGTTAATGTGGCATCTAAAGCAATACGCTCATTTTTAAATTTGTTTTCCCACAAATCATATTTCATGCTTCTTGTTTCTCTTTTTTGTGCATAGCCCCAATCAGCAGGTTGTGTTTTTCTTGCCCATAATTTTATGCCTGCCACTTTGTTTTCTTCAAAATTGTTATTGCTGATATTATTGTTTTGCCCATGTTCTATGGCTATGCCAATCCTGTTTTTGTAAAACTGATTTCCTGTGATGGAAGTTTGCCAGCTATAACCACCCCATATGCCATGGTCGCATTCATTAATAATATTGTCCTTAATAATATTTTTACTGAAGGTAACTTCAACCCCGTTTGTAGGTGCGTAGCTAAAATTGTTTTTATACAGGTAATTATCATTACAGCCACCTTCACCGCTATCCATTGTAGTTTGTCCGGCCCATAAAAAAAATCCATCGCCGCTATGCGTTACACTGTTGTACGCAAACACATTGTCGTTACATTGTTCAAAAACAAGCATGCCGGCACTGTCTTGCCCACGGTTATAAAAGCCGTGGCTGTAACCACGTACATTAAAGTCTACTCTGTTATGCAATATATTATTTTTGCTGCAGCGGTACATGCCAATGCCAATAGCAGAGTTGAAAGAAAAATCATTGTTGGTTATGGTTCCGTCATTACACCGCATCATCATTAAGGCACATTGCCCTCCTGTAATGGTATTGTTTTGAATTATGGGTTTACTGCAATCTTTTAAATAGATACCGGCACCATACCGCAGCCACTCGTCATTTTCATTATGGTGATAACTCATCCAGTCACTCACATCTTCACTTAACCAGGTGCTTTGCAAATGCTGGCGGTAGTTATAACTGAAATCGGAATTTTCTATTTTTAAGTTTTTACAGCCTTCAGCCATCAGTGCCACTTTGTAGCCACTGACGATAGCATTTTTGATAGTGATATTATTGCCTTTGACCAAAATGGCCAGGCCATAAAACTGGTTAGGTAATTGTTTATTATTGCTGCCGTGTAATACGGCTTTATTAAAATCTACAGTAATATTATTGCCTTCAATTCTAATCAGGGAAATACTTAAAGAGTCAGGTGCATTTAAGAAGTATGTCGATTTTTTTATTTGAACCGAGCTTTTAATAACCATATTTGCCCTTAACTCCACAGGGGGAATAGCCGTAGCCAATGAGCATTTTACCAGTACAATAAGCCCTAAAATAGTTATTTTGAGAGGTAATTTCATTATTTAAAGATAGCTTTATTAACAGTTTTACCCTGGTTGTGGGTAGTTTTAAAGGAAAAATCAAAAAATCTTCAAATCAAGGTGTTTAAAATCCATTTTAAATCATACCTTTGCCGTCCAAAATTTTAGACAATGGCCAGAGTATGTCAGGTTACAGGAAAGAAGCCGGTTACGGGAAATAAGGTTTCTCATTCAAACATTAAAACAAAGCGCAGGTTTTTACCTAACCTGCAAACCAAGCGTTATTTTCTTGCAGAAGAAGATAAATGGGTTGTTTTAAAAGTATCTTCAGAAGCAATAAGAACTATCAATAAAAATGGTTTGTTATCTGTAATAAAGCAATTACGTGCCGCAGGAGAAAAAATCTAAAACATCAATCTGTTAAATGGTTAATACGTATAAACGGATTAACTGATTAACCAATAAACAACATAAAATGGCAAAGAAAGGAAACAGGGTACAGGTAATATTAGAATGTACAGAGCATAAAGCCAGTGGTAAACCTGGTACAAGCCGTTATATTACCACCAAAAACAAAAAAAATACTCCCGAGCGTTTGGAGTTAAAAAAACTGAACCCGATTTTAAAGAAGGTTACTGTACACAAAGAAATTAAATAATAACATTAATCTGTTAGTTAGTTAAAACGTTTATACGGCTTAACCAAATTAACCAATAAACATACTACCATGGCAAAAGCAGCTAAAACAGCGATAAAAACAAAAGATCAGAAAGCCGCAGCAGATGCAAAAAACTGGACAAAAGTGATACGTACTTTGCGTAGCCCTAAAACAGGTGCTTACACTTTTAAAGAAGCAATTGTACATAAAGACAAGATCAAAGATTTCTTAGCCAGTTAAGTTTTAAAGCATGAGAAAAAATATATTATAAAGCTTCCCGATTTACCGGGAGGCTTTCTTTATTTAGCAACAATTCCAATTTCAACCAAGAAGATTAAATTTACAACCGGATAACACTAACCTTCAATTATTATGGGACTATTTGATAAACTCTTTGGAAAAAAACAGCAGCAGGAAAGCCTGGAGCAGGGATTACAAAAAACCCGGGAAGGATTCTTAAGCAAAATAACAAAAGCAATTGCAGGTAAAAGTACTGTTGATACAGAAGTGCTGGATGATCTTGAAGATGCATTGGTTAGTGCCGATGTGGGTATTGAAACAACAGTAAAAATAATTGAACAAATTGAAAAGAGAGTTGCAAAAGATAAATACCTCAATACATCCGAACTTAATAAGATATTGAAAGAAGAGGTTCAAAATATTTTAGTTGCCGCACCACAGGATACTAATTATGAACACTACGAATTACCTGCCGGTCATAAGCCTCACATTATTTTAGTGGTTGGGGTAAATGGTGTAGGTAAAACAACCACCATTGGAAAACTGGCACATAATTTTTCTAAAGCAGGCAAAAAGGTTTTGTTGGGAGCAGCAGATACTTTCAGGGCAGCAGCAGTAGAGCAATTAACCATTTGGAGTGAAAGAACCGGTGTGGACATTGTAAAAAAAGAAATGGGCAGCGACCCGGCATCTGTTGCATTTGATACGGTAAAAAGCGGCGTGGCAAAAAATGTTGATGTGATCATTATTGATACTGCCGGCCGTTTACATAACAAAGCTCATTTAATGGATGAGCTTACCAAAATAAAAAATGTTATACAAAAAGTAATACCAACTGCACCACATGAAGTAATGCTGGTATTAGATGGCAGTACCGGGCAAAATGCTCTGGAGCAGGCCAAACACTTTACAGCAGCAACCGATGTAACAGCAATTACTATTACTAAATTAGATGGTACTGCAAAAGGCGGTGTGGTATTGGCTATAGCCAGCCAGTTTAAAATTCCTGTAAAATTTATTGGCGTTGGCGAAAAGGCAGAAGACCTTTTGGTTTTTGATAAACAATTATTTGTTGATGGACTTTTTAGTAGTGTTGTATAAACTTCATTAATAAATTATTTTACTTATTTACTTGTATTTGCAATACAAACGCATTAGGTTTGTTTTAAATTCTATCCTTCGATAGCCATTCTCCGGCATTATTATCTACTATTTTCTTCAGGCATGAGAGCCATCTGCAATTGTGGGTGAAAACACGGTTATGTTTTTGAGTGTTTTCAGTATTGTTTAGCTTACGGGTATTGTCAAATTTTAAAAGTGCTTTTAAACTACTTTAAAATAAATATTATGGCTACAAATTTTTTTTCAAAAGTATTTGCCGGTACATATATCTTATGTATAGTTTCATGTGCAAAACTTCCGGTACAGTCGGTAAACCTTATGCAGCAAATAAAAGATGAAGGACAGCGTATGCACAAACTCAACCTGGCTTATGTAAACCTTTTGTTTGAAAATAAAAATGCAGAAGTGGATTCTTTTATGAAGAAAGAATACATCCCCGACCTTATCAATGGGGTAAAAACCGGTGCTGAAATGGCTAATATTGATATGAGCAAAAGATGGCCCGAGACCTTCTCAAAATTACTTCCTGTAATAAATGGGGTGAGAGATTCCCTGCGAACAGCATTACTCAGTAACAAAAATAAAATTATCAGCAGGCTTAATAATGATTATGATTTTTATAAACAGGCCTGCGATGCACAAATTGGGTTACTCTCTTCTGCCACAAAACTAAATGCCACCACTAAGCAGATATTTAATTCCCTGGTTGGCAAAGTAACCGGCAATAAAACCGACCTGACTATGCTTGAGCAAAAGCTGGACGGCTTTTTAAAAAAAGGGGAAACCATATCACAAAAAATTTTAGCCCTTAATGAAGATGTACAAACAATAACAGGTAACCAATAAAATTTATCATTATGCCCGAATTAAGTATTGACGATATTATCGCCAAAGCAAAAACTGATACTGATAATAAGTTTAAAAACAAAGTATCATCACTAACAACATTAACTAATCCCGAAATTGAGGGTCTCCTTGATTCGACCGGTATTAAAAAAGAAAACTTTGCAGCAGTTTTAAAAGAGATAAACGATGCCACTAAAAGTAATGAAGATAAAGTAAAAGCAATAACCAATATTAGTAAAGGCGTTTCTTTATTGGTTGGCATTGCACAAAAATTACTGTAGCATCAAACAGGTACCCGTTTTTTTAAACTTAGCTATACACTTAAAACATTCAATATGGCATTGCAACTTAACAATACAGGGCCATTAGTTAAAAAGTGGCAACAGTTCCTTAAAGTGCAGGGCTTTTTTACTGCAGATCCTAATGGAACATTTGGCCCAAAAACAGCAGAGGCTACCAAGGCCTTCCAGCGGTTTCATAAAATTACTCCTGCTTCAGGTATTGTTGGCAGCTTAACATTCGGCAAGGCTTTTGAATTTGGATTTAATCCTGAAAGCGAACCTCAACCTCTTCAAATTAATACCGATACCAAAATGCTGCTGTGGGTAAAAAATAATTTGGGCAGTATTATGCAGCAGGAGGTTGCCGGCAGTGTTTATACCGAAGATTGGCTTGCCGGTATGTGTGCAAGAGAAACAGGTTTTTTATTTACACGTTTTGCAAATCAGGGTAAATCATTTTCAGAAATATGCCTGTTGATGAAAGGCGATTTTGGTAAAAGAAAAAATGATGCAGCAAGAAAATTTCATGGTTTTGGTTTCTGGCAAATAGATATTGATTCCTTTCCTGATTTTGTAAACTCCGGTAAATGGCAAGATCCGGTTGAAACTGCAAAAATGGCTATAACTGTTTTAAATCAAAAAAGAAATTTTTTAATGCAGAAAGGCTGGCAGCAAAAACTGGATGCTTTTACTTTTGAAAGGGCAGTAGCTGCGGCCTATAATTGCGGGCAGGGTAATGTTGACAAAGCCCTGAATACAGGAAAGGACGTTGACCATTTTACTTTTTCAAAAGATTATTCAAAAGAAGTATTCCGGTACAGGAGTATTTACCGGAATCTTTAAAAATTTATATTATGACACTCGAACAACATCTTGCCCCCGGCACATCAAAAAAAATCCTTTCGCTTGATGGAGGTGGAATACGTGGTGCATTAACAGCAGGCTATCTTGAAAAATTAGAAAAAATAATCCAGGATAAATATAATGATCCTAAAATGCTGCTCTGCGATTATTTTGATCTGATTGGCGGCACCAGCACAGGCGCTATCATTGCTGCACTGCTGGCAACAGGTAAAACTGCCACTGAAGTAAAAGACCTGTATTTAAAAATGGGTGGAGAAATTTTTAAGGGTAAAAGAAACTGGTGGAACCCACTGGAAACTTTTAAATTTTTAAAAGCTGCATTCAGCGAAAAATTTTTGGAAGCAGCATTGAACGAATTTTTAGGTGATATTACCTTAGGTGATAAAAGAATAAGAACAGGTTTATGTATTGTTAGTAAACGTGCAGACACAAACAGTGTATGGCCACTTATCAATCATCCCGGTGGTAAATATTATCCTCAAAATAAAGATTATTTTCTAAAAGATATTTTACGGGCCAGTAGTGCTGCACCTTCTTATTTTGTACCACAATTACTAAAAGTAGCTGAAGGAATGAATGGCGCATTTGTAGATGGAGGGGTAAGCATGGCTAATAACCCATCGCTGCAGTTATTTAAAGTAGCAACCCTAAATGGTTTTCCTTTTCACTGGCCAAAAGGGGAAGACAAATTATTTATAGTAAGCCTTGGCACAGGTAATGGTTTGTATAATATGAAAACTAACGAAATAACCGATAACTGGCTGCTTAACTGGGCAAGTGAAGTACCTGATATGCTGATGAGTGATGCCAGTTGGGAAAACCAAACCATTATGCAGTGGTTATCTTATTGCCCCAATGCAAAGGTAATTGATCGGGAAATAGGCGATCTAAAAAATGATTTTATTGGCACTGATAAAGCAGCGTTACTTACCTACCTGCGGTTTAACCAGGTGCTGTCTGTTGATGAATTAAATAAATTAAAAATAAAAAATAAAATATTTGATGATATGGATGTTAAAAATTTACAGGAAATGAGCAATGCCGATAACCGGTTTTTATTGTATGAAATTGGTGTGGCAGCATCAGCAGAAATTGAAGATTATAAAAACGAATTTCCGCTTTAACCCGCAGGTTTAATTCTTTCAGCTTTTAAAATATAATAAACGATATGTTACAGTTTAAAAAAAATGCCCCTCCAGATATTGATTTTAAAAAAGCATTAAAAAAACCCATTCCAATAAAATGTGTGCAAATACATGAGCCTTTTGAAGTACATACACTGGAAGGAATAATGCAGGGTAAATCCGGCGATTGGCTGATGGTGGGAGTAAATGGGGAAATGTATCCCTGTAGTAATGAAATATTTAAAAAGACTTATGATATTGTAACCGATACTTCAGATAAATAAAACAAATTTTATGAAAGCAAAAATTATTGCATGGCTGTTTAAATATATTCCCATACTGGCAAAAAAATTATGGCCCAAATTAAAAGAGTCATTGTTGGGAGATAAAACACCTAATATAGTTGCATTTAGAGATGAGCCTAAAGCTAATAGTGTTATTCTCTTTATACATGGGTTTTCCGGCGAAGCCGAAACAACTTTTGGCAACATCTCCAACTACCTTATAGCAGATGAAAAAATGAAAGGATGGAATATGTTTGCTGTTGGTTATAGTACAGATGCGATGCCTTCTTTAGGAATTGGTATTTGGGCTGCAATACCGGAAATAAGTAAAGTGGCAGAGTTTTTAATGACAACCATACGCAATCAGTTCAACAGGTACAGCAAAATTGCGATTGTGGCTCACAGCATGGGAGGATTAGTAACTCAACAAGCCATACTTGGCCTTGAAACAAAGTACAGAAATAAAATTACAGATGTCTTATTATATGGAACACCAAGCAATGGGTTAATAAAAGCTTCATTGGCTAAATTCTGGAACCGACAGTTACGTGATATGAGCCATGGCAGCGCATTTATTACAACCCTGCGTAAAAATTGGAATCAAGTATTTCCAGCAAACTATCCTTTTACTTTTAAAGTTATTGCCGGTACCAATGACGAATTTGTTCCTGTTGTTTCAAGCCAGGAGCCCTTTGATAAAAAATATTGTGAAGTGGTTTCAGGCAATCACCTGGCCATTGTAAAGCCCGAAAATAAAAATCATGCCGGTTACCAGGTGCTGTTGTCAACACTTACTGATGTACCCTTTATTAATACATATGCCGATAAAGAAGCGGTAAATCTTTTATTAGGGAATTATAATGCTGTTGTAAATGATTTATATGGAGGCAAAGATGAACTTGACAAACCAGGGACTGTAAAACTGGTTTTTGCATTGGAAGGGCTTAAAAGAAATGATGATGTAAAAACAGTTTTAGAAAATTATATAAAACGTGATACTGAAAATAATACAGACATCTTAGGAATATTAGCCGGCAGGTATAAACGGGCATACCTGGATGGTAATAAAGCTGCGGATGCCAACCAATCATTTATTTATTATAAACAGGCATTGGAAAGAGCCACTCAAAAAAAAAATAATCCGCAAATATTTTATCATGCCATTAACCTGGCATTTTTAAGCCTCGTTGCTAAAGAAAATACTGCCGCAATGGATGACTTTGCAACAACAACATTAACAGCTGCTGAAAAAAGTCCTCCTGAAAAATGGCAATATGCCGCTATTGCAGAAGCAAACATTTATAAACGCCAGCTGGATAAAGCAAAAGAATTTTATGGTAAAGCTGCTGCCGTAGCTGATTTGCGTGAAAAGGATTCTATGTTTACCAATGCTTATATGGCCTATACCACTTTGTATAATACAGAAAATGAAAATGACGAATTCATTAAATTCTTAAAAGCAACATTGCTGTCTTAATAAATCAGTTATTTAAAAAGTAAAAATTTATCTATGCCAAAATGTTTTGTAATTACCGGCTATGGTGTAAAAAAAGATTATATCAACAACAGAGATATTGACCTGGATAAATCTTTTAAGCATATTATTAAACCCGTTTTTGAAGAACTGGGTTATGAATGCAAACGGTCATGTGATTATCCGCCGGGAATGATTGATACCATCATGTATAAGGGGATTTATAAAGCCGATTTTGTAATTGCAGATATCAGTACCCTTAATCCAAATGCTTTGTATGAATTAGGAGTAAGGCATGCTTTAAAACCATATACTACATTAGTAATTTGCGAAGATGGTATTTTTGTAAACAGCAAACTGCCATTTGATCTTAGCCACCTTACAGCGTTACCTTATCATCACGATGGTAAATCGCTGGATATAGATGAAGTGGAACGTTTTAGAAAGATTTTAAAGGATGCAGTAACCGGAATGGTTAAAGCACATGAAATTGACAGTCCGGTATTTAGTCATCTACAGGGATTGGAAGTGATAATAAAAGATGCTGCTGTAGAAAAACATGCTGTTAAACCTGCAATTGATATTGCTGATAATAAAGTTGCGGAACCAACATTGTCAGATATGATAGATAATGCAGTAGCTGCTATGAGAAATAAAAAGTTTGATGAGGCAATTGAGTTATTTAAAAAATTAATAGAACTTAAAGCAGATGACGCATTTTTTATTCAACAGCTTTGCCTGGCTACTTATAAATCCGGCAAGCCAGATCCTGTAACTGCAAATAAAGAGGCATTTAAAATACTGCAGCCACTAAATCCGATGGCTTCAACCGACACCGAAACACTGGGCATGGCAGGTGCCACACATAAAAACCTTTTTAAGCTTACCGGCGATAAAACCTTGCTGGAAAAATCATTACGGTTTTACGAACGTGGTTATTATATAGCCAACGATTATTACAATGGTATTAACACGGCATTTTTATATTGGCAGCTGGCATCGCTTAGTGCTGATAAAGAAGAAACACAGTTTTATAAAATGCAGGCAAGGCAAATAGACAAACATGTGGTGGAAATATGCAACAACCTGGCAGCGCAGGAAGATTATGCAAAACGCAAGGATAAAGAATGGGTAACCAATACTCTGGTTGAAGCTTATTACGGCCTTGATGATACAAACAATCTTAATCTTATTATGGAGGAACGTAAAAAAGAGCAAAGCGATTTTAGTGAGGATAGTTTTATGAAACAGTTTGAAGAATTAAAAATGATAAAAGAAAAAGTGGAGGAAATTTTAAAATAAAAAATAATGTTACCTGATAGGCCATGAAAAAATTTGATCTTTAATATAGCAATCAGGAATTTGAAAATCATTTAAATAAACCTATATGAAATTATTTGTTGCCTTTCATTATAATGAACAAGACAAATGGATTAAAGATCTGGTGTTCCCTCTTATTGATGCACTAGGAATTGAGATTGTAACAGGAGAAGATATCCATGGTGATGTAATTGTAGTTCAGGTGCCTGAACTAATAAAAAATTCTCATGCCATGATAGCATTTGTAACACAGTCTTGGGCTGGTCATCCCTGGGTAAGAGATGAACTTGTTACTGCAGTGGCTGTTAAAATTCCTGCATTAGAAATTAAGGACTCAGCTTTAGGTAATTTAGGCGGTATAGTTGATGGTCGTCAAAGAATGGATTTTGATATTAATAAAAAGGAAACATTGCTGGTAGAGTTGGCTAAAGTATTGGCAAGATGGAAGAATAAACATGAGACAAGAAGAATAATGTTATTGCCTGATGAAATTATGGTTAATGCAAGACCGTATGTAAAGGATGGGGGACTAAAGTGTATATACCAGTTTAGAGATGGTAATGAAGAATCTCAAAAATATGAAACTATTCCATTCAGACTTCCATCTGCATTAGCTGTCGATATTAAAAACATTCCATCTGGTAATGCATTGGTGCAAATAACATTGGAAGGACCAAATGATTTTTCTTATTCATGCGGTTACCAACCTTTCAGTTTAATTCCTATTAACCTTCAAAAAGATTAACTATGAAAGAAATAAACAACAATTACAAAATTGAACAGGATTATAAGTATGTAGATGAAGATTGGTGGAAATGGTGGGTTTGGATTGAAGCAAGTGATAAGGATTTAGATAAAATTGTCAGCGTTGTATATACCCTGCATTTTTCGTTTCCTGATCCGGTTAGAACTGTTAAAAATAGAATAACAAAGTTTAAAATGGAAACATCAGGATGGGGGATCTTTACTATTTATGCCAGGGTATTTTTAAAAGATGGTACCGCTATATCCCTTGAACATGATCTGCATCTTGAATACCCGGATGGTTCAGAAAATAAACAATAAATTAAATCGAATTCCCTTTTCATTACTAGCCATAAAACCTTTTATTATGAAAATAGAACGCCACTGGCTGATAGCCGAAAATGCAACAGTGAAGATCATAAAGAATCCAACAGAAAATGTTGGGCATAATATTGATCCTGATTATTTGGTGGTGCATTATACTGCAGGCGATACTGCCGATAGTGCCATTAGTTGGTTAAGAACACCAGTAATAATCCAGATAGAATAGCAGCTCATGTTGTGCTGGATACCGATGGCACTATTACACAATTAGTACCGTTTAACTGCAAAGCAAACCATGCAGGCTATAGTAATTGGGATGGCTTGACCGGATTAAATATTCATTCCATTGGTATAGAAGTGGTGAACCCCGGTTATGTACAAAAAATGCCTGATGGAACTTACCGCCGGAAAATTACAGATGCAACAAAAACCAAACCGGCCCAATATAAAACCTATCCTGCTTCAACAGCATCAAAAATTATTAAAACAAATCATAAGCATAAATTTTGGGATGGGGTAGATAACCAGCACTGGTTTAAATTTCCGCAGGCGCAATTAGATGCATTGTATAAACTGAGCAAAGCAATTATTAACGAATATCAATTGATAAGGGCTGTAGGGCACGATGATATTTCACCTGCCCGTAAGCCAGACCCGGGCCCGGCTTTTCCCTGGGATGAATTTAAATTGAATGTATCGGGCCATACGGATAATGTTGGTAAAATTTATATTGTAAATACTGATGGTACAAGTTTCCGTGCCGAACCATCAACCAGTGCTGCAAAAATAAAAATCCTTAATACCGGGTTTGAAGTGGGCCTTATTGAAACAAATGGTCTTTGGAATAAAGTGTACCTGGCTAACGATAAAAAAGATGTGGTGGCTCCTGATAAAAGCAGCATTAAAATTGTTGGCTGGGTACATGTTTCCTAACTTAGCCTAAAGGTTGTATAAAAAAATATTCTTTTAAAAAGACAAAACCCCGCAATAAAGAGGGACTTTGTTTATCCAAAACATTCTATAAAAATAAAAATCTTAAAACAGTAGTTCAAGATTTTTTGTGATATAGATTGCAATTTTATTTTTTAAAATTTTGGGCAACGCACCGCATCTGTACCGGTATTATTTCTGTCTAAATATTTTTGATAGGTTAAAGCCAGTTCAAAACCACCACGGCCGTAGCTGGCAGATTTTAATTGCGATATATTGGCATCGTAACTTACAGATACTGCCATTGGTTTAAACTCTAATTTGGCAACGGGGATCAAGGCATCTTTCCAGCGTAACAAAGCACCTGCATGTAAAATATATTTCGGGTCCTCAATATCATCCAGCTTCCAGGAATATAATGCACCGGCAAGTGTTTCGGTATAAGTGCCCTGCTTTGAATAATCGCCATAGAATGTAAAGTAAGATGTCTCGTTCATGTTCATTCTTAAACCGAAAGAGCCTACACACTTTGGTATCATTTCGTAATTAGGGTTGCCATAAAAAGATACTTTGGTGGCTTTATTAAAATGATGATAACCCACACCCAGGTAAATATTATTATCTGCATTATCACCAACCTGTGTATTAAAACTCATACCCACACTCCCATCTAAATAAGAATAAGAATTTCTTGGAAAAGTTTCTCCATCAAATAAACCGGGATTAAAACCCGTGCCATCATATTGACTGTTGGTAGTAACCTTACTTCTGTCGATACTGCGTTGTACCCAACCACCCATAAAACCTAAGGACAGGTACATATTCCTTTCGGCACTTAAAGATTTGTGATAATTAACAGCCGGTAAAATATGTGTTGATTGAAGCGCTACTGTTCCGGCTTTATCGTACAATACCTGGCCACCCAATGTTATAAAATCATCTCCCCTGCCAATAGGTTTTTTATATTCTGCATTAAAAGAACCGGTTTGGTAGGGAACTGTAACACTGTTCCATTGGTTGCGGTAAACAGCCTGCACCCTTATATCGCCACTAAAAATTCCTGCCAGGGCGGGGTTTCTTAGTAATGGGGTTTCAAAAAATTGCGAAAAATGAATGTCTTGTGTATAGATGTTTCCGCTAATAATAAGCAATAATATAAGACCCAATAAAGGTTTAAGAAAACCTTTTTTCATGATTCCTGTGGTTTGTGAAAGTGCTTTAATATAATTTAAACGAAAATTATTCATAATTATTATTGAATTAAAGTGATATTTCCTTTGTAGGTAAGGATCTCGCTGTTCTCACATATAATTTCAATGATGTAGGTATATACATCTGTTGTCTGTATTCTTCCGTTGTATCTCCCATTCCATCCATCAGAAGGAACGTTTGGAGATAAGTTTGCTTTTTGAAAAACCATTTCTCCCCAGCGGTTAAATATCCGCATTCCCTGAATTTTAAATAACCCAATACCTCTTGGGTAAAACCAGTCATTCACGCCATCATTATTTGGAGAGAAGGTGTTAGGCAGAAAAACATTTTTATCATTACAGAGAACGATGATATTGATATTGTCTGTTGCGGTACACCCATTAATATCTGTAACCTTAATACTATAAGTCGTGGTGTTTTTTGGCGATGCAATAGTGTTATAACAAGTGGTGCAGCTTAAGGCTGTTGATGGCGTCCATAAGTAATTAATAACAGGAGAACCTGTTGGATTAATTGCTACTGATGTGCCTACCAGGATTATCTTATCGGCTCCGGCATCAATTACCGGAAGCGGATAAATCAAAACAGTTCTGTCTACAGTATCTGCACAGGCGCTGCTATTGGTAGCAATTAAACGTAAAGGGTAATTACCGGCGGTATCATAACGTTGTTGTGGCGGGTTTTGTAAAATAGAAGTATTTCCATTTCCAAAATTCCAATACCATGTTAGTCGTGATGTATCTGGCTGTACAATGACTCCCCTGAAAATAAGTTTTCCCGGCATACAGACAGGGATATTGCCGGTGATGTCTATAACAGGGCTTGCTACCACTTTAATGTAATTGGTTTTTATTGCAGTATCACTGCAGCCATTTGCAGTAGTAACAATTAAGCGAACGGTATATAAGCCCGGTGCTGTATAATTATGCGATGGGTTTTGTTGTGTAGATGTACCACCGTCTCCAAAACTCCATGCATAGGTATTAATTATTCCGTTACTGGTTGTGGTATCAGTAAAGTTTACTATTCCTCTGTCGCAAAATAATGAGTCGTCTGCTTTAAAACCTACATAGCTTTTTGTAACATAAATGGTATCAATTCCTGTAACAGCAATTTTGCAGCCTGTTTGGTCTTCTAAAATTACTTTAGGTAAAAATTTTCCGGGTAAAAAATATGTATAGGTTAAAGTAGATAGCGTAGTGTCTAAAGTGGAGCCATCATTAAAATCCCATAAATATTTTACCGGGCCGGGTGTTGTTACATTAAAGCTTACCGGCAAAGGCGAACATCCTGCAAAAGGTCCATAGGTTAATACCGATATAGAGTCGTATAGGATGATTGTTTTGTTAACGGTATCAACACAACCGCCAGGGCCGGCAACTGCTAATCTTGCAATATAAGTGCCCACGGTGGAGTAATAATGTGTAGGTGTTGCTAATGTAGATGTGGAACCATCTCCAAATATCCATGTGCCACTTGTTGAGTATAAAGAAGTATTTGTAAAAATTACTTCAAAAGGAGAGCAGGAACTTATGGAATCACTAACACTAAATGATGCTTTTGCTGTGTGTACTTTTACATAATTTGTTTTTGTAATTGTATTGGTACAGCCGTTTACATCTTTTACAGTAAGTTTTACTGTGTAATCTCCATCTGCAGCATATACTTTTACAGGATTTGTTGCTGTGGAAGTAGTGGCATCGCCAAAATTCCAACTATAGGTAAGTCCAACACCTGTTGATGCATTTGTAAAGCTGACATTTTTGCCAACGCAGGTTAATGTATCTGCAGAGGAAAATATAGCTTTGGAATCAGTAACAAAAATTTGTACCAATGTAAAAAAACTATTGCCGCAACCGTAGCTGTCAGTTACAGTGAGTTTTGCATTAAATAAACCGGCAGTATCATAAATATGGTTGAAGGGAGGTGCTCCATATGTTTGTGTTATGCCATCCCCATAATTCCATACCCAATTTGTTATCGGGTGTACACCATCAGTAATTGTCAGGTCAGTAAAATTTACCAATAATGGTTTGCAGCCTGCAGCAGGTGTAAATGAAAAATTTGCTGTTGGCCCCCAAACCCTGATGATATTTGGTTTTGTAACAATAGATACACAGCCTCTAATATCTGTAATGGTTAAGCTTACAGAATATAATCCTGGCAAAGTATAATTATGTGCTGTTGACGAACCAGCAAAGCCAGATATACCATCCCCATAATCCCAAAAGTAAGTGGCAATATTTGCAGTATTTATGCCGGTTGTTTGAAATATAGCAAGCTGGCTGGTACAAATCGTATCATCAGCAACAGTAAAGTTTGATGTTTCAGTATACAATAAAATGCTGTTCACTTTTGTATTGCTGCAACCTCCATTAGTTACTGTAAGCGAAACATTATATAAACCATATGCAGCGTAAGTATGTACCGGGTTTTGGGCAGCAGAAGTAAAACCATCTCCAAAATTCCAGAGCCATGTTTGTGGCAAAACTGACTGATCGGTAAATGCAACCTGTAATTTATTGGCACAGTTAAAAGTGCTGCTAAAACGGGCAACGGGCGGCAGTGCTGTAATATAATTGGTTTTTATTGCTGTATCGGCACAGCCGTTATTCCAGGCAATTAAACGTATGGTAAATCTTCCGGTATCGAGGTAAGTGTATAAAGGATTTTGTTGTGTTGAAGTGCCAAGGGCATCTCCATAATCCCATGACCACCTGTCTGAAGGCATAGTTAAATTTGTAAACTGAACAGGCTGGCCAACACATTGTGCCAATGGTAAAGCACTAAAATCAGCTATAGATTTATTCCCGGCCCTCACTGCATTTACAATTACAGATGAATCAGTACAACCGTCATTTGTGGTTATAAATAATTTAACTGTATAATTTCCCTGCAAAGGATAAGTATGTGATGGGTTTGGCAGTGTTGAAGTTACGCCATCCCCAAAATCCCATAAGTAAGTTGCAATGCCATCAACGGTTGTTACATTAGGTGTGGGGTTAATGGTAAAAGGTACACATCCTTCAATTGGTAATCCGTTAATACCAACAATTGGGGCTTGAATTTTTACAAATTGAATTTTAGTGATACTGTCACTGCATCCATTTACATTGGTTGCAATAAGTTTAACTGTGTAATTACCAAGCGCTGTATAAGTATGCGATGGATTTTTTGCTGTAGAAGTTCCTCCATCCCCAAAAGTCCAGTTCCAGCTGGTTGCGCCATTGGTTGAAAGGTCTGTAAAATTTACTGTAAACGGAACTTTACAATCTGTAACATCTGCCGCATTAAAATCGGGAACCGGTAAATCTAAAACGGTAATTTGTTTAGTAACAGAATCAGCACATGAGCCATAATTATTTCTCAGTTTAATAAAATACACTCCTGGCGTTATATAAATTTTGGTTGGATTGGTAGCAGTAGAAGTAGTGCCATCTCCAAAATCCCAAAAAGAACTTACAGATACAGGAGCTGATGTATTTATAAAATCAGCGCTAACACCTTTGCAGATCGCTCCGGGACCTGTAAAATCAGAAACTACATCTTTTATAAAGATTGCAGCAGGCTTTATTAAAGTATCTATACAGCCCATGCTGCTTTGGGTTATTAATGTAACTGTAAAACTGCCTCCGGTAAAATAAGTATGATTGGGGTTTTGTATAAAAGAATTTCCCCCATCACCAAAAAGCCATTCGTAACTTAAAGTGCCCGGGCCTGTTGAACCATTGGTAAAACTTATAGTTTCAGGAGGTTTACAAAGTTGTGGTAAGCTGTTGGTAAAATTAACAATCACACCAGGCGATACCTGTATATAATTTGGCCTGCTTACTACTTTTGAACAGCCGCCGGCATTGGTAACTTTTAAAGTAGCCGCATAGTTGCCAGCTGTTGTATAAATATGAAAAGGGTTTTGTAGTGTTGAAAGAAATCCATCCCCGAAATCCCATTCCCAGCTGGTTATTGCTGCCGATCCTCCCGAAGATAAATCAGTAAAATTTACCCTTAATGGAAAACAGCCGGACCTGTTTGAGGCTGCAAAATCAACCATAGGTTTATCATCTACCTTTATATATTGTACCTTGATAATTGTATTACTGCCTGCAGCATTGCTAACTGTAAGGGAAATAGTATACAATCCTGAATTAAAATAAGTAGTGGTTGGATTTTGTTGGATAGATAATGTACCGTTACCAAGATCCCATTGCCATGAAGTTGGCCCGCCTGTGCTTTGATCTGTAAAACTTACTGCTAAAGGGGTACAACCGCTTAAAGGACTGGCTGTAAAATTTGCCACCGGTTGGCTTACTGCAAATAAGCTGCTTATAACTAATACGGTGAGTAAAAGAAATCTGGAAAAACAGGTATTAGAATAAAGTAGTTTCATTAAGTATCAAACATAAGCAGGAATAAACAGTTACCAAAAATTGTTCCGTTTTATCTTACTACTGATAATTAAGACCCTTTTTACAATAAAAACGTGTATTGATAAGCAAAAATATTCCTGAGGATTTCTTATTTATACAAAACCTCCGTAAGTACGGAGGTTTTGTATAAATAACTTTTATAATAGCTTAACTTTTTACAGCCGGGCTTACTGATTTTTTTGTTTTTACAGTTTTAGCAGGCTTGGCTTTAGTTGCAATTGGAATAACTTTTGCAGCTGGTACAGGTTCTGCTTTCGCAACAGCAGGGTTTTCTGTTTGCCATTTGGCATAATCTTCTGCACTTAAAACATCACCGCTTATAGTAATGCTTTTAATTTCATCAACCCCTGCAAATTTTACTGTCATGTGTTTTTCAAAATGATTTAAAGCTGCTGCATTATAAGTTGCAGTGATGGTACCTGTTTTACCTGCTGCAATAGGAGATTTGGTATAATCACCAATAGTACATCCACAGGTAGGGTTTGCCTGTTCAATAATTAAAGGTTCTTTTCCGGTGTTGGTAACAATAAATGTTGCTGTTGCAGGAACACTTTGTTTTACTTTGCCTAAATCAATGGATTCTGTCATAAATTTGGCAACATCTGCAACTGTTTTTTGTGCAAATAATGCACTGGTAAATACAACTGCTGTAAGAGATAAAATTATTTTTTTCATTATTGTTTATTTTAAGTTGTGTATTAATTTTTTAAATCGCCCAGGCTTTTATTTTCAGGTGCCGATAATGCAGGTGTTTTCCACACTTCACCTTTAATAAAAAGTTGTTTGGTCTCTGTACCGTTATAAGTAATAGTTACCGGTTTGGTAAAAGTCCCTTCGCTTGCTGCATTGTAGCCTACAGTTATTTTAGCGCTTGCCCCTGGGGCAATAGCTTTATCTCTGTCCCATTCAGGAGTGGTGCAGCCACAACTTGCCTGAACATTGATAATTTTAAGAGAATCTTTACCCTTGTTAATAATTTCAAAAACATGGGTTACAGGTTTGCCTTGTGCTATTTTCCCAAAGTTAAACTCTGTTTCTTTTAGTACTAAAGTTTCAATAACAGGAGCAATAACTACAGGTACAGCTTTATCCTCAGCAATTTTGCCATTAACAGGCATTGGTGATTGCTGGGCATTTACAGCTATTACTATAAATGTTGCCAACATAAACACAACTATTTTTTTCATAATGGTTTATTTAAATTTCTATTCCAAAGATACTAAAACGGAGAATTCTGCTGTAAATTGTTAACCTGTTAGCAGATTATTAACAAAGCTGCTCTAATAATTTATATTTTTGCCTTATCATATACCAGTCATATGCATACAACCACCAATGAAATTGCCTTAGATGAAAAGCTGAGTTTTGAAAACTTCCGCAATGAGGTATTGAAAGATTATCGCTTTGCCTGTATAAGCAGGGAAATAAGTTTACTGGGCCGTAAAGAAGTACTAACAGGTAAAGCAAAGTTTGGAATTTTTGGAGATGGAAAAGAAGTGGCACAGATAGCCGTGGCAAAGTTTTTTAAGCCCGGGGATTTCAGAGCCGGATATTACCGTGACCAAACTTTTATGTTTGCCAGCGGTATTTGTACTGTGGAGCAATATTTTGCTCAATTATATTCTGATCCATATAAAGAGAATGACCCTTTTAGCGCAGGAAGGCAAATGAATGCGCATTTTGTTACAAAGAATGTTGATGAAAACGGGGAGTGGTTAAATCTTGCCAATCAAAAAAATACCAGCAGCGATATGGCACCTACAGCCAGCCAGATGCCTAGGGCTTTGGGGTTGGCATTAGCTTCCAAATTATTCAGAAGTGTAGATGTTTTAAAAGAATTTAAAAACCTCAGCAACAACGGAAATGAAATTTGTTTTTGCACCATTGGCGATGCGTCAACAAGCGAAGGCCATTTTTGGGAAACCGTAAATGCTGCAGGAGTTTTGCAGGTGCCGTTGGCAGTTTTTGTTTGGGATGACGGTTATGGTATTTCTGTTCCCAAAAAATATCAAACTACAAAAGGTTCAATTTCCGAAGCTTTGTCGGGTATGCAAAAAACATCCGGTACCAATGGTATTGATATTTATAAAGTAAAAGGCTGGGATTATGCCGGTATGTGTGAAGTATTTGAACCTGCACTGCAAAAAATACGTGACACACATACTCCCGCTTTATTTCATGTGGAAGAAATTACCCAACCACAGGGGCATTCCACATCCGGCAGCCATGAACGCTACAAAAGTTCTGAAAGGCTTACCTGGGAAAAAGAGTGGGATTGTATAAGGCAAATGAAAGAGTGGATAATTGAAAACACCTTAGCTACAGCCGAAGAGATTAGCGCAATAGAAGACGAAGCCAAGGAACATGTAAAAGAAGGTAAACAAAAAGCATGGGAAAAATATATTGCGCCAATAAAGGTACAGGCAGCCAAAACAATAGAATTATTTAATGCAACGGGCACAGATAATCCCGAGATAAAAGGGATTATTAAAGAGTTAAACATTAACAGGGAACCCATGCGGAGAGATGTATTAAAAGCCCTTTCTAAAGCCATTGATATTGTGGGTGCCAACACAGCAACTGCAATAAGCAATTATTACGAGGAATTAAAAATACTTAATAAAAGTTTATACAACACCTATCTTTATAATGAAGGTTCAAAATCTGCTTTACATGTAACCGAAATAAAGCCTTACTACGAGGGTGAATCAAAAACAGTAAACGGGTATGAAGTATTGAATAAATATTTTGATGAGCTGTTTGCAACAAACAAAAAAGTTGTTGCATTTGGAGAAGACCTTGGATTTATTGGAGACGTAAACCAGGGCTTTAGCGGTTTACAGGTAAAGTATGGCGAAGGAAGGATTTTTGATACCGCTATAAGGGAGTTGACAATTATAGGGCAGGGTATTGGTATGGCACTAAGAGGCCTGCGGCCAATTGCAGAAATACAATACCTCGATTATTTATTATATGGTTTGCAGCCGTTGAGCGATGATTTAAGCACCACACATTTTAGAACAGTGGGACAGCAAAGTTGTCCGTTGATAGTTCGAACAAGAGGTCACCGCTTAGAAGGGATCTGGCACAGCGGTTCCCCAATGGGAATGATCATTAATGCATTAAGGGGCATGTATGTTTGTGTGCCACGTAATATGGTACAGGCTGTAGGTATGTACAATACTTTATTGCAGGGAAACGACCCGGGCCTCGTTATTGAATGTTTAAACGGGTACAGGCTAAAAGAAAAATTACCTGTCAACCTGCTGGCCTTTGCTGTGCCGTTAGGCGTTCCGGAAATTATAAGGGAAGGAACAGATATAACGATGGTTAGTTACGGTTCCACCTTACGTATTGTTCAGGATGCAGCAGAGCGGCTGGATAAATTACAGATCAGTTGCGAAGTGATAGATGTACAAACTTTGTTGCCTTTCGATATCCATCATGCCATTGTTGCTTCTCTTAAAAAAACAAACCGTATTGTATTTATTGATGAAGATGTACCCGGTGGGGCCGCAGCATATATGTTTAACAAAGTAATGGAAGAACAGGGTGGGTATAAACATTTAGATGTGTCACCAAGAACCATTACTGCAAAAGCCCACCGGCCTTCTTATGGCAGCGATGGCGACTATTTCAGTAAACCTAATGCAGAAGATGTGGTAAGTGTGGTAAAAGAAATGATGGCGGAATAATTTTTTGAAAATATTTCCTGCAATATTTTATTTTCTAAAACATTAATTAAGAACTAATGAAACTCAACTTGTATCAAATAGATGCATTTGCCAATAAATTATTTGGTGGAAATCCTGCCGCAGTTATTCCGTTAACAGAATGGCTTGATGATGTATTAATGCAGCAAATTGCCCTGGAAAATAATTTAAGTGAAACTGTTTTTATTGTTCCATCAGCAAAAGGAGAAACGGATTATGAAATAAGATGGTTTACACCCGAAGTGGAAATAAATTTATGCGGCCATGCTACATTGGCAAGTGCTTATGTGTTGTTCAATATTTTAGGCTTTAGCAAAACTGAAATAAAATTTAGTAGTAAAAGCGGCATATTAAAAGTTAATAAGGATGGAGACCTGATTGTAATGGATTTCCCCAGCTGGAAACCGGAACGTTGTAATGACTATCCTGCTGAATTATCTCAAATATTAGGAGGGGCTGAAATTGTTGGCGTATATAAATACCGTGATATTTTGGTAGAACTGGCCAACGAAGATGCGGTAAAAAACTGTGCTCCCGATTTTTCTTTAATGAAAAAACATATTGATAAAATGATCATTACTGCGCCGGGTAAAAAAGTTGATTTTGTTTCCCGTTTTTTTGCTCCTGGTGCCGGTATAGATGAAGATCCTGTAACCGGTTCTGCCCATTCTCAACTTATTCCATTCTGGAGTGAGAAATTGAATAAAAACAAAATGCATGCTTTGCAGTTAAGCAAACGTGGCGGAGAGCTATGGTGTGAGCAATTGAATGCAGACAGGGTTACAATGGCAGGCAATGGAATTTATTATATGAAAGGGAAGATTGAAGTGTAAATAAAATTCACTATTCACGTTTCACCATTCCTTATTTATATTCATATTCAATAGTACCCATTAATCTTTTTTCTTTAGAAAAACATTTTTCTCTCGTCCTTAATCCGTTGTTGTAACTGTATTTCCAGATGTAATAATAACTGCCACCTTCTTCGGTGGTGGTCATTTGGGTAACTAAGCCTGCATTGTTGTATTCAAAAATATAATCGGGCAGCATTTTTTGATTGAATTTATTTAACCGTACCACATCGGTGATCCGGTTCTTACCATCATAGTAATAATAATAGGTATCGCCTGTTTTAGTATTTTTTTCAATGGAGATATTATTATTTTCATCTTTAGAAAAAATAAAGCCGGTACTGTCGCCGGAATTTTTAATCCTTGTCATTTTTACCGGCATCGATTTATCGTCGTATTCATAAATATGTTCTTCCGTTATTTCGTTTTTAAAATCGTCATCGCTGGAGCGGACAATAGATAAAATGCTTTTTATAAGCCCATCGCCGGTGTATGTATATAAAGATGTACTGGAAGATATATCGGAACTATCTACGGTTTGTGTCAATAACCCTTTATCGTTAAAACTTGAAGAAAATACTGAGGCACCGGTAACATAGGATTTGGTTAAGGTTTCTACAGTACTGTAATTTTTATTGATCTTTTTTTCACAGAAAAAACCTTCGCTGGAGCTGCCGTCATCTTCAAAACTTTTTAAACTTACCGTTCTTATCTTCTGTTCTTTTAATTGCGCCATTTCGGCAATTAACTGTTTATTGCTTAAAATGTCTTTGTAATAATACTGGGCATTTGCTGAAAGGGCCGAGGCTAAAATTATAATTGCTGTAAATACCGGTTTTATCATTTCCTGATTTTATTTGTGTAAAAGTAAACTATCTTTTATTAACTTAAATTATGCCATAAAGGTACATGCGGTTAAACTTTATTATTTTTAACAAAAATTATTAGTACTTGAGCCATCTTAAAGAGCGTAAAGAAAAAAACTGCCTGAACTGTAATGCACAGGTTTATGGTAAATATTGCCATATATGCGGCCAGGAAAATATTGAACCAAAGGAGTCGGCGTGGCATCTGGTTTCTCATTTTTTTGAGGATATAACCCATTTTGATGGTAAATTTTTCAGTTCATTAAAATGGTTGATCTTAAAGCCGGGTTTTTTAAGCAGGGAATATATGGTTGGCAGAAGGGCAAGCTATTTAAACCCGGTTCGTTTTTATGTATTTTCATCGGCGGTATTTTTTTTAATTTTCTTTTCTTTATATCATTTTGATGCTAAAAAAAATATTGTAACAACAGTAAACAAAGTGGCCATATCTGAAATTATGAAAATGGATTCCCTTCAGTATAAAAAATTTATTGACACTATTGTCAACAACGACTCCTTGATGAAATTTGCTTATGATAAGATGAAATATTTAAAATATATCGACAGTCAGGCTGTAAATAAAAGTGTGTTTAATTTCACTCCGGCAAAATATACTTCCCGTAAACAATATGACAGCGCACTGACACACGGTAAAAAGCATAACTGGATTGAACGGCAATTGATTTATAAGCAGCTGGAGATAAATGAAAAATATAAGGGCGACCCCAAAGGTGCTTTATCTGCATTGATAAACACATTGCTGCATTCCATTCCCCAGATTTTATTTATTTCGTTACCGCTGTTTGCATTTTTACTTAAACTGTTATATTCCCGGCATAAGCAATACTATTATGTAAATCATGCCATTTTTACTATTCATCTTTTTGTATTTGTGTTTATTGCTTTGCTTTTTATTTTCGGAGTTAATCAAATAAAAGCGGCTACAGGTTTTAACTGGCTGGGATTTATATCCGGGATTATGATCTTGTATATATTTTTTTACAGCTATAAGGCCATGCGAAATTTTTATCAGCAACGCAGGGGAAAAACAATTGCCAAATTTTTACTGCTTCATTTTGTAAACCTTTTTATCGTTATCCTGCTTTTCATAGCATTCACTTTTTTATCGCTCTTTAAAATATAACTGTACATGAACACAACAGGCGAAGCATTTTTACGACTGGTTAAAATAATGGACGAACTAAGGGAAAAATGTCCCTGGGATAAAAAACAAACCATTGCAACATTACGTCAGCTTACCATTGAAGAAACTTACGAACTGGCCGATGCCATAACCGATAGTGACTGGAAAAGTATTAAAGAAGAGTTAGGTGATATTTTGCTGCATATTGTTTTTTATGCGAAGATCGGGGCCGAAAAAAATGAATTTATACTTGATGAGGTGATTAATGGTGTTTGCGAAAAACTGATCTTCAGGCACCCACATATTTATGGAGACGTAAAAGTGAATGATGATGAAGATGTGAAAAAGAACTGGGAGAAACTGAAGTTAAAAGAAGGAAAGACCTCCTTACTAAGTGGGGTACCAAAATCTTTGCCATCAATGGTAAAAGCCATGCGCCTGCAGGAAAAAGCAAAACAGGTAGGTTTTGAGTGGGAGACAAAAGAACAGGTTTGGGAAAAAGTGGAAGAAGAAAATAAAGAGCTGCTGGAAGCTGTGGCATCAGGCGATGTGAACAAAATGGAAGATGAATTAGGAGATGTTTTCTTCTCTTTGATAAACTTTGCAAGGTTTTTGCAGCTGGATGCTGAAAATGCATTGGAACGCACTAATAAAAAATTTATCAGCAGGTTCACTAAAATGGAAACCGAAGCGTTAAAAGAAGGTAAACATTTGCATGATATGAGCCTGGAGGAAATGGATGCCATCTGGAACCGGATAAAACATATAACCGCATAATTGCAAAACAATACTACCTTTTTACGCTCTTTATACAAAAACGGTTACCTGTTGGTAATTGCGGCATGGCTAATTACCATCTCTTTCATTATCGATAATTACTGGGCCGATAACTCTTCTGTTAATTCGGTACAAAAAAAAATTGAAGGGTATATTCACCGGCAGGAAAAAGATTTTGATCAGTTAATTACCAACAGGGTTTTTTTAAATAAGCTTGCTGCTAAAACTTATGACAACTTATTTTTAAACGAACTTACCAAAAAAAAATATTTTTTTTATCTCTATCAACTTAATGAATTTGGCCAGTATGCAGAAATTTTTTGGAGTACCCAGGCCGTGTTACCATCAGACATTATATTACAAAGTACCGACAGCTCAGGTTTTATACAATTGCAAAACGGGTATTATGTATGGCGAAAAGCTAATACCGATAGAGGTGCAGCTATAGCATTGATTCCGGTTAAATGGAATTATGTAATAACAAATGAATATCTTAAAAATACTTTTGTAATTGGCGAACAGATAGAAAATAATTATGACATTTCCCTGGAATCGGGAACAGCAGCTGTAAAAAATTTAAACGGCACTTCATTGTTTTATCTGTTTAAAAAAGCAGGTACCATTGTTCCAAAAAATAATATTGTTTCAGTTTGTCTTCGTATCCTGGCCAGCTTTTTTATTTTAATATTCATACATCTTTGCGCAGTGTTTATTGCCATGCATAAACGGCTTTGGAAGGCAGTTACATTTTTACTACTGGTATTGCTGGGCCTTCGCATTACCAGTTATTATTTCCCCATTCCGTTAAATTTCCGGCAATTTGATCTGTTTGACCCTGCAGTGTATGGTTCAAATGTTGTGCTCAGGTCTCTGGGCGATTTGTTGATAAACGCCGTATTATTTGTTTGGGTGATATTATTTGTCCGCAACCAATTGCAGGAAAAAAAGTATGTGATGGCACCAAGGCTTCAAGGGGTGAAATGGCTTTGGCTAACACTTGTTGTTTTGGTATTTATTGCCGCAACATTTGTTTGCGGCCATATTTTACAAAGCATGGTAGCCGATTCCCAGATTTCCTTTGATGTAATTAATTTTTTTACATTAAACAGCTACAGTATTATTGGCTTTGTGGTACTATGTTGTATTGCTATTGGTTATTTTTTAATGGGGCAGATTTTGTTGTACCTGCTTAAGCCCATGTTTCCCCAAAATTTTACAGCCTTATATATAGCTGTTGCTATTGGAGGGCTTATCTTTCTTACCATTGGGTTTAATGTTGCCATTGTAACTTTTGAATTGTATTTGCTGATATGGCTGTTGATATTTTTAGTATTGCTCAGCAACAATTATCTTGCTTTATTAACCTCACGTATATCTTCATCCCGGCTGGTTTTTTGGTTATTCTTTTTTTCACTATCTATTACCCTGGTAATTGTTCATGAAAATAATATAAAGGAACTGCGGAACCGGAAACATTATGCAGAAACACTTTCCTCAAAAGCAGATCCATCAAGCGAAACGTTGATGAATACGCTGCTTACCGATTTCAGGAATGAAACACTGGCCCCCAATTTTAATAAGCTGCACCATGATTCCACCAACCAATTATTTAAAGACAGCTTGGTTAACAGTAATTTTTCAGGATATACCAATAAATACGACACAAAAATCTACTCGTTTGATGCCGGCGAAAAACCATTGTTCAATAAGGATTCAACAGGGTTTAATGAATTAAATACAATTTTAAATACACAGGGCAGGCCAACAGGAATTGCCGACCTGTATTATTATGATGAATCTTACGATAAGTTCAGTTATATCAGCAGAAAAAATATTATTGATACTTCGGGAAAATTGCTGGGCTATATATTTATTTTAGCCCGCTCAAAAAAATATAAGTCTGATGCGCCCTACCCCGAATTATTTTCCAGGGGCGGTGAAAATGCCATTGAAAATTCATCTGTATATGCGTTTGCTGTTTATAATAACCTGAAATTAATAAGTAATCATAATGACTATGCTTTTGCCACCAGTGTAACCAAACAGCAAATACCCAAAGAAGAATTTGAACTGCATAGTAAAAACAGTTTTGATGAACTATGGTATAGGGCCGGCCCGGAAAATGTTGTTATCATTGCCAAACAGGATAATTTTCTTATTGAGTCCATCACGTTGTTCTCTTATTTGTTTTGTGCTTTTTTGCTGGTTACAGGGGTATTCTGGGTATTAAATATTTTCATCCGTTCCCGGTTAAATAAAGTGAAGCTCAGGTCTTATTTCCAGCTCAGTATCCGTAACCAGATACACGGCACTATTATTTTTATCAGTGTGCTCTCTTTTGTGGTAATCGGTATAGCCACTATTTTATTTTTTATCCGCCGGTATGAAAATAATAACCGGGAGCGCCTTAGCCGTACCATTCATGTAATGGAAAACGAAGTACGTAATTCCTTATCAGAATTATCTGTGTTTGATGATGTGATAAAAATTTATGACGAAGGCTTTAAAGAAAAACTGGAGGCAACCATTATAAAAATTTCAGAGATACATGCTGCTGATATTAACCTGTACGACCTGGAGGGGAACCTTAAAGTATCATCGCTCCCATTGCCTTACAATAAAGGTATAGTAAGTACGAAGATGGACCCGGAAGCTTATTACCACATGAATAAAGAAAAGGAAGTGCAGTATTTTAAGGAAGAGAAAATAGGCTCACTCAGTTTTGTAAGTAATTATGTACCGGTAATTGATGAAACAGGAAGAGAGTATGCCTATCTAAACATCCCTTACTTTACTTCGCAAAGTAAACTGAAATTAGAGATAGCTAATTTTTTGGTAACCATCATCAACCTGAACGCATTTATATTTTTAATTGCGGGCATTGTAGCACTCTTTATTACCAACCGTATTACACGGTCTTTTTCTTTCATCAGTAATAAAATGAAGGAAGTGAACCTGGGAAGTAAAAACGAAGCCATTGACTGGAAACGTAATGATGAAATTGGTGAACTGGTTAAAGAATATAATAAGATGGTGGGCAAGCTTGATGACAGTGCTACTGCATTGGCAAAAAGCGAAAGGGAAGGAGCATGGCGTGAAATGGCAAGGCAGGTGGCGCATGAAATAAAAAATCCTTTAACGCCTATGAAGCTGAGTTTGCAGTACCTGCAAAAGGCTATAAGTAATGATGCAGGCAATGTAAAAGAATTAACAGCTAACGTGGCACAAACATTGGTTGAACAAATTAATCACCTTAACCAAATAGCAGGAGAATTCAGCCAGTTTGCAAATATTGGTAACCCACGCTACGAAGTATTTGACCTGCATGAAATATTGTATTTGCTGATACAATTGTACAGTGCGGATGACAGAATCCAGTTAGACTGTAATCCTTTGCCACACCCGGTTTTAATTGATGCCGATCGTACACATATAAACCGGCTGTTTACCAATCTTATTCAAAATGCAATACAGTCCGTACCGGAAAACAGGGTTGCACAAATTTCAATTGAAGAAGAGCTGCGCAATAATAAAATACTGGTAAAGGTATCCGATAATGGAATGGGTATTCCTGAAGAAATGCGTTCCAAAATATTCACGCCTAACTTTACCACCAAAACTTCCGGTACCGGCCTTGGCCTTGCCATGTGTAAAGGAATTGTAGAGCAGGCCAAAGGCGAAATATGGTTTGAAACAAAAGCCGGGGAAGGTTCTGCTTTTTTTGTGGAATTACCGGTAGTAAACGAAAGCTAATTTTATTCCGGCACTAAAAAATATACTGATAAATACTTTCAATCCCCGTAAATATTTTTTAACTTTATAAGGCTCTTTTTTTATTACATTAAAAAGGTGTTATGGGTTTTCTTCATCAAATAAATGAATGGAGTAATACACATCATCCCAAATGGCTTGTGGTGCTGCGTGTGGGGCTTGGCTTTTGCCTTATTATAAAAGGTCTTCAGTTTATACAAAATGCTGCGTTGTTCGAATTTTTACTTACACAAACTTCTGTTGCCCAAAATATTTCCTGGCTTAATACTTTTATTCCCTGGCTGCACTTAATTGGCGGTATTATGATAGTTATTGGTTTGTTTACCCGCCTTTCGGCCTTGTTGCAACTACCTGTGGTGATAGGGGCCGTATTTTTTGTACACTCAAAACAGGGAATTTTTGCTGCAGAGTCAGGCTTATTATTTTCGATTATTGTGCTGCTGTTGCTCCTGTTTTTTTTGCTGGAAGGCGGGGGACCTTTTTCGTTTGACAGTTTTTTGCGTAACCCAAAAAAATAATTCAGTTTATTTTTTGCAGAAAGTAAACTGCCATATTCATCAACGATTCACTTTCGGCAACTTTATATTTTGAAATGGTATCTCGTTTAAAATTATTTTTCTCCAGGATTTTTATTGACCTTTCATTATCTGCGGTTAATAAAGCAAGAATGGTTTGCAGCTTAATGGTATTAAATCCAAACTTAACAATTGCCGATAATGCTTCCTGCATAATGCCCCTGCCCTGAAAACCGGGAAGCAGTTCGTAACCAATTTCTGCAGTATCATCTTCCGGAACAATATTCCAATAGCAAATGGTACCAATTAAACTACTGTTGTTTTTTAAAGTAATGGCCCAATAAAAACACTCATTGTTATTTATGCCAGTATTTATTTTATCAATAAACTGGTTGGCTTCATCAATACTGGTTGTTGCCTGCCTGGCAAGATGTTTATTTACTTTTTCATCACTTCGCAGAGCAGCAATATCAATAGCATCGGCAGTTGTTAATTGACGTAGCCGCAGGCGTTCTGTTGTTATATGTGGAAATGGAGTGCAGTTAAGATTGAGCATGGCTTAAAAATGGCAGAATAGAAATAATTCCCTTTATTTTTTTCTGATGTAGATATGCTTGATATTATTTTTGCCGGTATCCCGTTCGTCGATTTCAAATTTGTGCATGCTTTTAATTAAAGGCAGCATTTTAGTGAAGCCATAATTCCTGGAATCGAAGTCTGGTTTTTTCTTCAACATTAAATTTCCCAGGTCGCCCAAAAAAGCCCAGCCGTTTTCATCGGCAAGATCTGTAATACTGTCTGCAAATAATTTTATTATACCCGGTTCAATTTTACTTAATGGTGTATTGACAACCGCAGGGGTATTTTTTGATATTTTTTTATTATTGTTTTCAGCGTGGCTGACTATTGCCGGTTTTAAAATTTCAATATAAATAAATTTATCGCAGGCAGTAATAAAAGGGTTCAGTGTTTTCTTTTCACCGATGCCAATTACTTTCATACCTGCTTCTCTCAACCTTGTGGCTAGCCTTGTAAAATCACTATCGCTTGATACTATACAAAAACCATCTACTTTTCCTGTATATAAAATATCCATGGCATCAATTATCAGAGCACTGTCACTTGCATTTTTACCGGTAGAGTAACTGTATTGCTGAATGGGGGTAATGGCATTTTCCAGCAATACATTTTTCCAGCCTGATACGGTTGGTTTTGTCCAGTCCGCATATATTCTTTTAAAAGTAGGTGTGCCGTATTTCGCAATTTCCTCAAACATTTCTTTTACGTTGGCGTAGGGCACATTGTCCGCATCAATTAATACCGCCAGTTTAAGTTCATTTTTAATTTCCATAAAATGGTTTTTAATAATTGTTGTATGTAAGTTGCAACCTTATTATCAGCAATTGAAGGTAAGCACTAAAGCTGAATTTTATGTAGCTGTTTGTGCAATCAGCACTTTACTTAAATTTGTTCACTATTAATGGTTGCAACAGGTAAATAAAATTAATTTAACCTATTATTAAATTTTGCAGCACTATTTTTGCGGTCTGTTATAAATAAAAAATACTCCATGAAAAAAATATGTATCAGCCTAATTGCTACCAACTTTTTCTTCTTCTATACGCAGGCGCAGGTACTTAAAGGAATACTGGATAAGGTAGCTAAAAAAGATTCTGCCGGGAAAATTGTACTCAATAAAACTGTTTCGGGCGGCCCTGGTAAGGGATTAAGCAATGATGATATTATAAGCGGATTAAAAGAAGCTTTACGTGTAGGTACCGACAGCAGCAGTAAAAAACTAGGAAAATTAGATGGCTATTTTGCAGATGCTGCCATTAAGATACTAATGCCTGAAGAGGCACAAAAAGTTGAAAAAACTTTGCGGATCCTGGGCATGGGCAACCTGGTGGATAAAGTCATATTATCTATGAACAGGGGAGCCGAAGATGCGGCAAAAGGCGTAGGTAATATTTTCTGGAATTCGATTAAACAAATGAATGTTACTGATGGCTTGCAGATATTGCGTGGCAGCGATACTGCAGCCACGCAATATTTAAAGAAGACAACCACTGCAGAACTAATCACTAAATTCCGACCTGTAATTGACAGCTCATTGACAAAATTTGATGCCACCAGGTATTGGAACGATGTATTTTCTGCTTACAATAAAGTATCACTAAAAAAAATAAACCCCGACCTTACTGCTTATGTTACGGAAAAAGCATTGAGTGGTTTGTTTTACAATATTGCTTTGCAGGAACAAAAGATCCGTAAAGATCCGGCAGCGCAGGTAACCGGTATTCTTAAAAAGGTATTTGGTAAATAATTATTTTTTATTTAAAACTTATGCAGAAAATATTTATACCAGTGAAATTTTCTTTCCGGTTTCTGCAGCTTGATAAATTGCTTCCATTATTTTCATGTCTTTAATTCCTTCTTCACCGGTAATATGGTTTGACAAAAGTTTATTCGCTAAAATCACTTTGCCTATCTCATCCATTTGTGTGGTTTGCTGATTGATATCGGGAAATTTCAATTCGCCTTTACTTGTTTTCCCTCTAAATGGGCCATAACTAACGCCGGGGCTAAGCTCAAAAATACCCTCATCGGCAGATGCAAAAAAACGGTCGATACTGCAGTTGTAAGAACTTGTTGAAGTGCAAACAGCACCGCTTGGAAAATTCAATTGCCAGGTAATTGATGCTTCCACTTCGGCAAATAATACTGCATCGGTATTTGGCCCAAACTGTGCCGTTACCGAAATAGGTTCTTCTCCCAATACATAACGGCCTGCCTGTATGCAATACACACCCAGGTTCATCAATGGCCCGCCACCCGATAATGCTTTATGTAAACGCCATTGGCTGGGGTCGCCGGTTTTATAACCCAGCGATACTTCAATCAGGCGTACCTGCCCAAAAATTTTTTGCTGCCCCAGCCTTTTAATTTCTAAATGATATGGCTCGTAATGCAGGCGGTAACCTATAGCTAATTGTACGCCTGCATTTTTACAGGCAGCAATCATTTCCCCACAATCTTTAACCGATGTTGCCATTGGCTTTTCTACAATCACGTGTTTGCCTGCTTTTGCAGCTCTTATAACATATTCTTTATGCATTGAGTTGGGTAATACAACATAAACAAGGTCAATGTCTTTATTATTTACAATAGCATCAAAGTTTTCGTAATTGTAAATATTCTTATCGGGGATATTGTATTGCTTTTTCCACTTCTCTGCTTTTTCAGGATGTCCGGTAACAATGCCTGCCAATTTGCAATACTGCGATGTTTCTAAACCATCAGCCAGGTAAGTGGCATAATTGCCCAAACCAACCAGCGCAATATTTAATTTTTTACCATCATAATTTTTTTCTTTTTTTTCAGTATCAGTTATAAATGATGGTAACACTGTTGCAACTGTGGTGGCACCAACGCCAATACTTAAATTATGTAAGAACGAACGGCGGGATAAATTTTTCATGTTAGTTTTTATTTATGCTGCTTCGGTTTTTTTTAATACAATAATGATATAATGTAACCCGGAGTATGCAGCAGGTAAGTTAAAATAAAATATTGAAAAAATATTTGGCATTGGATGAACGGCTGATACAACGGAGTGATTAAAAAAATAAAAAAGCACAGACATTTTAGTACCCATGCTTATAGGTGTAATGAGAAGTGACGATTTAATTTTCCAGCAACTAATACATTTCATCCAGCTTGGGCGAAAGTATGATCTCGGTGCGACTGTTTCTTGCCCTGCCTTCTGCTGTGGAATTAGTATCCAACGGGTGGTAAAAACTATGGCCCGATGCTATTACCCTTATCGGGTCAACTTTGTAACTGTTTACCAGTATGCGTACAATTGAATTGGCACGTTCTGTACTTAGTGCCCAGTTATCGTTATATTTTCCAGTAATTATAAAAGATAAAGAAAGATTGGCAGGAGCATTGCTCACTATTGGGGATTTTAATACCCAATAATGAAAACGGTATTTAATAATCAGCTTTAAAATATAGCGGCACAGATATTGGCTTTATATAGTAAATTAAAACATAAAAAATGAAAAAAGTCAATTTAATGATGAGTGCTGCAATTGTGCTGATTGGATTTACTGCTTGTAGTACTTCAACAAACGACCAGGCTAAACAGGATGCAGAAAATTTAAACAAATACGTTGACTCTGTAAAAGACCTTAAACCGGTTTATACAGTGCAGAACTGGACTACTATTGATAATGGATACCAGGAAAGAGCCATGAAAGCAGAACAAACCATTGCAACAATGGAAGCCGCTGATAAAGCAAAAGCTGAGCAGGCCAAACAAGATTACGCTAAATTAAAAGCTAATTACGAAGCCAAACTTAAAGAGAATGAAATGGCTGCTTTATCACCAGCAGTAGCTGACTACAGGCAGGTATTAAGAAATAAATTATTTGGAGAAGGTAAAATTGGGACAGATATGAAGTTTGCCTATGTTAATGCTGATAATATACTAAGTGTTTATAAAAACTTTGTAAATACAGTGGCCGATAACAAAAAACTATATACAAGAGAGGATTGGGATGAGATAAATGTGTTGTACGAAGCGCTGGATACAAGAAAGAATGTAGTTGAAAAAGACCTGGCTTCAGGTGACAATTTAAAAATTGCCGGTTTAAAAATAAGGTTTGCTTCTATTATGGCCACACATAGGGGTGGTACAAAAGTAACGGAGAACGCAGATGCCAAGCAATAAGTATTTGGGATTATAATTTTAGGAAAACGTTTCGGGCAACCGGAGCGTTTTTTTTGCAGCATACCATTGTGAATCTGCATCAGGTAATGGTATTTAGTTGAAGAATGTCCTGAATGCTTTCCTGATAAACTGTACTGCTATAACGCAAAAAGTTTGGTTCATAAAAATATCTTATGGTTTTGGTTTTCTGAAATTAATTCAATTACATATTTCCATTTTCTTTTTCTTCAGTTTTAGTTGATGCCTTCAATCGCATTGGTTGAAACTTCCAATAAGTAAGCGAGTGTAAAACCCCTCATTATCTCAGGTATTTATCAAACCAATCAATAAACATTTTTATTTCATCATTGGTTCTATCCCATCCGTGCCCCGCCCCTTTTTTTATAGTTAGTGAGACTGGAACATTCGCTTCCTGTAATTTTTTTACCAATGACTCCGATTGCTGAAGCGGAACAGTTTGATCCATATCTCCATGTATAATAAGAACAGGTGCATCATTGGCTGACACATTATTTATGGGCGAAATATTTTTTAAAATTTTAATCATTTCTGTTGTATCGGTAATATAGTTGTAAAGTCTTCTTTGCAGATTCCACTGTCTGAACTCTAACAAATGATTAAATACAGTTGCTTTAAATAATTCACTGTTCATAACATTCAATCCGGGAGTGCCCCAGTTTAAAAAATCTGTTGGAGGATAATAGCAGGCCACCGCCTGTACTTTTGAAGACACACGGTCAACAGGGTCACCGGCATTGTCATCTGACGGCGTGTCCATTAATCCACAAAGCAATGATAAATGACCACCGGCTGAACTTCCGGTTACTCCGATTTTATCCGGGTCAATCTGAAAATCTTTTGCCTTGTAGCGAATGAAACGAACAGCCCTCTGTACATCTGCTACTGCATCGATAATGGAATAAACCGGTGCAGAACCATGGGCAACAACAAAAACACTATAACCTTTTCTCAGATAAGGCAGTGATGATTCAGCATTCCAATTTAAAATTGAAGAACGCCAGGATGAACTCATAATCTGTATAATGGCTTTGTGATTTAAATTGAATTTTGGTTCCAAATGAATCATTGTTAAAGACATTCCATCTTTTCTGCCATAAATTATTTCCTGCTGAGTATAAGTGGAATCCTGCGGTGTAGTAAATGCCTTTTCAGCTTTCTTATAAATCGTCTCAAGTAAGGGTAGCCAGCGCCTGTCATTATGCAATGGAGATAACAGACCTTGTGTTCTTATATTGTTATAAAAGGCAAGATTCACATCTTTTGAATTGGCAACAGCTTGTAACTGGAAACAGGCGCTGTCTTTATTGAACATTGCCCAGGCACAGGCCGACTCAATGAGTAGATAATTCGGAACCACTCCTTCAGATTTTTTAGCTATAGATGAGAAAGTTTGTTTTGCACTTAAAAACATTTTTTCTTTCACTTCTGTCCAACGCTTTTCTTTATACAAGGGAGTAAAATCATTGTCAGTTATTACATCAAGAAAATAGGAAAATGTCAGGCCCTTTGTGTCGGCTATTTTGTTTAAAAGATAAAATGCGCTGTCCGGATAATTTGCTAACGACCAGCTGCAGGCAGCAGCGTTCCTGGCATTATTTACAAGAATTATCTCAGCCGGATCTGTTAATTTAAATGAAGAAGAAAAAGCAAGAGCAGCATTTTTAAAATCTTTTGCCTTATAAAGCGAATCCCCTTTTTTATAAAATTCGACAGCATTTTGTCCAATAGAAATTTGTATGAAGAGAGAGCCGAATAAAAGAAGAATTATATTTTTCATGATTATTTTTTAAGTGTTATTTATTTCTTTATTCAAACGCATTGGCTGAAATTTTAAATAAGTAAGCGAACGCCACAGCCATTCTACCGGACCAATGCTGAAATGCTTAAACCACCAACGGCTAAGGAAAATAAGCGAAACATAAACAGGTAAAGCCAGCAGGAGCCTATAGAATGGCCCAATCTTTCCACTAAGGTTAAAACCATAATGGAAGAAGATTACATAGGGGATAATGTGAAGAAGATAATTGGTAAAGCCCATCCTGCCAACAGGTGCAAGAAATGATAAACGCTTTTTCCAATCATCTTTCTCAAGAAGTAATGTAAGGCCGGCTGCATACGCAAATGTCATAGCCATTACACTAAGCTCCCATGAAATATTAAACCATGACCTTGTTACCGGTGGATAAGATCTAAACTTAATTTCGTTAATAAAATTCCATGCTTCGCCCCCGAGATTAATTAACATACCTACTGAACCGATAATAAAACCCCACCACATTACTTTCCTCAGGAAGGGTTTATTCCCTGCCACATCATAAAATATTCTCCGGCGGCCGGCATAAAGCCCGATAAGAAAAAACGGCAATATATTTGAAATGTCACTTCCCCAAAAAAAGTTGCTCCATGACCATGTTTTAAAACGGTTCCAGATATTTATAGAATTGCCTATAACAAATTGTTTGTAAGTAAGAGTGTCTTTGGGTTTAGAAAAAGCAATTCTTCTCTCAAGTTGTTTTTTCAGTGCTTCATTAATATCTGTTTTAATTTTTGGAGAAATGGTTTTTCTGCCACTTGCTCCTATAACTTCATACCTGTTTATCGCACCCGTTGAATCTTTTAAAAAAGTTATCCGGGCATTCATATCAGGTCTTCCAAATGTTGAATCAGATAAAGCAACTAAACGATATTGCATCGCTGGCCCTTCACCCAACAATTCATTTCCTTTTCTTAAAATAATTTGATTTATCTGTGGCGCCACTTGATATACTCCTTCATAGGTTTTCAATAAATTAGTATCAACTGAAATTACTTTGCCTGTATTTATTATTGAGGCAGCTTTTTTTTGTTCTAATAGTCCCTTGCCAAAAGGCACCAGTACACAAAGCAGTGCCAGTATGGGTAAAATATTTTTTGGTAATTTATAAAAAAGCAAAAGGAGTAATCCCACCATTGCATATTCATGAGGAATAGTTTCGTCGGAGAGAATTAGTGCAATTATACCTATTATGAAAAGAGCAATCATCCGGCGTATATGTAAAAATATAAATGGAGCTTTTCGGGTTTCGGCTCTCAACATTTGAATAGAGAAGCCCAATCCGAAAAGAAAACAATACATGGCCATGGCTTTATCATCAATAAAAAATCGGATTGGCCAGTAGACAAGCTGGTCAAAAAACCAGGTTCTTCCTTCTGCAGGGGTAACATCTCTGTTATCAACAGTGAAGTTGGCAATAACAACTCCTAAGAGAGCAAGGGCACGAAGGATGTCAATTGTTTGAATGCGTTCCAGTGCCTGTACAGGCCCAATGGTGAATGTTTGCATGATCGTTGGTTTTGGTGTTCTGAAATAATTTTAATTATATATTTTCTTTTTCCTCAGTTTTAATTGTTGTGTTCAACCGCATCGGCTGAAATTTTAAATAAGTAAGCGAACGCCATAGCCACTCCAATGGCCCCATGCGGAAATATTTAAACCACCAGCGGCTGATAAAGACAATCAGTGCAAAAGAGATGAGTGCAAGTACAAATCTCAAAAATGGGCCACTCTTTCCGGCAAGATCAAAACCCTGCTCTCCTAATATGAACCGATCACCAATAATTAAGGACAAAAAATAGTTGGTGAGCCCCATACGTCCAACAGGTATGAAAAATGAAAATCTTTTTTTCCATTCTTGTTTTTCCAATTGTAGTGTAAGCCATGCTACAATCCCCAGCGCCATAATAATTGAACCTATTTCCCAGCATAGTCGGTACCAAAGCATTAATCTGTAATAGGCTTCATTGGGGTTACCGCTAATATAATTCAAAGCATCAAATCCAAGAACCATGCTTATACCAGTCATTCCAATCAGCAAGCACCACTTCATTACATTTTGAATAAATGGACGATTAGCGGAAATATCAGAAAAATTTTTCCGACGGCCTGCATAGGCACCGAGTAAAAAAACGGGAAGTATTGCCATCAGAAACCCCAAAAGAACATCTTTCCAGTCCATATATTTTAACCCTCCCCAGAATCTTTTTGCATTCCGGACTACAAACTGTTTATAGCTAAGTTTTTCCTGTTCAAATTTCAGTGTTTTTCTTTTTTCCAGTTGTTCTTTCAGGGCAAGTTGTAAATCTGTCTTTATTTTTATCGATTTAGTTTTTCTGCCGTCATTATTCAAACTTAAACAGTTCATATTACCCGCCGAATCTTTCAAGAAGGTTATTCTGACATTTGCATCAGCACGAATAAATTCTGAATCTGATAATGGAATTAAGCGATAATTGAAGGCAAGTCCTTCGCCGCTCAATTGGCTTCCCCTTCTTACAAAAATCAGGTTTCGTTTAGGTGATAATTGGTAAACCCCAACATAGCTATCCAGTTTGGCGGTGTCAATTGTGATTTTGTTATTGGTAGATGGCATTTGTTGCTGACGCTTTACCGTATCCCTGGTCCAGAAAAAAACAATACAAAAAGCTGCAAGGACAGGCAAAATATTCTTAGGCAGTTTATATAGGATTAACAGCACAACGCCGGCCATTGCATATTCATCAAGTACTCCCCGGCCGGAAATAAATATTTTTATTAATGCACCAAACAGGAAAAGAATTATCAGCCGGCGCATATAAATAAAAATAAAGTTGCTGTTATTTGCTTTGGCACTCAGTAGTTGAATAGAGAAACCAAGACCAAACAGGAAACAATAAATATTTATGAATTTACTATTCAAGAAGAACTTAATTGGCCAATACACTAACTGGTCGAAAAATCCTGTTCGTCCTTGCATAGGAGTCATGCCGGGGTTATCAACAGTCAAGTTTACGATGATAATGCCAAGTAGCGCAATGCCTCTTATAATGTCAATTGTTTGAATTCGTTCCTGTGCCTGTACCGGTCCGATGGTTGCTTGTGTCATGCTGGATGATTTTGTTTGTTTTAATTCTTTTATACATTTTCAATTTCTTTTTCTTCATTTTTATTTGATGTCTTTAACCGCATGGGTTGAAATTTTATATAGGTAAGCGAACGCCAGAGCCACTCAACAGGCCCAATAGTAAAATGTTTAAACCACCAGCAGCTAAGAAAAATAAGCGAAACATAAACAGGTAAAGCCAGCAGCAGTCTGTAAAAAGGGCCGATTTTTCCACTAAGATTAAAACCATAATGGAAGAAGATTACATAGGGAATGATGTGAAGAAGATAATTGGTAAAGCCCATCCTGCCAACAGGTGCAAGAAATGATAAACGTTTTTTCCAATCCGCTTTTTCAAGAAGCAATGTAAGGCCTGCTGCATACGCAAATGTCATAGCCATGACGCCAAGATCCCACGAAATCTGAATCCATGACCTTGTTAGCGGAGAATAAGATCTAAACTTAATACCATTTATTAAATTCCATATTTCAAACCCGAGATTGATGGACATACCGGTAATGCCAATTATAAATCCCCACCACATTACTTTCTTCAGGAATGCTTTATTTCCTGCCACATCATAAAATATTCTCCGGCGGCCGGCATAAAGCCCGATAAGAAAAAAAGGCAAAATATTTGAAATGTCACTTCCCCAAAAGAAGTTGCTCCACGACCATGTTTTAAAACGGTTCCAGATATTTTTAGAATTGCTTATAACAAATTGTTTGTAAGAAGGGCGAGGAGATGATTTTTTTGCTTTCTCTATCCCAATTTGAAGTTTAGGGGCCGGTACTTCATTCCCAATGCCACCTTGCAGAAAATTGAGTGATGCTATTTTTCCGGTTGAATCCTTCATAAAAGAAATTCGGGAATTGGAGGCGGGATTAATGAATTTTGTTTCCGATTCGGCAACCAATTTATCACGACGATCTCCCTCAACATTTTCCCAAAAAAGCTTATTCCCTTCCCTGGTAACAATTCTTTGTGTTGTGGGGAATTGGTAAACTCCAACATAGCTATTCAGTACAATTGAATCAACTGAAATTACTTTGCCCGTATTTATTATGGGTACAGTTTTTTTTTGTTCTAATAGTCTCTTGCCAAAAGGAACAAGCACACAAAGGAGTGCCAGTATGGGTAAAATATTTTTTGGTAATTTATAAAAAAGCAGAAGGAGTAACCCCACCATTGCATACTCATGAGGAATAGTTTCGTCGGAGAGAATTAGTGCAATGATACCTATTATGAAAAGAGCAATCATACGGCGTATATGTAAAAATATAAATGGAGCTTTTCGGGCTTCGGCTCTCAACATTTGAATAGAGAAGCCCAATCCAAAAAGAAAACAATACATCGCCATTGCCTTATCATCAATAAAAAACCGGATAGGCCAGTAGACGAGCTGGTCAAAAAACCAGGTTCTTCCATCTGCAGGGGTAACATCTCTGTTATCTACAGTAAAGTTGGCAATAACAACACCCAATAGGGCAAGGGCACGAAGAATGTCAATTGTTTGAATACGTTCCAGTGGCAGTACCGGCCCGATATTTTGTTTTTGCATGTAGCTTGTTTTTACATATATGAATAAACAATTAATTGCAAATAATTCGGGGTAAGATTTTTCGTTTTAAAGGGTGGGTGAGCGGCTGTTCAATAAGTTTTATGGGATATATTTTTAAATAAACAGGGAACCTGATTTATTTAAGGCAACATCTTTCACTCGCTGCAGTATGGGAATTTGTATTCAATTAAATGGGGTTGCAGGTGTAAAGTAATAAACGGAATTTATATTTTAAGAAAAAATAATTTTGTCTGGCTGTGATTTTCAATTCCCAACTGAGTCTCTACATAAGATTTGGATGACAGAGCAAGCCTTATAAAAAATAATTATCCCTTTTGTAATGGTATTAAATTATTACCTGTCATTCTACATAAAATTGCCACTCCGCAGAAACGGAGTGATTTTTTAACGATTGCTTGCTATATGAAAACCTTAATTTCTGTTTACATTGCTGATTGATTCAGCGTAATGGCTTACTTTAAACTGCTAACGATTAATAACGATTGTTGCCGTATGAATAAGCATCTTTGTAAACCAAAACTTCGCCTTGGCTCGTGGCTCAGCCATTCGAAAAAATCTTTGCTGCAATAAAAACTCAACAATGGTATGCCGCACAAGTGTGCGACGCAAGGACGATGACATGAAAAACAAATGTTCGTAAAATAAAATAAAAAATACTTAATTTTCTCCGCCAATTGGCGGAAGCAGGGGCTCAATACTCCATCTTCTTAAGTGCCGGTGCTTTAAACCAGGTAACCGCTACCACCAGCAACGTCATACAACCGCCAAAAATAACTGATGGCACCAAACCAAAAACCCGGGAGGCAAAACCACTTTCAAACTGTCCCAGTTCGTTACTGCTGTTAATGAACATGGAATTTACCGAAGAAACCCTGCCCCGCATTTCATCGGGAGTGGTTAATTGTAAAATGGTACCACGAACCATTACGCTTATGCCATCGAAAATACCACTGCATAATAATGCCATAAATGAAATGATGTAAACATCAGATAACCCAAAGGCAATAATGCATAAACCAAAGCCTGCAACTGAAAGCAACATTCTCTTCCCTTGCTTTTTGCGCATGGGGAAAAGTGTAAGTAAAATTATTATGGTGATAGAGCCAATATCCGATGCAGCTGTAAGCCAGCCAAAACCAATGGGACCAATTTGTAAAATTTTTGAACTGAATTCAGGAATCATGGCAACTGCGCCACCAAATAAAACTGCAAACAGGTCTAACGAAATAGCACCTAACATAATTTTATTGCCTGCTACAAAACGCAAGCCTTCTTTTACACTGTCCCATGCAGCAATATCTTTTTGGGTAACTAAAATGGGTTTTCTTTTTACAAACGATAAGATGGTTGCTGCAATTAAAATATAAATAAAAATGATGAAGAAAGTTTTATTTACTCCAATACCTGCAATTAAAAAACCTGCACTGGCATGCCCGGTTATTGAACCAATAAGCCAGGTGGACGAACTGATATTGGCGGCATATTGTAAAATATTGCGTGGCACTAATTGTGCAACAATAGCATGAGAAACCGGCCCGGCAAAAGCCCTTATAATACCCGTTAAAAAAATGATGGCATAAAAACAATACTCCAGCCAATGCTTACTGATTGTATGCTGGGTTGCAGGTAATGTGCAAACGATCAGCAAGACAACGCAGAAGGAGTAGGAAAGCATTCCTTTAAGCAATAATGTTCTTTTTTCTGATTTATCAATTACATGCCCGGCATATAAGGCCAGCGAAAAAACAGGAATAAATTCTGAAAGGCCCACCAAACCAATGGCAAATGAACTTTGTGTAAGCTGAAACAATTCGTAAGCGACCACAGTACCAACCATACGCAGTGCCATAATATAAATAAAGCGGCAGATAATATATAAACGGAACTCTTTTTGTTTAAGGGGCGACAGCCCTTCTTTATTAAATGATAAACTCATTACTGCGAAGGTGCAATTTTTTTTTGAGTTGATTGTTACCCGATATGAAATTTTTAGGGCAGGCTGATGTAGTGTTGCCCATCATCATATTCTTTATCCAGGGCATCCACAATGGTTTTTAAATGGAGGTCGTTACCTAAAAAATCGGCATTACTGCAATCTATAAAAAGGGTTTTAATATTATGTTGTTTAATATAATTAGTATAAGTTTCCTGTAATGAAAAAAGATAATCGTTTGGAATACTTTGTTCATACTCCCTGTTGCGTTTTTTTATATTTTCCTGTAATTTACTAACGGGGCTGTGCAGGTAAATTAAAATATCGGGTTGTAGAATTTGTGGGTTGATGATTTCAAACAGCTTTTGGTATAACCTGAATTCTTCATCGGCCAGGGTTACTTTGGCAAACAACAGGCATTTGGTAAACAAATAATCCGAAATGGTTACTGCCTGAAACATATCCTTGGTTTGTAACAGGTCTTTTAATTGTTTATAGCGTTCTGCCATAAAAAATAATTCCAGCGGAAAAGCATACTGGCCGGGGTTTTTGTAAAACTTTGGTAAAAAGGGATTGTCTGCAAATTCCTCTAAAATTAATCTTGCATTAAAGTACTTGCTAAGCATATGGGCAAGTGTGGTTTTACCTGCGCCTATATTCCCTTCAATTGTAACAAAATTATATTTCATAAATAAATCCTGTGTTCGCTGCTTTTATGCAGCTGCAAAATAAGTGGAAAGTTTACACCTGCAATTAAAACTTTTTCACAGTTAAAGAATCGGAGCTGGTTTTCAGCAACTCATTAATCGTTTTGTTAAGAACAGGATGCTTAAGGTTTGGAGAGAGTTGATTAAGTGGAATTAAAACAAAGTTTCTTTCCTGTAGCCGGGGGTGGGGGATGTCCAGATCTTTGGTGTGGATAATTTCTTTATTAAAAAAAAGAATATCAATATCAATTATCCGTGGAGCATTTTTTTTTGTTCTTATTCTGCCCATTTTTTTTTCTATATCAAGAATAGCCTGCATGGTTTGCACAGCAGTAAGCTTTGTTTCTAAAATAAGTACCTGGTTTAAAAAATCGGGTTGTTTGGTATTGCCCCATGCGGCGGTTTGGTAAATCAATGATTCACGTGTGAAGCATCCGATTTTTTGGGTAATAAATTTTTGTGCAAGCAATAACTGTTTTTGCGGATTTTGTTGGTTGCTGCCGATTAATAAATATGCTTTATTCATTTATGGAGATGAAGCCTTTTGTCGAAATGAAAATTATTTATGAAAATTATTTTAAGCTTTTTAAAATCTGAATGGGTTGGGTTGAATAAAAAATTATACTCTTCATCCACAACTGCGGAAGGAACTTTTAGTATAAGGGCTTTATTTTGCTTTAAAAATTCAGTGCCCATCCATTGTGTGTACTCAAAATCATCCTTCCATTGCTCTTTTAATTTTTCTTTAAAAATGGTTATTTGCCCGATAGCTTCAGGGATGCTTAATTTTAAAAGCTGATAAGTTTGAGGTATATGATGCCTGTCGGCATTAACCAATATTTCCAAAACAGCAAGTGAAATAGTTTCAGTAGTATATAATAAAGGCAGCCCCGGATTGTTCCATCTGCCACCCATTAATTTAGCGCCGGTTCCGGATAAATCTGTGCTGAATTTTTCAACTGCAAGCCTGTAAACTGTCATGCTAAAATACCGTGTTGTATTCTTCCCAATTGGGTCATTATTTTTTGTATTCCTTCAGTAGTGGTTAAAGATTCGAAAGATAAATTTCCTTCCAGCATATAAGGGCTTCTTTTTATCCATGAATAAAATAAAGCTAAGTTACCAAATGTAAGTACTCCTTCTTTTAAAACTTTTACAACCTGTAAGGCCCGCTCGGCATTGATTGGGGCAAAATGGCTGTTACTTTTTGCATAGCGCTGCAGGGTTCTTTCGCTTAAGTGCAAAATGGCTGCCCACTCAGCCTGGGTAAAAGGGGCTTTAGCTGCAATTTTTTTAAACTCGGCATAAGTAAAATCTTTTAACGAAGGCATTACCTTTACATTTTTAGTAAAATATGCAGCTTGTGGTTCTTCTGCTTTACTTAGTCCTTCTTCTTTGTTAAGCTTTAAAGGCTTTCTTTTAATGGTTTTCTTTTTCATATACCCGACATTTGACACCCAAATATACGACAACTGTCGCTAAACCCAAATTTTTTAAAATCCTTTTTAACCAATAGCTTTACGGCTCAAAAAAAAATTGATGCAGCAATATAGTCAGCTAAAGGCATTTTTAGCAATTGTAAAAGCAAGCTTCCGGTCTATTCTCAGTAACCCAAGTGCTTTGTTTTTCAGTTTTTTATTCCCCATAATATTTATTTTTATCTTTGGCTCTTTTGGAGGAGGCAGAGGAATTCACTACCATATTGCACTTTCCAATAACGCAGATACCGCCAATGAAGTTTACGACAGTATAAAAGCTAATCCTCTTATTACAATAGTAACATTTAAAAATCCAGATGGAAGTATTGATTCCGGCGCAAGACAAAAAGCTTTGGAAAAAGATAAAATATCTGCAATAGTTAACATAAAAAAAACAACAGACAGTACGGGAAAGAATCTGTACCAGATCCTTTATACCAGTACTACTGCCAGTGGCCAGGCCATAGAAGATCTGCGGCAAAAATTTACCAATGTACTTAATGAAATTGCATTGAAAAAATCAGGCGTAGTCAATATTTATAATGTTATCCCAACAGTATACCAGGTAAGGGAATACCGCAGCATTGATTTTGTATTACCCGGAATGCTGGGTTTTTCTATTTTGTTTTCCACACTATTTGGTATATCATTTACTTTCTTTCAATTCCGGCAACAATTAATTTTAAAACGGTTTTATGCAACACCTGTAAGCCGGATGAATATTCTTTTGGGTATAGGAATCAGCCGCCTTGTTTTTCAACTGATCAATGTAGTAATGCTTATCGGTTTAGGATATTTTTTCCTGCATTTTACTTTGGTTCACGGGATTGATACCTTTTTGGAAATGACATTGCTTACTATCTATATGTTATTGATTTTACTTGGAGTAGGTTTAATATTCAGCAGTGTGGTAAAATCCGATACATCAATTCCGTTATTAATTAACTTATTTGCGTTTCCGCAAATGCTTTTATCCGGAACCTTTTTTTCAATTGATGTTTTTCCAAACTGGCTTCAAACAATTTGCCGCTATGGATTACCATTAACACAATTTAATGATGCCATGCGAAAGCTTTCTTTTACGGGGCTTCATTTATGGGATTGCTGGAAAGAGCTTGGGATAATGGCAATATGGATGGTTATTATTTATGCAATTGCTGTTAAAGTATTTAAATGGGAATAAGGGTATGAAGTATATAAAATTTTTATTGATAAACATTATTGTGTTCGGTACTTTATTTACTTTGCTTTCTTTGTTATTTCCATCAATAATACAAACATCCAAAACAATAAATATTGCCGGAAGCGAAAATAAAATTCAGGCCAGCTTATCGGATGTTGCAGCGTGGAAAAACTGGAACATGTTTTCACAAACTGATCCCTTAACTAATGCCATTACAATAACCGACAGTGGTAAAGCAGTTACAAAATGGGAGTACAGTAAGGGTAGAAAACTGCAGTGTGAAATAACTGTATATAAATCCACCAGTGATTCTATACCGGTAAGTTTTACAATTACAGAAAAATTAAAATGGTATCCCTGGGAAAAATTCAGGGCATTGGTATCTGATAAGGCTATGAGCAATGCGGTGGAATTATCTCTGGATAACTTAAAAAAACAAATCGAATCAGCTAAATGATTTTTTAACCCGGGAAACTAATTTTCCCCATGGATACAGCCGGCATTCCCTTAATACCTTTTTGTAAATAACTGCCATCACCACAAATACATTCATTAGCCAGTACCGCAAACAGCACAGCTTCTTTGGCATCAGGATTAATATTTAGTGCTGCCGTGGTTGAAAAAGAGAAGTTGGTCAGGACATCTTTTAAATGTTGCATCAGTAAAGGATTATGCATGCCACCACCGCTTGAAAATATTTTATAGACTTTATTTTTATCAGTTGATTTTAATATTGCTTCAATGATGGTATCTGCCGAAAATTTATTTAAGGTTGCCATTATATCCTCTGCATTTATTCCTAAAGTTGATGATCTTTCTTTTGCCAGTTGTAAATAATCTAAATTAAATAATTCGGGCCCGGTGGTTTTTGGGAATGGCTTTTTAAAAAAATCATTTTCTTTAAGGGCATTTAATAAGCCGTGGTTTATTTTCCCTTTTAATGCAACAGAAGCGTTCTCGTCAAAATATTTTCCTGCAAAATTTTTTTGTATCACTGCATCCATCATGGTATTGCCGGGGCCGGTATCGGTACTAAAAATTGCCGCACTATTCATATTACCCGGTAAGTAAGTAAAATTAGCAATACCACCAATGTTTAATAAAATCCTGTCTTCTCCTAGTTTACCAAAAATTAAATAATCCCCATATACAGCAAGTGGTGCACCTTCGCCACCGGCAGCAATATGCTTTTGCCTCAAATCACTAATGGTGATAATACCTGTTGCAACAGCTAAATGATCACCGTCGCCAATTTGCAAAGTGGCATTGCCAAACTTCGTTTGCTGATGCAAACTTTTTGGGGCATGATAAACAGTTTGACCGTGGCTGGCTATAAGGTCTATTTCATCTTTATTGATATTCCATTTTTGTAAACAGCTGTTTATAATTGCTGCATGTTGTAATGCAATCCAGGGGTTAAGTAAACATAATTTTTCGAAGTCAATATTTTTTTTACTGAAAATTGTTTTGATCTCCGTTTTAAAATCTTCGTCAAAAGCAATCGTTTCAAACTGCACTAAATTAATTTTTGTCAGTAACCCATTTCCCTCAATGCTGCACAGCGCAACATCTAATCCATCTAATGAGGTACCGCTCATTAAACCTATAACTTTTCTTACCCTTTTTTTTGAAATAGTGTACAATTTTTCCAGGTCAGCATTCATAACAGTAAATATAGTTGTTGTTCCTGATTTTAATTTTGATTAACTTTTGCAACCAAAAGTTGCGTATTAATGCAACATTAATAAAAAAACACTGCAATATTTTGCATGTTTCAGTATTTTTTATATCTTGCCAACCAGTTTTACCCCAAGGACTATCATGCTTAAAAAAGAACGCCAGGCTTTTATTCTGCATAATGTAAACTTACACAACCGTGTTTTAAGTAGCGATTTAAGTATAGCCATAAATGTTTCGGAAGATACCATCAGAAGGGATTTGCAGGAATTATCAGAGCATAACAAACTAATAAAAGTACATGGTGGAGCTTTATCCAAATCTTTTCACAGCTCCTTTAATTCATCCAAAGTTTATGCAATAGAGAATAAGAAAAAGATAGCTCAAAAAGCTGCTAATCTTATAAAAGACGGCATGTTTGTACTCACCACCGGAGGTACAACTATTATTGAGTTAGCTAAAGCATTGCCGGAAAATCTGCATGCAACTTTTATTACCGGAAGCTTGCCTTCTGCCATAGAGTATATGCATCATCCCAATATAGATGTGATAATTATTGGCGATAAGCTGTCGAAAAATTCGCAGATAACAGTAGGTGGAGAAGCTATCGCAAAAATAAAGCAGATAAAAGCTGACATATGTTTTGTAGGCACTAATGCATTGAGCCTGGAACATGGCTTAACTGATAATGACTGGGAAGTTGTACAGGTTAAAAAAGCCATGATAGAAGCATCGGCAAAAGTGGTATCACTTACCATTTCCGAAAAACTAAATTCAACCCAACCGATACGGATTTGCGAAACAAAAGAAATTGATATTTTAATTACAGAGTTAAATGCCGATGACAAAATATTAAAGCCTTATAAAAAAAGTGGATTAACAATTATCTAAAACAATTTTTTAAAACCCAAAAAATGCGACATGAGAAACTTTATTTCAAAAAAACTAATTAAACAGAAATGGCTTTGCCTGTTTCTGCTAACAAATCTGTTTGTCTTTGCAATAAAGGCACAGGTAAAAATATCCGGTAAGGTTACCGATAGCAAAGGGGAAGCTGTAGCCGGAGTTTCTGTTTCTGTAAAAAATGATAATGCAGGTACCTCTACGAATGCAGATGGATCATATCAGTTTATGGCCAATCTTAAAAAAGGAAAACACATATTGCTATTTTCAGGAGTGGGATTTAAAAGCATGGAGCAAACTATTACTGTAAATGATAATGCAGAAATAACTGCCATTGCAACTTTACAAAACGATGCGATGGGAATGGATGAAGTTATTGTAACTGGTACTTCAACAGGTACCACCCGCAGGCAATTAGGCAGCTATATCAGTACGGTAAAAGCAGATCAGCTTACCAAAGGTGCTACAGCAAATGTTCTGGCTGCATTACAAGGCAAAACTGCGGGAGCACAGATAACACAGAATAGTGGAGATCCTTCTGGTGGTATTTCTGTACGGTTACGAGGTATCAGCTCTATTTCCAGTAGCAGCGAACCTTTGTATATCGTAGATGGTGTAATTGTAAATAATGCAACTACAAGAGTTACTAATACAAGCGGCAATTATGATGGTCAAAATTTTGTTGGTGCCATCGGGCAAAACAGGCTGGCAGATATTAACCCTGCTGATATAGAAAGAATAGAAGTGTTGAACGGTGCTGCGGCAGCGGCAATTTATGGTTCAAGAGCAAATGCAGGCGTTGTACAAATTTTTACAAAACGTGGTAGCTCAGGAGCACCAGTTGTTAGTTTCTCATCCAGCCTTATGTTTAGTAAACTTAGAAAAAGCGTAGAAGTAAATCAATCTCCTGTAAAATTTGGTGGCCCTACCGATGGTGTAGGTGCACAAACTCAGGATATATTAACTCCGGCTTTAACTACTACTACAGGCGTAAGACGTTATAATTATAATGACTATATTTTTCAAACTGGTGTTGGAACAGATAATAATGTTTCTATTTCCGGCGGAACTGATAAAACAAAATATTATGCTTCAGGTTCTTATTTTAAAAATGAGGGGATCATAAAAAATACGGATTACAGACGATATAGTTTCAGGGTAAATTTAGATCAGGCTATAGGTAATAAAGTAAATTTTAATATTGGATTAAATTACGTAAATAGTTTCAGTAATGAAAAGCCTGACGGTAACTCATTTTTCTCTCCTTTAAATTCAATAAACATTATTGGTAATTTTCACGACCTGTTTACAAGAGATGCTTTGGGTAATATTAAAGCCATTGGCGAAAGGGGGCGGGTAAACCCGGTTTCAGTTATTGAAGACATTAAACAAAAAGAGGAAACAAACAGGGTAATTGCGGGTATGGGCTTAAAAGTAAGGCCATTTAAAGGGCTAACTTTAGACTATAAATTGGGAATAGATCAATATTCACAAAGAGGACAAACTTATATTCCTCCCTTTGCATATAATGTGAGTGATGGATTTTTTGGTGGAGGAGCTGCTCTTGATGCTACACGTAATGGTTATGCAGGAACGGCTTCTGATAATTTTTTTCAAATAAATAATGAGATAAACGGAACTTACCAGTTTAATATAAACAATGATATAACCTCAACTACACAGGTTGGTTATTCTGTACAATATGAAAAAAACAGTTATTCATTATTGCAGGGCCGTGGACTGGCTCCTTTTATTTCAACAGTAAGTGCAGCTAGTACATTGTTACAAGGGGCAGATGAAAGAAGTGAATTATCGGTATCCGGTTATTATGCACAGCAAAATTTTAAATATAAAAACATTTTATTTTTAACCGGAGCTATAAGAGTGGATGGTTCTTCGGTTTTTGGTAAAGATCAACGTAACCAAAAATATGCAAAAGCAAGTGCAGGGTATGTAATAAGTGAGCATGGCTTTTGGCAAAATATGGCAATAAGTAAATACTGGAATTTTGCAAAGCTAAGAATAGCTTATGGTGAAAGTGGAAATCTTACTGGTATTGGCGCTTATCAACGTTTTAATTCTTATAGCAGTAACTCCTTTATTAGCCGTTCTGCTTTAAGTTCCGGCAGCACTTTATCAAATCCTGATGTTAAGCCAGAAAGACAGAAAGAATTGGAGTTTGGTATTGAGTTGGGATTTTTAGCCAACAGGATAAATTTTACTGCCAATGTTTATAATAAAAAAGTTGATGATTTATTAATCAATCGTTTTATAGCACCAACAAATGGCTTTAGCAGCTATTTAAACAATTTTGGAAGTTTAGAAAATAAAGGGTTTGAATTGATGTTGTCAGGAACTCCCGTTCAAACAAAAGATATCAACTGGAGTATTACCGGTATTTATAATCATAACAGGAATAAAGCTGTTAAAATCGGACAGGCATTAACTTTATTGAGTACTAACTCGGGAGCTCCGGTTTCAATTATTGAAGGACAACCTATCGGCGTTTTCTATGGTGCTTATTTTGCCTTAGATGCCGGTGGTAATCTGGTAAAGAATGCTTTCGGTTTTCCTCAGGGTGAAAGAGGCATTCAGACCGGGGCATTAGCCTATACCGTAATAAGAGACCCTGCAACAGGATTACCCATAACCACTAATCCATTGGTAAGAACTATTATAGGAGATCCAAATCCTGATTATACGGCAACATTAACCAACGAAGTATCTTATAAAAAATTTAGTTTTAGGATACAAATAGATGCTGTAAAAGGCAATGAAGTTTTTAATGCAGACTGGAGAACAAGGCAAGGTGTTGGTAATGGTAAAGAAGCTGAAAAAGAACAAACCGGGGTTTATCCACGTGGATATATCAGTAGTTTTTATGGCACTGTTGAACAGTGGCGTATTGATGATGGTTCCTTTGTTAAACTGCGTGAAATTTCTTTGAGTTATTCTTTAGGTAAAATAAAATGGTTTAAAGATATCACGGCTTCTGTAACCGGAAGAAACCTAAAAAGCTGGGATCATTACAAAGGATATGATCCGGAAGTAAATGCAGGCGGCCAAAGTAATATTTTAAGAGGAATAGATTTTGGCGCTATTCCTATTCCAAAAACTTTCAGTATTGGGGTTTCTGCTAAATTCTAAACCTTTTAAAAAAATAATTATGAAAAATAGAAATAGAAAAATTGTAACAATTGCAGCATTGCTAGGTGCTACATTTTTACAAATAAGCTGTAAAAAGGATTATACCGATCCGTCAAGAGCTAATGAAGAACAGGCCTTAACTACTCCAAGGGGTTTAACCGGAGTTGCAGTAGGTTTACAAAGAGTATATACTTTAGGAAGAGGAAGTACTTTGTATAATTTAATTACCATAAATGGATTAACCACCAATGAACTTTTTGTAGTTAATGCAGGTAATACTGCTGAGTTACAAATAGGAACCGGAGGAACATCAGTAGATGGGAACAACTCTATGTTAACCACTTACTGGACCACTTGTAATAAAGTAATTTATGATGCAGAACTGGTGATTAGTAACTCTAAAAATTTAAGCGATAAAAATTATGCAAGTGGTTTAATTGCGTACGCAAGTATTTTTAAAGCATTATCTATTGGAGATATGGCACAGTTTTGGGAAAAAGTGCCTGCAGGTATTGGAACTAATGTAACTTTTATTGACAGGGTTGATGGTTTTAAAAAAGCAATAACAGTTATTGACGATGCATTGGCAGCTGTTGCAGCTAATCCGGTTAGCAGTTCATTTACTACCAGCATACCAGCAGGTATTGATTTGATAAATACATTAAATGCTTTAAAAGCAAGGTACTCCTTATATGCAGGGTTATATGCACAAGCTTTGTCTTCAGCTAATTTGGTTATCCTTACTATAAAATCAACTTTTAATTTTGATGCACTTTCTTTAAATCCTGTTTTTGAAACAGCTACATCTACAAATAACGTAGTGCAGCCTAAAGATTCTACATTAGGTTTAGTGACTGCATTGGCGCCTTCTTTAACGGATGGCAGAGTTCCGTTTTATACTGCTATCAATACCACAATTGCTCCAAGATTTAGAATAAATGGTTTTTGTAATGCAGCTGCTACAGCTTTCCCGGTGTATCTGCCCGGAGAAATTACTTTGATCAAAGCAGAGTGTTATGCACGTAGTAACGACAGTACTACAAGCAAAATATTTTTAAATACAGTGATAACTAAAACAGCAGGTGCAGATCCGTTTGGCGTAGGTGCTAATCAGCCAGCAATTGTTTCTGTAGGTTCTTATGCAGCATTGCTGGATGAAATATACCGTCAACGTTGTATAGAATTATTTATGAGTGGCCAGAAATTAGAGGATATGAGAAGGTTTAACAGACCAGTTGCCGAACGCAAAAGAAATTTAATGCCTTATCCATTGCGTGAAAGGGATAACAACCCTAATACACCGGCTGATCCTCCTTTTTAACTTTTTTGTAGCATAGCATGTTCTCATACAGCAATCCCAATTACAGCAATGTGGTTGGGATTTTTTATGGAGCAATAAATTTAAAATTCCTTTTTATTCCATCAAACTTTGTCCGCTTTAAGGGAGATTGTTTGAAAATGATTTTAAAAGATTCTTCTGTCAGTTCTTCCCAATCAGTTGTGGTAAAATTTAAAATTTCAGCAATAGGAGTAAAGCTGATTTCATTTGTTGCTTTGCTAAATCGGTTCCATGGGCAAACATCCTGGCAAACATCGCAACCAAACATCCAGTTATCAAATTTATCTTTCATTGTTTCCGGAATCAATGCATCTTTTAACTCAATAGTAAAATAAGATATGCATTTACTGCCATCAATTACTTTATCAGGCAAAATAGCTTCGGTAGGGCATTCATCAATACATTTTGTGCAGGTGCCACAATAATCTTTAGTAACAGCATTATCATACTCCAATTCCAAATCAATAATTAGTGTGGCAATAAAAAAAAATGAACCTGATTGTTTATTAATCATGTTCCCATTTTTACCAATCCACCCAAGGCCGCTTTTTTGTGCCCATGCTCTTTCCAGCACAGGTGCACTATCCACAAAGCCCCTTCCGTTAACTTCACCAATATTTTCTTTTATGTATTTAAGCAGCAGTTTTAATTTACTTCTTATCACTTCATGATAATCATTTCCATAAGCATATTTTGAAATTTTTGGGGCATTGATATTTTGTTGTTGTGATGGATAATAATTGAGCAACAAAGTAATTACAGATTTTGCACCGGGTACTAATTTTGATGGATCAATCCGTAACTCAAAATGATTTTCCATGTATTGCATAGAGCCGTTATAGCCTTTGTTCAGCCAGCTTTCCAATCTGTGGGCATCTTCATCTAGTCTAACAGCTTTGGCAATACCACAATAATCAAAACCCAATTGTTGAATATAATGTTTTATTAGTTGTGTATGGTTCTCTTTATGCATACATACTATTCATCTTCCAGGTTAAGTTTATGAAAAAAACGATGCGCTATTGGCGCAATTAAAATACCAATCGTTGAAATAAACATCACCCCGCTGAATAAAGCATAGCATGATGCAAATACTTTGGCAGTGTTTGTTAAACATATATCATTGTCAATCATCGGCCCCATACCACTTAAAATCATGGAAGCATTTAATAAACTATCATACCAGTCAAATTCCGGTACTGTTACTTTGTAACCCAAAACTCCAATCAGTAAACAAAGCAGCAATACAAATGTGGCCACAAAAAAATTTTTCCAAAGCCTGCGGTAATAAACACTTTTTGGCGCAAGGGGTTGTTTTTTATGTTCGTACATTTTTTCTGTTTACATAAAAATACAAAAGCCCTGCAACATGATACAGGGCTTTTTTTATTCGGTTTATAAAGTCAGAATCTTATATCATAGCCAATAGTACCAATCAATTCAAAATAACCAAAACTATGGTTCACTCTTCCACCACCAGCTGCTAAGGCATTGGTATAATTGGCAAAACCTGTTTTTGCAGCACCTTCTAAAAACCATTTTTTTGAAAAATAAAACCTGCCTCCACCTTCTGCACCTAAGCAATAACCGGCAATATGAAAACGGTTGTCAACCCGTTTGCCACTTAATGTTACATCTGTTTTCGGTATAAGAATACCGGCACCAGCCTTCCATATTGCTGTAAACATTGGCCTGGTACCATTTTTTTTCAGCAAATATTGCCTTACATAATTGATATGATAAAAATTGGCTCCGTTGGTATGCTCGAAATGTAATTGCGATGAATTAAAAGCTGTGTCTTTATCAAAATACCCTGTTCCGATAGTGCCTTTGGCATGCAGTAACTGGTTATCGTAAACAATGTATTTAGTATGGTCGTAATTAATTTCGAGAGCTTGTGTATGGCTTTTGGTTAGATAAAAACCGATGCGGTAATTGTATTGTGGAACACTGATTTGTATTGGTTCTTTGTAAACGGCATCCAGGTCGTTTCTGTCATGCGCCACAGCTTTATAAATTGTAAAATCGTGCGGTACGCCATTAACCACATCTTTAAAATGAATATTACTTTTAGTATACCATTCCGTATTATATCCCCATTGCAGGTACATACCGCAAAATAATTTCTTTTTTTCCTTTTCCTGAGAGAAGCCGTGAAATGAAGATACAGATGCCAATAAAATCAATAGATACTTTTTCATGTGGAATGTTTTCAAATCAGGGTAAAGCAATTAACTGAAAAAATTAGACGCATATCTCATTTTAAATTGCTGTAAAAATAGTGTAAATATGATAATGTTGGGGCTATCTGGTAGTTAATGCTTCGTCAACCAGCTTTTTCAATTCTTTATAGCGTTCATTTCTGCCTTTATTCTTAAGGTTAAAAGTCATTAAAAAACCGGCATACTTATTTTTATTATCCACCCAGGGAAAACTGCCGAATAATCCAGGGCTGCTAACAGCGTTTGATCTTTCAGAGTCTGGAATTCCTCCCCTTTCGGGGGAGGTTAAGAGGGGGCTATCCATCACCCACTCTCCAAAACCATAACCCCAATTACCTGCTTCTGCCGGTGATGAAATTATAACAGCATCTTTAGTCACACGGTTTTTCTGCATTTCAATTACTGATGCCTTACTTAAAATTTGTTTGCCATTAAATTCGCCTTCATGTAAGACCATTTGTAAAAAATTAAGGTAATCTTCTGCGGTGCTCCATGCGCCACCTGCTGGTAATGCCACGTTACCTTTTCCAAAATCGCTGTTTTTCATGTTACACGGCCGGGCAATACGTTCTGCAAATAATGTTTCAAAATTTTTACCACTTATTTTTTCAATAACAGCGCCTGCAATTTGTAAGCTTGTATTACTGTAGTGAAAGGTTTTACCAGGCTCTCCTTCCATGGGTTGTTTGGCAATATCATCCATCGCTTCGTCCATGCTTTTCATATCCTTCATGGCATTCAGGCTTTCTTTTAAGCTGCCGGATTTTATGCCTGTTAAGTGACTAAGACATTGCCATATTTTAATATTGCCTTTCCCATTGGCTGACATTACGGGTAAAAATTTACCCACTGTATCATCTAAACTTAATTTGCCTTCATCTACAAAAGTCATTACCATTGCCGCACTCAACCATTTGCTGCAACTGGCAATTCTTTCTCTGGTGGAAATGGTAAAATCCTGCATCATTTCATCTGCATCTTTACCCTGTCTTTTTGCAATAAATTTTCCAATTCTTTTTTGTCTGCCTGTCAATTCGTTTTCAGCTTTGCTGTATATGAGTTTACCATCTTTATAAATTACTAAGACAGCCCTGCCGCCAATCTCTTTTAAATTGTTCGAAAGCCAGTCATTTACCTTATTAAAATTATATTGAGAATAACCAGCCTGAAATAACAGCAGAAAACTTATACAGAGGCTGCTTATGCGGCAGATTGATTGCATCTTATATGACATATTTGCTTAGATTTTGCATTGGATTGTAATTTGCCCGATAAGTTTAAAATTAAGATAATGAGTTTACAAAACTTGACAATAAAATCTCAGGAACTTATTCAACATGCCCAGCAACTGGCATTTAATAACAGCAATGCCAATATTGAAACCGAGCATTTGCTGAAATCATTATTGGATGATAAAAATTCACCCATTGAATTTTTATTAAAGAAAAATAATGTCAATATCAATTTTGTTGAAACAAAGCTGAACGAAAGCATTGGTAAACTGGCAAAAGTATCTGGTGGAGAACCTGCACAAAATGTAAGCAGGGATATGAATAATGTGTTGCTTCGTGCCGGTAATGTATTAAAGCAGTTTAATGATGAGTTTGTTGCTCCGGAACATTTATTACTTTCTTTATTACAGGGAAATGATAATACAGCTAAACTATTGAAAGACGCTGGCCTTACCGAAAAAGGATTGATTGCTGCCACTAAAGAATTAAAGAAAGGCTCCACTGTATCTTCCCAAACATCGGAAACACAATTTAATGCATTAAATAAATATGCAAAGAATTTAATTGAAATGGCAAGGGCTGGAAAATTAGATCCGGTTATTGGGCGTGATGAAGAGATACGCAGAACCTTACATATTTTATCGAGGAGAAGTAAGAACAATCCAATTTTGGTAGGTGAACCAGGTGTAGGTAAAACAGCTATTGCCGAAGGCCTGGCCATGCGTATTGTAAATGGTGATGTGCCTGAAAATTTAAAATCAAAAATTATTTATGCACTGGACATGGGGCAATTAATTGCAGGTGCAAAATATAAAGGCGAGTTTGAAGAACGCTTAAAAAGTGTGGTAAAGGAAGTGAGCACAAGCGATGGAGAAATTATTTTATTCATTGACGAAATTCATACTTTAGTAGGTGCAGGCGGTGGCGATGGTGCAATGGATGCTGCCAATATTTTAAAACCAGCTTTGGCAAGAGGAGAGTTGAGAGCAATAGGTGCAACAACTTTGAACGAGTATCAAAAATTCTTTGAAAAAGATAAGGCGCTGGAACGTCGTTTTCAAAAAGTATTGATTGACGAACCTACAATTGAAGATGCAGTTTCTATTCTTCGTGGATTAAAAGACCGTTACGAAACCTACCACCATGTTCGTATTAAAGATGAAGCTATTATTGCTGCAGTGGAATTATCGCATCGTTACATAACCGACCGTTTTTTACCGGATAAAGCCATTGACCTTATTGATGAAAGTGCAGCCAAACTCCGTTTGGAAATGAACAGCATGCCCGAAGAACTGGATAAATTAGAAAGGCAAATTCGTCAATTGGAAATAGAAAGAGAAGCTATTAAAAGGGAAGATGATGAGGTTAAATTGAAACAGTTAAATACTGATATAGCCAATCTTGCTGTAGAAAGAGATACGTATAAAGCCAAATGGCAGCAGGAGAAAGAAATTGTTGAAAAAATTCAGAATGCCAAAGCTGCAATTGAAGAATTAAAGCAAGCTGCAGAAAAAGCAGAAAGGGAAGGTGATTATGGTAAAGTTGCTGAGATACGCTACGGAAAAGTAAAAGAACAGCAGGAAATAATTGAGGAATACACCAGGCAACTTGATACATCTACCGAAAAACGCCTGTTAAAGGAAGAAGTAGATGCTGAAGATATTGCAGAAAATGTGGCAAAAGCAACCGGCATACCTGTTGCAAAAATGCTGCAGGGCGAAAGAGAAAAGCTATTAAGCCTGGAAGATGAATTGCATAAAAGAGTGGTAGGGCAGGACGAAGCTATTGAAGCTGTTTCGGATGCTATCCGCCGGAGCAGGGCTGGTTTGCAGGATCCTAAAAAACCCATCGGCTCATTTATTTTCCTTGGTACAACCGGTGTGGGAAAAACAGAACTGGCAAAAGCATTGGCAAACTATCTTTTTGATGACGATAGCATGATGACAAGAATAGATATGAGTGAATATCAGGAAAAACATTCAGTAAGCAGGTTGGTGGGTGCACCTCCCGGTTATGTGGGTTACGATGAAGGTGGGCAATTAACCGAAGCCGTACGACGTAAACCTTACTCGGTAGTTTTGCTGGATGAAATTGAAAAAGCACACCCGGATGTATTCAATATTTTGCTGCAGGTGCTTGATGACGGAAGGCTTACTGATAATAAAGGCAGGGTGGTTAATTTTAAAAACACTATCATCATTATGACAAGCAATTTGGGCAGCCAGATCATACAGGAAAATTTTGAAAAGGTGACCGAAAAAAATAAAGAGGAGATAGTAGAGCAAACAAAAATAGAGGTGTTGGCACTGTTAAGACAAACCATACGCCCCGAGTTTTTAAACCGGATTGATGAAACTATTCTCTTTCAACCTTTGATGAAAAAGGAGATAAAAGGCATAATAAGCATACAATTGGCTGATTTGCAGAAATTAATTGGAAAAAATAACGTAAATTTGCAGTTCAGTGAGTATATTTTAGACTACCTGGCCGAAAACGGCTATGACCCTCAATTTGGTGCAAGACCCCTTAAACGTTTGATACAAAGAGAAATTGTTAATCAGTTGAGTAAGAGACTACTGGCAGGGGATATTGATAAAACAAAGCCGGTTTTGGTAGATGTATTTGACGGCACTGTGGTATTTAGAAACGAAGTGCCGGAAACTGAAAAAGCTACAGGCGTAAAGATAAAGTAAGTATTTTTAGTATAAATAAACTGTTACAAAACAACAGGAAAAAGATAAAAAGATAAATTATGGCAATGAAACCAAAAGAGGTTGTAGAGATTATTCCAAGCAAAGACATATTTGTTGGTAATCCAGATGCAGCAGTTACCTTAACAGAATTTGGCGAGTACGAAAGTGAAGATTGTGCAAAGGCCAATGAAGTAGTAAAACAATTATTGGAAGAATTTGATGGCAGGATAAAATTTCAGTTCCGTCATTTTCCACAAACCAGAATTCACCAGCGCTCTATGAAAGCTGCCGAAGCTTCTTTGGCTGCTGCTCAGTTGGGCAAATTTTGGGAGATGCACAACATCTTATTTCAAAACCGCCGTCAATTAGGTACAACCAGTTTAAAATTATATTCTAAAGAAGCTGGTGTAATTAATAAACACTTTTTAGAACAACTGCTCGACTCAACTTTTGGCTGGCAGGTGCGTAACGATTTTGAAGATGGGATTAATAAAGGTGTAAAAGATGTGCCTTCGTTTTTTGTAAATGGCGAACCGGTAACCGGAAAATTATCATTCGATAATTTAAGCAAGGAAATTGAAGCAGCACTTAAAAAAGTAAAGAAAAAAGCCCCGGTAAAACAAAGGGCATAAATTATAGAAACCTCAACCACAAGTTGAGGTTTTTTTATGAGTATAACTTTACTGATTTATAAAAACTGCCTACCTCAATAAAGTAAACATTCCTTTTTTCTGTATTAATGGCTGATTAAAAAACTGGTATTTACATACCCACACAAAACTTCCTGCTGTCGGTTTGCTGCTGCCATTAAAATTGCCATTCCAGGCAGTTTTAGTATTGCCTGTCTTAAATACAATCTGCCCATAGCGGTTATAAATGGCAAATTCGTACCTGATAACTCTTCCGCCAATAAGGGGTTTATAAGTATCATTAATTCCATCTCCATTTGGCGTAAAGGCATTGGGGAAGAAAATGTAATCGGGGCATATTTTTGTTTTTATTAAAACGGTATCCTGTAATATGCAACCTTTAGGATACTCTGCACTAATGCTGTAAACAGTAGTTACACCGGGGTATAAAGCCCATTGGTTATTTATGCTTAAGCTTGCATAGCTGGCGGGTTGCCAGGTGTAGTTAGTAAAAATTGCCGGCAAATTAATTTTGGCAGTATCCCAGGAGCATAATTCCTGTGGATAGTTTATAACCAAACCGGCATCTAAAGGCTTAACCAATATGGTATCGCTTAAAATGCGGTTGCAGCTGTCTTTAACTGTTACATAATATTTACCGGGCTGTGTTACAATAAAACTTTCTGTAGCTGTACCATTCTGCCATTGGTAGCTGTTATAACCATTGCCTGCATGTAATGTAATTGTTTTGCCCGGGCAGTGCATAGTATCATTACCCAGTTTTGGTATTACCGGTACAACTGTATTTAATAAAACAGTATCTGCATAAATTCGGCCGCAACTGTCAACAGCAGTTACATAATATTTACCCGGCTGCATTGTGGTGTAGCTTTCCGTAGTTGTTCCATCCTGCCATAAATAAGTTTTAAAACTATTACCTGCATGCAGGGTAACGGCTGTGCCGGGGCAAGTGGTAATATCGTTACCCAAATTAAGGCCATTGGCTGGCGGGCTATACACAGTAATGGGTAACGAATCGGTTAGTGTACAGCCTGCAAAATTTACTTTTATAAAACCAGTATAAGCTTTTAAATACTCAACATATAAACTGGTATCTGTCTGGCTTAGTATTTTTATAGCACTGCTATCAACCTGCCAGCTTGTTATCCTTTTACATAAGGGGTTACGCACTAATTTAAAACTATCCATGGGGCTACTAAGGCAATGAAAATTATTACCCAATATTTTTATGGTATCACAAATACTTACCTGTTTGCAAATTTGCTGTTGGGGCATGGCAAAGTTTTGCATAATACCGTCAGGTATTATATCTGTAACGGTTGCAGAGATAGTTCCGGTATCCTGATAATTAAGCGTTGGTATAATCTGCGAATAAGCTGGTGAATTATAAAAAAATGTGGTATCATAACCTAAACAGGGGCTTAATGTATTGTAAAATGGTATATGATCATATACCAGTAATGTCATAGGGAAGTTTACTCCAGTAAAGCTTCCGGATTGAAAATTTAATGTACCGTCTTTTTTGAAGCCAATGGTGGTTTTTGCCGCAGCCCACGGAAAAGCAAAAGGGCTGTAATCTATTTTTCGCTGTGCTGTTATTTGTAAATTATTGTCAACGGTTATATAACTTAATTTATTTAACTCGAAAACGCCGCTCCTGTATTCCTGAAAAACAAAGGAAGTTTCACTTTTTTTGTTTACGCTTATATAGTTTTCATTATTAGAAAAACTGCTTGCAAATACTGCAGAAGAATTTATATAAGCAGTTTTTAATGGAATTAAATTACTGTCTAATTTGCAATAGACTTGTTTAGTTATTGCTCCGCCGGGGCTATTTGTAAAATAGGAAACACCTACTAACAAAACCGTGCTAGTGGCATCATCATAATTAAGGTTATTGGGATAAAATTTAAGCATTTGTGAACCAGCAGTAATAAAACAGCGGAGGGTTTGCTGCTGTATTACTTTGCCAGTATTGCCATTGATTTTTGCAAAATGAACAAAATGTAGCGCAGCCGGATGATTAGCAGAACCGTCTGGGCTTGTAAAACCGGTATTGCAAACTAATAAATTATTGTTAGGCAGTGCACATATTTTAACACCTGTGTTTGTAAAACCTGCCGGTGGATTTATGAAACTAAAGTTTTTTGCCCAAAAAACATTGCCCATTGTTGAAAAAGCAGCAATGTCGCCGGCATAGTTATAAAAAAACAAATTACCGACGTTTAATACTGGCAGTTCAAACATATTGCCAAATAGATAATTATTACTTGATGAATTGATTTGCTTTATCCATATAAAATTACCGGTGCTATCCATTTTTGTAATAGTTGGTTTGCTGGTAACAGCAGGATGAGTGCTGCCTGTAAAATATAAGTCAGCTTTATCATCAATAGCTACCAACTGCCCAAAGTTTTGAAAATTACTGTTAACAGTTGCCGGTCTATACCATTTTGATGAGACAAGATTATTGTCCTTATTAAATTTAATGATGCTGCTATACCACATGGCGCTTGCTAGTGGCGAAATCCCATAAGCGCCGCCTAAAAAAATATTATCTGCACTGTCTCTTTGGGCAACTGTATTAATAGTTTCTTTAAAATACTGAAAAAAAGTAGGGTTGAATTTATTGAATGTAATAGAGTCAATACAGCTATTACGTTGTGCTTTTAAAAAAGAGCTGAAGAAAAGCAGTGTTAATATTGTAAATAATGTTTTCATTTATATTGAAAATATAAAAGTACCTGCCTGTTTTTAACCAAAACAGGCAGGTACTTTTGTTTAATTATTGTATGGTAATGTTTCCGTAGTAATAATAGGTATAGCCGCTTCCAGTTGTTCCATTTCCACCATTTACACATCCATTTCCTCCTGAAGGAGGAGTAGGAGTAAGAGGTGGAAAATTTGCATACCAATTGGGGTTTGTGTATTTCCAGTTTCGATAACGGAAAACCAAATTATAATTTCCTGTTGGTAAAGTAGGCCCACTCATGAAGAAGCCAGTTGATGTTGGTGCGTTATAAGGAATTAATCCAGTTCCACCATTGCCATATCCAGTCATGTTAGAGAGCCATGATAAACCTCCATTAAGTGAATACTGTGCCTCAATAACATCGGGTGCAATAAATGTGCTGTTATATATACAGGTGTTAATTGATGATGCAACCGTATTAACTGAAACCGAAGCTGCATATGTTGTGCCATTTGTAGCTAAAAGGCACAAAATCTTTTCATTTCTTTTGCAGGGGTCGTTACCACTTGCGCCTGTAAAGCCAGCTGATGTTACAGCAGCACTGCCCACTAAATAATTGGTGCCATTGCTGCAGGTGGTGCTAAATAAAGCAGATGTATACACCGAGTAAGCAGTACCGCCATTTACAATTGGTAAAGAAATTTTAGTTGGGCAGGTAAATACAACCCGGTATATATTGTTACCCGTGTTAATCGGGTCTGGGCCTATGTCTGTTACATCTATTTTATTATAATGGCCAATAATTTCATCCACAACCAGCGCATTGGTAGCTACGTCATAAATTTTTAAATACCCCTTTGTTAGTTTTGTGTAAATAGCATTATCCCACGATAATTGATAGGTAAATTGTAAATAATAGGCTTCATTATTAAAGCTTCCGGGGTTGGGGCCGCATTCATAAGCCCTTGCATATTGTACAAGGTTACAGTAAGCAGGGGTTGTAAAATTGCAGGCTGCAGGTGTTCCGGTGGTACTGCCAGCCGAAAGCGGGTTATTGTTTTCAGTTTTCATCCGCCAAAAATGTCTTTACAGGTATATTTACATCAAATACCTGGGTAGGCATTTTTTCAATTGCTGGTAATTTTGCTATTTGTGCTTTAATATCAGCCTCAAAACCCTTTAATTCTTCTGTTGTTAATTCGTTATTGTTTAGGGTAGTTTTTTTACAGCCAATAAATGTAAGTACTACAATTGCAGCCATTGCCAGTATTATAAGGGATACTTTTTTTAATGTTGTTTTCATTGTTTAATTTTTTGGTGTTGAACAAATTCGTGTAGAGTTGTAGATTTTTTACATTTACTGCCCAAACATGAATTTGATTACGGAGGCTTGTACTCAGCCTCTAGCACCAAAAAATTAAATTGCTGTTTAGTTTTGCCATAAATCCTTATAGCAAAATAACATATATACCTATGGGGGGGATGCGGTACATGATTTGAATTTCTAACTGTAATATATAAAAATTAATTTATAAATTCATGCATGTGGATAAATAATAATTTAACAGCGATAAAAATAGGAGTGAGTTATTCAGTTACTTCAACAGCATAGATCATTAACTCTTTGCCATTTACCAAAACAGTAACCGGAAAGCTGTCTTCATCTTCAAATTTATAAGAAAAAGAAAGGATGTTATTGCTAAATGCAAAATCCATGTCTTTTATTTTTTTACTTTTTCCATCACTTATAACAAGTGCTACTTTAGAGATAACAGCATTAGTATTTAGTTGATAACTAAAATAAAGCGGCTTACCTGCTTTTGTTTTAACAGCACCATCGTTTGGTGTAAATTTTTTTAAACCAAACTCGTAAGCGGCAGATTTAATTATTGGCAGGTTTAAGAAATCGGCCTTGTTTTTAAGCCTGCCGGGGCCTAAATACCAGGCAATATTATCAGGGTAATGTTGCCAGTTAAAAAGGCCGAGATCTGCAAAAAAATAATCAGGATTAAAGGCTTTTGTAAAACTTTTAAAATCAGCATCGGTATAACCGCTGCCCCAGCAGGCATCAACATAATACCAGGCTTCGGGGCTTTGGCCTAATTGCACCACTGCCCAGCTATGATTGATCTCTAATTTTTTATAGTTGATTGCTTCAATATTATTTTTTACAAAACCATTTACCGTAAGGCAACGAATGCCGGCACTGCTGCACATATCCTGAAAAAGACTGGCATAACCAGCGCCTGTTCCTTTTCGGTATAATAATACTTCGGTTGATGTATTTTTTTCGGTTCCACCACTTCTGGCCACTTTATAATCGTAACTTATGTTGTAGGCAATCCAGTCAAATATAGCACGAGTCTTATCCGTTTTATCCTCGTAATTTTTCGTTAGCAGGTTACTGATGGTGCCCATGTTCATGCTATCCAACATGCCCAGTTTTTTTACATATTCATCAACAGCCTTAAAATCCCTGCCAACCTTTTGCCCAAAAGCAGGAATGGTAATGCAGAGCAATATAAAGGGCAATATCTTTTTTATAAAATAATTCATTTACTAAAATTAAATATCTAAACGTTAATAATTACCGAAAGTGGTTTATTTAAAATCAAAAAGTGTGGCAGTAAACACCCCTCTTTCCCTTGATTTAAAAATGGCTTTCCAGTTACCTTTATAACGTATTAATGAGGGTACTAGGTATTTGTCAAATTTTGTAAGCTCCACTTCCATCTGTACTTTAAAATCGTAAACGCCTGCATTGTAACTAAGGCTGTAATTTCTTGCAAGCACTTCATAGGTTTTATCATTAAACCAGGTGGTCATTTCATCAATTACCACATCGCCTTTATTTTCCGGTTTTACAGTTTGTTTAAAAATGTAGCAATTGGTATTATTATGAATATCCATATCAATACTCATGTCGTATTTATCACCCATATCATCATCGAAAATGGCAGTTTTATTACTGATAAAAGGAATACCATTTATTTTTTTACCTGGATTAAAGAAGAGCTTTTTTAATTGTTCCTTATGTTTTTCCATACCGCTCTTTCCTGCTGTACTGAATCCCCTTCCCACTACAATATTATCCTCTCCACAAACAGAATCTTTTGTAAAAAAGAGTGATGCATACATTTGCGCTGTATAATAATTGTAATTGCGGTCATCAGTATAAAAATCACCGGTTACTTTTTCTTCAAGAGTTTGCATGCTGCGGCAATTATTACTGCGTAGTTGTTTTGTTTTACTGTACAAGCTGGCTTTGGCTTCACCATCGCTATTATTAATTCTAATATCATTAATGGCGCTGAACTGTAATATGCGCAGGTTGCGAAAGGCTTTATAAAAACTGGTATCATTCTTTATACGTTCAATAAAGGCAGGGATATTTAATTTATTATTCAATACCACTTCACTCAGGGTGATAGTCTTTTTACCTATCATTACTGTAGTGTCGTTTTGTTGCTGTGCGGTAATAGCTGCAGCAAACAGCAGATAAAAAATAAAAAGGATAAAGTATTTAAATCGTATGTGTAGAGATAGCATTTTAAAGGAGAGAAAATAAGAGTACATAAGTCTTTAAATTTAAAAGCTATAATTCTCCGCCAATCGGCGGATCAGGGGTATTTACTTAGGAAAAACCATCCGGTAATCCACCTTTATTTTCCCTTTGGATATATCGTTGAGTTTTCCCTGTAGTAATTTTCGTTTTAAAGGCTTTATATGATCGATAAATAATTTACCATTAATATGATCGTATTCATGCAGGATAACACGGGCAGTAATACCATTAAAGGTTTTTACATAGTGATTAAATTTTTCATCATCATACTCCAGCGTTACTTCTTCTTCCCGGTTTATATCTTCCCTTATTTTTGGAATGCTGAGGCAGCCTTCGTTATAAATCCAGGGTTCTCCATTTAATTCTTTAATGTGTGCATTTATAAATACACCTTTATAGCCCGGGTCATCTGGGTAGTTTAATTCTTCATCCTCATCTTTATTGGCAAAGATCTGTTCGCTGTCCATTACAAATAAACGGATGGCTGCATTAATTTGTGGTGCAGCTAATCCAACGCCATTACTATTGTACATGGTTTCCCACATATCAGCAATCAGCTTTTCCAAACCGGGATAACCTGCATCAATATCACTGCAAACTTTTCTTAAAACTGGTGCGCCGTAGGCTACTATCGGTAAAATCATGAAAATACTTAATTGTTGTATGCAAAATTAACTGAAATCAACAAAGTAACCATTTAACGGTTGAACAATTATTGTACAGATTGTAAATATTCCTGCAGAATTATGGTGGCGGCAATCAGGTCAACATTGCTTTTCACCCGCCTGTCTTTTTTCTTCATGCCCATTTCCAGCATGGCATCTTTTGCCATTTTTGAAGTGTACCGTTCATCAACAGTTTTTAAAGGCATTGCAGGGAATTCTTTTTCTATTTTTTTTATTGCGGCTTTAACTAAAGGTGTTCCGTGTGTATCTGTTTCATCCCAGTTTAAAGGCATGCCAATAATTATTAATTCTACCTGTTGGGTAGAGAAATATTTTTTTAAAAAAGGAATCAGTTCTTTTGAATCAATAGTAGTTAACCCTGTGGCAATAATCTGCAATGGATCGGTTACTGCCAACCCGGTTCGTTTACCGCCATAATCAATTGCAAGAATACGTGCCACTGTAGGTTAATTTGAGTATTATTAATTCGTGTAATCAACTTAAAAACAGATCCAGTAAAACAAAAACAGCAAATACAACAGATGCAATACCATTGGTAGTAAAGAATGCCATATTTACTTTGCCCAGATCATTTGGTTTTACTAAGATATGCTGATAGATCAATAAGCCAATAAATACTGCCACACCACACCAGTACCAAAAACCAAAGTGACCATATACACCGGCGTATACAACGCAGGATGCAGAAAGCAGGTGCAGTAATTCGGAAATACGAAGGGCTTTTGTTTTGCCAACCGCAGCAGGTATGGAGTGTAACTGGTATTGCTTATCAAAATCTTCATCCTGCAAGGCATAAATAATATCAAAGCCACTTACCCAGCATAAAACGGTAATAGAAAAAAGTATGGGCAGCAAACTGAATTGACCTGTTACAGCAATATATGCACCAATGGGAGCAAGGCTTAATCCCACACCTAAAACCAAATGACATAATGCGGTAAAGCGCTTGGTATAACTGTAAAATAAAATTATAAACAGTGCCACTGGTGATAGATAAAAACAAAGACTGTTGATGAAGAAAGTACAGGCGATAAATAAAACACAGTTAACAATGGTAAACAGTAATGCATTGTTTGATTGTATTACACCAGCCGGTATTTCTCTTACTGCTGTACGTGGATTGAGTGCATCATATTTAGCATCGAGCCAGCGGTTGAAAGCCATTGCGGCTGAACGGGCAAATATCATGCAAAGGATAACAAGAGCAAATGTTCTAAGCAAATCTAGTTTTTCTATAAAAGCCACTAATCCTGTAATAGAAGGAGTTGATAGATATGTTATTCCTAAAAAAAATCCGATCAATGCAAAAGGCATTGCAAAAATGGTATGTGAAAATTTTACAAGAGAGAGATAGTTTTTAATACGGCTCATGGGTGCAAAGATATGGTCGCTTTTAAGACTACAGGCAATATAAAAATTCGATTATCGGCTTTTACAAGCAGAAATTGTTGACCAAAAGTAAAGTGATCGTAAAATTATTATTACTTAAATTAATTATATTAAAATATACTGTTTTGTAAAATTGATAAAAATAATATTAATAATACTGAAAAGGCCGATGATGCCCATTAAAATATTATCTATATTATTTGTTAATTTCGAATGAAGTTTATAGCTTTGTCATTCCTCGTTATGGATAAAATTCACCAGCAATTGAGGGCAAACTCCCGCTATCTCTGATTTTTTTAACCATATATTGCATTGCAATAAACAAATCAATAAATAATGAAACAATCTCTACTCTTAATTCTTACCTTATGTACCGCATTTGGCGTAAGGTCTCAAAATCTTATTGTAAACTCAAATATGAGCGGATGGTCTGGTGATTGGACTGGAGGAGCCTGTACTGCTGAAACTGGCTTTACCGAAGATAATTATGGCGGGCCGAGTACTACTAACAAGGTTGCAGAAGTTGACTTTTTGGCCTGTATGCAACAAACTATTGGCATTTCTACAGGAACTGCCTATACCATTACTTTTAAGGCTCTCCGTAGAACAAATTGTTTTCCTACTCTTCCTCTTAACCCAGGTATCAATGTTAAAGTAACAGGTGTAACTACAAGTACTGTTTATTCAAATGTAAACTATCATTATAATAATCCTGATGATCCGGCTCCACCGGCAGGATGGCCAGGATATACTACTCAAAATCAGACCTTTTTTGTTTCAGGTGCTGATGCTCAGGTAAGGCTTGAAATAACTCCTATTGATAATACTGATGGTTGTGGAATTGTAATGGATGATATAACAATGGTTGCATCAGGGTCTTTACCGGTAAACCTTGTCTCTTTTAATGCAGCTGCAAAAAATTCTACAGTTGATTTAACCTGGACAACAAACAATGAAACAAATAATGATTATTTTGTGGTTTACCGTTCAAAAAACGGAGCAGGTTTTGATGAGATAGGAAGAGTTACTGCTACTGGATTTGCCAGTGGTGTCACTTATAATTTAAATGATGCACAACCGGCAAACGGGGTTAATTATTACCGTTTAAGGCAGGTGGATAAAAACGGAGCATCGAAATATTCCGGAATAATTAAAGCCAGCCTTGCTTCAAAAAACTTAGATATTTTTGTTTACCCAACTATAATAGCTGGTGACGTTCTGAATTACGTGGTTGAAAATCCTAAGGCAGAAAAATTAAGTGTGATGGTAAGTGATATAAGTGGTAAAAGAATCAGCAACAGTATTGTGAATTTTACTGCGGGAACCACACAAAAATCTATTAATGTTAGCAGCCTGGCTTCAGGGGTTTATTTACTTACAGTTTCTGATGCAAATAATACTTTTAAAAAATCGGTAACGTTTAAAAAGAACTAAACATAACCTGTTATATAATTTAAACAGCCATAGATTTTTCTATGGCTGTTTTTTTATTGGTAGTCAGTTCTATATTTTGTTATACGGTTTTTCTTAAACGGGTTCTTACAATTTCCCACAAGACAACTCCGGCCGCAGTGGCAATATTTAAAGAATGTTTCATACCCAGCTGCGGAATTTCAATACAGCCGTCACATTGTTCAATTGTTGACTGTTCCACCCCGATTACTTCGTTGCCAAAGATGAAAGCTACTTTTTCATTAGTATTGGTAGAGAGCTTCTCTAAAGAAATGCTGTTTAACGCCTGCTCAACAGCATATACTTTATAACCGTTTTGTTTTAATATTGAAATGGCTTCAGTGGTATTGGCAAAATGTTTCCAGTCCACAGTTTCTTCTGCACCTAAAGCAGTTTTTTTTATTTCTTTATGAGGTGGTATACAGGTGTAGCCTGTAATGTAAATAGCTTCTAATAAAAAAGCATCTGCGGTACGAAATACGCTGCCCACATTATAAGCACTGCGGATATTTTCCAATACTGCAATTACAGGTGTTTTTTCAGAACGCTTGAACTCATCTACCGATTTACGGTTAAGTTCGTCCATTGAAAGTTTTATATTTTCTACCACAGATTACACGATTAACACGGAAAAATACAATCACCGTTTGAATTGCTAAATAGTTTTTGAATTGAAAGCGATGAACAAAGGTATGCCGTACAAGGGAGTGACACAACGATGCTGCTATGAAAAACAAATGATTGTCAAATAAAAATGAATTAGTTTGAAAAACTAATTAAAAAAATCTGTGCAAATCTGTGTAATCCGTGGCAAAACTTATATCATTTCACTCTGCAACAACGGGTTTTTTACCGCATCTCTTTTTTCGGCAAAAGCTTTTGCTGCTTTTACAAAATGCACAAATATGGGCTGCGGATTTTCCACCGTACTTTTTAATTCGGGGTGGTATTGCACACCAATAAAAAACGGATGGTTGGGCAATTCCACAATTTCTACCAGTCCGCTTGCAGGATTTTTACCGCTTGGTATTAATCCGGCGTTTTCAAAATCAGAAATATATTTATTGTTAAACTCCCAGCGGTGCCTGTGGCGTTCGCTGATGTTGGTTGTACCATAAATACTATGAGCTAAAGTATCTTCCTTAATCTGGCAGGGATAAGCCCCCAGGCGCATAGTACCGCCTTTTGCAGTAATATCTTTTTGTTCATCCATTAAGTCAATTACAGGATGTGCAGTGTCTTTCACCATTTCGGTTGAATTGGCATCAGCCCAGCCCAGCACATTTCTGCCAAATTCAATTACCGCCATTTGCATGCCCAGGCAAATACCAAAAAAAGGAAGGTTGTTTTCCCTGGCATATTTTACAGCAGTTATTTTGCCTTCCACACCACGGTTGCCAAAACCCGGAGCAACAAGCAAGCCATCTAACTTGCTCAGTTTTTCTGCCACATTATCTTCGGTAATGGTTTCGCTGTGTACATCCACCACTTTTACTTTACACTCATTGATGGCACCGGCATGTACAAAACTTTCTAAAATAGATTTGTAGGCATCCTGCAGCTCAATATATTTTCCAATTAAGCCAATGGTAACTTTTGTTTTAGGGTACTTCAACTTATCTAAAAACTCACGCCATTTGGTTAATTCAGGTGCAGCATAACCATTGATCTGTAATTTTTTCAATACAATAAGGTCCAGGCCTTCCTGCAGCATCATTAAAGGCACTTCGTAAATACTGTTGGCATCCATTGCTTCTATAACAGCATTGGGTTTTACATTACAGAATAAGGCAATCTTCTTTTTAATCTCATTATTCAGCGGTTGCTCGGTACGGCAAACAATAACATCGGGGTGTACACCTTCCTGGCTAAGTAAACGTACACTGTGTTGTGTAGGTTTTGTTTTTAATTCTTTAGCAGCACTTAAATAAGGTATTAAGGTAAGATGCACCACCATACAATCTTCTTCGGGCATTTCCCATTGCAGCTGACGTACCGCTTCTACAAATGGTAAACTTTCAATATCACCCACGGTGCCACCTAATTCGGTAATAATAATATCATACTTCCCTTCTTTGCCCAACAGTAACATGCGGCGTTTTATTTCGTCGGTAATATGTGGAATTACCTGAACAGTTTTGCCCAAATAAGCGCCTTCACGTTCTTTATTAATTACGGTTTGATAAATGCGGCCTGTGGTTACATTGCTTGCCTGGGAGGTAGGGGTATTTAAAAAACGTTCGTAGTGGCCAAGGTCCAGATCAGTTTCCGCACCATCATCGGTTACAAAACATTCGCCGTGTTCGTAGGGATTCAATGTTCCGGGATCTACATTAATATATGGGTCAAATTTCTGGATGGTTACCCTTAAACCCCTTGCCTGCAAAAGCTTTGCAAGAGATGCGGCAATAATTCCTTTGCCTAACGAACTGGTTACACCACCGGTAACAAAAATGTACTTGGCCATTGTCATAAATTATAAAGTAATTAATTAAATTTTATTTTTTTTGGGACGGGCTGCAAAATAAAAATCATCATCGTTGCGAACTTTGTTCTGTTCTTATTTTCTTTTAGTACAAGGAAATAAGAATCACACTTGAACTATATTCCGATATTCAACAAAGCGAACCAACAATAACAAATAAAATGCTTAAAAAACTGATTGTTTAATCCTATCCTTAAGTGACCAGAGGAAGAAATTTGAAAAGGAACTCCGAGAGGTCGTGTAAAGATAGGGCGATTATTTGGGAGGAGGAAATTTGAAGGAAAGATTGTGGAAAAATGGTAAAATTGCTTATAATTCACATGATGAGAACTTTAATTGTAATCCTTTTATTTATTCCGGTTATAGCTTTTTCCCAGCATGTAAAGCCTGATGTTACAAATCCGGATGGCCTGCCGGAAAAGAAATTTGATCTTTCGGTTAAAAAAATTGCCCCGGGAGAAATCAAGTTTCCTTTCTCATCAATTAAAATTATAGATAACCGGTTTGATACCTCAAAACTTGGTTTTGTTCCCGTTTACCAACTTATAGCCAATAAAAAAACTGTTGGAAGAAAAATGATATTTAAAAATGGCATTGCCCCTGCATTAGAAAAATATTATAATGAATTTTATCAAAATGCATTTACAAGCGGTGATATTAAACTTTTAATTGTTTTAAAAAAATTTTGGTTCTCAGGAATTGACAATGAGAAGAACAGGGAATTCGACATTTTACAAAATGGAAAGTCCCGAAGTTTTCTATACTGCAAATGGGAGTATTATTTTATTAAAGGTGATGTATTTATGCCGGTACAACGAATAGATACGGTTATAAATGGAGTAACTTTTGAATCAGAAATTAATGAAAATAGATTTAGGACTAACAAGAAGATTTTTAAACTAATTTTAAATGGATTACTTGAAGTGTTTGATTTTAATGCTGCATTAAGTAAAATAGAAAAATTACCTAAAAAGACATGGGCTGATATTCAACAATACAATGCATCTTATTATAATATCCGGGTGTTAAAAGATAGTGTATTGCAGAAAGGAGTGTATAAGAATTTCAATGAGTTTAAAAATAACACGCCTTCAATTGTAAATTTTAAAGAGGAAAAAATTCGGATCAGGTTAAACCAATATGAAAATTATATTGAAGATTATAAAGGAAACCGGATAACAAATTATTGGGGATATTTTACTGGCGTAGCATTGAAGATTGGTAAATATGGAAATGAAAAGGTATACCGCAAAAACAATACATTTGAATTTTTTATTCAACAACAATACCTTCAGAATAATATTGATTTATTTGGCGGGAATAATTATAAAGAAAAAGAAGTTTGGATTCCTTACCAAATAGATATGGAAAACGGCTTAATTTATTAACCCTTCACAATCTTATTATAACTTGTAGCAATTCCTTTTATCAGCGAAGAACTGAATCCCTGGTGTTCCATTTCATTTAAGCCGGCAATAGTGCAGCCTTTTGGGGTGGTTACTTTATCAATCTCCTGTTCGGGGTGAGTACCTTTTTGTAATAATAATTCGGCAGCGCCTTTTACAGTTTGTGCAGCAATAAGGCTTGCCGTTAATGCACTAAAACCAATTTCGATACCGCCTTGTATATTGGCACGTATATAACGCATGGCATAGGCTGTGCCGCATGCACCTAATACAGTTGCGGCATCCATCAGTTTGTCTTCTATCATGGTAACCTTTCCCACAGTTTCAAAAAGCTGCTTAACAAATTGTATTTGTGCAGCGGTTGCATTGGTATGACTGATGCAGGTCATACTCTGTTGTATGGCAATGGCTGTGTTGGGCATGGCACGGAAAAGCGGGATTTTCTTTTTGGTCATTTCTGCAAGATCGGTTAATGATACGCCGGTGATTACTGAAACTAACACATGTTTTGCAGTCAGGTCTTTTCTTAAACCTGCAATTACTTCTGCCACCTGGAAGGGTTTAACAGCTAATAATACAAGTTCGCTTTTTTTAACCGCTTCATTATTATTGGCAGTAACATGTACGCCTTTATCGCTAAGGTTTTTTAACGTTGCAATATTTCTTTTGGTAATAGTAATATCTGCTGCTTTACAGAATTTACTGGTTAATAAACCTTCGGCAATGGCAGTGCCTAAATTACCGCCGCCAATTATTGCTATTTTCATGTTAGTAGTATAAATTTTTACTTAAATAATGTCGCACATAATCATCCACGCCTTCTTCTAACGAATAAAATTGATGATTATACCCGGCGTGATGCAACTTTGTCATTGATGCTTCGGTAAAGTACTGGTATTTATCACGGATGTCTTCGGGCATATCAATAAATTCAATTACAGGCTCAATATCCAGTCCTGTAAAAGTAGCTTTTACCAGATCATTAAAACTTCTTGCTTTGCCGGTTCCCAAATTATAAATACCATTTGATACTTTCATAAGGCTGGTGGAAATTTTATTGGTTTCCTGCATCAACCAGTAACAAACACTGATAACATCTTTTACATAAATAAAATCACGTAGTTGTTCACCATCTTTAAATCCTTCTTTATGCGACTTGAATAATTTTACTTTTCCGTTTTCCTGTATCTGGTTAAAAGAATGAAAGATAACACTGGCCATCCTTGCTTTATGATATTCGTTGGGACCATACACATTAAAAAACTTAAGGCCTGCCCAAAACGGCGGACAAAAATTTTCATTCTCTGCTTGATGAACAGCCCATTTGTCAAATTCGTTTTTAGAAATGCCATAAGGGTTTAAAGGCTTCAGGGTTTCAACTACATAATGATTGTCAACATAGCCATATTCTCCTGCGCCATAAGTTGCAGCCGATGAAGCATAAACCAACGGTATTTTATTAAGGGTGCAATAGTTCCATATCTTTTGCGAATAGGCAACATTTAAATACTGGTGAATGCTGTAATCAAATTCAGCTGTATCTGTTCTTGCACCAAGATGAAAAACAAAATCAACTTTTATTTTTTCTTTATCGATCCATTCGAAAAAATTTTCCCTTTCCACTCTTGCAAAATATTTTTTATGCAGCAGATTTAATTCTTTATCATCTTCGTCAAATTCATCAACCAAAATTAAGTTTTTAAAACCCTGTTGGTTTAGATAACTAACCATACAGCTTCCAATGAAGCCTGCGGCGCCTGTAACAATAATTGTAGAATTTGTATCCATGTTTTTCTATAGAGCAGCTAAAGCATGTTCACTTTCATGCCCTGCTAATAAATTTCCAATAGCATTATCATATTTATCTTTCCAGTCAGTTACATTACCCCAACTTTCATTATCAATAATTATTTCACCAGCTGTTATATTTCCTAAAAATGTTACCTCCAACGGTTCTAATTTTTCTAACAGTTGTACAAAATCGGGGCGTTTTTCTTTTGCTACCGAAACTACTATACGGCTCTGGCTTTCACCAAACCAAAAAGCATCTTTTCTTATTTCAGTATTCAAATTGGTTACTTTAAAACCTAAGTTATTATTAAAGCAACTTTCCATTAATGTTATAAACAAACCACCTTCACTTACATCATGTGCCGATGCTATCAGTTTATGTGTGATCATTTTATGAATGGCTTTTTGCAAATTAAATTCTTCATCAAGGTCAAAATAAGGTGCTGGCGAATATTCCACACCACAAATTTTGTGCAAATATTCAGATGAGTTAATATCATTTCTTGCGATGCCTATTAAATAGATCTCATCATCGGATTCTTTAAAATTCATCGTCATTTTATCATCTGCACAATCCAATAAACCTACCATGCCAATTGTAGGCGTTGGATATACTGCACCTTCGGGTCCCTGGTTATAAAAACTTACATTACCCCCGGTAACAGGTGTATCAAACTTTACACAGGCTTCTCCCATTCCTTTAATAGCATTTACAAACTGGTAGTATACTTCGGGATCATAAGGGTTGCCAAAATTAAGACAGTTGGTAACACCTAAAGGCTGTCCGCCACTGCATATAATATTTCTTGCAGCTTCTGCAACAGCAATCATGGCACCTTTATATGGATCGGCAAAAACATAACGGCTGTTACAATCCGTTGTAAGTGCTAATGCTTTGTTAGTTGGCTTTGCAATTACAATAGCAGCATCACTTGGTGCATTGGTACTTGCATTACCAGCACCCACCATACTATCATATTGTACATACACCCATTTTTTACTGGCAATATTTGGTATTTGAATTAACTGCTCTGCTATAGCTTTTAAATTTTCTGCAACATGAATTGTTGCAATATCAAATGCTTTTATCTTTTCAAAATATTTTGGTTTGGTATATTCCCTGCTGTTTTGAGGAGCGCCACCGCCCAGTACTAATTCATAAGCCGGTAACGCTGCTTCTAAAACGCCATTCATATAAAAAAGTAACAAGCCATCGTCTGTTACTTCACCAATCTCACTGCAGGGCAGGTCCCATTTTTCAAAAACATCCAGCACTGCTTTTTCTTTTCCTTTTTCCACCACCATCAACATCCGTTCCTGGCTTTCGCTTAATAATAATTCCCAGGCCTTCATATTTTTTTGGCGTGTGGGTACTTTATCCAGATCAATACGCATGCCCATTTCTCCTTTAGCACTCATTTCGCTGGTGCTGCAAATTATACCTGCAGCTCCCATATCCTGCATACCAACCACTGCGCCAGTCGTCATCACTTCAAGGCAGGCTTCCAATAATTTTTTTTCCTGGAAGGGATCGCCTACCTGCACTGCAGGAAGATCTTCTGCACTATCAGCTGTAATATCTGCACTGGCAAAACTTGCACCACCAATACCATCTTTACCTGTTGCACTACCTACAAAAAAAACAGGATTGCCTTTTACTGTTCCTGATGTTGCAGAAATGGTTTCACCATTTTTTAAAATACCCACACTCATCGCATTTACTAATGGATTGGTATGATAGCAATCTTCAAAATACACTTCGCCGCCAACAGTTGGTACACCAAAGCAATTACCATAATGGCCAATGCCATGTACCACACCAGCCAAAAGATGTTGTGTTTTTGCTTCCCTCAAATTTCCAAAACGCAAACTATTTAATGATGCAATGGGCCTTGCACCCATGGTAAAAATATCCCTGTTAATTCCACCAACACCAGTTGCTGCACCCTGGAAAGGTTCAATGGCAGAAGGATGATTGTGACTTTCAATTTTAAAAACCACACCGTAGCCGCCACCAATATCCATAAGTCCGGCATTTTCTTCACCGGCTTTTACCAACATTTTTTTTCCATCACGGGGTAAGGTTTTTAACCATTTAATAGAATTTTTATAACTGCAATGTTCACTCCACATGGCACTGAAACAGCAGAGCTCTGTAAAGTTGGGAGTACGCCCCAGTTTTTGTTTTATTAATTCAAATTCTTCTGCTGTAATGCGTAATTGTGCTGCAGTCTTTACTGTTATTTCCATAAAATGAAGTGGCGAAATTGTTTGAAAGTGCAAAGGTAACGCCCTGATACTTTATTACAGTAGATGGAAAGTAAATATTTTAACTATCTTCCCACATCGAAAATTTAATGCATTGGATTATATTCTTTTTGTAGTTTACCTGTTGATACTTTGCTGGCTGATCACTAAAGTATCTTTTGTAAAAAACTCCGGGCTTAACAGCAGGTTGATTGTATTACTTTTTTTATTAAAAATAATAGCAGGGCTGGCTATTGGCTGGATATCTTATAATACCTACAATACTGGAAATGATTACTGGGATGTAAACCGGGAAGGATGGAAAGAGTACCAGATACTATTAAGCAATCCAAAGGAATATTTCACCAATATTTTTCATTCTCAATATATCAAAGGTTATGGAGGTTTATTCGATTCATTTCAATCCTTTTGGAACGACCTGAGAAATAATATCATTATTAAGTTTTTATCGATCTGCAATATTTTTAGCCAGGGCAATTATTACATCAACAGCCTGTTCTTTAACTTTTTTTGTTTTTTTGGGCATGTGGCATTTTACAAGGTATTTATACAAATTTATAAAAAGCAGCAGTGGGGTGTTATTGTTTGTTGTTTTCTGTTGCCATCGATGCTTTATTTTACTTCGGGAGTTCAAAAAGACGGAATTGTTTTTACCACACTTGGCTTTTTATCATATGCGGTATTTAAATCCTTAGAGGAAAACTATTTTAGTAAAAAAAGATTATTTATAACCGGATTGGCCTTCGTTACATTATTTTTAATAAGAAGCTATGTTTTAATTAACCTTTTACCTGCACTTGTTATATGGATACTGGTTAAAAAGTTTAACTGGCCGCCGCTACGGAGTTTTATTGTAGGATATGTAATCTTAGGGGTACTCTTTTTCAACATCAGCAGTGTTTTTAGTACTGTAAATCCACCTGCAATAGTTGCACAAAAGCAAGCCGATTTTTTTACATTGCCAAAAGCTGTTACACAACTTAAAACTGATACATTATATCCCTCATTTAATAGTTTTTTGTATAATGCTCCGCAAGCCTATAATCACCTTTTGTTAAGGCCCTATATTTACGAACTGCTAACAAAAAGCCTGCTGCCTATAATTATTGAAATATTAGTGTACCAGCTGCTTTTTATACTCTTTATTTTTTTTAAAAGAAAAGACGGGGATAACAGATACTGGCCTTTTATACTTTTCGGAATTTTCTTCACACTCACCATGTTCCTTTTTATTGGTTACATCATGCCAAACCTGGGTTCTCTAATCCGTTACAGGAGTGTTTATTTACCCTTTTTGTTAGCCCCGGTAGTTTGCAACATAAATTGGCAACGATTGCGGGCCAGTTTTAAAATTAAAAAATAAAAACATATTTATGTTTTATCCACAAACAATCATTTTTTTATAACAAAGGCAATAAAAAACTTGTTTTATAATGAATTTTGACGTTTTTTTGTGGTTCAAAATCAAAAAATATGCAATCTTTACGTTTCAATGCACTGGATAATCTTGCCAGTAATCCTGCGGAAGTTAATGTAACAGGAGTGTCTAAAATTACCGGAATCTTTAATGAAAATGTGTTTACTCTTAAAGTGGCACGCCAGTTTTTAAGTGATGATGCCTATAAGAGTCTGGCAGCTTCAATTAAAAGCGGGAAAAAAATTGACCGTTCAATGGGCGGACAAATTGCTAATGGTGTAAAAGCATGGTCAGAAAGTAAGGGTGTAACGCACTTTACGCACTGGTTTCAACCACTTACAGGGTTATCAGCAGAAAAACATGATTCATTTTTTACGTTAAAAGGAGATGGCACACCAATTGAAGAATTTGATGGAGGTGCTTTAATTCAGCAGGAACCCGATGCCTCATCTTTCCCAAGTGGTGGATTAAGAGCAACTTTCGAAGCCCGTGGATATACTGCATGGGATCCATCTTCTCCGGCATTTATTATGGAGATTGGCCAGGGAAAAACTTTATGTATACCTACTATTTTTGTTTCATATACAGGTGAATCTTTAGATGCTAAAACCCCCTTATTAAAAGCATTGGTGGCAATTGAAAAAGCTGCTGTTGACGTTTGTCAGTATTTTGATAAAAACGTAACAAGAGTTACACCAACATTAGGTTGGGAGCAGGAGTATTTTGTAATTGATGCAGGTTTGGCAAATGCACGTCCGGATTTGGTATTGACAGGCCGTACAGTATTTGGCCATGCTCCTGCAAAAGGTCAGCAATTAGAAGATCACTATTTTGGAACAATACCGGAAAGGGTATATGCTTTTATGAGAGATTTTGAATCTGAAGCTTATAAGTTAGGTATTCCGTTACGTACACGTCATAACGAGGTTGCACCTGCACAGTTTGAGTGTGCTCCTATTTATGAAGAAGTAAATATTGCAGTTGATCATAACCTGTTATTAATGGATATTATGACGAGGGTGGCAAAGCGTCATAATTTAAAAGTATTATTACATGAAAAACCATTTGCCGGAATTAACGGAAGTGGTAAGCACAATAACTGGAGTATGGCTACTGATACTGGTGTTAATTTATTAGCGCCTGGTAAAACGCCAAAAACCAATTTGATGTTCTTAACCTTCTTTGTTAATACTATCAAAGCACTTCATGATTATGCTGATATAGTAAGAGCCTCAATTGCGAGTGCTGGTAATGATCATCGTTTGGGTGCCAATGAAGCTCCTCCGGCAATTATTTCTGCATTTATCGGTAAATATTTAACGCAGGTATTAGAGCAGGTGGAAACCCGTGTTGGCGGTAAGTTTGATGAGCAGGATGAAGCCATGCTTAAACTGGATATTCATAAAAGTATTCCTGAATTAATGCTGGATAATACCGATCGTAACAGAACTTCTCCATTTGCATTTACAGGAAATAAATTTGAATTCCGTGCAGTAGGGTCTGCTGCCAACTGTGCCAATAACATGACGGTAATTAATACCATTGTTGCCGAAACGTTGAAAACATTTAAAAAAGATGTTGATGCATTGATTGACAAAGGAGAGAAGAAAGAAGTGGCCATAATGCAGGTAATTCAAAAATATGTTGTAGAAAGTAAAAAGGTTTTATTTGAAGGTGATGGTTACAGTGAAGCATGGGCAAAAGAAGCTGAGAAACGCGGCTTGCCTAATGTAAAAACCACCCCATTGGCTTTAGATGCCTACGTAACAGAAAAGGCAAAAAAATTATTTGCAAGCAACGATATTTACAGTCATTCTGAACTTGAAGCAAGGCACGAAATAATGTTGGAAGATTATATTAAAAAAGTACAGATTGAAGCAAGGATAATGGGAGAGCTGGCAACAACTTTTATTTTGCCATCTGCAATTAAATATCAAAATACACTGTTAAGCAATATCAATGGTTTAAAAGCATCAGGCTTGCAGGAAGCTGCTTACTCCAATCAATTGCAGATAGTGGAAAGGATCAGCCATTATGTTCAGCAAATGAGTGATAATGTAGAAAAAATGATTGAAGAAAGGAAGATAGCGAATGAACTACCTGATACCAGGGAAAGGGCAATTGCTTATTGCGAAAAAGTAAAAGGGCAATACTTTGACATTATCCGCTATCATGTAGATAAACTGGAATTGATAGTTGATGATGCTCACTGGTTGTTACCAAAGTACAGAGAAATGCTTTTCTTAAGATAAAAATGCTGGCAAGCAAATCTGTCATGCTGAAAGGCGTGACGCAATCGTTGTTAACCCCGTCTTTATGGCGGGGTTTTCATTTGCTTAGGGTTGCCAAGCTTTTAAAGGTTGGTAACCCTGTCTGGTTTTATATTGTAGCAATCAATTAAACTTTGTGGTTAATTTGGTATCTATAAAAAGAAAAATTAAAACACATGAAAAAAATAAGTATCCTGCTATTGGCTGTCATAAACGTATCATTATCATTTGCACAGGTACAAAGGACAAAACCAGCCATTAAGCAATCATCAGATTCTCTATCCGCTACAATAGAAACAAAACAAACAGGCAAACTTAAGAAAAGGGAAATGATGAGAGAGCTGAATCTTACCAAAGAGCAAAAAGGAAAACTTAAAGAAATAAAACAGGCTAATAAGGAAAAAACAGAAGAAGTGTTGAATAATGATAAACTAACACAGAAAGAAAAAGATGCCAGATTAAAAACATTACATCAGCAGCAGGCAGAAAAAACCCTTACTGTTTTAAATGATGAACAAAAGGCTAAGATAAAAAAAATGAGAACGGAGAAACGGAAAAATAAAAAGGGCGATACAGAAATGGACAATCAATAAATAAGTGCATATAAGGAGTAAGATTGAGAAAAACAAGAAAGCCGTTCCATAACAGGGCGGCTTTTCTTTTTTAAAAACTTATTTTTGCTGCATGGATAATATTTATACCTACCCGCAACTCTATTCATTTTGTACGGCAGTTTTTTTAAAGATTGGATGCAGCGAAGCAGATGCAGCAATAGCCAGCAAAGCTTTAATAGCCGCAGACCTGCGAGGTATCGATAGCCATGGTGTGGCAAGATTAGGCGGTTATGTTCGTTTATGGGAAGCTAAAAGAGTAAATGCAACACCTCAATTAAAAATTGTACACGAAACACCTTCTACTGCAGTGGTTGATGGTGATGCAGGTTTGGGTTTGGTAGTGGCGCCTTATGCCATGCAGGTGGCTATTGATAAAGCAGCAAATGTTGGCACAGGTTGGGTGAGTGTAAAAAACAGTAATCATTTTGGAATTGCAGGTTATCATGCCATGATGGCTTTACCGCATGATATGATTGGCATTGCTATGACAAATGCCAGTGCATTGGTGGCACCAACATTTTCGGTAGAAAGGATGCTGGGTACAAACCCTATTGCCGTTGCCATACCTGCCGGAACAGAACCCGCTTTTGTTGCCGACTTTGCAACTACTACAGCTGCTAATGGTAAATTAGAAATATTGCAACGTAAAAATGCTGACGCACCGGTTGGATGGATACAAACCAAAGATGGTATCAGCAGCACCAATGCCAACGAATTAAAAAATGGCGGCTCACTCTTGCCGTTAGGCAGCGACAGGGAGCACAGCAGTCATAAAGGTTATGCATTGGGAGCAATTGTCGATATTTTTTCAGCGGTATTAAGTGGTGCTAATTATGGTCCATGGGTACCGCCTTTTCCAGCCTATGTACCCATGCCGGAAAATATGCCCGGAGAAGGTATTGGCCATTTCTTTGGCGCCATGCGGATTGATGCATTTAGAACACCGGAAGAATTTAAGCAACATATGGATAACTGGATACAGCGTTTTCGCTCGGCAAAAACAATTGAAGGAGAAGAAAGGGTTATAATACCCGGCGACCCGGAAAGAGAGATGGAAGCAGAACGTATGACCAATGGAATTCCTTTGGTAGATGCTGTGTTGGAGGATTTAAAAAAAATAGGGGAGAAGTTTTCTCTGTCTTTTCCCTGATTCCATTTGGAATAGCACCCTACATGGAATACTTTTGCAAAAATTTAAAATCATTTATTAATTAAAAAATGCCGCGTCTGCGGCAACCGGGGGGATTATGAAAATAATGAAATTTGGCGGCACCAGCGTTGGTAAGCCGGAAAGAATGCACCAGGTAAGTCAACTGATAACTGCAGATGATGAAAGTAAAATTGTGGTGTTATCTGCGTTAAGCGGTACTACTAATAACTTAGTAGAAATTGGTAATGCGATGGCTACCCATAATAAAGCTGAAGCTAAACAGTTGATTGAAAAATTAGAAAATCATTATAAGGATTTTATACAACAGCTTTTAAAAACAGAAGCCGGGTTGGAACGTGCAGGTAAAGTATTGCAGGAGCATTTTGAATTTTTATACATCATCTTGCGAATATCTTTCAGCGAATCTTTAAACAGGGATATATTGGCGCAGGGAGAATTATTAAGCACTAAATTATTTTCTATTTATCTCACAGAAAATAATATTGGCCATGCTTTATTACCTGCATTAGAGTTTATGACCATTGATGCTTATGATGAGCCGCAGGTTGGCGCTATAAAAGTAAAACTGGCACAACAGCTAAAACAACACAGCGATAAAAAATTGTTTATTACACAGGGATATATTTGCCGTAATGCAAGGGGTGAAGTGGATAATTTAAAAAGAGGAGGAAGCGATTACAGCGCTTCATTAATTGCCGCAGCTATTAACGCCAGTGTTTGCGAAATATGGACAGATATCGATGGCATGCATAACAATGATCCACGGGTCGTTAATAAAACATTTGCCATTGAGCAATTAAGTTTTGAAGAAGCTGCTGAGCTGGCATACTTTGGAGCAAAAATTTTACACCCTGCCAGCATTTGGCCGGCGCAATTTTATAATGTACCGGTTAGATTATTAAACACCATGGCGCCTGCTGCAAAGGGAACTTTAATTGCAGAAAAAGCAGGAAGCGTTGGTGTAAAAGCTGTTGCAGCAAAAGATGGTATTACTGCTATAAGAGTAAAAAGCAGCCGTATGTTATTGGCTTATGGTTTTTTGCGTAAGGTGTTTGAAGTGTTTGAAAAATACCGCACTTCAATTGATATGATCACCACATCTGAAGTTGCAGTGTCGGTTACTATTGATAATGATGTAAACCTAAAAGACATTATTAAAGAACTGGAGCCTTTCGGTACTGTAGAAATTGATACCAATCACACCATTGTTTCTATTGTAGGTAACGAAATTGCCGAAACAAAAGATGTAATGAAAAAACTGTTTGACGCTATTGAACCAATACCCGTGCGGATGGTAAGTTATGGTGGCAGCAGGCATAATGTTTCTTTATTGATAGACCGGAGTTATAAAGATCAAACCCTGAAACTACTAAACAGTGGATTGTTTGGATTGTAAAAAATTAAAAAACAATAATAATGTCTGAACTATTTGGAAGAATTATTCTGGAGAGAAAAAACCAGTGGATAAACCGCTTAAAAGGCTACAAGGTAGAAATTAACGGAGCAGAGGAGGATAAGAAAATCAATAATGGTTCAAGCGAAGAATATGAAACGCCTTGTGGAACCAATGTAGTAGTTTGTAAAGTTAACTGGTGCAGCTCCAATTCACTTTCTTTTGATATAAAACCCGGCGAGACTATTTATTTAAAAGTGGTTTCAGGAATAAAATATTTTTGGGTGGTGTATGGTTTTTTAATGCTGGCACTGTTAGGGCGTACACTTTTTAAAAAACAAATGACTCCTCAGCTCAATGTTGTAATGGTTAGTGTCTCTATTGTAGTGATGTTATATTTTTTGTACTATCTAACCATTGGCAGAAAGCAATATCTTAAAATTGAAAAAGATACCAATAATATTTTTGCAAAATAATTTCAATCCTGATTAATGCCTCATAAAAGGTAAAGGTTCTTACCGCTTTTCCAGCTTAGTAATATTTACAAAATTTGCTGAGCATTTTGCAGGATTGTTTGCTGTGTCAACCCTCACCAGAAACGGAAAAGTCTGATTGTCACTGATGCCTAAATCAGCGGGGTTATTATTTATTAAAAAGAAAGTACCGGTATAAGGTTTTGTTTCACCATTAAAAGTTATCATTAAACCGCCACAGCAGGGGCAGCCCCTTGAGTCAAAACCTGTAATAACTGCATTAATTAACACAGTCTTTTCCTTTTTACAAGAAGAATCTGTAAACAAAATTATTGCAGCTAAACCCAAACAAATTATTAATGTTGATTTCATAGTAATAGTTTTAAAAATGACTATAAAAAATAAAATAGCTTATATAAAATTTACTCAAACCGGGAATTATACCCCAATTCCTATCTTCTTATAAATAAAACTCAATAACCATGCCGGGCCTATCATTAAAAACTGGATGTCTTTTAAAAAAGATGGTTTTTTACCTTCTACCTTATGGCCATAAAACTGGCCTATCCATGCCAATGTAAAAGTTATTAAACAAAATAGCCATAACTGTATCAGCCCCCACTGTTCTATTAAATGGCAAAGCCATAAACAAAAAACACCAAACAATATCATCCCAATCCACAAGGTTTTCGACAAAGAAAAATAATAGAAGATCATCAGTAACATTACCACCATTGCCAGGTTAATTTGCACTCCTGCAATTGTCCAGGGTAATTTTACGCCATATAATAGCCCAACTACCGAAAAGAAAATAGTGGGCACACAGATCCAGTGAATGGTTTTATTGGTTTCGTTTTTATGGCTTTCGCCGTACTCTGCAAGCCACTGTTGAATCGATTTCATAACAAGCGTTTTTACGTTGCTTAAAGTTAAATAAAACTGTTAACAATTCATTTGCAACTTTTTTATCCTTTTCGGCGTCTTACAAACGGTTTTTCATAGGATATTGGATTTAAAAGGGGCTGGATTTTTATCCTGGCCCTTTTTTATTTATACCAGTCCTCAATAATAAAAAGCACTTCTCTCGGCTGATAAAATTTAAAATTATTTTTATACAATCATTTGTTATTGATAGGGCAGAAGTGGCGACGCTCCGTTCAACGGCATATCATTGGGGGACTTTAATTGCGCCAATGATTATGTTATGCTAGATGATTTTAGACCTTAATTAAAATTTGAATTTTAGGATGTAACCACCAAATTCCTAAAGGGAAGAAAATTAGAAGTACAATATTCCCCAAGTAATCCGGGAAATGGCATTTTTTTTTCAATTCTATTGTAACAATAGTTTTAGCAACGAACCTGATTAAATAAATACAGTTCCAGGCTAGAAAGCATTGTCCAATAATTAGTAATGGTAACATCCATTTAGGGTCTTCAATATTTGGATAAGTCAAGGCGAAATAAATTGATAATGCAATTATATAAATATTGGTTAAGACAAGTTGTACTGTAAATCGCCTAAGCTTAATTACTGGGTCATATGTGTTTTTTTCGAGAAGTTTTTTTGTAATTGAGTATGTCCAAATAAAAAAAAATGTAAAAACTGCAATATTTATGAAACACCAAAGTTTTATATTACCATACATAAATGGTAGTGTAAGATACTTACAAAGAAGAGAGTTAAAAGTGGTATTCTGGAAAAATAAGGTGTCATAAAGTTCGCCTATAAGATTTAAATATACAAAACTCCAGTACTTTAACTAATCTAACCCTAAATAAATTTGTGTACCAACATTTCTCCGCTTACATAAAAGTTCCCCAATGGTATGTGGTACAAGTGTGCGACGCAACGATGATGCCATGGAAATATAAAGCTGGTACCAAAAAAAACTCCCCAAAAATTTGAGGAGTTTTAAAAAAATCATACAGCAGTATTTTATATGATCAGCATGGCATCTCCATAGCTGAAAAAGCGGTACTTATCTTTAATGGCTTTTTTATAGGCTTCCATCATTAAATCGTAACCGGCAAAAGCACAGGCCATAATTAACAGGCTGGTTTTTGGTAAATGAAAATTAGTTACCAATGAATCGGCAATATTAAAATTGTATGGCGGATGAATGAAATGATTGGTCCACCCTTCTGAGGGTTTTAATAATTTTTGTGCAGTAAAGGAAGATTCCATCGACCGCATAGTAGTAGTACCAATTGAACATATACGGTTACCGCCCAGTTTTGCTTTATTAACAATATTGCAGGCCGTTTCATCAACATGATAATATTCAGCATCCATTTTATGTTTGCTCAAATCTTCCACTTCAATTGGCCTGAAAGTACCCAGGCCCGTATGCAAAGTTGTTTCTGCAAAGCGGATGCCTTTTATCTCCAAACGTTTAATTAATTCTTTACTGAAATGTAAACCTGCAGTAGGAGCTGCAACTGCACCCTCGTGTTTGGCATAAACGGTTTGATAACGCTCTTTATCTTCTTCCTCGGGTTTACGTTTAATGTATTTTGGCAATGGTGTTTCTCCCAATATTTCCAGCATCTGGCGAAATTCATCATCAGTACCATCCCATAAAAAACGGATGGTACGGCCACGGCTGGTGGTATTGTCAATTACTTCTGCAACCAGTTCATCACTCTCTCCAAAATATAATTTATTACCTACACGTATCTTACGGGCAGGGTCAACAATAACATCCCATAATTTATTGGGCTTGTTTAATTCTCTTAAAAGAAAAACTTCAATCTTGGCACCTGTTTTTTCTTTACGGCCATACATACGGGCAGGAAAAACCTTGGTGTTGTTTACCACAAATACATCTTTATCATCAAAATAATCAATTATCTCTTTAAAATGTTTGTTTTCTATTTGCCCTGTTTTACGGTGAATAACCATCAAGCGGCTGTCCTCACGTTTTTTTGTAGGGTTTTGGGCAATTAAATTTAGTGGAAGGTCGAAACGGAACTGGGATAATTTCATGTAATAATTTTTATTTAAGTTATTACATGCCGTGTACAGAAAGATTTAAGGCGTAGCCTTTTTGGAGGCACTTATCATGTTACGGCATGATTTGGAGGCGCAAAGATACGGAATAGCAATGGATTTTTTGCATTGAAAAAGATTAGTTACACAGATTTTTTAAATAAATGTGCATACCTGCGGAGGTTGCAAACACAGGGCAAAACAGAATGGATTTGCTTTTGATAGCTTCGTAATGTTATAGATATGCCAAACATTACTGCATCCAATTATGGAATTGCGCCCCTTATTTAATCTTTGTATTATCTTTATTTAAAATAACGGCATTTATAAATGAAATTAATAGCTACCCTTTTATCGTTTGTTTTTTTTGTACTTACAGCAAACGGTCAGCCCTTAAAAAAAACAGAGAAAAAATACCCCAGCCTTTTATGGGAAATTAGCGGCAATGGTTTAACCAAACCCTCGTACCTGTTTGGCACCATGCATGTAAGTAATAAGCAGGTGTTTCATTTGAGCGATTCTTTTTTTTATGCCATTAAAAGAACCGATGTGGTGGCGCTGGAGCTAAACTCCGAAACATGGCAAAAAGATATGGTGCAGATGGATAAAGATGGCGAAACCTATCAAAAATTTTATACAGAAAAGAGTTTAACAGGAAGCTATGTAAATGCAGGCACTTTTAAGGTGGATAAAAATTTTATTACTGATATTAAGTATGCTTTAAAAAGGCAGCCTTACATTATTAATTCCTTACTGTACCGTAATAACCAGGGCCAGGATGATTATGAGGAAGATACTTTTCTGGATATGTACATTTATCAAACCGGTAAAAAACTGGGCAAGCGCAGCAGCGGTGTTGAAAGTTATTATGAGATGCAGATGCTGAGTATGGGGGCAGAAATAGACCGTAGCAATGAAAAAGTAAAAAAGAAGAAGAACTACGATCTTGATTATAGTGATAACCCACAGCAAAAAGCCGATGAAGCTTACCGCAAAGGTGATCTTGATCTGCTGGACTCTTTAGAAAAAATGATGCTGGAGTCAGAAGCATTTACAGAAAAATTTTTATACAGGCGTAATGAAAAGCAGGCCAATTCTATGGACACCATTATGAAAAAAGGAAATTCGCTTTTTGTTGGCGTAGGTGCTGCTCATTTAGCCGGAGAACGTGGGGTGATAGAGTTGCTGCGTAAGAAAGGCTATAAACTAAGGCCCATAAAAATGATTGACAGAGATGCCATGCAACGGGAAAAAGTTGATCACCTGCATGTGCCGGTAAATTTTATTGATAACATTTCGGATGATGGTTTTTATAAAGTAAGATTGCCGGGTAATTTATATAAACGCAGCGATCTGTCGGGTGGTATGGGGTGGCAATATGCAGACATGGCCAATGGCGCTTATTATACAGTAACAAGAATTGAAAACCCCGGAGGTTTTACGGGAGTGAATGAAGCCGAAGCTTTTAGAAAAGTGGACAGCATGTTGTACGATAATATTCCGGGTAAAATTTTAAACCGTACAGTTACCTTTAAAAACGGGTATAAATGTATTGACCTTATTAATAAAACAAGGCGTGGCGATGTGCAGCGGTACAATATTGTAATTACACCGTTTGAAGTAATAATTTTTAAGATGAGTGCCACCGAAAATTATGTACTGGGTAAAGAAGCTGATGAGTTTTTTAAATCAATTACTTTATCACCTTATCATATTAATTCAAACTGGATAAATTATCACCCCGCTGCCGGCGGCTTTACTCTGCAGCTGCCTTATAAACCTTATGTGCGAAATGAATTTAACGGCGACTGGATATTTGCAGCCAATGATAATACTGTAAATTATCTTGTTTTAAAAAGAACAATATTTGATGATGAAAAATTATTAAGGGATACATTGAACCTTGGCCTGGCAGAAGAAAGTTTTACCGGAAAGGAAAAAGGATTGAAAACACTGGAAAGAAAGTTTGGAGAAAAAGCTAAAGCAGCCACACTTGACGCATTATATCAAACTGCCGATACTTCTTATTTAAAAGTACATTACGTAATAAACGGGCCATACTATTACTTAATAGCGGCAAAAGGAAAAAATAAAAATGATGTGGTAAATAACAAGGCTGTTGCTTCTTTTAATTTAACTCCTTTTGTTTACAATACGTCTCAAAATTTTACCGATACACTTTTAAATTTTGAAACACAGACACCAATTATACCGGTAATGAACGATTCATTAAAAGCGTTGATGCACCAATACTCTAAAAGAAGCAGTAATAATTACTACAGAGGTAATGATGATGCGGAATATGAAAAGTATGGCAAAACAAAGTTTATGGTTTTTGCAAATGATACTACCGGTGAAATAATTACGGTAAGCAGCGGAACCAATGGTAAATATTATTTTGAGAACGACTCATTAAAAAAATACCGTGTTACTGCGGACTCATTGTCAAAAGCTATAAAAGATGATGTTGTTTTAACTGTTAAACTCGATTCTCTTTTTAGAAAAGTAAGAGGAGAAAATAATTATTACAATGATATTGACAGCATGTATATCATTAAAGAGAAAAAATTTATTTACCGCAATGGTGTTAGTAAATATTATGTAAGGTATACCGATACCGGTTGTTCAAGAATAATTACCCGCTATTTTATGTCGAAGAATGACAGGCATTATACTGTTAGCACTGTTACGGGAGCCACAGGGGAGCCAAGCAGTTTTTTAATTAACTTTTTCTCGGCATTCAGGCCTTTTAAAGACATAAGCAGTTATGATGTTTTTACCAATAAAACAGATACTTTTTTTGGTGACTATTACAGTAAAGATACTTCCCTGCGCAAGCTGGCAAGATCGGCTATAACTGATGTGAGTTTTGGAAAAAATGATTTAGGAAAAATGCTTGCGGCAATGAACAGCCTTTCTTTAAAAGATAAAGATTATTTTGAAACCAAAGCATCATGGATAGAAGCTGTAGGGGATATAAAGGACTCAACGGCAAATACACAGGTAATAGCGGTATTAAAAAATATTTACGAAAGCAGTGCAGATACTTCACTGTTCCAGGCAAAAGTATTACGGGCATTGGTAGGCAGGCATACAAAAGAAAGCTACAATCTGTTTAAACAATATATTTTACAGGATCCGCCCGTAAGCGATAATGAATACTCGTATGAAAATAATTTTTGGGAAAACGAAGATTCATTGAATTTACTTAAAACACTTTTTCCTGATATTCTGCAGCTTACCAATCTTAATGATTATAAAGAAAAAATAACCAACCTGCTGGTAAAACTGGTTGACAGCAACCGGCTTGGCGCAAATGATTACGAAACTTATTTCAGCAAGATTTTATTTGATGCCAGGATAGCGCTTAAAAAACAATTGTTAAAAGATGAGAAGAAAGTGCAGGACGAACTTTCGAAAGATGAAGATGAAAAAACTGAGTATAACAAATATGGTAACAGGGGCGGTAATGACGACCTGGTAGATTATGCGGTATTGCTGTTACCTTTTTATGAAAAGAATGCTGCAGTGCCAAAATACATTGATAAACTATGGCATGTAAAAGATGACCAGGTAAAGTTTGACCTGATGCTTAAGATGCTTGCAAAAAATAAACCTGTGCCCGATACACTAATAAATTATTTTGCCGGTATTGAAGAAAGGCGTGGCGCTTTATATTACCGTTTAAATAAATTAAAAAAAGACAGCCTGTTTCCTGCAAAATATAAAGTGCAGGAAGACATGGCCAAAGCTTTTTTATATACAGAAATTGATGAGGAAGATAAAGCTGAAGATAAAAACACCATACTCTTTGGAAGTAAGAAATTTTTAAGAAAATATCTTTCAACTTTAAATTATGGATATAGATACCGTGGCAACTCCGATAACGATAACCGGAACAAAATGGATAGTATTATATTCATTAAAAAACAATTAATAACAACAGATAAGGGCAGGGGCTATGTTTATTTTTATAAATACCGGGAGAAAAAAGATGATAAATGGAGGATTGCCATCAGCGGCCTGCAACCGGCAGACAGCACAGGATTTTCTTATAAAAATATTTATACAAAATTTACTGATGAAAAGATAAAGGATGACGAGCCGCTGGATGAGCAACTGGCCTTTCAACTTAAAAAAATAATTTTTACAAACAGAGAGGGAAGCGAAAATTTCTTTTCTGAAAAAAATGATAATTATACGAACTACAGGGATATCAATGAATAAGATTGATATTCCTGCCGGGGATGCTGTTAATTAAAAGCCGGGTATATTCATTTTGCGGATGATTATATATTTGTTCGGCATCTCCCTGCTCCACAATTTGCCCTTTGTGCATTACTAAAATGCGGTCGCTAACATAACGCACTACCGAAAGGTCATGCGAAATAAATATCGAAGTAAAACCAAATTCTTTTTTAAGATCATTCAGCAAGTTGAGTACCTGTGCCTGCACACTTACATCCAGGGCAGAAACACTTTCATCAAAAATTAAAAAAGAAGGATTTAATGCCAGGGCTCTTGCTATACAAATTCTTTGCCGCTGCCCGCCACTGAATTGGTGTGGATACCGGTTAAAATGTTCCGGCTTCAGGCTTACTTTCTCCAACAGTTCTACAACTTTTTCTTTTCGTTCATTTTTATTTTTCAATACACCATGCACCTGTAAAGGCTCAAGAATACTGTTGCCAATTGTAATGCGTGGATTTAAGGAACCATAAGGATCCTGGAAAACAATTTGCAGATATTTACGCATGTTGCGTAAAGCGGCAGCTTTAATTTGTGTAATATCTTTTTCTCCTAAATAAATTTTACCCGATGTGGCGGGTATCAATTGCAATATTGTTCTTCCCAAAGTAGTTTTGCCACAGCCACTTTCTCCAACAAGCCCTAAGGTTTCTCCCTGCCGCACCTCAAAACTTACATCATCCACCGCTTTAAAAAATTGTGTTGCTTTGCTAAATAGTTTTCTTTTAACAGGAAAATATACTTTCAGGTTTTCAACTTTTAAAACCGTTGGCCGTTGGCCGTAGGCCGTTGCCTGATATTCGGTGTTAGGTGTTCCCTGTTCATTATTCATTATTTTTTCTTTCTTCACTTCACCACCTGTTGCCAACTCAATAAAATCACCCACCACAGGTAATCGTTCTCCTTTTGTTTTACTTGCTGGCCGGCAGGCCAGCAAGGCTTTGGTATAAGCATGTTGTGGCGATTGTAATATTGCTGCGGTATCTCCCTGCTCCACAATTTCTCCTTTGTACATCACTACAATTTTATCTGCAATATCTGCAACCACTCCCAAATCGTGTGTTATTAAAATAACACCCATATCATTTTGTTGCTGCAATTCTTTTATCAATTCCAGTATTGTTTTTTGTACAGTTACATCCAAAGCAGTTGTAGGTTCGTCTGCAATAAGTAAAGACGGGTTGCAACTCATGGCCATTGCAATCATCACCCGTTGTTTTTGTCCACCACTTAATTGATGAGGGTAACGGTTTATAATGGCCGCCGGATCGGGCAGTTTTACTTTTTCAAAAAGTGCAATTGTTTTTTTTCTTGCAGTTTTAGTATTCACCTTTTGATGTAATTGTATAGATTCCATTACCTGTTGCCCGCAGGTAAAAACGGGGTTTAAAGAAGTCATCGGTTCCTGGAAGATCATGGCAATACTTTTGCCACGTATTTCATTTATTGCTGCAGCAGGTAAATTGATAACATCAACAGGTTGTGTTTCTTTTTGAAAGAAAAAAACTTTGCCTTTAACAACAGTTTGTTTGGGCAGCAATTGCAGTAACGATAATGCAGTAACAGATTTGCCCGAGCCGCTTTCGCCAACAATGGCAACCAGTTCGCCTTTTTTTATTTCGATAGAACTGTTTTTAACGGCAATGCTTTTTTCACCCTCATTACTGAATTCTACAGAAAGGTTTCTTATGGAGATAAGCGATGGCAAATTGTAATTCGTGTAATTAGTGAAATTAGATTAATTAGTGAATTAAAATTTCAAATGTCTTACAGTTAGTCCGTTATTGATCAGTTGTTTTAATGAATCAATACCAATTTTTAAATGGCGTTCCACAAAACCTGAAGTAACCTGTTTATCACTGGCCTCTGTTTTAACACCTTCCGGAACCATTGGCTGATCGCTTACTAAAAGCAATGCACCTGTAGGAATACGGTTATGAAAACCTACAGAAAAAATAGTAGCTGTTTCCATATCAATGGCATAAGCCCTTACTTTTTCAAGGTATGCTTTAAACTCTTCATCATGTTCCCATACACGGCGGTTGGTGGTATATACTGTGCCGGTCCAGTAATCAGTTTCGTAATCACGTATGGTGGTGGAAATTGCTTTTTGTAAGCTGAAAGAAGGTAAAGCCGGTACAATTGGTGGAAAGTAATCATTACTGGTTCCTTCGCCTCTCATGGCAGCAATGGGTAAAATTAAATCGCCAATACTATGGCGTTTTTTTAAACCGCCGCATTTACCTAAAAATAATACTGCCTTAGGGTGAATAGCTGTTAGCAGGTCCATTACAGTTGCAGCACCCGGGCTTCCCATCCCAAAATTTATAATGGTAATATTATCTGCAGTGGCACATTGCATTGGTCTGTCATGGCCAATTACTTCAACTTTATTCCACTCTGCAAACATGTCAACATAGTTGCCAAAATTGGTCAATAAAATATACTCACCAAAATTTTCCAAAGCTTCTCCGGTATACCTCGGCAGCCAGTTGTTTACTATCTCAGCTCTTGTTTTCATCTATGTTATTTTTTTTTGAGACAATCAATATTTCTTTACTCAACATCGTTGTGAACTTGTTCTGTTATTATTTCTTTTTAGTAAAAAGAAATAAATAACCACACTTCAACCACATACCTTTGTGCGTCAGCGTCGTTAATTTGTTACTTTTTTTAAAATTACAAAATTCCTTTCAGCTTCAATGATTAAAATTGAATACCCTCCATATCAACCCAAAATAAAAAAAGAAAATAATAAGGAACTTATTTTTGACGAAGTACGTAAACGTTGGATAATACTTACTCCTGAAGAATGGGTGCGGCAGAATTTCCTGCAATATATTATGTGTGTAAAAAACTATCCGGCAACCTTAATTGCGGTGGAAAAAGAAATTAAACTCGGCGATTTAAAAAAACGTTTTGATATTGTAGTGTACGATAAAAACTCAAAACCCAGGATGATTATTGAATGTAAGGAAATGAATGTAGAATTAAGTAAACCGGTACTGGACCAGGTGTTGCGGTATAATATCACCATGCAGGTGCCATACCTGGTTATTACCAATGGCAGCTACTGCATGGCTTTTCAATGCAGCGGTAATAAATTGACTGAGCTAAACGAAATACCCTAAACCTCTAAACTAATTCACCGACGGACAACCCAGTTTTTGTTTTTTATTATTTTTACCAAACGAATATATTACGCCAACGCTATGGCTTAAGTAGTGATCATTTTTTCCTGGGTTTGCCGATTTACTAAAGCCATCCAGGTAATCAGTAAAACTTAAACGGTAACTGGTTTCGCCGGTTAAAGAGAACCTGTCATTCAATGCATAGCGTACACCTGCACCTACGGGCACAACCGGAATGATTCGGGGCAATGTTTTTGCTGCATCAATGGCCAGGCCCGCCTGTGCATCAGAACCCTCTCCAAATAAGGCAGGGTCAAGGTTACTCCAGTCTCTTTTTATTTTTAAAAAAGAAATACCTGCACCTGCAAAAAGGTAGGGCGAAAAACGTTGTGACCTTGCCTGTAAAAAATTCCAAACGCCCTGTACAGAAAGTTCAGTTATAGGTGTGGTAAAATTAAAATTCCTTTGTTTACGCCAGGCCGGATTGGAATACACAGCATCGTTACCGTATAACTTACCCCGGTTTAAATTTAAGCGTACTGAAAATGCCGGGCTTAAAATCCTGTACACATGCAAAGCAAATTGGGGCTTCATTGTTTTATAAGAGCCCAATGGTTGAGGTGTAAGGTCTCCCTGGTAAATAAACACACCGCCACTTAAACCCACTTCGTATTTTGAAAGATCGATCTGTGCATTAAGAAAAGGAATAGTACTTAAAATAATTACTGCTGTTAATGCAGTTTTTTTTAATACAGACATCATTGGATTTACATTTATAGGTGACTAAATTGCTTTAATGTAAAAGTCTGTATTTCGATAAGAGAGATTTTAGTGTTGTTAATTAGCTAACAATGTTTACCATCATTTAGTATGCTGCTATTGTTTAAGTAATGTTAAACAAAAGTGAATATAAAATATACTTGCACTATTTTATTTTAATCATATGGGTGCTAAAATTGTTCCAATAACAACCATATTGTTATCAGATATATAAATTTTCTGTTAAAGTTTAATTGTGGAAAGTAATAGGCTAAAGCTGCTTAATAAATAAACTATTCTCCAATAGTTTCAACAGCCTGTTCCAGATCAACATCTTCATTTTTTTTGTATGGCCATTTGTGCAGCAGTTTTGCATAAATAAAATAGACGACCACACCGCTGCCAAATACAATTAAGAAGGAAGCAATAATAGTTAATCCTGTTGCATAAAAAATAAACAACCACATGGCAATGGCTAAAATAACCGGTAGGGGATACAGGGGCATTTTATAAGGTAAATGTTTAGTACCGTTTCTTTTTCTTAATAAAATTATACCAACAGCCTGCCCTATAAATTGTATCATAATCCGCATGGCCAGTATGCCATCTATTACATGTTTCATCTTAAATAATAAACTAAACACAAATGCAAAGCCCGCCAGTACTAATAATGAAACATAGGGAAAGTTTTTAGTAGGATGCAGTTTACCAAAGAATTTAAAAAATGCACCATCAACTGCAGCAGCATAAGGAACTCTTGAGTAACCAAGCATTACTGCAAATAAAGAAGCCAATGCCACCCACAAGATCATAACAGTGGCAATATTGGCGGCATTACCTCCATAAAGCCTTTCTATAAAAGTGCTCACTACAAAATTATTTTGACCCCTGTCCTGCCAGGCTTTTATTTCCTGCCAGGGAATTACACTACTTACACTTACATTCATTGCCAGGTACAATACTGCAATGCCAATTACAGAAATAAACATGCTTCGGGGAATATTTTTTCCAGGGTTTTTTATTTCTCCACCCAAATGGCAAACATTGTAATACCCTAAATAACTGTACATCGATTTTATGCAGGCCTGCCCAAATACAAATGATGCAAGCTGTCCCCAGCTAAAATCGGTATTGATATCTTTTAATGGTTGTAAAAAATTGCCATGAGCAATGCCGCCAATTATTATCCAGCCTAAAGTAAGCAGTACACCACTCCATAAAAACACGCCTATTTTTCCAATGCTGTCAATTTTACGGTACAATAAAAAAGTAACGAATAAAATAACAATTCCCGAAACTGCTTTTTGCTGCCACACATCTAAATGCACTAAATAACCTAAGTATTGCGCAAACCCTATTGCTGCTGAGGCTGCTACCAGCGGCGCCTGAATTACCGTTTGCCATACGTATAAAAAACTCATCATCCTGCCCAGGCCATTTTTTCCGTAGGCTTCTTTTAAAAAATTATAACTGCCGCCAGCTAGCGGGTACGCAGCGCCCAGTTCACTCCATATCATGGCATCTATCAGCGATAAAATGGCTCCTGCAATCCAGGCGTATAAAAACATGCCGCCCATAAAACCAATAACAATGGGGAGTGTTACAAAGGGGCCAATGCCCACCATATCAATCATGTTTAAAACGGTAGATTGAAAAAGTCCAAGGCGGCGTTCGAGTTTTGGTGCCTGCATTTCTTTAATTAATAACGGAAATTACAATATACCGCCTAATAAAAAAAGAACATAAAAAACCGGGCCTCTTTGCAGAGTCCCGGCACTAATCAAAAACTATTAACTATTAAACCTTATCCTATGAAAAACCACTATTAGTAGCTAATCAATAAAGACAGGTTGCATGGTATAAATATTTTACCATTTCGATGTAAACTCTTTCATAAAATCAGGGAAGTTTTTATTTTTATAAATACCATCACCAAAAAACTTTAGTGGGGCTTCCAGTTCCGAAGGTTTTAAAAATCCTGCTAATGGTGCAGGCTGGGCATCTAAACTTGATAATAAAACCGTGGTTGGATAACCCATACGGCCAAACAAAAGATAAACCGCCAGGTCATTGGCTTTATAAGCCGGGTTATAACCATATTTTTTGCCACCCAGCTCAGCATAATCTTTCGATTCGGCATTGAATTTTACAGCATAATAATTTTCGTTGATATAACTGGCTACGGCATCATTTCCATAGGTTTCTTTATCCATCACTTTACACCAGCCACACCAGTTGGTATACACATCAATGATTATAGGCCTGGGCTGCTTATTGTAAGCCACACTTAACTCACTCAGGCTTAACCATTTTACCTTTTCTTTTTTTGGAGGAGTAAAGGAAAAAATAACTATTGAAAGGGTAAGGAGAACAAAAAAATATTTAACCTTCTGCATGAAATAATTGTTTTGTAGTTTTAATTGGGATACGCAAAAAATAAACGAAAATTTATGAATAAAATTGTGATAGCCATTACGGGTGCAAGTGGTTCAATTTATCCAAAATTATTATTGGATAAACTAATAAACGTAAAAGAACAGTGGACGGATTTAGCTGTGGTGATGACAGCAAATGCCAAAGAGGTATGGAAAACGGAATTAGATAACGAAGATTATAAAAACCTTCCGGTGAAAATATATACCCAACAGGATTTTAATGCACCATTTGCATCAGGTTCAGGGCAATTTAATACCATGATAATTATTCCCTGCAGTATGGGTACTTTGGGGAGGGTTGCTTCAGGTATTTCAAACGATTTAATTACAAGGGCGGCCGATGTAGTTTTAAAAGAACGTAGAAAACTGATTTGTGTGGCAAGGGATATGCCTTACAATCTTATTCATATCCGCAATATGGAAACAGTAACATTAGCAGGCGGTATCATTTGTCCTGCCACACCATCTTTTTACAGTAAACCAAAAACCATTGAAGATGTTGCTACCACGGTTGTAGACAGGGTGCTTGATCTGGCAGGTATTGATATTAAAACTTTCAGGTGGGGAAAATAAAAAAGAGATTGCTTTATTCAACCTCTTTTTATAAAAATATTTTTTAAGTGCTTCTGGCCTCAGTGGCAAAAATTATCTTAAATCAACTACTTCCACACCAGGATATTTCTTTGCATCAAAAACAAATTGTGCATCTGCAACAGCGCCTGTGGTATTCATGCTGTTTACCGTATAAGTAAAACGGTTTCCTGTTTTCTCAAATACTTTTGTAGCACTGATTGTTTTTGATGCCTTGTTTATTGATACCAATACTTTATGAAAGGCTTTTGTTTTATCAATTGGGGTAAGCTCCACTTCCTGTACACCTTTAACTTCGCCATTAAGTTTATATAAAAAATCCTTATCGTAAAAATTAGTGAATAATTTTTGTGGTGTAATAGTATTGTTGGTAGGGTCTAATTTACTAATGGTTACTTCATTGCTGCTTTTGTCGTAGGTCCACACGTTGCTGCCATCACAAAAAATTTCCTGTGGGGTATCGCCGGCAACACTTATCCTGTACTTGGTGCCTTTCATATAAACAGTACCGCTTTTAGGTTTACCCATATTATTACCGGCACCGGTTTCCATTTTTAATATAAATTTTGCCGTTACACTTTTAAAAGTTTTAAACTTGGCGCTTACAGCATCCAATACTTTTTTAGCAGCAGGATCGCTTTGGCCCATTCCCTTTGGAACTTGTGCATTGATGGTCATCACACTCAATACCATTAATAGCAAACCGTATAATTTCTTCATTTTTTACAAATGTTATTTTAAATTAATAGCTCTTTTTCAAGGCGTCGCAAAGATATGGTAATAGATGGTTTTATACAACCATGGTTTAACAGGTACTGTTTAAGGAACTGTTAATGTATGGCCAATGCCAAAATAAACAGAATAACATCCCGTTAATCTGTCAGGAATAATTAATTTGCAATCACTCAACTCAACATTTCGGTTTAACTCAACTTTCGATTCTTTTTATTATTCATTTAACTATTTAAAATGACAGAAAGAAATGTTGCCCTTTCTCAAAGGGAGAGTTATACGCCATCGCAATTCAGCGAATTTTTATGGTGGTTATCTACAGCCGAAAAAGAGATCTTAATTGATTCGGTGGTGGACAGGAACCGTTACCGCATTATTGGGATGACGGTGCTTGGCACCTGGGCCTTTGCCACATTTACCTGGACGTATTTTTTCAGCACCATTATAGATTCTTTGTTAATTGCTGTTGCGCTGGGTCTGTTTATGGGCTTTATTATTCTTACTATAGACAGGGCTTTAATAAAAGGCATTACCAAATTCAATAAGAAAAAATTTACGCCATTACTGTTCCGTGCATTATTGGCCATTACCATCGGCACATTCATGGCACAGCCTGCAGTGTTGTATATGTTTGATAAGGAAATAAAAATGCAGACATCGCTGGATAATGAAAAACGCAAAATGGTAAAGCGGCAGGAACTGGACTCTTTATTTAGTAATAGAAAAAATGAACTGTTAAGTCAAAAAGAAAAAATAAAAACTGAATTAGGAAATAAATATGCTGATGTTAGTAAGGCAAGAGAAAATTTTTTGGGCGAAACTGATGGAAGTGGTGGTACAGGAAAAATTGGTATTGCAGCTATTGCACTGGCCAAACGGAATGAATATCAAAAACTGGATGGTGAGTACCAGGCGTTATTAAAAACTGAACAGCTTAGACTGGATGTTGCAGAAAAAGAATTGAATGAAATGGAAGGGAAGATAAAAGTTGAAGAAACCGCTTTTACACAATATCTCAACACTGGTTTTTTAACAAGGGTGGAGGCATTGAATAATTTATTAAAAAATAATCCTGCTTTACAATACCGCTATTACCTCATTGTTTTTTTATTGATGCTGATAGAACTGATGCCTGTGATAGCAAAGACTTTATTATCCAGTGGCAGTTACGACGAAAAAGTAATGCTTAGAGAAGAAATGGAAGTGGAAATTGCCCACAGCAATATCCGCAAAGAGCAGCAGTTAAAAGAAATGTATAACCAGATGGCACATGAATATGATGGCGAAGCCATTACTGCATTCTTCCGGCTTACCAAAGATGACAGGAATGAAAAGATGAAAGACTTCAGTAAAAAATGGAAAGAAGAAAATCACCAAACCTTTGACGGACTTTGGGAAAAGATGAAGAAAGAGATTTTGACCAAGCAGGAGAATTAAATGAATTGCCCGGGGTTTAAACCCCGGGCAATTCAACAATTCCTTATTTTTGCGCCCTATGGCAAAAGCTACGGCCGAAACTCCCTTAATGCAACAACACAATGCCATAAAGGCAAGATACCCTGATGCCATTTTATTGTTCAGGGTAGGGGATTTTTATGAAACTTTTGGGCAGGATGCAGTTAAAGCATCTTCAGTTTTAGGGATAACTCTTACCAAAAGAAATAATGGTGATGCCAATTCCTCTCAACTGGCAGGTTTTCCCCATCATGCTTTAGATACTTACTTACACAAATTAGTAAAAGCCGGTTACCGCGTTGCCATTTGCGACCAATTAGAAGATCCTAAGCAAGCCAAAGGAATTGTAAAACGTGGGGTAACAGAACTGGTTACTCCAGGTGTTGCCACCAACGATAAATTATTAGAACATAACAGCAATAATTTTTTAGCTGCCCTGCATTTTAATGATGATAAAATTGGTATTGCATTTTTAGACATCAGCACCGGCGAATTTTTTTTAGCCGAAGGCGATGCTGCCTATGCCGATAAATTATTACAAAGTTTAAAACCTGCCGAAGTAATTTTTCAGCGCAACAGGCAAAAACAATTCAAAGAATTATTTGGGGTAAAGTTTTTTACTTACACTTTAGATGAATGGATCTTTGCAGAAGCCTACGCCAATGAAAGTTTATTAAAACATTTTGGTACCCACAGCTTAAAAGGTTTTGGTATTGAAAATTTGCATAACGGTATCATTGCAGCCGGAGCAATTTTACATTATTTAAAAGATACCGAGCATCCAAACCTTGGGCATATTACTTCCATACAGCGCATAGACAGGGAAGAACATTTATGGATGGACCGTTTTACCATCCGAAATTTAGAATTACTGGGTGGTGATGGCAGTAATACTTTACTACAGGTAATGGATAATACCGTAAGCGCAATGGGAGCAAGATTACTGAAACGCTGGCTTATAATGCCGCTGAATGATATTGCTAAAATAAACGAACGCTTAAATACAGTAGAGTTTTTTATTAAAGAAGTTGATACAAGAAATAAAATAAGCCAAAATATTAAACTGGCAGGCGATGTGGAAAGATTAGTGAGTAAAGTGCCACTTAAAAAAGTAAATCCACGTGAAGTACTGCAAATTGCAAAAGGCCTGCAACAAACAGAAGCCATTAAATCCATTTGCGAAAATACATCGAATGATTATTTAAAAAGATTGGGAGACTCACTCAATCCCTGTAAATATATTTTAGATAAGATCATTCACGAGCTGAATGAGAACCCACCTGCAGCCGCTGCAAAAGGTAGTGTAATTGCAAATGGTATTAATGAAGAGCTGGACAGCTTAAGAAAAATTGCCAGCGGTGGAAAAGATTATTTAATAGAGCTGCAACAAAAAGAAGCATTGGCCACAGGTATCTCTTCTTTAAAAATAAGTTTCAATAATGTTTTCGGCTATTACCTCGAGGTAACACATGTACACAAAACTAAAGTGCCCGAAACATGGATACGTAAACAAACATTAGTAAATGCAGAACGTTACATTACTCCCGAATTAAAAGAATACGAAGAAAAAATTGTTGGGGCAGAGGATAAGATCTTAGCTATAGAAATGCAGCTCTTCGAAAAATTACTGAACGAATTGCAGGATTATATTGCGCCCATGCAGGTTAACGGGCATGTGATGGCAGTGCTGGATTGCCTGGCATGTTTTGCAAACAATGCTTTGCATTTTAATTATAAAAAACCGTTGATGCACAGCGATACGGTGTTGGATATTAAAGAAAGCCGCCACCCGGTAATAGAAAGAAATTTACCTGTTGGCGAACCTTATATTGCTAATGATATTTTACTCGATCCATCGGCACAACAAATAATTATTTTAACCGGACCGAACATGAGCGGTAAGAGTGCGATATTACGCCAGACTGCACTCATTACCTTAATGGCGCACATGGGAAGTTTTGTGCCGGCAACTGATGCAAAAATTCCACTAACAGATAAGATATTTACCAGGGTAGGGGCCAGCGATAATTTAAGCGGCGGCGAAAGTACATTTATGGTGGAGATGAATGAAACGGCAAGTATCATCAACAATATTACCAACCGCAGCCTGATATTATTAGATGAGATAGGAAGAGGAACATCTACTTACGATGGTATTTCCATAGCATGGAGCATTGTGGAATTTTTATATAACAGTCCGCATGCACCCAAAACATTATTTGCCACACATTACCACGAGTTGAATGAACTGGAGAATAAATTACCCCGTGTAAAAAATTATCATGTTACCAATAAAGAAGTGGGCAATAAAATAATCTTTCTGCGTAAACTGGCACCCGGTGGCAGTACCCATAGTTTTGGTATTCATGTGGCACGTATGGCAGGCATGCCACCATCGCTTATTAACCGGGCCAACGAAATTTTAGTGCAGCTGGAGGAGAGCCGTGAAAGCAGTAAGACAGATGATACTATTAAACAATTAAGTACACCTAAAATGCAACTCAGCATTTTTGATGCCCACTCTGATACATTTGAGGAGATAAGAAAATTACTGGAAGCTGTTGATATAAACCGCCTGACTCCTGTGGAAGCATTGTTGAAATTGCAGGAGATAAAAAGTAAAGTAAAATAATTTTTTTGCGCCATTTATGTAATTAATAAGCCAGCGGGCATGTTTTACCTGTTAAAAGCTGTTAACATCTGCAGCGAAACTTCCTTATAAAGCATCTTTATAATACTTTTGTAATACGTATGTTTAAAAAATTACTTTATTTATTAATCATTATAGTTGTTGTAGAAAATAATGCAGGTGCGCAAACCTGCAGCCTTCCTGGTATGACGCCGGACCAGGCTATTCCTGTTTGTGGTACAGCAGTATTTCACCAGTCGTTGGTAACAGATTGTACTGGAGACAATATTGCTCATAGCGGATGCCCCGAAGCAGTAACTTCCAATAAATCTTTTTGGTATAAGTTTACCTGTTTTCAAACCGGTACTTTAGGTTTTTTGATCAGCGGCATTTCCAATACAGATGATTACGACTGGATACTGGTTGATATAACCGGACATAATCCAACTGATGTATTCACTGATCCTTCATTACAGGTTTCTTTAAATTTATATGGCACACTTGGTAACGGATCAGGTGCTCCATATCCTAATTCTCCTACGGGCTGCCGATCATCTGCTGCAGGAGGCGTGCATTGCTCCGGCGATGCTGCAGGTAATTCACCATTTAACAGTATGCCTGTTATAACTATGGGGCATGATTATTTGTTAATGGTAACTAACTGGACAAGAGGCAGCACACAGGGCTACGACCTGTCTTTTACCGGAGGTACCGCAAGTATTACCGATCCCAAAGAACCGCACTTACAAAACTCAAGAGCAATTTGTGATGGTACACAGGCTGTAATTAAAACCAATAAGCGTATGAAGTGTGGCTCACTTTCTGCCAATGGTTCAGAATTCACCATTACACCACCTGTAGCAAATGTTATCGCTGCTTCAGGTTTTGGATGCAGTAATGGATTTGATATGGATTCTGTAATTCTTACACTTGATAATCCATTGCCACCGGGTAATTATACCATCGCTGTAAAAAATGGTGCCGATGGCAATACTTTAAAAGATAATTGCGACAGAACGATTCCTGTTGGGGAAAGTATTCCTATGGTGGTGTATCCGGTATTTCCAACACCAATGGATAGTATTGATAAAGTATTTTGTGCGCCTGACGAACTGCAATTAAATTTTAGTAAACAGCTCAGGCTGATCCGTTGCAATAGTATTGCAGCCGATGGCAGCGATTTCAGGATAAATATGATTTCGGGTACCTCACCAGTTACCGTAATCGGGGCATCGGGAACCTGTGCTGCTGATGGATTAACTCCGGTTATTAAAATTAAATTGTCGGCCCCAATACAAACAAAAGGTGTGTACCAGTTACAATTACAAAAAGGCAGCGACGGTAATACTATTATAAATGAATGCGGACAGGAAACTCCAATGCCTGCCACAATAAATTTTTCTACAAAAGATACAGTGAATGCAGATTTTACCTACAATGTTTTACTGGGTTGTAAAACCGATATTGTAAATTATTTTCACGATGGCAGAAACGAAGTAAATTTCTGGAAATGGAATTTTGATAATATCCGCAGCAGCGGTTTACAAAATCCTTCCGTTGGCTATGTTGCATTCGGGCAAAAAACTGCACAGTTAATTGTTTCAAATGGTGTGTGCAGGGATACTTCTGCAATTGCCACCATTTTTTTAGATAATTATTTAAAGGCAGCCTTTGAAGCGACTGCAGTAGTTTGTCCGGCTGATACCGCTTCATTTAAAGACAACAGCGTAGGTAATATTTTACAATGGCACTGGGATTTTGGAAATGGAAATATCAGTTTGCTGCAACAACCTTTGCCGCAGGTTTATCCTTTTTCAAATTTTATACGTGATGTACCGGTGCAGCTGATTGTTACCAACAATATTGGTTGCAGCGATACGGCAGTGCAGAAAATTACAGTGGTGGGCAACTGTTATATTGCGGTGCCTAATGCATTTACGCCAAACAATGATGGGCTGAATGATTATTTATATCCTTTAAATGCGTACAAAGCCAAAGACCTTATTTTTAAAGTGTATAACCGTTTTGGGCAGTTAATGTTTTCAACCACCAACTGGACCAATAAATGGGATGGAACTTTTAAAGGACAGGGTGCCGACCCTGCAACTTATGTATGGATACTGCAATACACCCATACCGATACCGGCAAACGTGTGGAGCAAAAGGGAACAACAATTCTTTTACGATAATTTTTTCTTCATACAAAGCAATAAGATTTTTAAAACCTTATAGCTTTATTTACCCCATCAATTTTTTTCTTTCTTCCCTTTCCAATCTGAGCATGGCGCCAAAATCCATTTTGTTGAGCATGGTGCGTATTACCAATGCAATGCGTTTTGTCTTGGTGGCATCGGTTTTTGCACTGTCGATCCATTTAGTATAATAATTGCGGTGCCCCTGTGGTAAGGAGTTATAATGTTTTACAGCTTCGGGTTCGTCAGCCATACATTCTAATAATTCAGATGGGGGAAGTATCGGCGCTTTATCAACCTCCAGTTCAACTTTTAGCGTGGCACCTTTTTGTTTGCGTATACCCTTACGCATGGCCGCATTTATAGCCATAATAAAATCGCCTTCGCCCATTGGCATCAGCGCTACTTTCTCAATTTTAAAATCATCCAGTTTGCCTTTTACACGGAAAGATTTTTTATTGCCGGGGCTTAACTGCTTTGCAATTTTTGCAGGAATGGTGATATAAGTCCATCCGGTCTTTTCGCCCTGCCTGTCGAATTTTAATATGGTGGTGGAAAATTTTATCATTGCTCATATAATATTACAACTTTTGTTTTTTATCATTTTCTTTTTTCAGGATGATAGTCATAAAGATCCTGATTCGGTTGTTATTGCCAGGTAAATATATAACCGGAAAAATATCCCAAACGATTAATTGAATAAGAATTGTGTTATGTTACCTTTTGTTGTTGGTAAAAAACCTGACGACAGCGGAGACTAACGGTGGCTAAAAATTAAAGCATATCTACAGCCCAATCTATAGCTTCGTCCATATTGAATCCGGGATCTATTTATGTGCTAATACTTTGCTTGTATAGATGCTCGTTTCCTTCATTAAGTAGCTTTAAGATTACATCCAACTTGTAGCAATGTAATGTTGGTTGCAGTTTTATTTCAACGGATTATTTGTAATCGATTAATTACCGGGGGATTTTTAGTTTTTCTAATAAAAGCTAAAATTGCAATTGCTAATAAAGAACCAAAAACTAAGACAACATTTTTGACTCCGTAAGAAGCTATAGCCAAAGCAATACCGGTTATGGAATTGTAATGTCCACTTGAAATTTCATATTGCTTTCCCTCATCATAGCCTATTGCGTAGTATAAAGTATATAAGAAAATAACTAAAACTACTGCCATTGCAATTAAAGGCTTCTTTCCAGCCTTTAATTTAGAATATTTTTCAATAGAGGATGTAACTTTAGGGATATTGTCTTTAAAATAATTAAAGATTTCAGTTCTTAAAAGTTCACCTCTGATTTTAAGGTGTTCAGAAGAGTCTTGACCAAATAAAACTTCTATATAGTTCTTACCTTCTTGTAACAAAATTTCTTTTATATAAGGTGTAGGGATTCTAATATAATTACTAGTTGGAATTATTCCATTTCGTATATCATTTATGCAATGATCAATTTCGCTGTTTTTAGGGTTGCATTTATAAATTGTTTGATTAATAAAAGCAATAACCTTGTCATCAGTATTTTCATCGCATCTCCAAACTTTCATAAGTCTTAATTTTCGTGTTTTAATATTAAAAGCTCTTCATTATAAATTGCAGCTGATGAATTACTTTTATTTGTTGAATAAAAATAATCTTTAATAACTAAAAGCAAAAGATTATTTCTCACTTTGTAAAAGCTCAGCAAAGATATTCTGCACAAGAGTGCGACGCCACCGCAGCCAAATAGTAATTCTAAAGACTGGCTCATAAAAAAAATCCCGTCAATAACGACGGGACCTTACAATTGTATTAGTAGAAGATTTCTCTGTGATGATTATGCCACCGCTTTATTTACTAACGCTGCAGCTTCGCTCAATAAAATAGCACTCTGTACTTTCAATCCGCTTTCGTCAATTAATTTTTTTGCAACATCGGCATTGGTACCTTGTAAACGCACAATAATGGGGATGTTGATATTGCCGATACTTTGGTAAGCATCAATAACACCCTGCGCCACACGGTCGCAACGAACAATACCACCAAAAATATTAATCAATATCGCTTTTACTTTCGGGTCTTTTAAAATAATGCGGAAACCGGCTTCTACTGTTGGTGCATTGGCAGTACCGCCCACATCTAAAAAGTTGGCGGGCTCGCCACCACTTAACTGTATCATATCCATTGTTGCCATGGCAAGGCCTGCGCCGTTAACCATGCAACCCACGTTGCCATCTAATTTTACAAAGTTCAAATTAAATTTTCCGGCTTCCACTTCGGTAGGATCTTCTTCGCTTATGTCTCTTAATGCGGCAACATCTGCATGGCGCATTAAAGCATTATCATCAATACTCATTTTACAATCTACCGCAATAATTTTATCGTTGCTGGTTTTAAACAAAGGATTTATTTCCAGCATGGCACAATCAAGGCCAACATAAGCCGCATATAAATTGGTTACAAATTTTACGCAGCTTTTAAAAGCATCTCCGCTAAGGCCAAGGTTAAAAGCGATCTTCCTTGCCTGGAAAGCCTGCAGCAATCCACCGGGGTGTATCCACTCTTTAAATATTTTTTCGGGTGTATCATGTGCCACGTCTTCAATGTTCATTCCGCCTTCGGTACTGTACATAATAACGTTCTGGCCTTTTGTACGGTCCAATAAAATTGATAAGTAAAATTCTTTTACAGGGCTGTTGCCTTCGTAATATACATCCTGTGCCACCAATACTTTGTTTACCAGTTTACCCGCAGGCCCGGTTTGTATGGTAACCAATGTGCCGCCTAAAATATTCTGGGCAATTTGTTTTACATCTTCTGCATTTTTACCAACAGCCACACCACGTTGTTCGGTACCGGCAATTTTTCCTTTACCACGTCCGCCGGCATGTATTTGCGCCTTTACCACGGCAAACCTGCTGCCATATTGGGTATGTATCTGGCGGTACGCTTCTTCTGCTTCGGTGGGTGTATTACAGGGTATGCCTTCCTGCACGGGAACATTGTATTTTTTTAATAATTCCTTGGCCTGGTATTCATGAAGATTCATAATTAAATAAATTTTTGCGAAGATAAGAAAAGAGTTTAGAAGTTTAGGGGTTTAGAAGTTTAGGATTTTTATGTTACGGGCATTTATTTTTCAATTTAGCATTCTTGCGTCGCACTCTTGTACTGCATACCATTGCTGAATTTTTATCAAAGCGGATTATGCATCTCTAACTTTCAACTGTCTTTTTTACCTCTTTTCTAACACTATCTTATTGTACCTTTGGCGCACCAAAAACAGGCTATCGATTTATGATGCAAAAAATTAATGAAGCGGTTACTTACATAAAAGAACAATATAATAAACAGCCGCTGGTGGGCATTGTACTGGGCAGCGGGCTGGGTAGTTTTGTAAACGAGATAAATGTAGAAAAAGAAATTGCATACAACAGCATTCCTGATTTTCCGGTGAGTACAGTGGCAGGACATAGCGGCAAACTGGTATTTGGCCAATTGGGCGGAAAAACTGTTGTAGCCATGGCAGGGCGCTTTCATTTTTATGAAGGGTACCATCCTGATGAAGTGGTATTCCCTATACGGGTAATGAAGTTATTGGGGATAACAACCTTATTGATCAGCAATGCGGCAGGCAGCACCAATACTAATTATAAAGTAGGCGACCTGATGATCATTAAAGACCATATCAGTTTCTTTCAGCCTAATCCTTTGGTGGGGAAAAATATAACTGAACTTGGTCCACGCTTTCCGGATATGAGTGAGCCATATAACAGGCATTTAATTGCCAAAGCCAAAGCCATTGCTGCAGCAAAAGATATTAAATTAAGAGAAGGTGTGTATTGCAGTGTAACCGGCCCCACTTTTGAAACAAGGGCAGAATACCAGCTGATACTAGCACTTGGCGGCGATGCGGTGGGCATGAGTACAGTGCAGGAAGTGATTGCTGCTGCACACATGGGCCTTCCGGTATTTGCAATAAGTGTGATAACCGATATTGGCCTGCGTGATGATGGTATAATTACAACACATGAAGAAGTGTTGCAGGCTGCAAAAGAAGCTGAACCAAAACTGGCACATATATTTACAGAACTGGTGGCACAATTGTAAAAGGATTTTTTCTCAGCGGCCTCAGCTACTCTGCGTGGGAAAAATAAACCAGATTAAATTAAAAATGCTCAACGGTTCTAATAGAAAAAATTAAATGAAAAAAAATCTCTCCCTGTTAATATTGGTTTTTCTTGTTCAGCTTTGCAGGGCACAGGTGCCTGTATTTAAAAAAATCCCCAAATTTGGAGGGGCAACATCATCATCGCAAAACAAATCAGATACCAGCAAATCTGACAAAGACAATACCATGGGGTTTGAGCACCGGGATGATAAAAAGGATTCTATTACCATCACTTATAAATTCATTGATTCTATAAGGGTAAATCATTTGGATTCTTCTATCAATGATTTTGATAAATATTTTTCCATACCGTCACGGTATCAATATTTAGGTAATCATGGTGCGGCTGCCTATTCATTAATTTATAAGCCTGATTTAAAACCGGGATGGGATGCCGGCTTTCATGCCTTTGATGTATATAAATTTAAACTGGAAGAAACAAAGTTTTATAAAACCACCAAACCTTTTACACAATTAAGCTACCAGCTGGCATCGGGTAAAGAGCAGATGATAAAAGTACTGCACACGCAAAACCCCAGGCCCAACTGGAATTTTGGTTTTGATTACCGGCTGATAAGTGCGCCGGGATATTTTGTTACCCAGAATACCAATCATAAAAACTACCGCCTGTTCAGCACTTACCAGGGAAAGCGCAAAAGGTATGCAATGAATTTTGTGCTGGTGGGTAATACTATAAAAAACTCTGAGAATGGCGGCATCACCAACGATAGCTTATTATCTAACCCCAATAATAAAAAACGTTTTAGCATTCCTGTAAACCTGGGTAATGCATCACTTTTTCAACCCAATCCTTTTAATGCCTCGGTAAACACCGGGAATATTAATAAGGACGTTACTTTTTTTGTACGCCAAACCTATGATATTGGTAAAAATGATTCGGTAGCTGTAAATGATTCCACCACCGAATATTTGTTTTATCCCAAGCTGCGGATACAATACAGTTTTAATTACAGTACCTATAATTATTTGTATATCGATAATAAGGCCGATACCAATATTTATAAAAACTGGTACGATACCACTTTAAAAACGCAGCCTGTTGATACTTTTTCGGTGCATGAAAAATGGAAGCTGATCAGTAATGATTTTTCGTTACTGCAATTTCCCGATACAAAAAACGCTGCACAATTTTTATTGGCAGGTGCCCGGCTTGAAAATATAAAAGGAGAATTTTACAGGGCTGGCGGTATAGAAACAAAAAATTTTTACAATATTATATTGCATGGCGAATACCGCAATAAAACCCGTAATAAATTATGGGATGTAATTGCCAAGGGAGAATTTTATTTAAATGGCCTTAACAGCGGCGATTACAATGCCTTCGCTACCATTGGCCGTTACTTAAATAAAAAGTTAGGCGATGTACGGTTATTTTTTAACAATGTAAACCGTACGCCATCGTTCATCTACAATAGTTTTTCAGCATTCAATTTTAAAAATACAGGCATCACCAAAAAAGAAAATATCATTTCTTTTGGCGCCGAAGCTGCGAACCCCTTTATTAACCTGGGTTTTAAAAATTACATCATTACCAACCTGGCGTATTTTACCGATTATTATCATACCGCACAAAACAGTAAAGTGATAAACCTGCTGCAATTGTCGGCTTCAAAAAAAATAAGATTGTCTAAAAGATTAAACTGGTACACCGAAGCTGTGGTGCAGCAAACAGATGGAAGTGCACCCGTAAAAGTACCGTTGTTTTTTACCCGTAACCGTTTTGCATACGAAGGCGTGTTTTATAAAAATCTTAATTTAAGTACCGGGCTTGAAGTAAGGTATTACACCCCTTTTGAAGCCTACAATTATTCGCCGGTAATGGGGCAGTTTATGCCGCAGGATACTTTTAAATTAAAAAATCTGCCGGATATTACCGCCTTCTTTAATTTCAGGATCAAATCTTTTACTGCTTACATCCGTGGAGAAAACTTAAATACGGCAAGCCTTGTAAATGGCTTTGGCTTTATCAATAATAATTTTGCGGCAGCGCATTATCCCACACCCGGCCTTATTATACGCTTTGGTGTTCAGTGGAATTTTGTGAATTAATCCAACCAGCTTAAATTATTATGGCCGGCATTCCGGATCATGAATTATATCAGCTTTCTGTTTTTTAACATTATTTATCTGTTACTTCAGCAAAATCATTTTACCTTTATAATGTGAAAAGATTCTTTCTTGCCATATTGACCATAATGTACATGACAGCCTCCAGTGGGATTGCCATGGAAATACATTACTGCATGGGTAAAAAATCAGGTGTGGAATTTTATGGCAACGAAAAAGATAAGTGTGCTAAATGTGGTATGAAAGAAAAGAAGGGATGCTGCCATGATGAACATAAGTTTTACAAATTAGACGATTCTTATAAAAATGTTTCCAATGATATCGACTTTGCTACTCCGCAAACAGATATTGTTGCCGCAGCTTATCCTTTATACAACTGGCAGGTTGCTTCAACTGAAGTTATTGCTGTTGTAAATAATAACTCTCCACCAGATTATACCGGGCCATCTGCCTGTATAATGAACTGCGTTTTCCGGATTTAAAATTATTAATGAGTTGATCATCTGTAATGATAATTGCAGGTGCTTTTTGCTATATGCAAATATTTGATTCAGTTAATAATTTAAAAACTATAACAATGAAAACGTTACAATTAGTATTGGCAATGGTTATTGCCTGTATAATATTTCAAACCGCCAATGCACAAAGCGATAAAATACAAAGAACCGGAGCTATTAAAACAGTAACCATAAAAGTATATGGCGAATGCAGCATGTGCAGGAAAACAATTGAAAAAGCTGCTTTTACTGTAGCTGGTATTCAATCTGCAAACTGGAACGAAAATTCCAAACAACTCACCCTTACCTACGATATATTTAAAAAAGCTGCTGTGGATAATGTGCAAAAGAAAATAGCAGCAGCAGGGTATGATACTGAAAGTTATCGTGCTGATGATGCAACCGTTCAGAAATTGCCCGATTGCTGTAAAATATATCAAAGAAAACAATCTTAATTTTTTAAAGCCCTGTAAAGGCTACAACTTTTACAGGGCTATATTATTTAATCATTCTAAAAAATAAATACAATGAAATCCATATAAATGCTGATTATGGCAGCTTTAACCATCTTTTCTGTTACTGTATTTGCACAGGATACTGCAAAGCATAAAATGAGAATGCAAAAAGTAAAAACAGAAAAACCGACTTATGTATGTCCAATGCACCCGGATGTAACCAGTAATGAACCGGGCAAATGTTCTAAATGTAGTATGGACCTGGTTAGATCAAAAAAAGAACTGATGAAGATGGGAGATATGTATACCTGCCCGATGCATGCCAATGTAAAAAGTACAGCTCCGGGTAAATGCCCTGACTGTGGGATGGATATGACAAAAACAAAAAAAGAACAAATGAAAATAGGGGTAATGTACGGATGTCCGATGCATAAAGACGAAACCAGTACCACGCCTGGTAAATGCAGCAAATGTGGAATGAACCTTGTAAAAGAAGATAAAAAAAATAAGGACGAAATGAAAATTTACAGTTGCCCGATGCATCCTGATGTAACAAGTAACGAACCCGGCAAATGTTCTAAGTGTGGAATGGATCTAACCAAATCAAAAAAAGAACAAATGAAAATGGAAGTGATGAAAATGTACGTTTGCCCCATGCATCCGGAAGTAGCCAGCGACAAACCCGGCAAATGCACAAAGTGTGGTATGGTATTAGTTGAGAAAAAAGACTCAAAGCACAAACATTAATCTTAAAAAATAATTAGCAATGAAGAAACTATTTTTTGGCCTTATAGCTGTAAGTACAATTTTGTTTAGTGCCTGCAATAACAGCGGTACTAAAAATGAACAGGCATCTCATGACATGAATAATATGAAAAAAGATACCGTTACACTTGTCACGTCAGCAGGTGATGAAGAAATAAAAGCAGTAGCCATCACCTATACTAATGTAGATGCAGGCGTTGCTGCTTCCATTAAAGAAATGGTGAGCCATTACCTGCACATTAAAAATGCACTGGCGAATGATAACGGCAGTGAGGCTGCCAGCGGAGCAAAAGCAATGGGAACAGTTCTCAGTAAACTGGATAAATCTTTATTTACAGCAGAGCAGAAAAAACTGTATGATGGCATTGAAGAAGAGTTGAAAGAACATGCCGAACACATTGAGAAGAACGGAGATAAAATTGAACATCAGCGTTCGCATTTTTCGATGCTGAGTGAAGTTGTGTATAATCTTGCAAAAGCGTTTGGTGCAGAAGAGCCAATATATCATGACCATTGTCCTATGTATAACGAAAACAAGGGAGCTATGTGGTTGAGTGAAATGAAAGAAGTAAAGAACCCATATTTCGGTGCTAAAATGATTACCTGTGGCAGTGTTGAAGAATTAATTAAGTAACGGTTAAAACAACCTTATGGTTCGCAAATTAATTGAACTGGCTTTACGCAACAGGTTTATAGTGCTGCTCATTTCAGCAGGCCTGTTTGCCTGGGGCATTTACTCCATCAAACAAAACCCAATTGATGCGATACCTGATCTGAGTGAAAACCAGGTGATCGTATTTACAGAATGGATGGGCCGTAGTCCGCAGGTGATAGAAGACCAGGTTACTTATCCATTGGTAAGTAACCTGCAGGGTATTCCAAAAATCAGGAACATCCGTGGTTCATCCATGTTCGGGATGAGTTTTGTGTATGTGATCTTTGAAGATAATGTTGACATCTATTGGGCAAGAACAAGGGTACTGGAACGATTGAATTATGCTCAACGCCTATTACCACAGGGAATAACGCCTACGCTTGGGCCAGATGGAACAGGTGTTGGTCATATCTTTTGGTATCATTTAGATGCACCAAAAATGGATTTAGGAGAACAAAGGGCATTACAGGACTGGTATGTAAAGTTTGCATTGCAAACGGTGCCCGGTGTTGCAGAAGTGGCGAGTTTCGGTGGATTTGAAAAACAATACCAGTTGATTGTTGACCCCGTAAAACTGCAATACTATAACATCTCACTGATGGATGTTATGAACAAGGTGAAGGCCAATAACAATGATGTGGGTGGAAGGAAATTTGAAATGGCCGATATGGCCTATATTATCCGTGGCCTTGGTTACATAAAAAATAAGGAGGATGTTGAGAACATTGCAATAAGTAATTACAACGGAATTCCTGTACGGGTAAAAGACATTGGTTCTGTACAAATGGGTGGCGATTTACGGCTTGGTATTTTTGATATGGATGGCAAAGGCGAAGTAGTAGGTGGTATAGTAGTGATGCGATATGGTGAGAATGCAGACAAAGTGATTACCGCTGTAAAAGCAAAAATGAAGGAAGTGGAAAAAGGTTTGCCCGAAGGGGTAACATTCAAAACCTCTTACGACAGAAGTACATTGATTAAAGAAGCTATTGAATCAGTAAAAGGTACATTGATAGAAGAACTGATCACCGTTTCAATAGTAGTCATTATTTTTCTTTTTAACTGGCGCAGCGCTGTCATCATTCTTATTCAATTGCCTATTTCCGTAGCAGCAGGATTTATTTTTTTGGAAATGTTTGGCATCTCTTCCAACATCATGTCATTAACCGGTATTGCGTTGGCAATTGGGGTAGTAGTTGATGATGGGATTGTTATGGTGGAAAATGCCTACCGGCATATCAGCGAAGCACAAATTGCAAAATCTAAGTCAACCAATAAAGCATAAATATGGCAAACTGGTTTAAACGAAATAAAGATCCATTGACAGCGGATGAAAGAATGGAGATAATTGAAAAATCATCCATACAGGTAGGGCCGGGGGTATTTTATTCAACAATTATTGTGGTTACTTCTTTTCTTCCTGTTTTTCTCCTGACAGGTATGGAAGGGAAACTATTCAGCCCGCTGGCCTGGACAAAAACATTCATCCTGCTGATAGATGCTTTTCTTGCAATTACCTTAGCGCCGGTATTGATCTCATTTTTTCTGAAAGGAAAATTAAAACCGGAAAGTGCCAACCCTATTACAAGAACACTGGAAAAAATTTATAGACCTGTTCTTAAATGGTGCCTGCGATGGCGTAAAACAATTATTGGAATCAACTTAGTGGCTTTGATTATTGGTGCTGTAATGATGACAAGATTGGGTTCAGAATTTATGCCGCCGTTGGATGAAGGTTCATTACTCTTTATGCCGGTTACGTTACCCGATGTATCTAACTCCGAAGCCAAACGGTTATTGCAGGTACAGGATAAAATTATAAGTACGGTTCCGGAAGTTGCTCATGTGCTGGGTAAAGCCGGAAGGGCAAATACGGCTACCGATAATTCACCCATCAGTATGATCGAAACCATCATTTTACTGAAACCAAAAAGTGAATGGCGGAAAGGAATCAATAAAAACGACATCATCAACGAACTAAATTCAAAACTACAGATACCTGGTATTACTAATGGATGGACACAGCCCATCATTAATCGCATCAATATGCTTTCAACAGGTATACGTACTGATGTTGGGATAAAAGTGTATGGACAAAATCTTGACAGTATTTATGTTTTTGCACAAACTATTAAAAAACAATTAGACGGAATTGAAGGGGTAAAAGATTTGTATGTAGAACCGATTACCGGCGGCAAGTATATTGATATTGCCATTAAACGGGATGAAATAGGAAGGTATGGTTTGAGTGTGGATGATGTGAACACAGTTGTGGAAAGTGCATTGGGTGGGATGAAACTCACCACAACTATTGAAGGCCGGCAACGTTTTTCTGTTAATGCACGTTATGGCCAGGATTTTAGAAATAACCTGCAATCATTAAAACGTTTACAGGTGCAGACCATGAATTTTGGTCCCATTCCTTTGGAAGCAGTAGCTGATATAAGTTTAAGTGATGGCCCGCCAATGATCAATTCAGAAAATGCAATGCTTAGAGGAACGGTTTTATTTAATGTACGGGAAAGAGATTTAGGAAGTACTGTAAAAGAAGCGCAGGATAAATTAAACCAGATGATAACAAAATTACCCAAAGGATATTTCCTGGAATGGAGTGGGCAATGGGAAAACCAGATAAGAGCAAACAAAACACTCACCATGATATTACCCATGGTAATCATCATCATTTTTATAGTATTATATTTTACCTATCATTCTTTTAAAGAAGCAATCGTAACTATGATCACTGTTCCTTTTGCTTTGATTGGCGGTGTGTTCATGGTGTATTTCTACGGTGTTAATTTATCGGTGGCTGTTGCAGTTGGTTTTATCGCCTTGTTTGGAATGGCAATAGAAACAGCCATGCTCATGACTATTTACCTGAATGAAGCCATGCAGAACATGGTTGCAAAACATGGTAATTCAAAAGCAATATTAACACCAGCCATCATCAGGGAATTTGTAATTGAAGGTGCAGCAAAAAGATTAAGGCCAAAACTGATGACAGTTTCGGTTGGGCTTTTTGGATTGATCCCCATATTATGGGCAACCGGTGTGGGTAGCGATATAATGAGGCCAATAACAATCCCACTGATCGGCGGTACAATAACTTCCACCATTTATGTATTGTTGATTACTCCTGTAATTTTTGAAATGATAAAAGAAAGAGAATTAAAACGTAAAGGTAAAATTGAATTAATAGATATTAAAGAATAAATAACAAGGATATGGAAATTATACTGGTATCAATTATAACATGCCCTCATTGTGGCTATCAGAAGGAGGAAGAGATGCCAACTGATGCCTGCAGGTATTTTTATAAATGTGAAAAATGCAAAAAAATATTAAATCCCAGGCCGGGTGATTGCTGTGTATTTTGTTCGTATGGTTCTGTTCCATGTCCTCCTGTTCAAAAAAATAAAAATTGTTGAACTTAAATTTAATACAATGAAAATAATTGTTATCATACTTGCTCTGTTCCTCCAGGTAAAATTTATTTCAGCCCAAACACTGAAATTAGATGCTATCATTGACAGTATCACAACCTTACACCCAGTTGTAAAAATGTACAACAACGAGATCCGTTCTATGGATGAAGCGGCAAAAGGCGCCAAAAGCTGGATGCCACCTGAATTCAGCAGTGGGTTTTGGATGACACCTTATAACCCGGGTTTATGGAAGAAGGGAGATATGGGTGCTACAGGTATGGGGCAGTACATGATCGGCGGCCAGCAAATGTTGCCTAATAAAAAGAAACAAAATGCTGATGCTGCTTATATGGAAGCGATGTCATCAGTAGAAAAAGAAAAGAAGAATGTATCACTTAATGAACTGATCAATGATGCAAAACAATTGTATTATGAATGGATCATCCTGAAAAAAAAACTGGCCATTATTGCAGAGAATGAAAAGATACTCGACTTTATGATTAAGAATGCGGAGCTGCGATATAAAAACGGAATGGAAAAGATCAGTGCTTATTACAAAGCAAAAGCCGCATTGGGCAATGTAAAGAATATGCAACTGATGTTTGAAAATGATATCAGGGAAAAACGTATCCGCATCAATGCATTGATGGGCAGGAATGCATTGGCCGATTTTGATATTGATACCACTTACCAGTTGAAAGATTTTTCTAACCAGGTTTTTGACAGTTCACTTTTTTACAGCAACCGGAGTGATCTTAAAGCCATCGACAAAGAGATCAACCTTACCTGGCTGAAACAGGAAACAGAAAAGCAAAGTCTGCAACCGCAGTTTGGTATCCGGTACGAACATATGTTTGGCTTTGGTGGTTTGCCTATGCAGTTTTCTTTAATGGGCATGATGAAATTACCACTCACCAAATGGTCATCTAAAATGAACAAGGCCAATATTGAAAGTCTTAAATGGAAAGCTTACTCATTGCAATCACAAAAAGAAATGATGGTAAATGAATATAGCGGCATGGCCTATGGCATGAATAATGAACTGGAATTAAAACGCAGGCAACTGAAATTGTATGATGAGAATATTATTCCGGCATTAAAGAATAATTATAAAACCATGCAATTGGGTTATGAACAAAACACGGAAGAATTATTTATGTTGTACGATGCATGGGAAACCCTGAACATGACGCAGATCGTTTATTTAGATTTGTTGAACGATGCTTTGAAATTGCAGGTAACATTGGAACGGTTAATGGAAAAAAAATGAAAAGAATAGTAATTATAACAGGTACATTTTTATTACTCATTGCAGTAAGCTGCAATAATAAAAAAGATCCTCATGCACAACATGAAACTGTGGCAGCAAAGGAAATATATACCTGCCCGATGCACCCGCAAATTATCCGGGATAAACCAGGCAACTGCCCGATATGCGGTATGCAGTTAGTGAAGAAAGAAGCAGATGCTAAAAAACTGGCAGTAATTGAATTGGAATCTTTACTGAAACCAACGAATGAGTTTGTAATATCTGCCGTTCCGGTAATAACAATTCAGAAAAAAGAAGAGCAGATAGAAATTGATGCATTGGGAAATGTAGCTTACGATACAAGACAGGTTGGAAGTATTTCATCAAGGGTGGCAGGCAGAATTGAAAAACTGTATGTACGGTTCCGCTATCAAAAAATTTCAAAAGGCCAGCACATACTTGATATGTACAGTCCTGAATTAATGACGGCTCAACAAAACCTGTTATTCCTTTTAAAAAATGACGCAGGAAACGCAACATTTATCCAGGCAGCAAAAGAAAAATTATTATTGCTGGGTATGAGCAGTCAGCAATTACAGCAGGTTATTCAGTCCGGTAAACCCTCGTTAACAATTGCTGTGTATAGTAATTACAGCGGTCATATTCACGAAGCAGCCAACGGAGCTTCCATGAACACAGCAGCTATTGGCATGAAAGATATTTCATTGCTCACTGAAGAGCTTTCATTGAAAGAAGGCATGTACCTGCAGAAAGGCCAATCTGTTTTCACAGTATATGATCCTGACAGGGCATGGATTATTTTGAATATCTATGGAGAAAATCAGGCGATGGTAAAACCGGGAAATACAGTAAGGGTAACACCCGAAACTGCCCCCACCAATGATTTCAGGGCTACTATTGATTTTATAGAACCATTTTACAGGAAAGAAAGTAAAACATTAACTGCAAGAGTATACTTCAATAACAGCACGTTAAAAATTCCTATTGGCAGCCAGGTAAAAGCTACTGTTTTTGGAAATACAAAAGATGCTTATTGGTTACCCAAGGAATCTGTTGTTTCCTTAGGTTTGGACAAAGTTGTTTTTCAAAAAACCGCCGGAGGCTTTAAAGCACTAAAAATAATCACAGGGGTAAGCCACAAAAATCATATACAGGTGCTAAGCGGCATTACTGAAAGCGATTCAGTTGCAGTAAATGCCCAATATTTAATGGACAGTGAAAGTTTTATTAAAGTAAAAAACTGATTATGCGATATATCTTTTTTACAACAATAGTGTTTTTGGTTTTTGCAGGATGCAAAAGCAAAACTGCAATTACAGCAGACCCCGATATTTATTACACCTGTTCAATGGATCCCCAGGTAGTGGAAAATAAGCCGGGCAAATGTCCCATTTGTCATATGGAATTGACGGCAGTAAAAAAGAGCACTGGCGAAAACAAAGATGAAATACAATTGAGTGAGCAGCAAATACAGTTGGGAAATATTTTAACTGATACGATTCGGAACGGCAGCATTGGCGACCAGGTAGTATTAACAGCAACGCTGAATTTCGACCAGATGAAAGCCACATCTGTGAGTTCAAGAATAATGGGCAGAATTGAAAAACTGTATTATAAAAATATCGGCGATTATGTAAAGAAAGGTTCGGCTTTGTACGAAATATACAGTGAAGAACTAAACAATTCAAAACAGGAATACCTGTTGGTGCTGGATAAAAAGAAAACATTTACCAATGAAACTGTAATTGATTTTGACCAGCTTATTCAAAGTGCAAAAAACAAATTGCTGCTATGGGGCATGAGTGAAAGCCAGGTACAGGAGCTGGAAAAAAATAGAAAAGCAACACCCACTACTACTTTCTACAGTACTGGCGCAGGCTATATTACCACATTAGACATTCGTGAAGGCGATTATGTAATGGAAGGAGGTATGGTTGTAAAGCTGGCTGATCTGTCAAGCCTCTGGGCAGAAGCGCAGGTATATACTTCTCAATTGGCGGAGATTGACAGGAACAGTATTGCTACAGTGCAGCTTCCCGATTTTGATGGTAAGGAAATAAAAGGCAAAATTGAATTTGTGAACCCCGAGATCAATCCCAATACAAGAATAAATCTTATCCGTGTTTCTATTCCCAATTCAAAGGGTCAGCTAAAACCCGGAATGCCTGCTTATGTAGTGTTGAAAAGCCCACAACGAAGATCATTAACATTACCTATTGATGCGGTGATCCGGGATGGTAAAGGAGCAACAGTCTGGATAAAAACCGGCGCACATTCTTTTAAAAATAAAATGGTACAGGTGGGCCAGGAAAGCGATGACAGAATTGAAATAAGATCGGGCCTGAGTGATGGTGATGTTGTGGTCATTCGTGGTGCTTACCTGCTCAACAGCGAATATATTTTTAAGAAAGGTGCTAACCCGATGGCGGGGATGAAAATGTAATTAATAAGAATATTTAAAAATTCTGTAAATCTTTTACTAATTATATAACTTCTAAATAAATTGGTAAACTACCTTAGTAAAAGGTAGTTGGTAGTTTTTAAAGAATAGCCTAATTTTAATGAGAATTAATGAAAAAAAACAACTCCATACAATTAAAGGCCGCCTTTTTATTAATAGTATTTGCCTTGAATACTGTTGTAGGCTTTGCCTGTGCTATGGGTTTAAATATGGGATATAACAACTCCCATCATGAAGCAGAAGCTACCGAAGTTGCAGTTCATGTTCATGCTCATGGTAAAAAGCACCATCATGAAAATGAGACAAAGAAATCCTACCATGATGAACCTGTTGCAAACCATCACGATAAAAAAGATGCTTCCAAAAAAGATGATTGCTGTACCAATAAAGTAATGCAGTTTCAGCAATTAGATAAAAGCCTGGCAGCAAAAGTTAGTATTGATGTGCCGGTGTTTGTTGCAATCAACACTACATACTTTGGTATCAACATTTTTGAAACAGTACAATTACCGGCACAAAAATATACAGCCCGGCATTTTCATCCGCCTCCTCCCGACATCCGCATAGCCATACAGCGTTTCCAGATTTGATTATTGTAAACTAACCGAAGCAGTTCCTGCTCCGGCAACAACTTATTTTGCCCATGGCAAAGTGAATATCCAGTTTTACAGTAATCAATTTTTTTATGTACCGAAATATATTTACCGGCTTTATACTCCTGGCAACAGTAACTGTCAATGCTCAATCTGTACTTACAGAAACAGAAGCGATCAGCAAGGCACTGGCCAATAACAGAAATATTAATGCCGCTTCTTTACAGGTAAGGCAGCAACAGCAATTGCTGAAATCGGCCATTAACCTGCCCAACCCCGAATTTTTCTGGGAAAGCCCCACCGGTAACTTTTATACAGGAAGTATTACACAGTCTATTGAGTTTCCTTCTGTTTATACAAACCAATACCGTTTACAAAAAGGACAGATTGCTATCGCACAAAAAGAGAAACAACTTACCGAAGCGGAAATAAAATACAGGATAAAACTTTTATACCTGCTAGTTCAGTTTGGTGATTCGCTGGTAAAACAATTATTTATCCAGGATACTTTGTATGAAAAAATAAAGCTTTCCGCCATCCGCCAGTTTAATGCCGGGCAGATAGATTACCTGCAACAGACTTATGCCGAAACGCAATACGGCGAAATTCACAATCAATATGTACAGGCAATTACCAGGGCTAAATCTGCAAAGGCACAATTGCAATGGCACACAGG
>JAYVPT010000041.1:0-59700 GCA_043757165.1 Ferruginibacter sp.
AAAATAAATTTTTAGCATTACACTTCAACCAGAATGACGCCCGGGGTTTTGAACCACCAATGCTTAAGTCGGCCTTGCATAGAGCCGTATCAAATTTAACCAATGGGTGTCTGTAACGTCCGTTAGCAAGAGAAATTATTTTTGTTCGTGCAAAAAATGGGGAATGACGCACAACATTTGTATTGGCGCAACTCCTTGTAGAGTTTTCATTTGATAATCAATTGAAAACTCTACAAATAAAATTCCGTCGCTGCAATGTATTAAAATTTATAATATCTAAATTTGGTAACCTGTGCCGGGAATAAAAATTACCTTTGCCTTCACAAAAGCCGATAGAGACCCTTTAGCCAACATAGGAAACATTTGTTGCAGCATGTGCTTTTCTGTCTTTTGTTTTGCATTTAAACTTTCATAAACTGAGAAAGCTGATGATGAATATTTATTGCTTAACTGAAATTATTTTTCTACTGATCATTTAATCCCTTTCTGTTGAGAATTTGCTGCATACATTTTTCAACCCTTGCTTCCCGGGTTTTGGATTGTTTGGGCTGAGAAAAATAAAAGATATATGCTCTCTGCCGTCCCGGTGTTAATGCCTCAAAAGCCTTTTTCAAGGCAGGCTTTTTATCTAATTTCTTTTGAAATTCCTCAGGAATTTTAAATGCTGAAGTATTTTTTAGCTTCACTTTCAAGCCGGCTTCTTCCACTTCAACGGCTTCATAAATATAGGCTTTCAGGATGGGGGCCATCTTAACTATTTCCTTAACATTGATAAACCGGAGCTGGCGTGCCGCCTGCACATTTTCCGTTTGTTGGATCAGAATTCCATGAGTATCTTTTAACAAGGCACCTTTGAAAAACAAAACTGCACAGTATTCTTTAAACACATGTATTAAAACGATGTTGCTTTTCTCAAAAGTGTAACAAGGGCAACCCCACTTCAGTTCTTCGCTCAGGTTACAGTCAAGAATGATCGTTCTTAATTTCCTGATTTCTTCCTGCCACTTTTTGGCTTTATCAAAATAAAAATCAACTTTAGGATTCATGTAATTCATTTATTGATTAACTGAAATGATTTTTCTCAAATTCAAACCCTTAGCCAACCACGGAAGCCCCTGGCGGCATAGTAAGATTCTGCACCGTTGTGATATATAAAGACATTGCCGTAGCGGAAATCGGCAAAGATGGCACCACCAAGTTTTCTAATATCAGCAGGTGTTTTTATCCAGCTAGATGTTTTCATATCGAAACTTCCTCCCTCTATTTGGGGGGACTGCAGCTCCCGGTATTGTTCTTCCGATAAAAGTTCGATGCCATGGCAGCAGCCATATCAATGGCGTTATTTTTTGGTTTATGTTCTTTTCTTGAAATAAATATACGAAACTCTGGTACCTTAATTAATTCGATCTTAACGGTTTTATGTACCAACACTTTCTTTTTAAAAATAAAACTACTGGTCTTTATGCCCTATATAATTTCTCCATTTTTCAATTACGGATTTCATATCTTCGGGCAGTTCGCTTTCAAAATGTACATACTGGCCTGTAGTGGGGTGTATAAAGCCCAATTCTTTGGCGTGCAGTGCCTGCCGTGGGCACAGTTCAAAACAATTATCTGCAAACTGTTTGTATTTGGTAAACACGGTGCCTTTTACAATTCTGTCGCCGCCATAAAAATCGTCGTTAAATAATGGGTGGCCTATCAGCTGCATATGTACACGTATCTGGTGGGTGCGCCCGGTTTCAAGCCGGCACTCTACCAATGTTACATAATTAAAACGCTCCAGCACTTTATAATGGGTAACGGCATCTTTGCCATGGTCACCATCGGGGTAGGCAGTAAATAATTTTCTAAAACGCAGGTGTCTGCCTACATGGGCTGTAATGGTACCTTTATCTTTTTCAAAATCGCCCCATACCAGTGCAATGTAGCGGCGGTGTACGGTGTGGTTAAAAAATTGTTTGGCAATATCGGCCATGGCTTTTTGTGTTTTTGCCATTACCAAAAGCCCGGTGGTATTTTTATCTATGCGGTGTACCAAACCAAAACGGGGCAGGGTGCTTTCGTCAATACCGGGCTGTTGCTGTTGTAAATACCAGGCTACTGCGTTTACCAATGTGCCATTTGGATTGCCACTGCCGGGGTGCACCACCATGCCCGCTGGTTTATTGATTATTAAAATATCATCATCTTCGTACCCAATTGCCAATGGAATATTTTGCGGAATGATCTCACTGCTTTCAGGATTGCGGCTGTCATATACAACAATTTTATCGTGGGGCCTTACTTTGTAATTGCTTTTTACAGGGCCTTCGTTTACCAATACCATTTCGTTATCGACGGCCTGCTGAATTTTATTTCGGGTGGCGCCTTCAATACGGCTCATTAAAAATTTATCAATGCGTAAGGGTTCCTGTCCTTTGTCGATAATGATGGAAAGGCGTTCGTATAGTTCTTCGCTTTCGGGCTGCTCTAATTCTTCAAGGTTGATGATGTTGTGGGACATTTTAGTTTAGTTACTTTTTCAGTCCATGGTCTATGGTCCATGGACCATAGCTATCCATTATATTTGCAAAATAAATGAATTGCATTGGATAAGCAGGAAGTAATATTTAAAGACCTTGGAATTATTGAGTACAAAACTGCCTGGGATTACCAGGAGGAATTGTTGCAGGCCAATGTAAAAGTAAAGTCGGCAATTCGCAGCGGACAGTTTGCCGGCGAAGCCCCGGCTTTTAACTATCTCCCGAAAGCCTTCGGGACAACTGTCAACCATTTTTTACTTTGTGAACATCCATCAGTTTACACTTTAGGTAAAAGCGGTAATATAGATAATGTGCTGATGAGTGAACAGGAGCTGGAACAAAACAATATCCAGTTTTTTAATACCAACAGGGGAGGAGATATTACTTTTCATGGTCTGCAGCAAATTGTGGGCTACCCTATTTTAGACCTGGAAAATTTTTATACCGATATTGGTAAATACCTGCGTAACCTTGAAGAGATAATTATTTTAACCATTGCCGAATATGGTATTAAAGGCGAACGCAGCAGCGGCGAAACGGGTGTGTGGATTGAGCCCGGTATAAATGGCAGGGAAAGAAAAATTTGTGCCATTGGCGTACGTTGCAGCCGCTGGATAACCATGCATGGCTTTGCACTGAATGTAAATACCGACCTGAGTTATTTCAATAATATCATTCCCTGTGGTATACAAAATAAACAGGTTACTTCTGTTGAAAAAGAATTGGGAGTGAAAGTTGATTATGCCGAAGCAAAAGAAAAAATAAAAAGAAATTTTGAAAAGATTTTTGAAGCGGAACTGATCGTTTAATTCTTTCCTTCTTTGGCAATTTGAAATTTATTCTTCTCTATCAGTTTACCGTTTTCATACACTTCAAAATGGAACCAGCCGGCATGTAAAAAATTTACCCTTTCCAATATTAAATATGATTCTGTTATTTTATTCAGTTCAAATACCGGTATGTCATTTTCATCAAAAAACTTTATGATATATTTTTTTATTGCTGCTTCCGGCAGGTAAATAACAATATTATTATCCTTTGCCGTATAAATGCGGTGGCTGGGGTAAGTGATGATCTCTGTGTTATTGTTAATTACCGGTAATTGTGGCTTAGGCTGAATCTTTACATTACTTTGTTTAGGATCGTAAACGGGCTGAGCCGTCCAGTTATCTTTTACTAAAAAAGGATGCAGGGTATCTTCAACTATTGTAGATTCCGGTTTATCTTTTACCGGCCTTGTAATTTTACTAAACAGGTAAGAGCCACCCTCAAAAGAAATAAAAACCCGGTAATACATTTTGTTATAGGGAGGTATCGCATCTGCATAACCGTTTTCGGTATTTTGCGGATTTAATACCGAACCAATTGTAGTATAATTTTTAAGGCTGTCGTAAGACCGTTGAATATTTATTGCAGCAACCGGGGCTTTATAATTATTTATCCAGCTTACAATAATCTGCCCGTTAAGATTTTTAACGGTAATACCCGGCAATGTATCCTGTGCAGTAACAGTAACAGTACAAAAGAATAAAGTGATAACCAATAAAAAAGAAACCTTTGGCATATTTATATAACGAGGCTAAGCAATTAAAACTTTATGGCAAATATAAAGCCATGTTACAAATTAGAACAATAAACTGTGTTCAGGCAAAGAAACATTGCCCTGCAGACCCCCGGTATGCAGACACAGGATGGAACTGCCTGCTGCAAAATGATTATTTTTTATTTTATCATAAACAGCAAAAAATAATTTAGCGGTATATACAAAATCGGTGGGCAGCTGGTGCTGTTGCCACAGGTAATTCATGAAGCCTGTTAGTTCAGGTGTTTTTTTTGCATAGCCACCAAAATGGTAACCATCAAATATTTGTAAATGATTTTTATTTGCACCTGTACCACAAAAATTTACCCTTTCTTCAATATCCGTCATGCCTTTTAAAACAGGTATGCTGATGATGGTTTCTTTATCGGCACCGGATAATAATCCTGCAAGTGTTGTGGCTGTGCCTGTTGCAGTACACACATGGGTATACCTATTTTGGGGGATCAGTCTCCAGATCAATGCCGCACCTTTTGCACCGGTATTATTATAGCCACCTTCTGGAACAATACAGCAGTCACCAAATTCATTTTTTAAAGCTGCAATAAAATCTGCGGTATCTTTTTTATCATATGCTTCTCTTGAAATAAACTGTAACTGCATACCGTAATTAATGCAATGCTGTAATGTTGCCGATAATACAGCAGGTTTTTCTCCTCTTACAATACCAATACTTTTTAAACCTGCAGCCTGGCAGGTATAAGCGGTTGCCACTAAGTGATTGGAAAAAGCACCACCAAAAGTGAGTATGGTTTTGTAGGTTGCTGCGCCTGCTTCCTGTAAAAAATAGTGCAGTTTAAACAATTTATTCCCCGATACCACCGGATGAATTTTATCTAACCGTAATACAGTTACCCATACTTTTTTTTGTACAAATAATTCATCCTGTAAAATATCTTCAGAAGTATTGGAAATATTAAAAAGCATTTTAGAATAACTTATCGGTTTATACTATTTTCGCTGTACAAAAATCAGTATTAATTTTTCATTTATTAATTAAAATTATCAATGCAACCTACGCTTTTAATTTTAGCCGCCGGAATGGCCAGCAGATACGGGAGTATGAAACAAACTGAAGGTTTTGGCCCCAGTGGCGAAACCATTATGGATTATTCTATTTATGACGCTATACGTGCCGGCTTTGGGAAAGTGGTTTTTATTATCCGTAAAGATTTTGCCGGGGGCTTTAAAAATATTTTTGAACCTAAATTAAAAGGGAAGATCAAAACTGAATACGTGTACCAGGAAATGGATTCGTTTCTTGACGGAATGACCGTAACTGAAGGTAGAACAAAACCCTGGGGAACCGGCCACGCTATTTTGTGTGCGAAAGATGTAATTAAAGAGCCTTTTGCAGTGATCAATGCAGATGATTTTTACGGCAGCGATGCGTTTGTAAAAGCAGCCGCTTTTTTAAATAACGATTGTAATGATAAAACCTATTCCATCATAGGTTATGAACTGGCCAAGACTTTAAGTGAGCATGGTACTGTTAGCCGTGGTGTTTGCCAGGTTGATGCTGACAATAATTTAGTAGGTATTAAAGAAAGAACAAAAATATACAGGCAAGGCGATACAATTGTTTACGAAGATGATAATGGTAAACATGAAGTACCATTTGATTCCAGTGTATCTATGAACTTCTGGTGTTTTCATCAGGCACTTTTCCCTGCAACAGAAAAATTATTTCACCAGTTTGTAAAAGAAAATACCCATAATATTAAGGCCGAGTTTTTTATACCTCTTATTGGAGATGAGTTTGTTAAAACAGGTGGAGGAACTATAAAAGTAATTCCATGTTCTTCTCAATGGTTTGGGGTTACTTATAAAGAAGATGCGCCTGTTGTAAAAGCCAGTATTGATAAACTGGTGGCCAATGGGGAATATCCTTCTTCATTATGGAATTAAACCTGACCTGATCTTTATGAGTCATTAGCATCATGATATTTTTGAAAGCCGGAAACAATTTCAACTGGAAAGAATCATACTCTTCAGTGATGCTGTTTTTGCTATTGCCATTACACTTTTAATTATTGAAATAAAAGTGCCGCATTTTGAAAATGGTATAACACAACAGGCACTGGCGCATGAGCTAAGGGCCAAGGTACCCGAGTTTTTAGGCTTTATACTCAGCTTTGCAGTTATAGGTCAGTTCTGGATAGGCCACCACCGCCTTTTTGGATATATCATTAATTATACACCCAAACTGATGTGGTTAAACCTGCTGATGTTATTGTGGGTGGTGGTAATGCCTTTCTCTACTTTTTTAAATATGCAATATGGCAACATGGATATTGTATGGTTCTGGTACAGTATTAACCTTGCTTTAATTGAACTGGCTTACTATTTATTATGGAAGTACGTAGGCAGTAAACCCGAACTCTGTTATATGGCAGGCGATAAAAAATTTATCAGCTATATGTATCGCCGCTGTGTAATTACCTTCTTTATTTTTCTTGCAGGCGGATTATGTACTTTGCTGCCATTGTTGGGGGTGAAGTGGGCATCAAGATTTATTTTCTTTTTAATTTTTCCTGCTATTTCCATATTGAGAAAAAATTATAATAAACACAATAAAAAAGCGGCCATTTAAACAGCCGCTTTATATTTCACTTTTTGCCTAATGCTTTAATCGTAACTCTTAATTAAAAATACACAATCATTTACTTTTTTAACCTGTTGTACCCTGTCCATTGTTTTAATAGTATTACTGTTGGTTAATTTAATATTAGCAAAAGCAGTATCTTTTTTAAGATTATCAACAGCTTTAAAAATATATAAAGATTTTACAGCAAATACTGACCCGCCTTGCGATTTATCAGTTAAGATACCAATTACATCTCCGTTTTTATTCATAATAGGCCCACCGCTGTTACCATGGTCGGCAGCAATAGATATCTGGTAAGTAAGGGTATCGCTTTTGTAACCTGTTAAACTGCTCAGGTAGCCTTCGCCATAAACAATCTCATCTTTAGGATAACCCATTGTGTAAATAGGTTCTGCAAGATTTACCGATCCATTGATACTGTAAGGAAGAACTCCGTAAGGTTTAAAATCTTTATCCTCAATTTTCAATACTGCAATATCCCGTATTTCATCCTTCATACACACTTTGGCTAAAAACTGCTGGCCTTTATCGTTGGTGGCAATAATGATTTTGCCTTTTAATACGTGGGCATTGGTAATTAAATAACCTTTGCCATCTATTAAAAATCCTGTGCCACCAGATTTTGGTGTGGCAGCAGGATCAATTTTTACAGCATCTTTTACAGCTTTCAGTTCTTTATTGGTTTTATTCTGATCTTTCTTTAAATCATTCAGCTGTCGGCTAAGTTCTGTTATTGCCTGTGGACTTGTTTTATTACTGTAAAAAAAAGTCAGTCCTAAATTAAATAAAGAAATAATACCTGCAATACTTGCAGCAACCGCAGCCGTACGTTTATACCTGTTCCACAGGTAAATTACTTTAGCTTTGCCTTTAAGTTGAGATTTATTTATTACTCCTTCTTCAACCAGTTTAGTTTCTACTTCGTAAAGAGAATGTTTAAAGTTTTTGGTATCACTGTATTTTTCCACTTCATTCAGAAAAAAAGTATGCTCCACCACCATTTGGTCTACTTCAGGGTTCGTCTTGCGCAATTCTTCTAAAAAAATTATTTCCTGCTCCGACATTTCTCCCTTCAGGTATCTTTCAACAGCGTCTAATAATAAAGTATCGTCCATTTTATTGTCCATTTTTATATTGTGCAAAAAATAATTTTTTTAACCGCATCAGGCATTTATATTTTTGGGTTTTGGCATTATCTGCATTGGTATATCCAAAATCTGCTGCAATTTCCTGCATATGTTTCTTCTGGATATAATAAGCATCTAACAAACTTTTGCAAGGCTCCCCGATCTTACTCATGGCATTTTCCATTAATTTAAAGTCGGTATCACGTTTTTCATGCCATTCCATATCCTCATCCACCGGTATAGTCTCCTCCATATTATCCATACGCCCGTTATAACGGTGCATCTGGTTAAGCTTTTTTAACCACAGCCGCCTGCAAATTGAATAAATATAGGTTTTTAGCTGGCTGCTTAGTTCAAAGGTCTCGGCCCGGGATTTTTCAAATAAAACGATCATGGTTTCCTGAAAAATATCCCTTGCATCGTCATGACTTCCGCTGTTATTCAGTATAAAAGCCTGAATCATAGCGTAATTCTCCCTGTAAATGGTTTCTATTGCCTGTTTATCGTTTGCTGCCAATCCCTTTAACAACAGCTTTTCTTCTTCTAAAGTACTCACCCGGTTTATATTAATACGGTTATTGATTATTTGTAACCCAAAACAACGAAAAAATATTTAATAAAGGATGGGTTACCTTTTTTTAATTCTGGTATAAACATGAAATTATAATTTTAAAATTTAAACAAACACAAAATGAAAAAAGTAATCTTGGCATTAGCAGTTGTATCTGTATCATTCGTAGCTTGTAACAGTGGCGAAGAGAAAAAAGTTGAAGAAACAAAAACTTCTGATACTACAACTGTGGTAACTAAAGACACTGCAACTGTTGTTAAAGACACTACAGTTAAAATGACTACTACTGTTGATACTTTAAAGAAAAAGTAATTAGTAACCGGATGATAGCCTGTTTTAATACCGGTACATAAATATTTTTACATGACAGGCAATCTTAAAAAGTCCCTCTTATTTTTTTTAAGAGGGATTTTTTTTGTTGGTATAAGGTTGTTTTGTTATTTTTGACATTCAATGATGAACAAGAGCAACTATACCTTCTTTTATTTTAGCTACTATTTTAAAAATAGTCCGGGAAGCTTTTGTTAAAAACTGAATAAATAAACAGACTAACATAAAAAGAATCCCGGCACAAAAGCCGGGATTTTTGTTTTAATCCTTATTATGAGAAAAATTTCGATACAAGGCTTTGAGGGCAGCTTTCACCAGGTGGCGGCACAGCAGTTTTACGGAAAAGATACCGGCGTGATCTGTTGCGCTACTTTTAAAGAAGTGGTAAAACTTGCCGCTGATAAAAAACAAAGTGATGGTGGGGTAATGGCCATTGAAAATTCTATTGCCGGAAGCATTTTACCCAATTATAATTTATTACTCAAAAGCAATCTAAAAATTGTGGGAGAGGTTTACCTGCAGATAAAACAAAACCTCCTCGTAAATCCCGGTGTAACATTAGATGATATCCGAGAAGTTCATTCCCATCCCATGGCCATTCAGCAATGTTTTGGTTTTTTAGATAAATACAACTGGAAGCTGGTGGAAACCGAGGATACAGCTTTAAGCGCCAAACATGTGCATCAGCATAAAAGCAAACACATTGCAGCAATTGCCAGTAAGCTGGCTGCCGATTTATACAGCCTGGAAATGATTGCTCCAAACATTCATACACTTAAAAGTAATTATACCAGGTTTTTGGTTTTGCAAAGGCAGGGTATGGTTAATGAAATTGAAGGTTCCAATAAAGCATCGATCAATTTTTTTACCGACCATTCCAAGGGAAGTTTGGCCAGAGTGCTTATAACAATTGCTGAAGCAGGAATTAATTTATCCAAATTACAATCCATGCCCATACCAGGCAGCGATTTTAAATATTCTTTTCATGCGGATATGGAATTTGAGAATGTAGGACAATTTACAAATGTGATAAAGAAAATTGAAAAAGTAACAGAAGGACTTGTGGTGTTAGGGGTATATAAAAACGGGAAATCATTACACTAATTAAAACGAATTACACGAATTAGAGAATAACATAATTGTATTTGAATTCGTTTAATTAGTAAAAATTCGTGTAATAAAAAATTAACCATGGAAGTAGCAAAAAGATTAGATGGTATTGGCGAATATTATTTTTCTCAAAAACTGAGAGAGATTGATGGTATGAATAAAGAAGGGAAGAATGTTATCAGCCTGGGTATTGGCAGTCCTGATATGCCACCTCACCCGGCAGTAATTAAAGTGTTGCAGGAAGAAAGTGCAAAACCAAACACACACGCTTATCAAAGTTATAAGGGCAGCCCGGTTTTAAGAAATGCAATTGCTGCATGGTATAAAAAATGGTATGCAGTTAATTTAAATGCAGATACAGAAATACTACCCTTGATCGGAAGCAAGGAAGGCATCATGCATATTTGCATGACCTATTTGAATGAGGGAGATTTTGTGTTGATTCCAAATCCCGGTTATCCAACTTACAAAAGTGCTGCAACCATTGCCGGTGGAAAATGTATGGAGTATAACCTTACCAAAGAAAATAACTGGTTGCCCGATTTTAAGGATATAGAAAATAATTTGTACGTAAACAGGGTAAAATTAATGTTCGTTAATTATCCGCATATGCCTACGGGGCAATTGCCAACAAAAGAAGCATTTGAACGCTTAATTGAATTTGCAAAAAAATACAATATCCTGCTGGTACATGATAACCCATACAGTTTTATTTTAAATGATGCACCAATGAGTATTTTAAATGTACCCGGGGCAAAAGATTGTGCAGTGGAATTAAACTCATTGAGTAAATCGCATAATATGGCAGGCTGGCGTATTGGAATGCTGTGTGGTGCCAAAGAAAAAATAGATGATGTATTGCGCTTTAAAAGCAATATGGATAGTGGTATGTTTTTACCTTTGCAATTAGCCGCTGCAAAAGCACTGGAATTACACGAAGACTGGCATAGTGAAGTAAATAAAGTATATAGAGTTAGAAGGGAAAAAGTATTTGAATTACTCCGATTATTGAATTGCGATTTTGATACCAACCAGACAGGTATGTTTGTTTGGGCAGCTATACCATCAGATTATAAGGATGGATATGAGTTAAGTGATAAAGTTTTGTACGGATCAAACGTATTCATAACTCCCGGTGGCATTTTTGGCAGCGCCGGTAATAAATATATAAGGGTAAGTTTATGTTGTAAGGAAGAAAATATAGAAGCGGCAATAACAAGAATTAAGAATCAATAATTATGACAGTAACAATTGTAGGTGTTGGTTTAATAGGGGGTTCAATGGCATTGGCATTGAAAGAAAAAAGCATTGCAACAAAAGTAATTGGCGTTGGAAGATCGGCTGCAAGTTTAAATAAAGCCATTGAATTAGGTATCATTGACCAGGCATTGCCATTGGAAGAAGCGGTTAAACAAAGTGATTTTATTTATGTATCTATTCCTGTTGATGCTACTATACCGGTGATGCTGCAGATAATGGATATGATAACTGACAAACAGATTGTGGTGGATGCAGGCTCTACCAAAGCGGTTTTATGTGAAGCACTGAAAGATCACCGCATGCGTAAGCAATTTGTAGCAACGCACCCGATGTGGGGTACCGAATACAGCGGGCCTGAAGCAGCAGTAAGAGGTGCATTTGCAGGAAGGGCTTGTGTAATTTGTGAGAAGGAAAAAAGCAGTGACGAAGCGTTGCAGGTGGTGGAAAATATTTACAAAGCGGTGAATATGCACATCATTTATATGGATGCGGTAAACCATGATATACATGCAGCTTATGTAAGTCATATATCGCACATTACTTCTTTTGCTTTGGCAAATACAGTTTTGGAAAAAGAAAAAGAAGAGGATGCTATTTTTGAAATGGCTGGTGGTGGTTTTGAAAGTACGGTGCGTTTGGCAAAAAGTAATTCAGCCATGTGGGCACCCATTTTTATGCAGAACAGGGAAAATGTGCTGGATGTTTTAAATGAACATATTTCGCAGTTAAGAAAATTTAAAGCCAGTTTGGAAAAAGAGAATATGGAATATTTGGTAGAGCTGATGGAGAATGCGAATAAGATAAAGAAGATTTTAAAATGATGTACCTGGAAGCTCCGGCTTCCAGCCTTTAACAGCAATAAATTTTTGGAAGCTGGAGCTCACAAACTACAATATGATTTTTAGAGAAGCACAAACAAACGACATTAAACAAATTCAGGTTGTAAGAAACGCTGTTAAAGAAAATATGTTATCTAATCCTGGTTTGGTAACTGATAAAGATTGTGTAGAGTATTTAACACTGCGTGGAAAAGGCTGGGTTTGTGAAAAGGATGGTACAATTATTGGTTTTGCCATTGCTGATTTAATTGACAATAATATCTGGGCATTATTTGTACATCCCGATTTTGATAAACAAGGTATTGGGAAAATATTACACGATATGATGCTGAACTGGTATTTTGATCAGCAAAAAGAAATGGTTTGGTTAAGTACCGGCCCAAATACAAGAGCAGAAAAATTTTACCGCATGCAGGGATGGAAGGAAGTGGGATTGCATGGTAAAGGTGAAATTAAATTTGAGATGAGAGCGGAAGAATGGCTGAGCCAATTTACGCTTAGATAAAAGATGAATAAAGAAATGATGTTGAAGAGTGCGACGCCAATGAAGCTAAATTGAAAAACAAATGTGGATAACAAAAAAAATATTTAATAATTAAAATCGCTCCTGTATATTCTCCGTCGGCTGGCGGAGACAGGGGTTTACAATCATGCAAACAGAAACTCAATCAATGAAAGATTTAATGCAAACAAAATGGAACAAACGTCCATTAATTATCAGCGGCCCCTGCAGTGCCGAAACTGAAGAGCAAGTTATAGAAACCGCCACCCGTTTGGCAAAAACCGGCAAGGTGGATATGTTACGTGCCGGCATTTGGAAACCACGTACCAAACCGGGATTGTTTGAAGGTATTGGTACCAAAGGTTTACCATGGCTGGCTCAGGCTAAAAAAATTACGGGTTTGCCTATTACTGTTGAAGTAGCTACAGCAAAACATGTGCAGGATGCTTTACAGTTTGATGTGGATATGCTTTGGATTGGTGCCAGAACAACGGTGAATCCTTTTAGTGTGCAGGAAGTAGCAGATGCTTTACGTGGTGTTGATATTCCGGTGCTGATAAAAAATCCTATTAACCCGGACCTGGAACTATGGACTGGTGGTATTGAGCGTTTGCAAAAAGTTGGGATTAAGCAGGTGGGTATGATCCATCGTGGCTTTTCTTCTTATGGTAACACCGAATTTAGAAATGCACCTATGTGGCATTTACCAATTGAAATGAAACGCAGGTTTCCTGAAATGCCGTTGATCTGCGATCCTTCACATATTTGTGGTAACAGAACATTACTGCAATCTATTGCTCAAAAAAGTATTGATCTTGATTTTGATGGAGTGATGATTGAAAGTCATATCGATCCTGACAATGCCTGGAGTGATGCCAAACAACAAATAACGCCTGAACGTTTAGCCGAAATGCTGGATGCATTGGTTTGGCGTCATGAAAATACCGACGAAAAAGAATTTGTTACCGCATTGGCAACTTTACGTGAACAAATCAATCATTTGGATGATGAGTTAATGACGATACTTGGACAGCGAATGAAGATTGCGGATAAAATTGGTGAATACAAAAAACAAAACAATATCACTATTTTACAAACCAACCGCTGGAATGAAATTTTGGAAAAAGCATTTTTGAAAGGTGATAAATTAGGTTTAAGTAAAGAATTCATCACCAAATATTATGATGCTATACATTTGGAAAGTATCAATCATCAGAATAAAGTGATGAATAGTTAGGATAGAAATACGGATGAAACTGATTTGGATTGATTAACACGGATCATATGACTAAAGCAGAATATAGTTTTTCTGAAAAAACGGTTGCTTATTATTTTGATGCTGATTTTTCTTATTTGGAAGAATTGGCACAAAAAAAATATACAGTATTAATTACTGACGAAAACATCTTTCAATTGCATCAGCAAAAATTTGAAGGCTGGAAAACAATTGTAATAAAAGCAGGAGAAGAATATAAGCAACAGTCAACTGTAGATTATATAATTGCGGAGCTTATTAAACTTGAAGCAGATAGAAAAACATTTATCGTTGGTGTTGGCGGCGGAGTAGTTACAGATATTACGGGCTATGCTGCCAGTGTGTATATGAGGGGATTACGGTTTGGGTTTGTACCAACATCAATCCTTGCAATGGCGGATGCTTCGATTGGTGGCAAGAACGGAGTGGATGTTGGAGTATATAAAAATTTAGTTGGCCTTATAAAACAACCGGAGTTTTTATTGTTTGATTATTCGATGCTTAAAACTTTGCCTGACGAACAATGGGTAAATGGCTTTGCAGAAATAATAAAACATGCCTGCATAAAAGATGCCATTCTGTTTTCCATACTGGAAAAATTTACACTGCATGATTTTAAAACCGATGAAACGTTATTGGCTGAATTGATTGAAAGGAATGTGACAATAAAAACAACTGTTGTTGTTGATGACGAATTTGAACAGGGCGACAGGAAGCTGCTGAACTTCGGCCATACCATTGGCCATGCCATAGAAAATATGCACCAGCTACTGCATGGCCATGCCATAAGTATTGGAATGGTGGCGGCCTGTAATTTATCGGAACAGTTAAATGGTTTTCATTTTGATGAAGCAAAAAAAATCGTTCAGCTGCTGGCAAAATATCATTTGCCGGTAGATATTGAAACAGACTACGAAAAAGTATTCAGCATTTTAAAAATGGATAAAAAACGCAATAAGAATGCAATGAATTTTATCCTGTTAAATAAAATCGGCGAAGCGGTTATTAAACCTGTTGAACTGGATGCACTGCATCAGCATTTAAAAGAAATATTATAGTGAAAGTTGTAATAAAGCCCTCAGCAATAAAAGGAACACTTACTGCACCAGCAAGCAAAAGCTCTATGCAAAGGGCATGTGCTGCTGCTTTGTTGCATAGCGGAACTACGCTTATCAGTAATCCTGGAAAAAGTAATGATGATTTAGCAGCATTAGAAATTATACAAAAATTAGGTGCAATTATTTCAAAACAGGAGGATGGAAGTATTTTAGTTAAGAGCAGCGGATATTTCCCCCCTTTAGGGGATGGGGGCATTAATTGTGGCGAAAGTGGTTTGTCAATAAGAATGTTTACTCCCATTACAGCTTTAAGTGATCAGCCAATTACAATTAACGGTACTGGCAGTTTATTGAAACGGCCTATGGATTTTTTTGATGAGATATTTCCGCAACTGGGTATTACTATCGTATCGAATAAAGGGATGTTACCCATAAAAATCAAAGGACCATTGCAACCAAAAGATATTACTATCGATGGTTCTTTAAGCTCACAGTTTTTAACAGGTTTGTTAATGGCATTTGCAAAAGCTGCAACAACACCTGTTACTATCACTGTAAATAATTTAAAGAGCAAACCGTATGTCGATTTAACCCTGCAGGTGATGAAGGATTTTGGTTATGATGTTGAAAATAATAATTATGAATCCTTTACCATTAAACCAGTAAATGGATTAACCAATAAACCAATTAACTACACAGTAGAAGGTGACTGGAGCGGCGGCGCATTTTTATTGGTAGCTGGTGCTATTGCCGGGAAAATAATTGTAAAAGGATTGGATGCTTTTTCTACTCAGGCAGATAAAGCGGTATTGCAGGCCATCATTGCAAGTGGTGCAACAATTTCAATTGAAGAAAAACAGATTGAGATTGCTCCGCCGGTAACAGGCCTGTCAGCGTTAAAACCTTTTCATTTTAATGCAACCGATTGTCCTGACCTGTTTCCACCTCTTGTTGCATTAGCTGCTTATTGCAATGGTACATCAGTAATTGAAGGCGTTAGCCGTTTGGCACATAAAGAAAGTAACAGGGGATTAACTTTACAGGAAGAATTTGCAAAAATGGGGGTGGAGATAATTTTGCAGGATGATCTGATGATGATAAAAGGTGGAGAAGCTTTGAAGGGAGCAACAGTACATTCACGCCACGATCACCGGATTGCAATGGCTTGTGCAGTTGCTGCATTAAAAGCAGATGGGGCGACTACAATTGATGAAGCCGAAGCCATTAATAAATCTTATCCGGATTTTTATGAGCATCTACAATTATTAAATGCTGATGTATCTTTAACAGATTAAATCTTAACAATGAATTCTTTTGGGCGCTTATTCAGGGTAAATATTTTTGGAGAATCGCATGGCGAATGTGTGGGTATAACTATTGATGGTTGCCCCGCAGGCTTGTCATTAACTCCGGAAGATCTGTTACCTGATCTGGAAAGAAGAAAAGGCGGCAAACAAAAAGGTGCCACGCCAAGGCAGGAAGAAGATTATCCAATTTTTAAATCAGGTTTGTTCAATGGTAAAACAACCGGCTTTCCTATAACAATATTGTTTGAGAATAAAAATACCAGAAGCGAAGATTATAATAAACAGAGAAGTATTCCACGTCCTGGCCATGCCGATTGGGTGGCACATCAAAAATTTGGCGGTAACGAAGATTATCGTGGTGGCGGGCATTTTAGTGCAAGGTTAACAACGGGTATTGTAGCTGCCGGCGCTATTGCAAAAAAAATAATGTCATCGATAAGTATTGATGCTGCGGTTACTGAAATTGCAGGTGAAACTGACCTGGAAAAAGGTTTGCAAAAAGGTATTGATGCAAAAGATTCTGTAGGTGGTATTATTGAATGTAAAGTAAAAGGACTGCCCGTTGGTTTGGGCGAACCTTATTTTGATTCAGTAGAATCAGTTTTGTCGCATATACTTTTTGCTATTCCTGCAGTACGTGGTGTTGAGTTTGGTACCGGCTTTGCTGCAGCAAAAATGTTTGGCAGCCAGCATAATGATGCTATAAAAAACATGGAAGGACAAACAAGCACCAATCATGCAGGTGGTGTGGTTGGCGGCATCAGTAATAGTAATGAACTGATTTTTCGCCTGGCTGTAAAACCCACTTCATCTACACCAAAACTGCAAAACAGTTTAAACTGGGATACGGAAAAAACAGAAGATTTCTCCATTAAAGGAAGACATGATCTATGTGTTGCGCTAAGGGCTCCCGTTATTGTTGAAGCGGTAACCGCTTTGGTAATTGCTGATTTTATGGTGCTGGAACAGCATATTAAAAGAGTAATTGCTTAATCTAATAACCTGCGGTGATAATTTATTTGCCCCAAATGATACGTTAAGTGTGTTGTTAAATGAATCAACATAAAATCTGTTTTTGAAATCTTTCCAAATACTTCTACCGGAAAATTTTTTTCAAGATCTTCTGCAGTTAATTTATCTAAAGTGTTTTTTACAACAAGCATACAATTCTCAATATTAGTAATCAGGTCTGCCCGGGGGATATTTTTTAATTTAAATTCATCATCTCTGTAGCGAACATAGCCTGTATGCCCCAGTGTGGCGCCAATAAAATGATTCAGGTTACCCAATAAATGCAGGGTCAGGTTGCCGGCCGAATTGCTGATGCCTGTTTTTATCAGCCACAAATTATCTTCGTCTTTATACAAATTAATTTCTGTAATCAGTTTGTTTAAATCCCTTTCAAATAATTCAATTAATGTTTCTTTTAGCATGAGTTGTTGGTTTTTTATTTTTTTCTTTTAATATAAAATCTTCAAATTTTATGTTCAGCAATTCAAAATCGGTTGCGTTAGGCAAGCTATAATGCCACCACTCGGTATCCAATGCTTTAAAGCCATGTTGTTCCATTGTTGTTTTAAGCAGTAAGCGGTTTTGTAAAACTTCTTCGGGTAAATTATTAAATGCATGGTGTGCAGTATCGCTGAAATTATCAAAGCCGGTCCCCATATCCAGCTCTTCTTTTGTGGTTAAGTTAATGATGGTAACATCAACAGCAGTACCACGGTTATGGCCGCTGCCTTTTTTTGGGTCGGCGGCATAGCGGTCGTCCTGTACGGGCTCCCACATTTTTTTTGTAACAGCGTAGGGGCGGTAAGCATCAAATATCTTTAACCCGAAACCGGATTGGCTTAACTGCTTTTGAACTACTGCTAATGAATCTGCAGCAGGCCTGCGTAAATAAGTAGTGGTAATTGGCGGGTACAATTTTTGATGCATAAAATTATTGGTTCCTGCATAACGTAAATCCAAAACCACATCCGGGACGATGCTTTTTATATCCATCATTTGTTTTGCCGGATTTTGAAGCACTGTTTTTTGTAGCTGTTTTACTTTGCCAATTACCCAAAGGCCATATTTATTCAATGTACTATCCTGTGCAATACTATTTAGTGATGTTAATAAAAAAACAATGCTGCAAATCACTGTTAATTGAAACCTATGTGTTATCTTGTTCATAGTAATTGCTGCTTAATAATCATCCTGAAAACTAAAGTGCCCTTCAAGTTACAATTTTTTTGACCCGATATATGCAATACACCAAAAATCCTTATTTACAAATCACGGTTATTATTTTATGCCTTTTCATCATTTCCTGTAATGGAAGCGATGCTTCAAAAGATAGACAAATAGTAAAGGATCCGGAGCATATGGATAAGAAGGCCGCAGAAAACATCAGGACTGCACTTGAATTTGCTATAAAAAATAAAGGAAAAATTGATGACAGTATCCGGCTTAATCTTTCAGACATTGTAAGCAATTTTTATGGCAGTACCGATTACCAGCCGGTATGGAGCAGTAAAGAAAAGTGGCAGCCACTGGCAGACTCATTATATAAACTTATTGCCAATGCAGAACTGGAAGGCCTTTTTCCAAAAGATTATCATTTTAAAAATTTAACATCATTAAAAAATAAATTAGATTCAGATTCACTTAAACGAATGGATGCTGCTTTATGGACAAGTGCCGACCTGATGTTTACAGACGCATTCATGCATTTAATTAAAGATTTAAAACAGGGACGTCTCCAACCTGATAGCATTACCATCAACAAAGATTCTGTAACAGGTAACGATTTTTTTATAAAAAATTTAAATAGTTTAATTGAAAAAAAACAATTCAATGCTTTAATAAATTCGGTACAGCCTGTCCATAAAGGTTATTGGGATTTAAAAACCGGGATTAAAAGATTTCTGGACAGTATGGACCGGCGCACTTACACTTATGTAACGTATCCTTATAAAAAGGGAGATACAAAAGATTCGCTTTTCTTTATTAAAATTTTTCAGAAACGCTTAAATGAAAGTGGTGCAATTACATTTATAAATAAACTTCCCGATTCTTTGCAATTAAATGAAGCGATAAAAAAATATCAAAAACAAAAAGGTGTAAAAGCAGATGGGAAAATTTCAGCCTCTTTAATAAAACTAATAAATACCAGCGATGTGGAACGGTTTAAGCGTATTGCCATTACGCTCGACAGATACAAACAATTACCGGAAAAAATGCCGGAAAAATATATCTGGGTAAATTTACCGGGCTATTATTTATGGGTTATAGATAGTGATACTATAGCCCTGGAATCGAAAGTGATTTGTGGTAAACCCGATACAAGAACACCTTTGCTGAACAGTGCTATCACCGATATGGTTACTTATCCAACCTGGACGGTGCCTACCAGCATCATTGCAAAACAATATCTTCCCAAATTGAAAAATAATCCCGGTTACCTGGCAAAAATTGGCTTAAAGCTGGTTAATGGTAAAGGAGAAACAATTGACGGTTATAGTGTTAACTGGAGCAAGTATACCAAAGGCATTCCATTTAAGGTAATGCAGGGCAGCGGAGATGATAATGCACTGGGCGTTTTTAAATTTAATTTCAATAACCCTTATGCGGTTTATCTGCACGATACCAACCAGCGGTATTTATTTAAAAATGCTTCAAGGGCATTAAGCCATGGTTGTGTACGGGTACAGGAATGGGAAAAACTGGCTTTTTATATTGTAAGAAACGATAGCGTAAATAACCACACGGCCGAAACACTTAAGTACAATACCGATTCTATAAAAAACTGGATCGCAAATAAAGAACGGCACCGTATTGATGTAAAAAATAAAATACCGATCTATATCCGTTATTTCAGTTGCGAAGGAAAAGATGGAAAAATAAAATTTTATGATGATATTTACGGCGAGGATAAAGTGCTTAGAGAAAAATATTTTGCAGATAAGTGAGGAGATAAACTTAACTTAAATCTTTAACTCTTTTTGAATGGCTTGCATGAACCCACAATTATCTGTAAAAAAAACAGTGGTACAATTAGTAATGCTGGTAAGCACAGCAATATTTTTTATTGCGCCATCTGAAACATTTGCCCGGCAGGCAGGTGCTGCGGTAAAAGCAAAAAACAGCAAATCAAAAAGGGTGTTATATGGCTATGCAAGTTTTTATGCCAATAAATTCAATGGCCGTAAAACAGCCAGCGGCGAAATATTCAGTCAGCATAAATTTACCTGTGCCTGTAATGTACTGCCGTTAGGGACCTGGATAAGGGTAACCAATCTTCGTAACGGCCGTACTGTTGTGGTAAAAACAAACGACAGGCTTCACCCAAGAATGAAACGGATAATCGATCTTACCAAAGCTGCAGCAGTTAAATTAGGGTACGTTGCAAATGGCCTCACCCGTGTAAAAGTTGAGGTTTTAGGAAGAAAAGCACCTTAAAAATATCAATTGCAGCATTTCACAACCAATAATTGTCTGCTATGTGTATTTGAAACCAACAATGTGGGTAAATTATTTCATGTTTTGAACCTAAGCCAGTATTTTTGCCGCAACTAAGTAAACTAACAGATATGAAGAAAATCTTATTTTCATTTTTAGCCATTGGGTTGTTTATAAACAGCTTTGGTCAGGATGATTACAAAAAACGTCCTTCAATAGGAGTAAGTTTTGTTTTAAATGATTTTAAAACTGCGGCAAAAATAAGGACTACCAGTTTATCCAATGTATTGCGTACAAAACAATATAAACAAACAAAAGATATGGCCGCGGGCCTTGCAGTAAACTATATTCAGGGCCTTAGTAATAATATAGATATTGAAGTCGCAGTTTCGGGCTCTTTTCTTGATTACCCGGTTCCGGGAAAGGCCCTCACCTCTCAAAGCAATTTGTTATTAGAGGCAGTTACCACAGCTAATTTAAAATTAAATTCAGATAAATATTGGATCAGTCCGTACATCACCGTAGGCGTTGGAGCTTCTAAATATAAAGGATATTATTCAGCTTTTATACCTGCCGGTTTGGGCTTACAAATAAATCTTTTTGACGAAGCTTTCCTTTTATTAAATACCCAATATCGTATTCCTGTTACAGAAAATGCGGCTTATCATTTCTATCATAGTTTTGGAATAGCAGGTAACATTGGTAAAGCAAAAGCACCTCCGGTAATGCCTGTGATATTGCCACCGGTTGCAGTTGTTGAAGCTCCTAAAGACAGGGATGGAGATGGTATTATTGATGCCGATGACAAATGCCCTGATGTGGCAGGACTGGCGTCATTACAGGGTTGCCCGGATAAAGATGGCGATGGTATTACCGATGCTGCTGATAAATGCCCTGATGTGGCAGGATTGGCTAAATACAATGGTTGTCCCATACCTGATACTGATGGTGACGGTATTAATGATGAACAGGATAAATGCCCTACAGTAAAAGGTGTTGCCCGTTACCAGGGTTGCCCAATACCAGATACCGATAAAGATGGTGTAAATGACGAAGAAGATAAATGCCCTAACGATGCAGGCCCGGCTTCAAATTATGGTTGCCCTGTAATTGCACAGGCCGTGGTTGATAAAATTAACTATGCAGCAAAAAATATCCTGTTTGTAACAGGAAGTGCTAAATTATTACCTAAATCATTTAAATCTTTAAATGAAGTAGCTAAAATTATGGCTGATGATAAAACATTGAAATTAAGTATTGATGGCCATACCGATAATGTAGGCAAAGCTGAAAAGAACCAGGTTTTGAGTGAAAACAGGGCTGCATCAGTTAAAACTTATCTGGCAAATAAAGGTGTTGAAGAAAGCAGGATGACTGCAGCAGGACACGGACTGAGTATGCCAATTGCTGATAACAAAACTGCTAAAGGCCGTACCCAAAACCGGAGAGTGGAAATGAAAGCAAGCAATTATTAATAAAAATTTTTTTATAAAGAAGAACCCCGGTTATGCCGGGGTTTTTTGTTGAGATATTTTTTATAAAACCAATGTAATACTTAATCTTTACCTTAATAACTGCTGGTTAGTAGTATTTAGGTTTTATTTTTACAGGGTATTTATCCTTTCCGCTTAATACCACAACCCACGCTTCTGCTTTCTTTAACGGTAATTTCTTTGCCGGCAGTTAATTCGTTAATGGCTTCCTGTAAATGGTGACGTTTTACATTATCTGCATCAGTAGGATTATCATCAATGGCACCATGATACACCAGTTTCAAATTTTTATCAAACAAAAAACATTCCGGTGTACGTTTGGCACCAAATGCATCGGCCAGTTCATTATTTTTATCCACTACATAATGCCATTTATAATTTTGTTCTTTTGCATAAGCCTTCATGGCGTTGTAACTGTCATCATCATTACGCTGGCCTTCGTTACTGTTTAAAATAATTACACCAACATTATTTTTTTGTGCATACTCAGCAATGGCAACAGTGCGTTGCTGATTTTTAATTACGTAAGGGCAGGTATTGCAACTGAACATTACCAAAACACCCTTTTCTTTTTTTACTTCGCTAACAGATACTTCTTTACCGGAAATATCTTTCAGTTTAATATCACCCATTGGCATGGTGCTGCCAATGGGTAAGGGGCCATTAACCATAAATGACATTACTGCCATTGATACAATAGCTGTAAATGTTAAAAATATTTTTTTCATAAAATGATTTTTATTAAAGTTAATCAATCAAAAAGAGAAATAAAAACCGATTATATAATTTGCTTTGCAGCATTCTTTTTTTCTTCGGCATCACGGTGTTCTGCTATTAACCTAAGCGACTTGATGCTTACATTCAACTCGAAGCCGATCAATAAAACCAGGGAGTTAATAAAAATGAGTGCCATCAGCATAATGATTGTTCCGATAGAGCCATACAGCGCATTATATCTGCCAAAGCTGTTTACAAAGAGAGAAAAACCCAGTGTTGCCATAATGCTTAAAAAAGTAGCCAGTATGGTACCCGGAGAAGTAAGTTTCCAGCGCTTTTGCACCGCCGGAGCATATTTATAAATGAATGCAATGGAGTAAAAGATAACTGCAACAATAACCACCCAACGGGCATAAAAAATAAAATCCTTCCAAAAATTACTTTTTACACCAATCCATTTTAAAACTGCACCCTGGGTTATCAATAAAATAAGACAACCCAACACCAAACCAAAAATTAAAACAGTTAACCGTATTGCAACCCAACGGGTATGCAGGCCTTTTCTTTTTTCGAAGCCAATATAGTTTTTATTAAAGGAACGCATTAAACCCATCATAGCATTTGATGCAAAGAACAATGCTAACATTAATCCAAAAGACAGAAGGCTGAAAACAGGAGTACCAAAAAATGTGTCGTCAATAAACCTGATCAGGTTTTTATTATAGCCTTCGGCCGGAATGATATCTTTTATAATAAGGGTAAGTTGCTTAAGGATTTCTTTTTTCTTAAAAAAAGGTAATTGAGGAATTAAAGTAAATAAAAATAAAAATGATGGAGGTATGGCCATTATAAAATTATATGCCACTGCCGATGCCCGTTCTGTAAGTCCAACAGTTTTAATCTGTTTATAAAAGAATTTTATTACATCGTATAACGGAACACCTTCAAAACCCGGTAAGTACCAGTGCTTGCTTTTTTGTAAAACAAAGGCCAGCGGGGTTTGGGTAATTAATATGCGTTCCAGTTTAGTCATTATGCACTACAAGATAATTTTTTTTTCAATACCTTAAAACAGGGACTTATTGTATTGCTTTTGTTTTTATTAGACTATCCAATGCATGTTGATAGGCTTTTGCATAGATCATATGCTCTTCGTATGTGGCAGCAAAATTGGAATAGCCATTTAACTCCGGTTTAGCCACAAAGAAAATGTAATTGGTTTGAGGTGCATTTAATACCGCATCAATTGTTTTTGATGAGGGCGTGCAAATAGGGCCGGGCGGCAAGCCCGTTTGCTGATAGGTATTGTATGGTGATTGAAATGCCAGATGTTTATAGTAGATCCTTTTCAAACCAAAATCCTTCATAGCAAATTTTACAGTAGGGTCGGCTTCAAGCTTCATGCCTTTTTCAATACGGTTGATATATACACTTGCAATTTTCCCTTTTTCTTCTTCTTTGTTTGTTTCTTCTTCCACAATACTGGCCATGGTATAAATCTGTTTTGGCGTCATATTTAATGCCCCTGCTTTTTTTGTTCTTTCAGTATTCCAGAATTTTTGCTGATCGGTATATAATTTCTTGAAAATTTTTGCAGGAGAGGTATTCCATAAAATGCTGTAGGTATCAGGAATAACAGCAGTAATTACAGTATTACTGTCTAAATTATATTTTTGTAAAGAATCAGTATTATTCAGGTAAGTAATAAAACTCAGCGAATCACATTCAAAGCCTGCTCCAATTTTTTGTGCCAGATCTTCTTTTGTTCTTATTTTATTTATTACAAGATTTACCGGCGATTGATTGCCCGACCTTAACATGCGGACCAAACTGAAAATACTTGCACCATTTTTAATTTCATAACGCCCTGCTTTTATTGATTTGGGATAATTTAATTTTTTGGCAACCTGGCTAAACCAAAAATCGCTGTTAATGATATTAGCAACTGTAAGATTATTTTTTACTTTTTCGTAAGTATCACCTGTTTTAATGTAGAAATATTTTTTTTCAGGGACATTTACTCTGGGGCCAAAAATTTTCCAGCCAATAAAAGCACCACCAATTAAAATAAGGGCAAGGATTGTGTAAACGATCTTCTTTTTCATGAGTAGCAAAGTAAAATAAAAAACCCCGGTGTAAAACGGGGCTTTTCAAAAATATTTTATAAAGTTTGTACCAACTTATTTTCCAGAATCAGCTTTTGGCTGTACTGTTCCCGGCATTTGTGTTTGAGTAGCTGGCGGTGTAGCTGCCGGTTTTGCCGGAGATGCATTAACACCTTTCAGCAATTCGTCATTTTGAGATGAACCACCACCGCCTTTTGGTATAAAAGCCGGAGAAACCAGGCAAAGAATACCTACTAAAGCTGCAAATAACCAGGTGCCTTTTTCCAAAACATCGGTGGTTTGTTTTACACCCATTAACTGGTTGCTGAAACCGCCTAAACTAGCCGATAAACCACCACCTTTCGGATTCTGTATCAATACGATCAAACCTAAAACCACAGACAGAATGATCACTAAAATTCCAAATAAAACTAACATATTATACGCCTTTTAATTGTTCGATTTTGGCTGCAAAGTAAGCGCTTTTAAGGGGATTGAACAAACTTAATTTTTGGTAAAGTTCAATGGCTTTTCCCACCTTACTCTGGCGGGCAAACACTTCGGCCATAGCTTCGGTTATTATTTCGCCTTCAGCATTACTCTTTTCGGCAAGGGTTTGTATGGCAATATCACTCTGCCCGGTATTGGTGTCACTGGCAGCTACATGAATTTTCTTCATGGTTTTAAGCCACTCGGTAAAACTTTTCAGTTGTTTACCCAGTTTATCTGCTGTTTGTACTTCTTCGGTTAATTTAATACCCTGAGATGCAAAATAATCCACCAGGTGCATAGGCTCAAAACTTAATGTCTTGTCATCAGCTGACTGGTTTAGTGAAGCTGTCATATCAATTTTTATGGGTGCTATTTCCTGTTCTGTTATTGCTTCATCATTGTTGTTATCCGTATTTTCTGCAACTGTTGTTGAGGCAAATGGAAGAATTTCTTTTTCAACCACAGCATCATCATTAACAATATTTTCTTCAACTGGTGTTGGTTCAACTGAAAGAGAATCTTTTTCAATAACAACAATATCATCGTCATTATCGGTATTTTCTGCTACCGGTGCAGGCTCAAATAAATGATCTTCTTTTTCAACCACAGTAACAGTATCCTCTGTAACAGTAATTTCTTCAACCACCATTGATTCAACTGAAAGTGTTTCTTTTTCAATAGCCATAACATCATCGTTGTTATCCGAATTCTCAGCATACATTGAAATAACCGGCGCTTCTTTTACAGTAGCAACAGGCTTATTGATTTGTTGCAATTGAAAATTGAGCCAGTAAGGGTTATTGAATAATAGCGCTGTTTTAGCAGCCTGCTCATCATAATTACTGTCCGTTGTTGCTGTTTGCTGAAGCAGGTAAAATTGTGCTGGCGTAAAATAAGGATGTTCGCTGGCTACCTGTTGTAAATAATCTTTACTGGCTAAACCGGAAAAATTTTGCTTTAGTAATATATCAAAAAGAGAAGATGGCAGCTGCATAACTCAAAACTAAACTACAAACTGTAAACGGCAAACTGTTTTTTACCAGTTGGAAAAAATCTTATTGAAAATAGCATCTACAATATTGGTCACAATTTTAGTATTCAGGCTGGCTTCTGCTTGCGACAGGCTTTGTGTGGCTGGAAAATCGAGGTTGACAGGAAGGTCGGCCTCAAAGTTTTTCTTTTCATCCAGTGTATTTTTAAATACCAGGTGAAAAGTAACATTCAACCGGTTAAGGCTGGCATTATTGCCGCTGATGCCGCTGGTGCTGGTATAATACTGGCTTACATTGCCGCTGATATCGTAATGGGCATCATCGCCATTGGTTTGGCGCAGCCTTGTGGTATTGATTATTTTTTGTTTTAGTTTTTCAGTTAATGCCGGGCTCAACTGTGGATTCACATACTGCGCCTTATTGGTTAAGTAACTTACCCTGAAGGTTTTTACTTCTTCAGGAATTGGGGAAGTATCTTTAAAGCCATATTTGCAGGTAGAGTAGGAGCATGCCAATAAAATTAAAGTGCAGGCAAAAAGCCTTTTTATACTGCTGCTGAAAATGTATTTGAATTGATTTACCATTGGGCAGCAAATTAAAGAGAAATATTTATAGGTGATGTTAAAAATTAAAAGGAATTTTCTTCAGGACTTTTCTTAATCCTCAATATCATACTCCTTCAACTTTCTATACAATGTTCTTTCGCTGATACCCAGATCAAGAGAAGCATCTTTACGTTTGCCCTTGTGTTTTTTTAATGCTTTAATGATGAGCTCTTTTTCCTTATCCATTATGCTTAAAGATTCTTCCACATCTTCATGCTGGTGAATATCTGTATTGTTATGTAAAAAAACCGGTTGGTTGGATTGCCCAAGTGAAGGTTGTAAATTATTATTGTTGTTATTGTATTCCTGCAGATCGTTGGTAAATACCGGGGCATGTTGTGCCATGGATGGGTTTTGCAACAGGTCGAAAAACATTTTTTTCAATTCGTTCACATCCTTCTTCATGTCGAAGAAGAGTTTGTATAAAATCTCTCTTTCGTTGGCAAACTCACTTTGGCTTACTACACCTGCACCGTGAGAGAGTACCGGTAACCTGGAAAAATTATGTTCAGGTAAAAAACTTTTTAAAACAGTAGCACTAATATTTTTATTGGGACTTAACACTGAAATTTGTTCAGCAATATTTTTTAACTCTCTTACATTGCCCGGCCAGGTATAATTAATCAATACATTTCTAGCTTCATCATCAAGTTGTACTGACGGGGCTTTATATTTATCAGCAAAGTCAGTAGAAAATTTCCGGAAGAGTAAAGGAATATCTTCTTTCCTGTCACGGAGTGCAGGTACCCTGATGGGTACTGTATTTAAACGATAGTACAGATCTTCCCTAAACCTCCCTTTTTGTGTGTACTCTAATAATTCTTTATTGGTAGCGGCAATAACCCGTACATCAGTTTTTTGCACTTTGCTGCTGCCCACACGTATGTACTCGCCGGCTTCCAGCACACGCAATAAACGGGCCTGTGTGCCCAATGGCATTTCACCGATCTCATCTAAAAAAATGGTACCGCCATTCACAGTTTCAAAATAACCTTTACGGCTGTCAACAGCTCCGGTAAAACTTCCTTTTTCGTGGCCGAATAATTCACTATCGATTGTTCCCTCGGGAATAGCGCCGCAATTTACTGCAATAAACGGATTATGTTTTCTTGCACTCAATGCATGAATGATTTGTGAGAATACTTCTTTACCCACGCCGCTTTCTCCATTTATTAAAACAGACAGATCGGTATTGGCCACCTGCACTGCAATATTCAATGCATGATTCAACGAAGGCGAATTGCCTATAATAGCGAAACGGTTTTTTATACTTTGTAAGTCCATCAGTCTGCGTTATCTTCTTTATTTATAATTTTCAAATCCTGTATTTCAATCAGTGCATAAGCAATAAATGCCCCAGCTGCAACAATGCCAGTTGCAGCATTTGTACTGCTAAATGCATTGCTCCCGGCACTAAAAGCAAAAATCAGTATCAGGTATTTTACATATATTTTCATTATACAATTGTTTCGCCAATTAATGTACCTGCGGTACAAGAAGTTATTTTTGTGTTCACATAATCTCCCAACTTAAAATCTTCTTTAGCAAAAACCACTACTTTATTCTGATCGGTTCTGCCGTAAAAATCATTTTCATTTTTTTTACTGGTGCCTTCTATTAATACTTTACGGGTTTTGCCAACTTCCCGTTGCATGCTTTGTAAAGATTGTATGCGGTGCAGGTCGATCATTTCCTGCAATCTTCTTTTTTTTATTGTTTCAGGTATATCATCTGCAAATCTTCTGGCTGCTAATGTACCGGGGCGTTCGCTATAGAAATACATGTAAGCCAAATCGTACCTGCAATATTCCATCAGGCTTAATGATTCCTGGTGGTCTTCCTCTGTCTCGGTGCAAAAACCGGTTATCATATCAGTACTTAATCCGCAATCGGGAATAATTTCTTTTATCCGGTTCACTTTAGCGATGTACCATTCCCTGCTGTACGTTCTGTTCATCAGTTGTAAAACTCTGCTGCTGCCGCTCTGCACAGGCAGGTGAATGTAATTGCAGATGTTTTCATATCTGGCGATGGTGTGCAATACATCGTCAGTAATATCTTTAGGATGTGAAGTGGAAAAACGAACCCGAAGCAATGGATTTATTAATGCAACTTTTTCTAAAAGATCAGCAAAAGTAACAGGGGTTTTCCGCTCGTCTGTCGTCTGTTGTCTGTCGTCGTAATAACTATCTACATTCTGTCCCAGCAAAGTAACTTCTCTATATCCCTGTTCAAACAGATCGGTACATTCTTTAATGATACTTGCAGCATCACGGCTTCTCTCCCGGCCTCTAGTAAAAGGTACTACACAAAAGCTGCACATATTATTGCAGCCCCTCATAATGCTTACAAAAGCGGTAACGCCATTACTATTCAATCTTACAGGGGCAATATCTGCATAGGTTTCATCCCTGCTCAATAATACGTTCACTCCTTTCTGCCCGCTTTCTGCCTCTTCAATTAAGCCGGGTAAACTTCTGTAAGCATCGGGTCCTACAACAATATCAACCAGTTTTTCTTCTTCTAAAAAAGCAGCTTTAAGGCGTTCGGCCATGCAACCCAAAACACCCACCATCAGGTTGGGCCTTTGCCTTTTTATTCCTCTGAATTGTTGTAAGCGCTTGCGAACCGTTTGCTCAGCCTTATCCCTTATTGAGCAGGTGTTAATAAATATCACATCAGCTTCTTCGGCATTTTTTGTAGGGCCAAAGCCGATTCCATGCAGTATAGAGGCCACTACTTCACTGTCGGCAAAGTTCATGGCACAGCCATAACTCTCTATATAGAAATGTTTTTTATATTGATTAGCATCCATAGCAAAAGGGGTAAAAGCCTCGCCTTGTCTTGCTTCATCATGTTCCTTAGTAGTCAAATTCAGCATCATTCTCTTATTTGCCCGGCAAAGATAGCGTAAAGGCATTAATTGGTGTCAGTATGTCAGGAGTTGAGTTACTTATTTAAAGAGGTTGATTCTAATAACATTACAGTACCATTGGTAATAAAACATGAACAACAAAAGGGTAATGCAATAACTTTGTTTGATAAAACTGCATTGATTTGAGATTTTTATTTCCTGTAATTTTTCTTGCCCTTTCTTTTACTGCCTTTTCTCAAAAAGATTCTGTAAAACATGTTGTAAATTCAGGCATCATCATCGGCAGTATATTAGATGCGGATAATGCCAAAGCAATTGCTGCGGCTACTGTTATAATTACAAAAATTTCCGATTCGGGTTTTTTTAAAACTGTGATAACAGTTAAAGATGGTTCGTTTTTATTTGAGCAATTGCCATTTGGTTATTACCGCATTCAGGTAAGTAGTATTGGGTATAACAATTTAAAATTAGACAGTATTTATATAAGGGCAGAACGTTTTGATTTTGACCTAAATGATGTTAAACTGCATAAAAAAACCACTGATATGGAAGAAGTGGTGGTATATGCCGAAAAGCCATTGATAGAAAGCAAGGAGGGTAAAATAATTTTTAATGCAGGCGAATCAGCATTAAGCTCCGGTGCTTCCACCACAGAACTATTAAAACAAACCCCGCTTGTAAATGTAGATAATGATGGAAAGATACAACTGCGTGGTAAAGATGTAAAAATATTAATTGACGATAAGCCTGTAGAGTTAAATGCAAAACAATTACAGGATCTGCTGGAAAGCATGCCCGGCAGCATGATCGATAAAATTGAAGTGATGACAACCCCACCGCCACAATATGCCAGTGAAAGGGGCGGGGTAATAAATATTGTAACCAAGAAAGGCCGGGTAGGAATGAGTGGCCGCCTCAATGTTAGTTATGGTACAAGGGGAGAGAATGGTATCAACGGAAATTTCAGTTACCGTAAAAACAAAATTGCTTTGAATGTAAGCGCAGGTTTTGGATACAATGAATATGAAGGCAACAGTTACAGTAACCGGCAGAATATCTATTTAGATTCCACCAACTATTTTAATATTATTGGTAATAACAATAATAACAGCCTGCGGCCGAATGCTAGAATAAGCCTGGATTACGATAGGAATAAGCATAACGCTTTTAACCTTACCACATTTTATAACAGCAGCGATGCAGAAAGTAATACTGATAACCAATACACCAACCTTAATAGTAATAATTTAATTTATAAACTGAGCAACCGGTTTATTGCGACCAGTAATACCAGTAAGTCGCCAAACTTTAATGCCACTTATACCAATAAAGGCAAACAGCCCGGCGTGGTGTTTAAAATAATTACCGGCGTAAACTTTGGCATCAATAATACGGCAAGAGATTATTTTCAACAATACTTAAATCCTGATTATACACCTACCGGAACTGACAGCAGCCAGCAACAAAAAACTGATGTGAAAAATAATATCATCAGCATCCGTTTAAATTACGACAGGCCTTTAAAAAATAATAAGCTCTATCTTCATGCAGGAAATGGTTTAATACGAAGCAACAGCCACAATATTTTAAACACCGGTTTTTTGAAAAAGCCGGATAATGTTTTTGTACAAAACGATCTCCTCAGTAATAATATCCGCTTTCATCAGAACATATTTTTTTACCGCACAGCGCTACGTTATACCGTTAAACCGGAATTTAATATAACAGCAGGTGTACAGGTGGAGGAAACCACAACCAGTTTTGATATTGCCAATGTAAATACCGGTTATGCAAACAACTACTGGAGCACCTTACCTTTTGCAACCATTATAAAAAAATGGGAGAATGATATTACTGCTACATTAAGTTACAAACGTACCATACAGCGCCCCGGGCTGGCACAACTGAATCCCAGTGTTGATTATGGCGATCCGTATAATACCCGGTTTGGCAATCCGTACCTGCAACCATATTTTGCTGATAATTTCGATTTTATTGTGGGCAAATGGAATAAGCTTTATTATATAAATGGCTCTATTGGATATAATGTTTTGCAAAACATTTACAGTTCAATAAGAATATTGCAGCCCGATGGAAAGACCAACACCACCTGGCAAAACCTTAGCGGCAGAAAAGAATATGAAGCTAATGCCTGGGGAGGTTATACCCTTAACAAAAAAGCAAAACTCAATTTAAGTTTGGGATACAGTTATAATGTGTACAGGCTGCGTGACAGAACAGTGAACAAATTCAGGAACGGTGGCTCATTCTTTTCTACACTTAACGGAAGTTATCTTTTTAATGATCTGCTGAATGGTAATGCCAGTTTCACTTTTAACCGCTTTGCCAATCCGCAGGGAACGGTACGGAATACATTGAGTATAAATATTGGTGTACAGCAAAAGTTCTTTAAAAAGAAAATGGTTTTAGCGGTAAGTGTAATTGATCCCCTAAGGCAACAGCAGAATAAAATATTTACTTACGCAAGCAATTTTAATTTAGAAAGTTACAGCATAACTAAGACGAAAAATTTTAGGATTGCACTGAGTTATATTTTTAGTAAGAAGGTAAAAAAGAAAATTCTACCAAAACCTGTTGCAGTAAAGCCCAAAAAATAATTTTAAACCTTTGCCGGCAATCTTTTTGCCAGCCAGCTGTTTTTTATAGGTACAATCCATTTCTCCAGCAATTCTTTTTTAGTAAGTACTGTATTGTTGAAATACAAAGTGTCGCCATTTATAAAATTATTTTCTGTAGCATAATTCAATTGCGATAAGGGGAGCAGCTGAATTTTATCTTTTACCACAAAGGCAAGGTTGTGCCGGTTAAACATATCTACACTGAATTTTTTTTCAATGTCTTTTACCAGGTGAACCGAACTGTCGGTACTGCAACCGCTTACACCACTTTGTGTTTCATCGGCCATTAAAATAATGAACTGCCCAAAAAATAAATTGGCATATCCTTTTACTTCATCACCATGGCTTTTCCAGCCGGCAACAAAATTTTTCAGCATGTCTTCCATTTCAAAAGCTTCACTCATTAAAAACAGGCGGCTGCTTTGATAGATCCATACTTTGGAGTTATCGTTAAAGTCTTCGGGGATATGTTCTTTTAAATCGATGTCCATTGTTAATTGTACATTTTTAATTGTTCATTGATTGTGCCACCAGCTCCGCAATATCCAGCACTTGCACATTATCTTCTTTTTCATTTGACTTTACACCATCTGTAAGCATGGTATTACAAAAGGGGCAGGCCGATGCAATAACCGATGCACCTGTTTCCAAAGCTTCTCTTGTTCTTTCTACATTAACTCTTATATCTCCTTTTTCTTCTTCTTTAAACATTTGTGCACCACCGGCACCACAGCATAAGCCATTGCTTTTGCAACGCTTCATTTCCACCAGTTCTGCATCTAATGCTTCTAAAATTTTTCGTGGCGCTTCATAAATATTATTGGCACGGCCTAAATAGCAACTGTCGTGGTAAGTAATTTTTTTGCCTTTAAAAGTTCCGCCTTCTGTCATTTTTATTTTTCCTTCATCAATCAGTTGCTGAATGAATGTGGCATGATGTATCACTTGGTAAGTGCCGCCCAATTCTGGGTATTCATTTTTCAACGTATTAAAACAATGCGGACAGGCCGTTACAATTTTTTTTATGCCATAGCCATTTAATATTTGTATGTTTTGGTAGGCCATCATCTGAAACATGAATTCGTTACCTGCACGCCTTGCCGGGTCCCCGGTACACATTTCTTCTTTACCCAAAATGGCATAGTTAATTCCTACTTTATCTAAAATGGTAACAAATGCTTTGGTTATTTTTTGTGCCCTTTGATCAAAACTTCCGGCGCAGCCCACCCAAAATAATATTTCGGGGCTTTCGCCTTTTGCTATCATCTCTGCCATTGTTGGTACCTGCATAAGTATTAATTTGTAATACGCAAATGTAATTAATAGTTTTACGATTGTAGTTTGCTGCTAAGGGTTTATTTTTGAGCCCATAATATTAGATTTGAAAAATATACTACACAAAATAACCAATTGGGAAGCCTGGCCTTTTAAAGTGATCTATGCACCTATTACACCCATTTGGATATGGTACATCATAAAGTCGGGTGCAGTTTGGTTTTTTACATCCAGTAATCCCAAAATAACTTTTGGCGGTATGGATGGTGAACCCAAAAAAGAAATGTACGACCTGCTGCCTGTTGAATTGTATCCCACAACATTTAATGCTTTGCCAAACGAAGATTTTAATATTGTATTGGAAAGGTTACAAAAAAGTGGTATTCCATATCCATTGATCGTAAAACCTGAAGTTGGCGGTCAGGGTGTATTATTCAGAAAAATTGATTCAGAAAAAGAGTTATTGCATTACCATGCCAATGTACCGGTGGAATATATTGTGCAAAGAATGGTGCATTATCCAATGGAAGTAAGCGTTTTTTACATCCGTCATCCAAAAGATAATGAAGGAGTAGTTACCGGATTTTTACATAAAATCCCTTTACAAATCACTGGCGATGGAAAACATACCGTGGAGGAATTAATTATACAACATCCAAAAGGTAATAAACGGATTGGTGAATTGCGCAGTAAACACAAAGCAACATGGAATAATATATTGCCTGCCGGGGAAAAATATATGTTAAGTTATGCGGCCAATCACAACCGCGGGGCTCATTTTGTAGATTTAAAGGAACATATTGATGAAAAACTGGTTGACATATTTGATACTATCAGTCACCGCATTAATGATTTTTTTTACGGCCGTTACGATATCATGTGCAGCAATGTGGAAGATTTAAAAAACGGAAAAAACTTCACCATACTGGAATATAATGGTTGCGGTGCCGAGCCTAATCATTTTTATGATACCGGCTATACATTAATGGGTGCTTATAAGGAAATATTGAAGCACTGGAAAGCTTTATACCGGATAAGTAAATACAACAGGCAGCAGGGTGTTGCTCCATGGCCTTTACTAAAAGGCAGGAAATTTTTAAATGAGGCAAGTGCCAATTTTAAAATGATGAAAGCTGCTGATGAAAAAATGGGATAAGTTCCTGCAAACAGACATGTCAAAACTGATACGGATATTTTTTTGGGGCTTGATGATAAGCTTTTTGGGTTCTTTGCCTTTAGGCACACTCAATGTGGCTGCCATGCAAATTGGCATACAGGAAAGTATTAAAGATGCCCTGTACTTTTCAATCGGGTCATTATTGGTGGAGATGGTGTATGTAAGAATTTCATTGGTAGGTATAGATTGGGTGCGTAAACAGGGAAAGCTGATGAAGGTGATGGAATGGGTAACGCTTGCCATAATTATTGCACTGGCTGTTGGAAGTTTTATTGCTGCGGCTAAGGGTGGTGGCAATGCAAAAAATGTATTGCTCAATAATAACATGCACCGTTTTTTATTAGGCATGTTTATGTGTGCGATTAACCCGGTGCAGATACCTTTCTGGTTTGGGTGGAGTACTGTTTTATTTACAAAAAAAATCCTGGAGCCCAAAAAAGATCAATATAACAGTTATATAGTTGGCATAGGAATAGGTACCTTATTGGGCAATGGTGTTTTTATTTTTGGAGGGAAATGGATGGTACAACGGATTAACAACAGCCAGCAATATTTAAACTGGGTAATAGGCGGCATATTTGCAGTAACGGCAATAATACAGCTAATAAAAATACTGCTGCATAAAGATGCCATCTCAAAATTTAAAGAAAAAGATGATGACGCAAAAGCTAATCCACAATAAGTAACCTGCATCCGTTTGCCGATGAAGAACGATGGGCTTCACAATCATCCCCCACATGGTAAGTCATTCCTTTTGAAAAAGTGAAAAATCTTCCATCTTCAAGCTTTGTTTCCATTTCACCTTCAATACAGTAAATAATATGGCCTTTATGACACCAGTGATCGGCCAGATAATTGGCAGAATATTCCACCATACGTATCCTGATGTCTCCCATAAAAAAGATCCGGGATGTGGTTTTTCCGGTAACGCCATCACGTTCTGTAACCTCCTTATCCGACCAGTCTTGAATAATAAAAGGAAACTTGTCAATTTTCATCTGCAGTAGTTTAGCTGTTTAAAAAATGGTTTAATTTATGGCTGTAAAGATTAGTTTACATTTGCAGTGTCGTAAAACAAAGTCATGTTAAATCAGTTGCAATCGTTACTTTATAAAGTTAGTGAAAATTTTAAACAGCTGGAGCTAATAAAAATTTCTTTGGGCAATAAAAGAAAAAAATCGGCAGACCTTAAAAATGTATTTGTAAAGCCGGTAATAATAAAAAATATTTCTAAGCTGGCTTTTACCTTCCGGTACCCCACAAAAGACGATTTTAAAAATTATGATTTGCAGGAGGCAATGATAATTCTGGAGAAGATGTTGCAAACAGATTTTTTTAATGCGGATGTATTTACTGCAAAAAACGATTTTCATTTTGCCATTAATAAAGATGATATTGCAAAACTGGTAACAAAGCCTGCCAGCTTAATTATAAAACCTGATGCCATGCAGCACGACAGGCAGAAGAACCGGATTGTTGATACAGCCAATGCCGGTTATTTAAACAAACTGGGCATTACCACTGCAGAAGGCCTTGTGAAAAAAGATATGCAGGACAAATTCAAACAAATAAACCATTACATAGAAATTATAGACGGGATAATAAAAGATGTAAATTTTGAAAAAGAAATTACTGTAGCTGATATGGGTTGTGGCAAAGGCTATTTAACTTTTGCACTGTACGATTATTTGCAAAATAAGTTACAGGCAAAAGCAATGGTTTACGGAATAGAGTTGAGGGAAGGCCTGGTGAATAAATGTAACAGCATTGCTGAAAGTACCGGGTATAAAGGATTACATTTTATGAAAGGAACCATACAGGATGCAAGCCTGCCATCAATAGATATGTTGATAGCCCTGCATGCCTGCGATACTGCAACAGACGATGCCATTTACAAAGGCATAAAAGCAAATGCAAAAGTTATTATTTGTGCACCTTGCTGCCACAAACAGATCCGCAAACAAATGGCGCCGGATAATGAATTGAAAAGTATTACAAAGCATGGCATTCTGTTAGAGCGTCAGGCAGAGATGGTAACCGATTCCATCCGAGCTTTATTATTGGAAGCTTATGGGTATAAAACAAAAGTGTTTGATTTTATTGCAACAGAACATACGCCAAAAAATGTAATGATCGTTGGTGTAAAGAATGAGAAAATAAATATTTTTAAACAGGAAAATTTAGATAAAGTGGAAGGATTAAAAAATCTGTTTCGTATAAAAACTCATTATTTAGAAACATTATTAAGATAATTGTGAAATTATTTATAAAACATAAAACAATAAATTTATTCCCCTTTAGGGGATAGGGATTTATGTACGCAATTGTAGATATAGAAACGACAGGAGGGTATGCTGCAGCAAATGGCATTACCGAAATTGCTGTATTTATACATGACGGTACAAAAGTGGTAAAGCATTTTGAGACACTCATCAATCCGCAACAAAGTATTCCACGATATATTACTGCATTAACGGGAATTGATAATTTTATGGTAGCCGATGCCCCCACATTTGATGAAGTGGCGGAAACTTTATTCGATCTGCTGAACGAAAATATTTTTGTAGCCCACAATGTAAACTTCGATTATAGTTTTGTAAAACATCAATTGAAAAATTCAGGCTTTGAGTTAACGGCTAAAAAATTATGTACTGTTCGTTTGGGAAGAAAAATATTCCCCGGCTTTGCTTCTTATAGCCTGGGAAACCTCTGCCGCTCTTTAAATATCAATATTGAAAACCGCCACCGTGCCGGTGGCGATGCAAAAGCTACAGTGCTTTTATTAGCGCATTATCTCGCTAATAATGGAGAAGTATTCATTAACGAGATGCTTAAAAAATCATCCAAAGATCAATGGTTGCCCCTGCACCTGGATAAAACAGCAATTGATAAGCTGCCATCCAAACCGGGCGTATATTATTTTCATAACAGTAAAGAAAAAGTTGTTTATGTTGGCAAGGCCATCAATATAAAGAAAAGGGTAAGTAGTCATTTTACACATAATGACCCGGACAGGAAGCGGCAGAATTTTTTACGCAACATTCATAAAATAACTTATAAAGAATGTGCTAACGAACTGGAAGCGCTGGTTTTTGAAAGCACCGAAATAAAACGCATCTGGCCATTATACAACCGCAGCCAGAAACAACCTTTACAAAAATATGCGCTCTATTTATTTGAAGATGCAAGAGGTTATATGCGTTTGGCTATTGATAAAAAGAAAAAGAATCTGCAGCCATTATATGTTTTTAACCTGTTGCATGAAGGATTGGTATTGTTAAAAAAAATGGTGGATGAATTTGAACTGAATATGAAATTATGTTTTTTAGGTAAGACACCATTTACCCAAACCGATTATGAATTTTTAGAGCCGCCGGTAATTTATAATGGTAAAATAAAAAAAGCCATTGATGCTTTGAACGAACAGCTGCCCACATTTGCATTAATAGATAATGGCATTACCCCAAAGGAAAAACTATGCCTGTTAATAGAAAGGGGAAGTTTTTGGGGCATGGGCTATATTCCTAAAAAAGTTCAGGTAACATCTTCCGCAGACTTAAAAAATTATTTAAACCCTTATGCCGATAATGATTATATCCGCAACAGTATTTATGCTTTTGCAGAAGCTAATCCTCAGAAAAAAGTGGTGCTTGATTTTTAATTACAAAATCCGAAACTGATTTAAAAAAAGAACACCGGGCAATGAAATAGAATTTCATTGCCCGGTGTTCTTTACTAAACCGCCTCTGCTTAAACTGTATTATTTCGAACTCAGGTCTGCCCTTAAAAACAGCAGTTCACCCGATATATTATCAATATATTTTTGAAATACTTCAGCCACATCATCCCAGGAGTCTGCACCATGTATTGTTTCATACCTGTCTTTAAAAGGTTTTCTAAACCCTGTTTCCCTTTCTTTTAAACCCTGTTTGTACCTTGTAACTAAAACATATTGGGCAGGGCCCGAAGAGCTGGCCTGGTAAACTGCAACAGATTCGCCGCCGGCAATCCACACTTTTTTAAATTTTTCAATTACTTCCCTCAGCTTAAATCCCCAGCCAATTTTTGGATAATAGTGGGTGATACTAATTTTATCACTGTAATCTGTTAATGCAACAGTACTAAGTGAATCCTGATAAATTGAGTATGTGGTGGAGCCTCTGTCAGTAAGATAAATAGCTACATTTTTGTTCCAGTCGTTATTATGTTCAACGCCAAGGTTGCCCCGGTTATCAATCTGGTCCCAGGTGTTGGGCCCTTCTGTAATGTGGTATCCGCCTGCATCCGGCCCGGATTGAATTTCAAATACCCGCCATTTCCAGTCGCCTGTATGGTACTTTTGAGCATGTGCTGCAAGCGCTTTTTCAAATTCAAGCACTTTGTCAACCTTGGCAAAAACACGGTTGGCGTTTACAACATTTTTGTTCTGCCCCATCATCACTGCAGGGATGAGCAGGCAGAGAAGAACAAGTTTTCTCATTTTGTAAAAGTTTAAGGTTTAAAAAAATAAATTGTGTATGAAGTTTCGATGGGGACGAAGAATGAACAAAGTAGAAACTAATTTATCCAAATGCAAGTAAAAAGGATTTTTTTTTAAATTAAAAAAAACATAGCTGTACGTTAGTAGATGTAAAAATGCTTTATATTCTGCAAAATATTTAATGCAACGATTTTATACACATTATTGGCGAAAAGGGAATATTTCATTTTTTATTTCACCCTACACCGTTATTTTCGCAGCCCAAATTATAGAAGACTTCGGAAGTTTTTAAAACCTCAGAAGCCTTTTTGAACAAATTAAAGAGAACAAATAACATGTCAGATTTTATTTTACCGATAGCGCAAAAACTCAACATAAAACCACAGCAGGCAGAAGCCGTTTTAAAATTACTGGAAGAAGGTTCCACCATTCCTTTTATAGCCCGTTACCGTAAAGACAGTACCGGCGCATTGGATGAAGTGCAGATACAAAACATACAGGAAGAAGCAAAATTTTTAAAGGAGTTCACCGAGCGTAAAGCTTTTATAGAAAAAGCCCTTACCGAACAGGAGAAGATGACGGAAGCCATTCAGCAAAAATTAAACAAAGCCACCACCATTGCCGAACTGGAAGATATTTACCTGCCCTTTAAACCCAAACGAAAAACAAAAGCACAAACTGCAAGAGAAAATGGATTGGAGCCTTTGGCCAATTTAATTTTATCTGGGGAAGATGTTGATTTAACAATAGAAGCAGCAAAATACATCAGCGAAAAAGTATTGGATGCAGATGCAGCATTACAGGGTGCAAGAGATATTATTGCTGAGTTAGTAAATGAAGATGCACAGGTACGTGCCAAGCTGCGTAAGTTTTTTGAAACTGAAGCTACATTACAAAGTAAAGTAGTAACTGATAAAGAAACAGAAGGTATCAAGTACAAAGATTATTTTGAATTTAATGAACTGATCTTAAAAATTCCATCACACAGAATTCTTGCAGTACTGCGTGGATTTTTAGAAGGCTTCCTCCGTATTGCCATTGCACCGGAAGAAGAACCGGCATTGGAAATAATTGAAGGCCTGTACATAAAAGGAATGAGTGTTTCTACTGATCAAACAAGAAAAGCCATTAAAGATGCGTACCGGAGATTATTGCAACCGAGTTTGGAAACTGAATTCCGCACCGCATTAAAAACAAAAGCCGATGAAGAAGCGATAAATGTTTTTGCAGAAAACTTAAGACAATTATTATTAAGTTCCCCATTGGGCAGTAAAAGAATTTTAGCCGTCGACCCCGGGTATCGTACCGGATGCAAAGTGGTTTGTTTGGATGAGAAAGGTGATCTGCAAAAAACAGATTTAATTTTTCCGCATGAAAAAAACAGGGTTGCTGCAGAAGAAATAAAAATTAAAAATTTAGTACAGCAATACAAAATTGAAGTATTTGCTATTGGTGATGGAACAGCAGGGAGAGAAACAGAACAATTCATCAAGCGGCTGAATTTAAATCTACCCGTGTTTTTAGTGAATGAAGATGGCGCTTCTATTTACTCTGCATCTGAAATTGCAAGAGAAGAATTTCCTAATGAAGATATTACAGTGAGAGGTGCAGTAAGTATTGGCAGAAGATTGATGGATCCATTGGCTGAACTGGTAAAGCTTGACCCAAAAAGTATTGGTGTAGGGCAGTACCAGCATGATGTAAATCAATTCCGCTTAAAAGAAAAACTTGATGCCACTGTTATCAGTTGCGTAAATAATGTTGGGGTTAATTTAAATACCGCCAGCAAACATTTACTGAGTTATGTAAGTGGTATCGGCAGTACACTGGCAGATAATATTGTAAAGTACCGTAACGAAATTGGCAAATTCAGCAGCCGCAAACAATTATTAAAAGTACCCCGACTTGGTGGCAAAGCATTTGAACAATGCGCCGGATTTTTGCGCATTACCGAAGGCGAAGATCTGTTAGATGCCAGTGCAGTGCATCCCGAAGCATATCCTGTGGTAACTGCCATTGCAAAAGATTTAGGAATGGAAATAAAATCTTTGATCGGCAAAGAAGATATTTTAAAAACCATCGATGCAAAAAAATATGCCACCGAACAAATAGGAGAGTTAACCATAAAAGATATTGTAAACGAATTAAAAAAGCCGGGCCTCGATCCACGCAGTGAAGCACAAATTTTTGAGTTTGCAAATATTTACAGCATTGACGATGTAAAGATTGGTATGGAAGTACCGGGTGTAGTGACCAACATTACAAGGTTTGGCGCTTTTATAGATATTGGTGTAAAGCAGGATGGCCTGGTGCATGTGTCTGAAATTTCGCACACTTATATTACCGACCCCGGCGAAGTACTAAAGCTGAACCAGAAAGTGAGTGTAAAAATACTGGAAGTGGATACTGCAAGAAAACGGATTGCTTTATCCATTAAGCAAACATTACCCATGCCGGAAAGAAGATCATTTGCACCCAACACAAAAAAACCTTTTAATACTGCTGCACCAAAAGAAGTAAAAGAATTACCATTGAATGATGCACTGGCAGCGTTGAAGCAAAAATTTAATAAGTAGGTTTATAACTTACATCCGAAGTTTTTAAAACTTCGGATGTCTTAACTGATCTCTTTTTTCAATATCTCACAAAATTCTTTCCTGTCAATCATTTTTCCACCAAGGCTTTCCAAATGTGCGGTGTAAACCTGGCAATCTATTAACTGAATATTCTGTTGTTGTAAATGCTTTACTAAATTGATGAACGCAAATTTGCTGGCATTACTTTCTTTGCTGAACATGCTTTCACCAAAAAAAATATTCCCAATTTTAATACCGTACAGTCCGCCAACCAGTTCACCATCCTTCCATGTTTCGGCACTAATGGCGTAACCCAGTTGGTGCAGTTTGTTAAATGCTTCAATAATGTCATTTTGTATCCAGGTGCCATCCTGTTCTTTTCTTGTAATGGTTTTACAATTTTGTATTACGCCGGTAAAATTTTTATTGATGGTAAACCTGAAACGGCCATTGTGCAAAATGGTTTGCATGCTCCTGCTCACTTTTAGTTCAGCAGGAAATAAAACAAATCTCGGGTTGGGGCACCACCAATAAACAGGTTCACCTTCGCTGTACCAGGGAAAGATGCCGCTTTTGTAGGCTAATAATAAACGTTCAGTGCTTAAATCGCCACCCATGGCCAGCAGGCCATCATCATCAGCCATTTCAACAGGAGGGAAAACAATGTCTTTGGTGAGGAAAAACATTTTTAAAAGTAGTAAAATTCGGAACAACCGGCATAATTAATTCGTTACCCTTTTTCTTTCTTCGTCAGATGCTGTACCACGTTCCCTTTTTTCTTTTAGAGAGTTGTTGCCGAAATTTCTGCTGTAGGTTAATTTAAACGTACGCTGACTGAAATTATAATCAGAACGGGTATAAAAATGTTCAGAAGGCCGGTCAACAATTGCTTTATAGCTGATGGTCTTTAAAATATCAGTTACAGCAAAACGCAATTTGCCACTATTGCCTTTCAGTTTTTTCTGCAAGCCAAAATTTAATGCACCAAGGGCCTTGTAACGGGATGTTCCAAATAAACCACCTGCGTCGTAAAAGCCCGAAACTTCCATGGAATATTCTTTAGGCAAAGTAAAAGTACTGCTGGAATTAAAATTGAAGATGGCCTGTTTTAAATGCAATGGCAAATTATTATACATGGCATCAATTTGTTGCCAGGCTCCTATAAAATTGTTTTGTATCGTCCACCATTTGTTAATAGTAAATGGAAGCGATAGTGATGCTGATAATATTTTAATGTCATCCAGGTTTTCGGCAGTTACATATTGTTTGTTGGTGGCAATATCTACTTTGGGTTGAAATGTAGCGATGGAATTATTTTCAATGCTGTAAGTAAGGGAGAAAATATATTTTTTATAGGTATAATCAGTTTTTACTTCGTTGGTAAATGAAGGTTGTAAAGCCGAATTACCGGTAAAAAAAGTATTGGGATCAAGAAAGATTGTGAATGGTGCCAGGTCATTAAATGTAGGCCGTGTTATTCTTTTGGTATAAGAAAAATTAAGCCCGTTGTTGTCATCCAGTTTACGGGAGATAAAGAAACTTGGGAAAAATTTCCCATAATGCCTGTCAACAATATTTTTTGTAACTGTTGTTCCTAAATTAGAATTGGTGTATTCGTACCGTAAACCAAGCTTCATACTTGTTTTATCGTTGAAGGCAATATGAAATGAAGAATATGCAGCCTGAATATCTTCATTAAGAATATACTTTGCACTTAATGTTTTATCAGAAACCCAGCTGTTGGATTGGTATTTTGCAACATCAACATCATTGGTGAATTTTGAAACCGTGCCTTTAATCCCTCCTTCAAAATTTATTTTTTTTCCAAGTTTGGCTGTGTAATCTGCCTTGCCCACCCATATATTTATAGGTGTTTTTTTTCCACTCCTTGTCAGTTCGTTATATAAAAAATTACCCAGGCCATTGTAATAACTGTTACTGTAATCATTGGGATTGTTATCAGAATAATACAAATAATCAAGATCGATAGAAATGGTTTGACCTGTTTTAAAATTGTTTTGCATATTCATGTTGGCCATAAAATTTTTCCATTGGTTGAGTTCGGTATTTTTTATGGTTAATGAAGTATCAGGAATATTATTTTTATACATTGTAAGCTCATTGTTTGCAGTCATGCTCCATTTGCTGTTATACCCGCCAACAATAGCGCCAATAACAGTTTTCTTGCTTACCTGGTAATCTACTCCCAGCCTTGCATTGTGATTTTGTTGCAACGGGCTTCTGTTGGTAGTGGTATAATTTTCTGTTATTACACCCTGGTAATCTATTCTGCGGTAATTAAAAAATTGCTGTTCCCTGCTATCTCTTGTATAAGAATAATCACCATAAAGGTTTATGTTGTTTTTACGGTAATTGAAATTAATATTACCGGCGCCAACATCTCCTTTACCATAGCCAGCCGATAGTGAGTAGGAACCATTTAATCCTGTATTGGGATTTGCAAGCAATACGATATTAATGAAACCGGCGTTTCCTTCTGCATCAAAATTAGAAGGAGGGATAGTGATCAATTCTATCCTGTCGATATTGCTTGCACTCATGCCTTCCAGCATTTGTATTACTGCCGATTCCGGCATATGGGTGATCTTGCCATTGATCATAATTACTACCCCGTTTTTAGCAGCCATTGACAGGGCATTTGTTTGGCGATTAACAATAACACCGGGAGATTTTTCCAATACTTCAAGGGCATTGCCTCCGGCAGAAGTTATACTGTTACGAACATTGATCACCATCCGGTCAATCTTTTGTTCAAACATTGGTTTTTTCCCTATTACAGTTATGGCAGATAATTCTTTGGGATTTTTTTTTAAAATAAAAGGGCCTAAATTAATTTCAGGATGTATATTGGTTAATTCAAAGTTTTGGGAAAATACCTGCTCATAACCAAGCATGGTTGCGATGATCCTGTATTTGCCAACTGGTGTATTTTCAAACGAAAACGATCCGGTTTTATCAGATATTTTTCCTTTAACAAGACTACTATCAGCAGCTTTTATTAATAAAATATTTACTGATGACAGGGGTTGATTATTTTCATCATTTATAAGTCCATATACTTTAGTTTGTGCTATTACTTTTTGTGGTAAATATGTAAAAAACAAAGCAACCAAAATAGTTGGCAGTATAGGTTTTTGTCTCATTGTAATATAAGGTTTACAGGCATTAACTCAAATCTTTTTGCAAATTTGAATTGAACTTCTGATGCTGGTGTTAATAATTGTAAGAATTGGAATTGGTAGGATATAAAGATAGCTTTACATTATGAAGATACATTTAATATTGGATTTTGTATTTTTTTATAAAGCCTTTTTGATTTTGGTGAGTTGCCTTATACAAACCAGGTGTGCAAATAACACCACCGGCACAATAAAACCCGGCAGTAATGCAAACGGAAAATATAATACTGCTACATTGGGTTGATCAAATGCAAACCGCTGAAATGGAAATGGTGCCGATAGAACAGCATTGAAAATAATGTTTATCAGCAGCCCCAAACATATAAAATTCCAAATGAGCAGTATGGGGCTGTTTAATTTTTGTTTGCGGTAACCAAGCCATGCTATTAACGGTGCAGTTAATCCGGCAAGTATATCAAAATTTCTTCCCTCAAATGTCATTAGTTGTGGAACTTGTCTGTACATAAATAACCAGAGTAATGTTATTTCAACAGGTATTCTTACCACATGCAAATAAGTTAACCATGTTGTATTAAAACTATCAATAAATTTTCTGCCTTCAGCAGTTATAAAAAGTAGCAGTATTGTTAACAGCGGAGGAGCAACAAGCAAAATGAAACGGGGAGGCATGCTTTGTGTATGCGTATAAAATTTGTTGAATGCAATAATTGATTGCAATACTAACCATGCCACTGCAATTATTAAAACTGATTTTGACTGGCGGCTTGCTTTATATAAAAAAAATGCTGTTGCCAATATGGTTAATATAAAACCCCAATTGATGTATGCCGGTAAATTTTCCATTGCAAAGTTTATTTACTAATTGTATAACAAGACTACAATATAATAATTTAACCTGTTGCCGGTGTTATTCAGTTAAAATATTTTTAAGGCTCAAAGAGCCGAAATTTTGGTAGCAGGTTCGATTTTTTAATGATTTAAAAGCGCCATCAGGGCGATATTTAAAAAATATCGCCCCGGCGGGCTTTGACGAAAGAATGAAATATATTTTCTACAAAAAATATCACCCTGATAGGGCTATAATAATTAACTCCGCCAACAGGTTAATTTATATCTTTTACCGGAAGACAATGCCAGGTAAGTTTACAAATTGAAAGGCAGCAAGTTGGCACTGCTTATTATTTTATTGTAGAAAACTTTCCCCAAACTGTTACATACCAAACAATACTTAACAAATTTTCACACGCCTGTTATAACCTGGCCGCTGCTTTTACTTGTGGCAGGTTTTTAGTTATCATACAATGGGCAAAAGCGATTGAACGGCCCACATTCGTAATAAATTTTGAATAACGATACATTTTATGCTTAAACAGTTGCCATTTACGCAAACATTGGTTTATATGGCCGACCAGGCCTATTTTTTAAGATCTTTTTTCCGTAACATTTTTAAAAAAGGTTTTGAATGGGAAGAGTTGTTCCGGCAGTTATATATCATCGGGTATAAATCTATAGGTATAATAACATTAACCGGTTTTATACTGGGTGTTGTATTAACGCTGCAGTCTGCACCAACTTTAAAAGAGTTTGGTGCAGAAAGTTATATACCCCGGATGGTGTCCATTTCTATTATTCGTGAAATTGGGCCTGTTATTATTGCTTTAATATGTGCAGGAAAAATTGCTTCCAGCATTGGTGCAGAACTGGGCAGTATGAATGTAACTGAACAAATAGATGCAATGGAAGTATCGGGTGCCAATCCTGTTCAGTTTTTAGTGGTAACACGTATTTTGGCCTGCATCATTATGGTACCCTTATTAACTGTTTTTTCTGATGCCATGTCGATAATTGGTGGTTATACAGCTTCATCACTTGGCGGGGATATTTCGGCAAAACTATATTTTACCAAAGCGCTTACTGCACTGGATTTTAGTGATGTACTGCCTGCTTTTATCAAAACTATTTTCTTTGGGTTTGCTATTGGTTTTGTAGGATGCTTTAAAGGATTTAATTCTAATAACGGAACAGCAAGTGTTGGTGTTGCTGCAAATTCAGCCGTGGTTACGGCTTCAATATGGATTATTATTATTGATGGTATTGTGGTGCAGGTCAGCAACTCACTTTTATATTCTTAAATTTTAAGTATGGGAGAAACTGTTATTGAAATTAAAAGCCTTAAAAAAAGTTTTGCCGGTGTTGAAGTACTTTCAGACATCAGCCTTACTGTAAACAAAGGTGAGAATGTGGTGATACTGGGTAAATCGGGTAGTGGCAAATCGGTTACTATAAAATGTATTTCCGGATTACTCATGCAGGATGAAGGCTCGTTAAAAGTATTTGGCGAAGAAGTAAGAGATATGGATGAAGATGCACTGAAGGCTTTACGTTGCAGGCTTGGTTTTCTGTTTCAAAGTGCAGCATTGTACGATTCTATGTCGGTGAGGGAGAACTTAATATTTCCTTTGAAAAGGGTTTTAAAAGTTAAAGATAAAGCTGAAATAGAAAAGCGTTGCGTAGAAGTACTGGAAGCTGTTGGGCTTGGGGATGCAATTGATAAAATGCCATCTGACCTGAGTGGTGGAATGCGAAAACGTATGGGGCTTGCCCGTACACTGGTGGTAAGGCCAGAAATAATATTGTATGATGAACCAACCACGGGATTAGATACCATTACATCAAAAGAAATAAGCCAGCTGATACTGGATATACAGAAGCAATACAAGGCCACTTCTGTAATTATAACACATGACATTCCCTGTGCAAGAATAACCGGCGACAGGGTACTGATAATTGACGAAGGGAAATTTATTGCAGAAGGAAGTTTTGAAGAACTGGAAAACTCCGAAGATAAATATATACGATCATTCTTTAAATAAAATTTATGAATATTTCTATTGCACAAAAATTTAAGACGGGAATCTTTGTAACGATTAGCCTGGCCCTGCTGCTGGTGCTTATTTTTATAATTGGCAAACACAAGAATTTATTTGGCAGCACTTTTTCGGTGTATGCAAAGTTTAAAAATATTGCAGGCACCAAGGAAGGGAATTATGTACGGTTTGCAGGTATTAATATTGGTACTGTTGAAAGTATTTCTATCATCAACGATACTACGGTGCAATTAAAGTTAAGTATTGAAAAAAAGAATCAGCCTTATATAAAAACAGATGCCATTGCCAGTATTGGCAGCGATGGTTTAATGGGTGATAAACTGGTAATGATTGCACCTGGAGCAGGTTCGGCCGAAGAAATAAAAAATGGCGGTATGCTGCTGAGTGTACCACCTGTTAATGTAGATAAGATAATGGCCAACCTTGCAAAAGTATCGGAAAACGCAGCCATACTTACAGAAGGGTTAGCAAATATAGTAGGGAAGATAAACGATGGTAAAGGCTCATTGGGCAGACTGCTTGGCGATAATAAACTGGCCAATAACCTGGAGAGTACAATACAAACTGCAAAAGAAACCGCAAGCAGTATTAAAAAAACTGCCAACAGTGTTACAGAAAATATGCAGGCTGCCAAAAGTAATTTTTTACTAAAAGGTTATTTTAAAAAGAAAGAGAGAAAAAGGATACAGGATTCTACTGCCAAAGCACAGCAATTATTGGTGCCTCTAAAAAAGAAAGAATAACCAGGCTGAATAAAATCTATTTTATTGTTTCAACAATCAGGCTTTCCATTTTTATAATTGTACCATTCAACTCAAAATCGGACTCCTTTTTTTCTATTGCCTGTACAAAGGTAAAACCATTTGTGGTAAGCAATTGTACTACAGTTGCTTTTGTAAACAGGGTAAAACCATATTTTGTAAATGGGTAATTTTCCATCAGGTGTTTTGGCCGCAGGGAAATAATAAGTGTACCATTCTTTTGTAATACCCTTTTTAATTCAGCAAGAATTGCAATGGCATCTTCCCAAAAATAAATGGTGTTGACGGTAAATATTTTGTTGAAGCTGCCATCTTGAAATGGCATATTTGCAACATCCGCAAAAACAAACCTTGCCTGGCCTTTGTCTATCCATTCCGCATTTAATTTTTTTGCTTCAGCAACCATTACATCAGAAAAATCGCAGCCGGTATATTTTATCGACGGATTTTTTTGCAGGATATCTTTTACAAAAAATCCATTGCCCATACCAATTTCAAGAATGTTATCATTTGCAACTGCATGTAATATATCAAGCGTATCTGCATTTATATGTACATTACCCCGGTTCATCCATTCGCCGGTTTGTACACCTGCCTCGCCGTTAGGCTGGCATAGTTGCGCTGCCATTTGTTGTGCCAGGGTTTCTTCCATAATTATTTTATTTTTTCTTGGTGATAAACCTGCCAATACCCACAAATAAAAAAGACATCAGTATAAACAGTACAGCAATACCAACGGAATTAATTAATACTTTTGAAAAACCAAGCTGCCCTGCGTCAATAAAAGGATAAGGATAAAATCCCGAGAAGGAACCACGAATCAACACACAAAAAATATAAACCAGTGGATAGATCAACCCTGGCCACACATTTTTCCATTGCAGTTTATCTTTTACAACAAACAACAGCCAAAGCAATACAAACAAAACCGGAATTATGGAATGCAGTAATTCATCCACTATCATTTGCAGGCCTTCGGGTTTCCACAAAAAGCGCAGGATGACATTATAGATGAGCCCGACTATAAGGATGTATACGGTTATTGCAGTAAGCGTTTGTGGCTTTGAAAAAAACTGCCCCCACTTTGAACCGGGCGCCAGCAATAATATGGTGCTGCATACTGCAACAATTAAATTGGTAAGTATTGTAAAATAACTAAAGTGCCTGGTCACTAATTCCGGCAGTGGTACAAGCCCGCTGTTAATATTAATATAGAATTGTGCTGTTAATGCAAACCAACCCAACAATGCTGTAACAGCCAAAAATATTTTTACCGGTAGTGATTGTTGCTTTTCCATTTACAGTAGTGTGATTAAACAGTAAAAAAATAAATATTGCTTTGTACATGAAGATAAGCGTTTGCGATTGTAAAAAGCAATGACGATAAAATTTTTATACCACTGCGATGAAAGAATTATTTCCTGTTCTGTTTAATCCATAGCCCGTCAATCCTTGCAGCTTCCTTCAACAATTTTACAATGGCGCTTTCATCAATTTCTTCCGGCTCAGTATAAATTTTATAAAATATTTGTTTGTTGGTGCCATGCGTAAGATAATGATCAACATCGTTAAGTTTATTACCATACCAAAAGCCGAGTAACACACCTGTTTTAATTCCACCTCGTGGAATAGTGGATGGCCAGATGATGCAAATGCCTTTATTGCCATAAAAGAAGGGGACGTTATAAGATATTTTTTCTTTGCAGGTAAATGGTAAATGTTCAAGTATTATCTGCCGCAGCACATCTGTTATTATTCTTTCATTTTCGGGCAACAGGTCAAACAACTGCACCAGTGATCTTATTTTATAAGAAGGGTTCCGGCTCATTACTCAAATATGTTTTTTGTTTACCAGTTGAACCATTGGCACCGGGAATCAATTCAAAAATAAATTCAGGCGATAAACCATTTTCCACCCTGTGTGATACATACAGAATGGCCGTATTACTTTCGGCGGCAATTTTATTAACTAAGCTGGTAAATAAAATGGCGCTTTCATCATCAAGGCCTGCTGTGGGTTCATCCAATATCAGCAGGGGAGGATGTTTTACCATTGCCCTTGCAATAAGAATTAACCGTTGCTGTGCCAGTGAAAAATTGCGGAAGGGCTGATGTTTTATATAATGCAGGTTTAACAGTTGCAGCCATTGTGCTGCCAGTTTTATCTGCAGGTCGGTAGGTTTTATGTATAAGCCAATAGAATCATTAAAGCCGGAGATGATCATTTTTTCTATGGAATCCATCCTGTCGAACTGTTGGGTGATGGATGAATTAAAATAGCCGATCTTTTCTTTTATATCCCAAACGGATTCGCCGCTGCCTTTGCGAATGCCAAACAAAATTAAATGCTGCCCGTAAGCTTTTGGATTATCGCCAAATATCATCGAGAGTAAAGTGCTTTTGCCCGATCCGTTGGGGCCGGCCAGTTGCCAGAATTCGCCATTGTTTATTTGCCAGCAAATATTTTTTACAACGGGTATATTATTGTAACTGACACAAACATCAGTAAACTGTACCAATGGGTTTTGCTGAGCAGGGTAAGGATATAATGGCGCCGGTATATTTCCTGTATAATAATTTGAATGATTTATTTCAGCCTCATTTAAACCTGCAATAAAATTTTTATCTTTTAAAGTAAATATGTTTGTAATAAAAGGTAAGATATCTTTTTTTCGGTTTAGAATTTGAATGATAATGATGCGATGGGCAACCTCCTGTAATATTTTAATTACCCCCTGTTGCGAAGCAGCATCTAAATTATCAAATACATCATCAATAATGATGTAATCAGGATTTTTAAACAGGAGATAATTTAGTAATGCTTTTTTTTGTTGCCCGCCCGATGAAGTAACAAGGCTAATTTTATTTTCGGTGGCCACATCAAAATGCTCATGTATCAATTCCTCTTTTATCAATTCATTAATGGTAAGTGTACTGTATAAAGCGCCATTTAAATTTTGCAGATCGCAATGGGGTATTTGCAGATGACCATTATAAATATCCTGTATAATTTTGTCTTTGTTGCAATTGTGTGTTACATATATGGAAGTATGTGTTGCTTTCATTGCTTCATGCCTGTTGGCATAATTTATTTTAAACCTAGTTGTGCCTTATATCTTGCAATGGTATTATTGGCTTCTATTAACAGCAGTTTTAAATTATGCAGCTCCGGGTTGCCGGCTTTAAGCAGGGCTTCTGTTTCTTCATTGTTTTTTTGCAGCAGCAGAATATCATTATTCATCAGGTTAATGGCTTCCTGTGCTGCCTGTAATTGTTTTTCATATTCCCGTTTGGCCAGCTCATGCATGGCATAAGCCGATACGTTTTCTTTTTGTGCGGTTTCCTTCATCAGCTTTTCCCTTTGCCAGGAGCCATCGGTATTGTGCAGCTTTTTTTTAAGTTTAACCACGCTTATACTGCGTAAAACCCATGCCAGGCCAAAGCCAATAACAAAAGCAATGCCTGTGTAAATAATTATTTGAGACACGATAGTTTATTTAGCCTGCAAAATATTTCATTTGCAGTAAATAAGGGAGATAATTATTAAAAGTGGTTTTTTGCAGCCGTTTATGTGAATACTGCAGACACGGGAAAAAATTAAAATACCACACTATCCGGCAATATATCAGCATCAGTAAAAGCCTTATCAAACTGTTTTTTTATTGCTGCTGCACCTGCATTTTTTTTCTGTTGGCGCAATGCCTTATACAGGCCATATAATGCCCAATGCGTATCAGGGTTTTCTTTAAGGTCTTCTTTAAATATTGTTGCAGCCTTTGCAGCATTGCCTGCTTTTAATAAGGCTGTACCCAGGTATTCCCTTGCCGGCAACAACCAGTCTTTGGGTTCGTCATAAATCATGGCATCTTCATTTACCACGGCTTCATTCAGTAACTTAATGGCGTTTACAAAATCATTTTGCTGCTCTGCAATTACACCAGCTAATATTTTTTCAGCCACTTTAGCGGCATCAGCAGGTGCATTAAATGGTTGCATAACTACCAGCATATCCGGTGCCTTCATTTTTTCCTGCATTATCTTTAATTCAGTTACCGCATCGGTCAGTTTGTTTTTTCCTGCAAAAGCCATACCTCTTGCCCAATGCCACAGCACAGTGGCATAAACATGCTGCTCCTGCACGGCAGCTGCATTTAAAACAGCATCCCATTTACCAAAACGAACATTATTAAAAGCAGGTGTCATATACAGGTATTGTATAAAGGTACCCAGTGGCGCAGGCATAGAAAGGAAGCTGGTATCAAAACTTCTGCTGCATTCAACTGCACTTTTATTACTGTAACTGTAATTGGCCCTCATCATGGCGCAGCTGCTTTGCATGTGCAGGTTATGTATCAGGTAAAGGGGTAAATTGTTTTGCACATCCGGGTATATGGCCAGGTAACTGTTATACCCTTTTACCGACATTTCATTTACCTTAATACCTGCTGCATATTTTCCGTTGCGTATGTAAATATGCGAAGGCATATGTATCATGTGTGCAACGCCTGGCATTAAACTGCCTAGCCGGTCTGCACTTGCCATTGCCCTTTTGGAGTTTTTAGATGCTTCCACAGCGTGAATATAATAATGGTTAGCACCGGGATGACCGGGATGTTTTTGTATCACCCCTTCCAGCAGTGTTAATATTTCGGGAGTCCACGGCTCAGCCTGGCCGTTATGTTTCCAGTAGTTCCAGGGATGTTGCAGCATAAGTGCATCAGCATATAAAGTGGCTGCATCGGCATCCTGTATAAACTGGTGGTATGATTTTTTCATTGCAGTGGCATACAATTGATTGAGCGATTGCCTGCTTATCGTACTGTCTGGCGAATATCTTACTGCCATTGCTTCAATCAATGCTTTTTCTTTTGGGGTACAGTTATCTTTTAAAGACAATGCTTTTTGTGCAGCGGCAAAAGCTTCAGGTGTAGCGGCATAGGCAAAATCATTGATGTTGGGGCCATACGCCAGTGCCTGTGCCCAGCTTATCATGGCATTGTTATTATCAAACCGCTCTGCTTTTTTAAAAGAAGCCATTGCTTCTATAATATGAAAGGCATAATACATGTTGATGCCCTGGTTAAAATAAAAACGGGCACTGTCGCTTTGTGTAACAATATTCCAGCGGTAACTGCCCCAGCCAGGTAATACACCAATGCCATTGGCAAGACTGTCTTCGTTCAGTTGAGTCCAGTCGGGGCTGCATTGTATTATCTGCCGGTGTTTATAAACAGCCTCCCTGGAAATTTGTTTCGGCTCATCAGTTTGTATGGTGTACCTGAAACCTGCGGTGAGCAATAAAGCAAAAAGTGTTGCACCAAAAAATATTTTCCGGCTCATAAGATGTAGTTTAGTTACCGAAAATTAGAAAATTTAAATGGATATTCAAACAGCAAATTGTTGTTTATGATGATGGGCAAAACAAAGGCAAACCCGCCAGAGTTATAGATGATACCATTGATATTTTACCCCAGCGGGTGTTTTCATTAATGATGAATATGCGGTTCTTTTATTTTGGAACAATATTTTTTTCTTTGCCCGGTTTTAATAAATCCAATGCATCCAGCACCATACTTAACCCATCGATAGAAGGAATAAAACAGATGATATAAATAAGGGTATCTGTTTTTTTAAATATGCCTGTAAAAATGCTGTCCATATAGGTACAACCGGCATACACCAAACACAGCCCTGCGTCAAATAATATTAGGCCCAATATTAATTTGCCGGTAAAAAAAAGATTTCATGATTTATTTTAGCCTGGTGAGTTCAATTGCCTTTGATGCCCAAAAGTAAAAACAACTGCGATGATTGTAATGCGTATCAGCGGGTGGTTTAATTGGATATGGTATTAACGTAATTCGCCGTTGACACAGGCGGCGAACATGAGAATGGAGCACCCAAAGTAGCAGAAAAAGTTAAAAAATAATTTTTAACCTTACTGCAGGAAACGAAGCATAGACAAGACTTTGATTATACAGCTGCGCTGAATGCTCATTTTTAAAACTTACAGAGCCTGCTTTTTTCCGGTTCTTCCCCGATACAATAAACAATGGAATACTGCTTAGGGCAGATATACCTCCTGCTATGAAAAAAGCACTCTTAATGCCATCGTTTTTATATTTATCATCACAGTATTGCCCAATACATATACCATCGTACACCAATGCTCCCTTTGGTATTATAAAAGAAGTGATTATTAAGCCGGCACCACCTGCTAAAAGAATTACACCTGCTGTTTTTTGTTTTTTACTTTTTTGCAGGTAGTCTTGTTTGGTTAAAGTAGGGGAAGATTTTGTTTGCTGGCTGAAAGATGTAATTACTAATGACAGCAACAAAAAGAAAGTAATGATCTTTTTCATAATAGCTAGAATTAAGTTTTAATTTAGTATAGTTACCAACATTGCAGGCTGCTTAATATCTAAATATACAAAATACCGGTTCTTTAATTTTTTTATTTTTAAAGCTCAGCAGTGGGAAGCCGTCTTCATGGTGGGGAGGATGAATGTAAAACACCTTCAGCGGCAGAAAATTTTCCCTGCATCTTTTTGAAAAGATAATTTATGATACTTGAAATTTATTAAAATCAGTTGCGTTTAATTTGAGCGAACGGTTCGTATTCCACCGAGGCGAAGTGCGTTCTATTTTGGTTGACTTTGTAGTCAACTTATTTCAGAACGAGACAATAAAATGCTCATTGCTCCAACGTTCATACATCCTTGCAGCAAAGGACCTTTTGTTAGCTGTAGTGCTTTCTACTTTTTCAGTTTGCTCTCTTCGTCTGCAATATGTTGTAAATAATAGCAGTAAACCATTTGCCCTTTGCGAATGCTTGATAACCTGAAAAACTCATTGGCAGCATGCCATTTTTCGTCGGCCAGTAAAAAACCTAGCGAGTAAGCATACACTCCTAAAATTTCTTTAAAAGATAACATAGCCCCACCAGTGCCCCCAGTACTTAATTTCAAAGGTTCTTTGTTATAAATTTTTAATAAAGCGTCTGATACATAATTAAACGCTTTTGTATCAGAAGGAGATGTCATTGGACTGGCATAGCCGGGTTTGAATTTATAAGTAACCGCAGCTCCAACCGGGCAATTTTTATTGATATGCTTTACAATCAAATCAATAATTTCCTGGCCAGTTTGATTGTTTACCAACCGGCAGGTGATTCTTGCCATGGCATTACCGGGAATAATATTTGAATGTCCTTCTGCCGCAGTATAACCACCCTGCACACCAATTACTTCAAGAGTTGGGCGGTACCAAACCCGTTCAAGAGGTGAGTAAGCTGTATCGCCAACTTCTGCGGTAGTACCTAATATTTTCATGTCACTGGCCGGATCATACGATATTCTTTTAATCATTTCCTTTTGCTGTACAGTAATTGGCAGTACTTTATCATAAAATCCTTCCACGGCTACATTGCCTGCTTTGTCATAAAAAGAACTGATGATTTGCGACATGATTACAACCGAATTGGGAGTTTTGCCACCAAATTGGCCAGAATGTGCATCAGTATTGGCTGTTTTTACACTAAACTCTAATTGTGCAGCACCTCGTGAACTCAACGTAATCGCAGGAACGCTGTCGTTATATTGAGCATCATCGGCTGTTACTGCAAAATCTGTGTGCAATAGTTCTTTATTTTTTTTAAGGAAGTTTTTAAAATTCGGACTGCCGATCTCTTCTTCGCCTTCAAACAAAAACTTTATGTTTACCGGCAGTTTCCCGTCTTTACTCAACATGGCTTCAACCGCCCAAATACTTATCATAACGCCACTTTTATCATCACTGGCACCACGGCCAAATATTTTCCCATCTATTACAACGGGAGCAAAAGGAGGATAGTCCCATTCAGATTCTTTAACGGGTTGTACATCGTAATGAGCATATATTAAAACAGTTGGTTTGCCAGGTGCTTTATCCCAACTGCCATACACTACGGGGTTTCCGTCTGTAGGTATTAGTTGTGCACTTGTCATTCCAATAGCTTTTAACTTATTCACTATCCATTCTCCTGCTTTCGCAACATCGGACTTATGCGATGGAATCGATGATATACTTGGAATAGATACTAACTCTGTGAATTCTTTTAAGTGAGCCTCAGTATTGTCATCAATATATTTTTCGTAAGACGTAAAGGATGATTTTACCTGCCCCTTTCTTGAAGTTTTAGGATTGTTTTTTTGGGCTGTTGAATTTTGAATAGCCAATAGATTCAAACTAACAAAGATTAACAGGGCAAAAGTTTTTGATATTATCATTATGATTATTTATTTGAGTTTAATGGGATTTCTCTTTAGTATTACAGCACAACGTTACGGCTTGGCGATGTGGCGGTATTTGAAAATGGTCAGCCCGTAACCGAAGCTAAATTTATAAATAAAAGTTCATTGTTTATTCAATTGCTCGGCATTATTCGTCGGATGGAACCGAAGTTGATTAGCGAACAAAAAGCTGAGCATATATTCGTCGCCCCGCCGTATTGCCAAACTGTTAGCGGTTCGGGCTTCTTTTGTTTCGTCATTTATTACTGATAATTCAAAATGAAGTTCAAACTAAACACATCAACAATTCTGTCTCACATTTAGATTCATCATTTGTCCAATGTCCATAAATCTCGATATATGGAAGCTCGGTCTCAAGCCCTTTGCTTTTTAATTCGTTTCTCATATTTGTCCCAACTTGTTTTAATAAGCTGTAAGAACCAACATGTTTATAGTAAGCATATTTAATCAGGGTTATATTCTTTTGCTCAAGAATGCTGTAGGTATTTGAAATATTGTCAAGTTCAACGCCTGCAAACACTTTGTCATTTGGTTTGTAAACCCAAATATTCTTCCCTTTGTTTTTAATATCATTTTCTTTAACAGTTTGCCACATCTTGCCAGATAATTTAAAGGCAGTTCCTGCATAATCTTTATTTGCAGCTATTCCAGAAAAACCATAAATGGTTAACTCGAGATTTTTAGTAATTACTTCTATATTCATTTCAGTTGAAATTTAGTAACTTAAGTTGCTTCTTCTGTCATTTGAATTAATGCTGTCAAAATTTTGGAAAGGTGGCAGCCGAAGATAACAACGTCGAGCCCTGCTTTTTACTTTTGTTAGCTGAAGTTATGTTCTATATGAATTATAAGTTCTCCAATAATTTCAGTTTATGTTTTATAAAAGTCTTTTACCAATATCAAAACTTCGAAAGAGCTTTGTAAAAAAATCATTTACATTTTTGTTGAAATCATCTGCATACATGACCGGTGTGGCGTGTCCTGAGTTCGGTAATATCCATAAATACGCATTAGGAATATTATTAAATATTTCAAGTGTATGCCCAGGCCATATCAAGTCGTGATCGCCACCTATTACCAGTACGGGACAGGATATTTTATGAAGGTCATTTACTGATATTGGTTCCTGTTCTACCAAAAGTTTTACAAGTTTATACCCGCTGTTTTCTTCGGTACTTTTATTGGCTTTACCCTTAAGTTCATTATACGTTGGAATAAGTATATCCCACAGTTCTTTTGGCACAGCAGTGGTATCGGGCCGCAGGTTAGCACCGGTAATGGCAAGTTTTTTTACTTTGTTCGGATGCCTAATGGCGAGCAACAGGCCATCAATACCGCCATCACTCCAGCCCACTATATATGCCGAATCTATCTTCAGCACATCCAGCAATGCAGCATAATCATCTGCCATCATATTGTAGGAGAGAGAATCACCGGTATCCACAGATTTCCCTTGTGCCCTGCTGTCTGCAATAATAACCTTGTATTTTTTTGAAAAGTAAGGGACTTGCTTAAAAAAATTGCCGCTAGATCCGCCATTGCCGTGTATAAATAAAAGTGGCATACCCTGTCCATATATTTCTGCATACATTTTAAAGCCTCTGATGTTGTAATATTTACCAACTGCTTTGTTGTGACCATACACACTGTTAGGGTCATTGGTCCTTTTTTCAAATTCCTGCATGGCCTTTTCAAAATCTACCTGAGAAAAAACTGCTGTTGCCGGTAAAAGAAAAATCAGAAAAAAGATGATTGTTTTTTTCATATTGCCAATTTAACATTTTTAATGATCGTATGCGAATAATAATTTCAGCTAACGTCCGGCGGCTTGGCGTCAGGTGTGGAATTAGAAATTCGTCTGCCCGGAACCAAAGCCTGATTGAAAAAATGTTGTTTAAAGTTAAGAACTAAAGTTCAATTGTTATTTGTCTGCCAGGACTGCAGTTAAATATATAACTAAAAGTTGAAGCTAACAATCCAAAGCCACACTTGCGCCAAACCGTTTGTTATGTGTAGCCATACGCTTGTGCATCCTCTCGGCTTCGATAAAAGAAGTTGATACGTGTTCAATATTTCAAGCCGCCCAACAGCTGTTGATTAAAAACAAATGTATCGGAGTGGGCTTCGCTTTGATAAAACCGCTTCGATAAAAAAGCTGCATTAAATTCTTTTCTGACGATTCCGAAGAGAAGCTTAATTAAAAAACTGAAGTTTCGGAAAGGCTTTGCTTTGGTAAAACCGCTTCGATAAAAAAGCTGCATTAAATTTTTGGTTGACGATTCCGAAGTGAAATTTAAGTAAAAAACAAATGCTTCGGAAAGGCTTTGCTTCGATAAAAATCGCTTCGATAAAAACCGCTTCGATAAAAAAGCTGCATTACGTTCTTTGTTGACGATTCCGAACTTCAGTTTAATTGGAAAACAAGAGTATCGGAAAGGCTACACTAATATCTTCTCGTCTGTAAAAGTTCAAATTAGAAAAGCTGCTGAAAATGGTTACACATAACGTTGAGTATTTGCGAAGGCAGGGCATTTTATAATGTCCAGCCAGGAACAAAAGCTGATTGAAAGTTGTCTCGTCCTAAAATCAGTTGTCTTGTTAAGTTACTAAATCCTGCTATTGGTTGACTAAGATA